>JBEBWA010000015.1:0-76070 GCA_040392465.1 Flavobacterium suncheonense
TATTATATTTCGCCTCAAATTTGGGCTTGGAAAGAAAACCGCATCAAAGCCATCAAACGTGATGTGGACAAAATGTATGTAATTCTGCCGTTTGAAAAAGATTTTTACGAAACAAAACACAACTTCCCTGTAGAATTTGTCGGACATCCACTTATTGATGCTATTCAAAGTCGAACAACCATTTCAAGAGAAGATTTTATCAAAGAAAACAACCTTGAAAACAAGCCTATTATTGCGCTTTTACCAGGAAGTAGAAAGCAGGAAATTTCGAAGATGCTCGAGATAATGCTTTCGGTTTCTGATGATTTTACGGACTATCAATTTATAATTGCTGGTGCTCCCAGTCAAGAATATTCATTTTACCAGACTTTCTTGAAAAAGAAAAACGTACATTTTGTAGCTAACAAAACTTATGATTTGTTAAGCCATTCTCATGCAGCATTGGTGACAAGTGGAACAGCCACTTTAGAAACCGCCCTATTTAAAGTCCCAGAAGTAGTTTGCTACAAAGGAAGTCGTATTTCGTATGAAATTGCTAAACGCATTATCACCTTAAAATACATTTCTTTAGTAAACCTTATTATGGATAAAGAAGTTGTTAAAGAGCTTATTCAAAACGAACTGAATAGCAACAACCTAAAAGCAGAACTTCAAAAAATTCTTGAGCCCCATTATCGTGAAAAACTTCTGGCTGAATATGATTTGTTAGAAGACAAATTAGGCGGAACAGGTGCAAGTGAAAAAACAGCGCGATTGATTGTTGAAGGATTAAAACTTTAGCACAAATTATGTATTTTTGAAATATGAAACTACAGCAAATTATTTCGATTCTCGAACAAATGGCTCCCACCGCTTATGCAGAAGATTTTGACAATGTAGGACTGCTTGTAGGGAATGCAAACAAAGACATCAATGGAATTTTAGTCTGTCATGATGCACTTGAAAATGTAATTGAGGAAGCCATTGACAAAAAATGTAATTTAGTAGTTTGTTTTCATCCTATTTTATTTTCAGGATTAAAAAAAATTACTGGGCAATCCTATGTAGAAAGAGCAATTATTAAGGCCATCAAAAACGATATTGCTATTTATTCGGTACATACAGCTCTTGATAATCACAAAAATGGCGTAAATAAAATAATGTGTGATGTTTTGGGCATTCAGAACCCCAAAATGTTAATCGAAAAGGAAAATTTCATATATAAGCTCGTAACCTATACTCCTACCGAAAATGCCAGTCAAGTTCGAAGCGCACTATTTGAAGCAGGGGCAGGAAATATAGGAAATTACGACAACTGTAGCTTTAACTCCCAAGGAAAAGGAACCTATAAAGGAAATGATCAGAGCAATCCTGTAATAGGCGAAAAACATCAACTAATGAATGTTGAAGAAGAGAAAGTAGAAGTTACTTTTGAAAAGCATTTGCAGAAAAAAATTCTCAACGCTCTTTTTGAAAATCATCCCTACGAAGAAGTTGCCTACCAAATCTATAAAACCGAGAATAAACATCAAAATATTGGGATAGGAATGATAGGAGATTTAAAAAATGAACAGGATGAAAGAGATTTTCTTATCTTCGTAAAACAAAAAATGGAAGCAGGAGTAATCCGTCATTCTGAATTGTTAGGCAGAAAAATTAAAAAAATAGCGGTACTTGGAGGCTCGGGGGCCTTTTCGATAAACGCTGCTATAGCAAAAGGAGCTGATGTACTAATTACGTCAGACCTTAAATATCACGACTTTTTTACGGCTGAAAATAAAATTTTATTAGCCGATATTGGGCACTTTGAAAGTGAAAGGTTTACAAAAAATTATATTATTGAGTATCTTACGAAAAAATTACCTAATTTTGCAGTCGTTTTATCAAATGAAAACACAAACCCGGTTAAGTACTTATAATTATGGCAACTACAAAAGAAATGACTGTTGAAGAAAAGCTACGCGCTTTATATGATTTACAGCTTATAGATTCTCGCATTGATGAGATTAGAAACGTAAGAGGAGAACTTCCTTTGGAAGTAGATGATTTAGATGCAGAAGTTGTAGGACTTACTACTCGTTTGGAAAAATTAGCACAGGAAGTAGCAAGTATCGAAGAGCAAATAAAAGAAAAAACAAATTCAATCGAAGAACATAAAGCTCTAATTAAAAAATATTCTGAACAACAGAAAGAGGTTCGCAATAACCGTGAATTCAATTCACTTACCAAAGAAGTTGAATTTCAAGAGCTTGAAATCAAATTGGCCGAAAAACACATCAAAGAATTTCAGGTAAGTATTGCTCACAAAAAAGAGGTTATCTCTCAAACAACCGAAAAGCTGACTATTAAATCAGAGCATTTAGCACACAAGAAATCAGAACTTGACGCTATTATGTCAGAAACTGAAAAAGAAGAGAACTTCTTAATCAAAAAATCAAAAGAATACGAAGCTTTAATTGAAGAAAGACTACTTGCTGCTTACAAAAGAATTCGTGCTAATGTGAAAAACGGATTAGCTGTTGTATCTATCGAAAGAGGTGCTTCTGCAGGTTCTTATTTTGCTATTCCTCCACAAACCCAAATGGAAATTGCTTCTCGCAAAAAAATTCTTACGGATGAACACAGTGGAAGAATCCTTGTAGATAGCCTTTTGGCAGATGAAGAAAGAGAAAAAATGGAGCAGCTTTTTGCTTCTATCTAAAAATAAAATCAACACATAAAAAAAGAGGATAACTTTAAAAAGTTATCCTCTTTTTTGTATCTAATCTCAAAATTTATTCTACCGTTACCGATTTAGCCAGATTTCGAGGCTGATCAACATTAGCTCCTCTCATAACAGCAATATAATAAGACAACAACTGTAGTGGAATTGTTGCTATAATCGGAGAAAGCGCATCCGAAGATGGTGGAATCTCAATAACGTGATCTGCCAATGCTTTTACCTGAACATCTCCTCTAGTAACTATGGCAATAATTTTACCGCTTCTAGATTTAATTTCCTGAATATTACTTACTATTTTATCGTAATGTTCTTGCTTTGGAGCAATAATTACAACAGGCATTTGGTCATCAATTAGAGCAATTGGCCCGTGCTTCATTTCTGCTGCTGGATATCCTTCTGCATGGATATAGGATATCTCTTTCAATTTTAAAGCTCCTTCAAGCGCTACCGGGAAGTTATACCCTCGGCCTAAATACAAGCAATTAGAAGCATTTTTATAAATTTCTGCTATAGTTTTAGCAGTTTCTGCGGATTGAAGTGTTTCTTGAACCTTTTCAGGAATAAGTTCTAATTCTTGTAAATATCTATGATAATCTGAATTTGACAAGGTTCCTTTAGCCTTAGCCAGTCGCAACGCAATCAGTGTAAGCACTGTAATCTGAGTGGTAAATGCTTTTGTAGATGCTACTCCAATTTCAGGCCCTGCATGAGTATAAGCCCCTGCATGTGTTTCTCTAGAAATAGAAGAACCTACAACATTACATACTCCAAACACAAAAGCGCCTTCTTTTTTGGCTAATTTGATAGCCGCTAGAGTGTCTGCTGTTTCTCCAGATTGAGAAATGGCAATTATTACGTCATTTTTAGAAATTATAGGGTTTCTATAACGAAATTCTGATGCGTATTCCACCTCTACAGGAATTCTAGCAAACTCTTCAATTATATATTCAGCAACTAATCCTGCATGCCACGAAGTTCCACAAGCAATAATAATAATTCGTTCTGCATTAAGAAAACGTTCTAGGTTATCTTCAACACCTGCCATTCTTACAAGTCCTTTATCTGCTAACAAACGACCTCTATAAGTATCTTTAATTACACTCGGTTGCTCATAAATTTCTTTAAGCATAAAATGGTCATATCCCCCTTTTTCTATTTGCTCCAAATTCATCTGAAGCTCCTGAATATAAGGATCTACTAAAGAATCATCTTTAATCTTACGTATTTTAAGTGGTTTGTGCCTTCTGATAATTGCCATTTCTTCATCTTCTAAATAAATAGCATTTGAAGTATATTCAATAAAAGGAGAAGCATCAGAGGCTACAAAATATTCACCCTCAGACACTCCAATGGCAAGTGGGCTTCCTAAACGAGCAGCGATTAATTCATTTGGCTTATTGATATCAAATACTACAATAGCATAGGCTCCTACCACTTGATTTAGAGCTATTTGAACTGCTTTCCCTAAACGAATATCATTTTGTTTTTGAATATCCTCAATAAGGTTTATTAAAACCTCTGTATCCGTATCTGATTTAAAAGTATATCCTCTTTTTATTAATTCTTTTTTCAGTGGTTCATAATTTTCGATAATTCCATTATGAACAATTACCAAATTTCCAGAATTAGAAAAATGAGGGTGAGAGTTTACGTCGTTCGGAACTCCATGAGTAGCCCAGCGAGTGTGCCCTATCCCTATATTTCCTTTAAGAGAAATCTCGGATTTGGCTTTTTCTTCCAAATCAGAAACCTTCCCTTTGGTTTTAGAAAGATTCATTTTTTCTCCGTCATACAAAACAACTCCAGCGCTGTCATATCCTCTATATTCAAGTCTTTGCAACCCTTTAATAACTATTGGATATGCTTCACGACTCCCTATGTATCCTACTATTCCACACATAATATTATGGTTTGGTGTAACGTATTTCTAATTTTAATTTTTTAGCATCTGAAGTGTTATTCCCATATAGAACTGTCCCCAAAGGATTCATAACCGAAGAAAAAGGCACATAACGGTACGGGCTTGTCGAAGGAAGTCCAATCCCATCTTTAAGTGTTGCCATTGCTGTTAAATTAATGTTTTCGGTCACAGCAAGTCCCAATGTAACATTTTTGGACTCCTCATTTTTAAGGAGATTTTTTATATGAGAAGTTATTCTTATTTTATAATAAAGTCCTTTATCGTCTTCCTTGACTAATCCTCCTCCAAATATGAATTTATTGGATGAGTCTGCCGTATAGTCAATCAAAGGAATATTTTGATTTGCATTATACAAATACAGCCTATAGGGAACAAACGGATTGGTGTCCATTTGAGATTTGTCTATATAAAAAATAAGGTTTGCCTCGTTGATAAGCCATTTTTCATTGTTGACTAACTCTCGTAATTCTTCTAATTCACCAGAAGCTTCTCCTCCAAATAAATCTATATACCCTACTGAGCCTTCTGAACCTTTTATGTAAATTTTCTCATCTCCCAAGATTGGGTCTGCAGACGATAACGCATTCGTATAGGTTGAAGAAAACTGATTTTGAACAAGGCTTACGTTTTGACCAGCTAATTTTATAGAAAGGAGTCTCTCCGCTTCATTGTCTGGAATAGTATAATAAATAGCAATTTCTCCTTTTGAAAAATCCAATTGCATCAAGTGACTTTCTAATCCTAAATCTTCAACCTGAAAAAATAACCCTTTAAAATAATTTGCAAGCGTATTATTATTATCCAATTGACCCGCAGGAGCATTAAATATTTTTTGTTGAAAAAAATCTTTATCTAACTCCATCCTCATTTGTGGTGCTATTCGTTCTTTAACCGACGTTAGATCATCTCCGTCATAAATCACATGTTCTGCACTACTGAAATAAAACATGTCATTATCTTCTGGATTAGATGAGTTATTAAGTCTATCCCCTATTTTGGCGTTATTTATTTCATCATACATATCCGAGTAATATTTTTGATATTCCTCAAAATTTGTGGAAGGGTCGTAATCTCTCAAATAATACCCCGATTCATAAATATTAAGCCTAAACTTACCTGTATTTCCAAAAAGAGAATCCAGCTCAAAGGTTCGGTTTCCGTCAATATCAGTTTCCTTTAGTTTACTGAAATAAGGAATTCTAAGTTCAACTCGGTTTATAATAGCATTTTCAATCCCATTAAGTGGATTTATTCCTCCAGCAAACTGTACTTGTGTTACATAACTAACAACGGTTTTTCCGAAAACAGGATTATTAATTACCCCTAAACTATTTAAAGGCAAATTGCTTGTCTGAACAACTCCTGTTGCTCTATTATAAGCAATAGCGCTTTCAAAATACATGGAGTTTATTGTTGTATCGTCTGCAACAATGTCCGATCCAATAGAATTAAAATCCTCATCGCACGACCACAAAATACCCGCTAAAAAAACTGGTAAAACCTTTTTTATAAAAGAGGCTATTCTCATACTAATTATGTTTATAAAACGTGATTTTTATAAAAATCCGTATAAGCTTGTGCAAACGAATCTTTAGGCACGAAAGGTAAAAAAGGTTTGCCTGAAGATTGTATAAATTCTGTTAAAGTTGGAGAAATCTCTTCTGATGCTACAATCACAGCATCAGAGTTTTCTATCGCAATCTTGAGAACATTATCACAATTAGGATTATCTAAACAAGCTACAATGTCTGCTGGTATTTTATCAAAAAGCAATTTATCTTTTAAGTCTTTTGACAAAGTCCCCTCAAAGGTTTGCTTGTAGATAGAAGTCACTATTTTAGTTTCTTCAAACAATTTCTCATTTGCATAATAATGTTTCATATACAAAGGCAATAAGCTTGAAATCCAACCATGTACGTGAATAATATCAGGTATCCAATTTAGTTTTTTAATGGTCTCAACTACGCCTTTTGCAAAGAAAATAGCTCTTTCGTCATTATCTTCAAAAAGATTTCCAGCTTCGTCCTCATAAGTGGCCTTTCTTTTAAAGTATTCATCGTTGTCTATAAAATAAACTTGAATCCTCTCTTTAGGGATAGATGCTACTTTAATAACCAAAGGCATATCTACATCATTAATAACTAAATTCATCCCTGACAAACGAATCACCTCGTGCAGTTGATGTCTTCTCTCATTGATATTCCCGTAACGAGGCATAAAAATTCGTATTTGCCCCCCTATGTCGTTTATCATTTTTGGTATATCGTATGATGCTAAAGATACCTCATTTTCAGCAAGATAAGGGACTACTTCACTCGATACATACAATATTTTTTTCTCTTCCATAACTCTTATTAACTCTAAATCTTTTAACGCAAAACAACGTGCAAAGTTACAAAAATTTATGCAATTATAAATCAAATCAGTAAGTTTGCACTTTCTAACACATACTAAATGACTGTTTTTAACAATCAAAAAGAACTAAAAGCTCATTTAAAACTTCTTTTAAAGAACAACAAAACCATAGGTTTTATCCCGACAATGGGGGCTTTACACAACGGACACCTTTCATTATTCAAGAAATCCTTTCAACAAAATGATGTGACCGTAGTAAGCATTTTTGTGAATCCAACTCAATTTAATAACAAAGAAGATTTGGATAAATATCCCAGAACATTTGAAGAAGATATTAAAAAAATTAAATCGCTTAATTTAGATATTATTGTGTATGCTCCAACCATCGAGGATATTTACGGCAAAAATGTAGTTTCTGAACGTTTTGACTATGATGGGCTAGAAAATAAAATGGAGGGCAAGCAACGCCCTGGTCATTTTGATGGTGTTGGGACTATTGTAAAAACACTCTTCACAATCGTAAACCCAACTAGGGCTTATTTTGGAGAAAAAGATTATCAGCAGGTTCTCATCATCAACAAAATGGTCAAAAAGCATCAATTACCAGTAAAAATTGTGATGTGTCCTATCTTAAGAGAAAAAAACGGCCTAGCAATGAGTTCCAGAAATGAACGACTAACCTCAGAAGAACGCGAAAAAGCAAGTTTTATATACGCTACTCTACTAAAAGCCAAAGAATTATTCCAAACAGAGAGCTTTCAAGAGGTTTATAATTTTGTCACAAAAGCTTTCCAATCACAAAAACTTTTAGATTTGGAATATTTTACCATTGCAGATAGTAAAACGCTTATGGAAGTCACAAAAAAATATAAAACCAAAAAATACCGCGCTTTTATTGCTGTCAATGTGGGAAAAGTTCGTCTTATTGACACTATTTCACTAAATTGATTATTTTTGCAGAATGAAAATTGAAGTTTTAAAATCAAAAATACATCGTGTTTCTGTAACAGGAGCCGATTTAAATTATATAGGAAGTATCACCATTGACGAAGATCTTATGGATGCTTCAAATCTTATTGAAGGCGAAAAAGTTTCGATTGTCAACATCAACAATGGAGAGCGCTTCGAAACTTACGTAATAAAAGGGAACCGAAAAAGTGGAGAAATAACACTCAATGGACCAGCTGCTAGAAAAGTCCACAAAGGTGACATTATTATCGTAATTTCGTATGCTTTAATGGATTTTGAACTCGCAAAAACATTTCGCCCATGGATTATTTTTCCAGACGAAACAACGAACCTTTTAAAATAAATTTTGACAAAACCAGTTAAGAAATGGCTATCAATATTAATTCCCTTATTATTGGGAATTTTTTTTATTGTATATGCTTATAACCAGTTTTCTGCAGAAGAAATAAAACAAATCCAATTTAACTTTAAAAACGCCAACTACTTCTATATTTTCCTTTCGATAGTTTTCGGATTTATAGCCTCGCTTGCTCGTTCGTATAGATGGAGATATGCCCTAGAACACCTTGGCTATAATGTCCCATTCAAAAATCAATTTTTGGCAGTAAACATAAGTTATTTGATGAATATGTTCATCCCTCGCTCTGGAGAAATATCGCGTGCGCTAGTGCTCAAAAACTACAATAACCTACCGTTTGACAAAGGATTCGGAACTATCATAGCAGAAAGAGTAGTAGATTTAGTTGTACTTGTTGGTATGGTCTTTTTAATTTTCTTTTTACAATTTGACATCTTAAAAACTTTTGTATTAGACTATATCCCACAAGAGAAAATAATTTTATTCAGTACAATTACCCTCTTTATACTTGTTATTTCGTTCACAATTTATCGCTACTCAAAACTCAGGATAATACTTTCTTTAAAAGAAAAGCTTACTGGAGTTAAAGACGGAATGTTTAGTATAATCCACATGAAGACCAAATGGCCATTTTTGTTTTATACTCTTCTGATTTGGATATCGTATATACTGATGTTTTGGGTTTCAATTTTTGCATTCCCTGAAACATCAAATCTATCGTTTACTGCAGTTTTAACTACTTTTGTAGTGGGTAGTATTGCGATAGCCTTCACTAATAATGGCTTAGGCTCTTATCCTTTTTTAGTTTCAGAAATTCTGCTTTTTTATGGGATTTCTGCAACTATTGGAACAGCTTTTGGCTGGGTAGTTTGGACAGCTCAAACCATTTTTACTCTTGTTTTAGGGCTAATTTCACTTTTTCTTTTACCCTTACTAAACAAACCAAAAGAATAGCATTTAACTTATCTCTTCTAATCAAATATTAGAATTCTCATAATATACGAAAAAAATTCAAGTTTAACAACCCTTTTTGGATACTTAAATTTATGTATTTTTGTAGAAAATCAAGAATTAAGAATGCTTAAACAACATTTACAACTTAAATTATCTCAGAAACTATCTCCTCAACAGATTCAGTTGATGAAGCTAATTCAACTGCCTACCCAAGCATTTGAGCAACGGCTGAAAGAGGAAATGATAGAAAACCCCGCTTTAGAAACAGGGCAAGAAGAAGAGTTCGAATCCACAGATTATGATACTGATGGAGACGACTATGATTATGACAATGAGAGAATTGAGACAGAAGACATCAATATTGATGAGTATTTAAGCGATGATGAAACTCCTGATTACAAACTTCACAGCAACAACTACAGCAGTGATGATGAAGAAAAAGAAATTCCTATTGTAGCTCAAATGAGCTTTCATCAGGATTTACTCAATCAGTTAAACACTTTTATTCTATCAGATACAGAACGTGAAATAGCTGAATTTTTGGTCGGAAGTATCGACGATATGGGATATATTCGTCGCTCTATTCAGGATTTAGTTGACGATATGGCCTTCACACAAGGCATTTATACAGACGAGAAAACGGTTGAAAGAATTTTGCAAATAGTTCAAGAATTAGAACCTGCAGGAGTAGGAGGAAGAGATCTTCAAGAATGTTTATTGCTTCAGCTAAAACGAAAAACCCCTACAGACTCTATCGAAATGGCTATTGATATTATTGAAAATCAATTTGATGCCTTTACTAAAAAACATTACGATAAACTTTTACAAAAATACGGGATTTCGCAAGAATATCTCCGTAAAGCCATTGATGAAATAGAACGACTCAATCCTAAACCAGGAGGGTCTTTTGCAGGAGGCAATAAAATGGCCGAGCACATTGTACCTGATTTTACTATTAGAATTGTAGACGGAGAATTAGAGCTTTCTCTTAACGGAAGAAACGCTCCTTCTTTACATATTTCTAAAGATTATCAGGAAATGTTAAAAACCTATAAAGATTCGAGAGAAAAATCAACTGCCCAAAAAGATGCCGTTCAGTTTATTAAACAAAAGTTAGATTCTGCCAAATGGTTTATTGACGCTATAAAACAACGTCAAGAGACGCTTTTTGTGACCATGAATGCTATTATGCACTACCAACAAGAATATTTCTTGGACGGAGAAGAAACAAAACTCAAACCGATGATTCTGAAAGATATTGCAGACATGATTGGTTTGGATATTTCTACCATCTCCAGAGTAGCAAATAGCAAATATGTGGAAACTCCATACGGAACAAAACTACTCAAAGATTTCTTTTCTGAATCCATGAAAAACGATCAGGGAGAAGATGTTTCGACTATCGAAATAAAGAAAATTCTACAAAACATAATTGAAGACGAAGACAAGCAGAAACCTTATCCCGATGATAAATTAGCCGAAATTCTAAAAGAAAAAGGCTATCCTATTGCTAGGAGAACAATTGCAAAATATCGAGAACAACTCGATATTCCAGTAGCGAGAATGAGAAAGAAAATTTAGGCAAGTACTTAAAAAGAACTTTTGAAAAATTTTCTATCCATATTTTCATACGTTTTCCATCCGTTGTTTATTCCGGCAATGACAACCTTGTTTTATTTCTATTTCGGAACTAATTATTTTTTGTTTCGTGAAATATATATTGTAATTATCCAAACAGCCATTATAACAGTGATTATTCCTGTTTTATTTATGTGGCTACTTTATGTACTAAAAAAGGCTGATTCCATAATGATTCCAGATATTAATCAGAGAAAAACCCCTTTGATTATGCAGCTTTTCGTGCTTTTTTACCTAATTACAAAAGTCATCCGAGTAGAATACTTCTATGAGCTATATTTTTGTTTTTTGGCAAGTATTATTAGTACTTTATTGGCATTTATGCTACTCTTTTTAAAGCAGAAAGCAAGTCTGCATATGTTAGGGATTACTAGTTTTTTGGTCTTTGTCATTGCTTTGAGCATTCATACTAAAAGCAATTTTATTGTTTTTATTGCTCTTCTAGTTTTTGCTTGTGGAGCCATTGCTTCATCAAGACTTGTAATGAAAGCACATATTCCGAAAGAGCTCCTCCTGGGTTCGCTTATAGGAGTTCTCCCTCAACTTGTTTTTGCTTATTTTTGGGTTTAATCTGACTGCAAATCTATGAGAATCTGTAAATAAATACTGAAATGTTAGAAATTCTATATCAGGATGATTATATAATTGCTGTTAACAAACCTCACGGTCTTTTGGTGCATCAGTCTCCTATTGCAAGAGATGCCGAAGAATTTGCTCTGCAGATCCTCCGCAATCAAATTAATAAAACTGTTTATCCCTCACATAGGTTAGACCGAAAAACTTCAGGAATTTTAGTGTTTGCATTAGACAAACCTACTGACAAAATCATGCAGCAAAAATTCCAAAACAGAGAAGTCGAAAAAAAATATTGGGCCCTTGTTCGTGGTTTTGCCCCTTCAGAAATGACCATTGATTATGCATTGAAAAGAGAAGACGAAACTTTACAAGATGCTGTTACACATTTCAAATCCCTAGAATATTTCGAATTGAAGATACCTTTCGGAAAACATACAACCTCCAGATATTCATTAGTGGAAGCCACTCCCGAAACGGGAAGAATGCATCAATTAAGAAAACATTTTGCACATATTTTTCACCCTATAATAGGAGATAGACCTCACGGTTGTAACAAACAAAATAAATTTTGGTTAGAAAATTTCCAAATGAATACCATGTTGCTCCACGCGTATGAACTTTCTTTCAAACACCCTTATTCAAACCAACAAATTTTAATAAAAGCTACTCTTTCTGAGGAGTTTAAGAGAGTTTTAGCTATTCTGAAAACAACTGAGTGTTGATTAAAACAAAAAACCTGATAAAACCCAACGTTTATCAGGTTCTAGATCATATTATTCTTACTTTAGTGTACTAGGACAAACAAAATTTGTTTTAGTTAACGAGGTGTTTTTGATAGCTCCATAACCTCCGGATATTTCTGTAAAGTTTCTGATTCCTCTGGAATTCAAAATACTTCCTGCTATCATGCTTCGATAACCTCCTGCACAATGAATATAAAAGTGTTCTGAAGTATCAATTTCTTTAATCCAATCGTTAATATAAGCAAGTGGAAGACTTTCTGCTACCTCAAGATGTTCCGCTTCGAATTCTCCTTCCTTGCGAACATCCACAACTTTGTTTTGGTTCTTGTTAAATTCTACTTCGAATTCTTCGGCCGAAATACGTCTTATTGTATCTATTTCTTTGCCTTCATTCTTCCATGAGTCAAAACTTCCTTCTAGATAACCCAAAATATTATCATAACCTACTCTAGAAAGTCGAGTAATCACCTCTTGTTCCCTTCCTAAATCTGTAACTAATAAAATAGGTTGTTTAATATCGAGAATAAGTGTTCCTACCCAAGGAGCAAAACCTCCGTCAACTCCAATATTTATTGAGTTTGGTATAAATCCTTCACAAAAGTTTTGTGCGTTTCGAGTATCGAGAATTAAAGCGTCGTTTTGATTAGCCACATCTTCAAACTCTTGAGGAGAAAGAGCTCTCATCCCTCTATCCATCACTATATCCAAGCTTTCGTATCCTTTGATGTTAAGCATTACATTTTCTGGAAAATAGGCTGGAGGGGGTAATAATCCATCCGTCACTTCCTTTATAAATTGCTCTTGGGTCATCTGTTGAAGCGCATAGTTCATCTTCTTCTGATTTCCGAGTGTATCAAAAGTTTCTTTACTCATGTTTTTCCCACAAGCTGAACCCGCTCCGTGGGCTGGATATACAATGATATCGTCTTCTAAAGGCATTATTTTTTCACGAAGAGAAGTATACAAATAACCTGCTAACTTATCTTGTGTAAGATCCGATGAAACTTTTTGTGCCAAATCAGGTCTTCCAACATCGCCAATAAAAAGTGTATCTCCTGTAAAAATAGCTTTATTTTTATCATTTTCGTCTTTTAGCAAATAACACGTACTTTCCATAGTATGACCTGGAGTATGAATTACTCTAAGTGTTATATTGCCCACTTGAAGTACTTCATTATCTTGAGCAATATGAGCTTCAAAATTTGGTTTTGCTGTAGGTCCATAAACAATAGTACCTCCTGTCTTTTTAGCCAAATCCAAATGACCAGACACAAAATCAGCATGAAAATGGGTTTCTAAAATATATTTAATTTTAGCTCCACTTTTGGTCGCTCGGTCCAAATAAGGTTGTACTTCACGAAGTGGATCAATAACTACCGCTTCCCCTTTACTTTCTATATAATAAGCTCCTTGAGCCAAACATCCTGTATAAATTTGTTCTACTATCATAATTGTTATAGTATTAATATTTTAATATAAACTCTTTGTATAGATTTTATGATTTACTATTTATATAATTTATTTTTTGGCAAGCATCAATTCTGTAATTAGTCAAGATGTTGAGTTGTTTTGTATATTCCATCCACTCTATTAACTACAACCTTGATACTTCTTTTATTAAAATATAAACTCCCATTACAAGCACAAACCAACCGAAACCTGCTTTAAGTCGGCTTCCGTCTATTTTTTTAGATAAAGCACTTCCGAGAAACATTCCGAAAATTGAAAGAGACGAAATTAAAATTAAAAAACTCCATTCTAAATCTAAATGTCCCGCTGTTATATCTCCGACAGACCCAATAAGCGATTTAACGGCTACTATCAAAAGAGAAGTTCCTATGGCTTTTTTGATTTCTAACCCTGTAAACAAAGTTAGAATAGGGATAATTATAAATCCTCCTCCCGCTCCAACTAACCCTGTTAGGACGCCTTCGCAAAGACCTAGTAAAGATACAAAAACAGGATTTAGAACTATGTTAGAATTTTGTGAATCTAAATTATGCCTTCTTTTTTTCAGCATAGTGCGAGCTGCGAAAATCATTAAAACAGCAAACAGCCCCATTAAAAAAAGTGATTTTGGCACTTCAAAATTTTCTGTATAAAAGATTACATCAGGAAGTACTGGTAAAATAAATTTTCGGGTTAAGAAGACCGAAATCATAGAAGGGATTCCAAAAACTACAGCTGTTCGCAATGATATATTGTGTTCCAAATATTTCGGAATAACCCCTATTAAACTCGTGGTTCCTACAACAAAAAGAGAATAAGCAGTGGCTAAAACAGGATTGATCCCGAAGAGATAAACTAAGATAGGAACAGTAAGAATTCCTCCTCCTGCTCCAATTAGCCCAAGACAAACTCCTGCTAAAATTATTGCTATATAACCTACTATTTCCATTTTATTTGCAAAATCTTATTCTTGGTTTAATCGTTGCTTATCACAAAGATCTTTTAAAAAACAGCAATCAACATCTCTTTCAAAAGCTGGTCTGCAGCAAGAGCATTCGACCCCACCCCTTTACTTTTTAAATCAATTTCACGCAATGAACCTATAATGGAGCTGACTTTTCGCATGGGATAGTTTCGGGCTGCTATTTCGTAATCCTTTACAAAATAGGGGTTTATTTTCAGTGTTGCAGCTACATTTTTCGGATTTTTGTCTGATAATCCATGGTATTGCAAAAGCTGAACATAGAACGAAAACACCTGACTTGTAATAAGTGTTATAGGGTTGTCTTTAGGGTTTTGAGCAAAATATTGAGTAATTCGATTCGCCTTCAAAACATTCTTTTCTCCTAAGGCATTTCGAAATTCAAAAACATTATAATCTTTACTGATTCCAATATTTTTTTCGATGTGTTCTGCATTGATTATTGTTCCTTCAGAAAGAAGGATTTTCAGTTTTTCAATTTCGTTGTTTACTTTTTTTAGGTCGGTCCCCAAGAACTCAACCAACATGGCATTAGCTTTAGGCTCAATCTTATATCCCGAGTTCGTAAGAATTTGATTTATCCAAGCTCCAACTTGATTTTCGTAGAGCTTTTTACTTTCAAAAACTACTCCGTTTTTTTCTAAGATTTTGGTTACTTTTTTACGTTTATCAAGCGTTTTGTACTTATAACAAAAAACTAAAATGGTTGTGATTTGAGGGTTTTCTGCGTACGCTTCTAACTTTTCAATATTTCTAGAAAGTTCTTGCGCTTCTTTAACAACAATAAGCTGATAATCCGCCATCATTGGATATCGCTTTGCGCTCGAAACAACTTCATCAACCGAGGTATCTCTACCATACAAAATCATCTGATTAAAGCCTTTTTCTTCTTCCGAAAGAACGTTCTTTTCGATATAATCAGAAATTTTATCTATATAATAAGGTTCGTCTCCCATCAAAAAATAAATGGGTCTAAAATTCCTGTTTTTTATATCGTTAATGATTTTTTCTGCTTCGTTCATTCTGAATTTTAAACTACATTTGCTTTATGCAAGAATTGAATTTTCCGAAATATCCTTTCCGATTCAAAAGTAGTGAAAATAAATTAGCCGTTTTTGATGAAATCAGGAAAAAATTTATCCTTCTTACTCCCGAAGAATGGGTTAGACAAAATGTAGTAAAATACCTATTGAACGAAAAAAAATATCCGAAAGCTCTTACGAACGTCGAAAAAGTTATCAAAGTAAATGATTTAACCAAACGATATGATGTGGTGGTTTATAATTCGGATGGAAGTATTTTTCTACTTGTCGAATGCAAAGCACCAAACATAAAAATAACTCAAGAAACTTTTAATCAGATTGCCCGTTATAATTTAGTTTTAAAAGCAGAACACCTTATGGTTACCAATGGAATCAATCATTATTTTTGTAAAATGGATTTTGAAAACCAGAAGTATATTTTTTTGGAGGAATTACCTCTTTTAGAAACAAGCGATAAATAAAATTATCTTTTTAGAATTACTTCAACCACCTTATCAAAAATAAATTCCACCGTTTTTTCTCTAATCTCGTTTCGTGAATCTTCTTGAGAATCAGGTTTTAGGAGGGCTTCAAAAGTACTTAATTGATTTTCAAACAGAACAGCAACATAAATTTGGCCGATGGGTTTAGTTACTTTATAGGCAGTAACCGAGGCCGATGCTACTCCTGTCACGGCTACATAAATATCAGAGTTCAAACCAAGATTAGCTAGCCCGTTGACCATTTCGATAGTAGTTTCGATAGACTCCGCTGAATAGTTTTGAAGGGTTTCTGGATTTACGGATAAGAGCTTTGTTTTTAATTCCTCCTGATAGGTTACAATTCCTCCTTTCAGAACAGACGAAGCTCCGCCAATCGAAGCAATACTTGATGATAACAAACCTGCTGTAATGCTTTCGGCTGTTGCAACAGTCAGATTTCTGTTAGAGAGGAATGTATTAAAATCCGAAGCGTTCATGGGATAGCCTTTCTACAAAGGTAAAATTTATTCTCATTTTTTAAATATAACCCGGTTATCATTTCAAAATTTTCAAATCTTTTAGTTACTTTGCCCTTGTATGAATCAATCCAAAATAATCCTTTCGATAGGAAGCAATAAAGGGAATAAGCTCGAAAACATCCAGAAGTGCATCGATCTTATTCACAATAAAGTAGCCCTTGTAATTAGCCTTTCAAAAGTATATGAAACTCCAAGTTGGGGATTTGACAGTGATGCTTTTTATAATGTTGCTCTACTTATTCATACTCCAAAATCTGCAGATAAAATTCTTGAAGAAATTCTGCTGGTAGAAAAAGAACTGGGGAGAATCAGAAAAGAAACTAGCGAGTATCAAGCTCGAGAAATAGATATTGATATTATTGCTGTGGACGAAAAAGTCATCAACACTGACAACCTAGAAGTTCCACATCCAAGAATGCAGGACAGGCTTTTTGTACTAAAACCTATCGAAGAACTGCAAACCGGTTTCGTACATCCGATTCTAAAGAAAAGTATTACGGAACTTCTTAAAGATTGTCCAGACACCAATGAGTTTAAAATAGTTCATAGTCTTGATGCTCCGCTAAATGAATATAATCTCGAACGATTTAATCGAATTGTAATCGAAGGAAATATCGGAGCAGGAAAAACGACTTTGGCAACCAAAATTGCAGAAGATTTTAATGCAAAATTAGTCCTGGAGGGCTTTGCGGATAATCCGTTTTTGCCTAAATTCTACGAAGATCAAAATCGATATGCTTTTCCACTCGAAATGTCTTTTTTAGCCGACCGATACCAACAACTTTCGGATGATTTGACCCAATTGGATTTGTTCAAAAAATTCACTGTTGCGGACTACTTTATTTTTAAATCGTTGATTTTTGCTCGAGTTACCTTGGGTGAAGATGAATATCGCTTGTATCACAAGATTTTCGACATCATGTACAAAGAGATTCCCAAACCAGATTTGTACGTTTATCTGTATCAAAACACCGAACAACTCTTGGCAAATATCAAGAAAAGAGGAAGAGATTACGAACAGGAAATTCCGTCAGAATATTTAGACAAAATCAATCAAGGTTATCTGGAATTCATCAAGCAACAGAAAGATTTGAATGTACTTGTAATTGATGTTTCCGACAAAGATTTTGTCGAGAATCAACAAGATTATATTTCGATTTTAGAATTACTTACGAATAACTAATGTCAATCCAATACATTTCCGTCTTGGTCATAGAGTAAAACCCAATCCGAATGACCAAAATAATTCCATTTTACGGAAGCTAAATCAACTGTGTCATCCGTATATTGCTTATAAGGATGTCCGTTAACCGAAACCATTGCTTTTGCATATACAGCTACATCTTTGCCTTGTTCGGCATATTCTTTTTTGATGTGTTGAGCCATTTGCCAAATTCCGTCCGATTGCGAAGAAACCAATCGCAGTTGTTTGGCTTTTACTTTATCATGAAGTTTATATTTTGTCGATTCTCCGGTTACTTTATCCTTAACCGTGAAATTTACGTAACCCGTTTTGGAACGCAACATCATTCGCCAACTCAACCGATGTCCTTCGTCTGTCCAAAGTACATCTCCTTTGATAAAATGATGTCTTAATGGTAAAATTGCCTGAATCACAAAAAAAGGAATCATAAAATAAAGCAAGACTTTTTTGCTTTCGTATGAATTCCCGATTTCTGTAAATTGAGGTTTCTTCTTTAAAAAAATGCGTCGAATAGTCTCGGGAGCATAAAAGAAAACCGCAAAGCTTAACGCAAAATAGGGAAAAATCCCGATTTGAAGAACAATCGAATTAAATAAATGAAAAATCAATGAAGCCAATAAAGCTAATTTTCGGGTTCGTTTGCATAAAAATAGTGGAATCACTAATCCGTCAAAGGCAATTCCCATATAAGCGATAAACAAATAAAACCATTTTTTAGAGAAAAGACTTCCAATAATTGGATAATGAGATTTATCCTCAAACAGCAGTCTGGTAAAAGTCCCATTTAACCAATCCGGATAAAATTTATGAAGTGTTGCATAAAAATACACAACAGCTACTTGCAGAATCATCATCCAACTCATCCAAACAGGCATTGAATGTGATTTTATTTCTGGATTTTGTTTAGCGTCAAGCGAAGCATAGCGGTTGGCAGGCAAAAAAACCATTATTAGGCAAACTAAAATCAGCATGTAATAATGGTTGTTATAAGCTGATTTTTGCATCAAATATACTCCTGTCCACATTAGAGTAAAGCCAATCATACTCCAACGGTATTTATAGCCTAACATTACTGCCAGTCCAAAAATCCCCATGATGGCATAGTAAAAATACATCCCATTTCCATCAAGCGGAACGAGCCACTGAAATCCAATGTGTTGAAAATTAAGCTGTGGATCTACAAAAACATCCTTTACCCAACCCGTCAGAATTGAACCAAATGATTCAGCAGCAATCAGAAATCCAAAGAAGATTCTGAAAACAATCAAGGGCGAATTGTCTATTTGTTTGTAAGGATTAATTTGCATTCAGGCTTATTTTCTGATAAAGATAAAATTATCTTTTGAGATTCTGAAAATAATTTTCCGTGGTTTGCTTGTCTTGTTCTAATTGATTTTTTAAGGATTCTAGCGAATCGAATTTTTGTTCCTCACGGATTTTTTCGAGCAAAGAAATCTGAACATTTTTTTCGTAAATATCTTGATTAAAATCCAAAATATTTACTTCCACCGTTTGATGTGCTCCACTTACAGTCGGGTTAAAACCAATGTTCATCATCCCTTTAAAACTTGTGGCATCAAGCAAAACCTCAACTATATAAACACCTGTTTTCGGAATTAGTTTGTAAGTGTGTGACACTTTTAAATTAGCTGTAGGAAAGCCAATTGTTCTCCCCAATTGCTTACCCTTAATTACTGTTGCGTTAAAAAAATAAGAATATCCTAGATATGCGTTTGCTAAAACAATTTCACCGTTGTCAAGTGCTTTTCGAATTTTGGTCGAGCTAATCGAAACTTCATCTATTTCTTGAGCTGAAATCTGCTCTACCTCAAACCCATATTTTTTGCCAAAAACAATAAGTTCTTCTATTCCAGCTGTTCGGTTTTTTCCGAAACGATGGTCATAACCAATTACTATTTTTTTTAGATTCAGTTTATCAATCAGTATTTGTTTTACAAACTCTTCGGCTGAAAGCTCCGAAAAAGTTTTGTCAAAAGGATGAATAATAAGCGTATCTAGGCCCGATTGTTCTAAAAGTTGTATTTTCTCATCAATAGTATTGAGAAGCTTAATATCCGTATCTTTTTGCAAAACCATTCTCGGATGAGGAAAAAAAGTGAGAATAACAGATTCTAAATCTTCTTTTCTTCCGCTTATGGTTAGCTTTTCGATTATTTTTTTATGTCCAATATGTACTCCATCAAACGTCCCGATAGTAAGAACTGTCGGTTTTTGTGGGTTATAAGATGAGATATCTCGGAAAACGTTCAAAACTATTTTTATTTTAATGACTGCAAAAGTACATATTTTAACGTACATCTTTAAAAGATACGGCCCACTTAAAAATAAAATTTGTACTTTTGATTTATATAAATTTCACAAATGATGAAAAAGTCAGGCTGTTTACTTTTATTTGGTTTGTTAATGATTATAGGTTGTACGGAAAAACCCGAACCTCCGAAAGTTACCTATAAAGAACCTACCTCAGCAAAACCTGAAGTAAAAATCGATACTACTCAAATTAAAGTATCTGATTTGCCCGTACTGATGGAAGGAACTAAATATCTTATTTACGCCATCGGAGATGTTCGTTTGTATGATAATCGCTCTTCAAAATATGGTTCAACCCAAACGAATTCCGTAAGTTACTCTATCTCCAACTACAACCGATTTGAACTAACTGGATATTTGAGTAATCTAAAGTTTCAGCATATTGATTCTACCAGCACCAAAACACTGACGGACAAACCTATAGAGATTCACACTGTCACTTATTTGGATGAAATTTCGAAAAAACTGAATAAAGGAATCTTAGTTTATACCTTAGTTGATAAGGACACAAACCAAGATGGAAAAATTGATTCTAATGACATCAAAACTCTTTATATAAGCGGGATAAACGGAGATAATTTTAACAAGCTTTCTGCAGATTTAGAAGAGCTTATTGATTGGAACACCATTGAAGTTCAAAATCGCTTGTACTTCAGAACCATCGAAGACATTAATAAAAACGGAAGTTTTGATAAAAATGATTTGATGCACTACTATTATGTAGATTTAAAAAACCCTACGTGGGAGGTGGTTAAGTATAGTCCGTTTGAGTAAGTTTTTTATACCTGTGTTCAAAAATCTTGTTATAATTCCCACTTACAACGAAATCGAAAATATCGAAAATATTATTCGAGCTGTTTTTGATTTGGATACTGGTTTTGATATACTGATTGTTGACGATAATTCTCCTGACGGAACATTTAGAAAAGTACAACAATTACAAAAAGATTTCCCAGACCAACTTTTTCTAGAAATTCAAGACAAAAAATCTGGTTTAGGAAGAGCCTACGTTCATGGATTTAAATGGGCATTGAACAAAAATTACGATTATATTTTCGAGATGGATGCCGATTTTTCGCATAATCCAAACGATTTGGAAAAATTATATACCCCCTGTGCAGAGCAAAAGGCAGATCTTGCAATTGGTTCGAGATATGTAACAGGAGTAAATGTAGTAAACTGGCCTTTATCTAGGGTACTTCTCTCCTATTTTGCTTCGGTTTATGTACGACTGATTACAGGAATGAAAACCCACGATACCACAGCAGGCTTTGTGTGCTACAAACGAAAAGTCCTCGAGAGTATTAATCTTGATAAAATAAAATTTGTAGGATATGCCTTTCAGATTGAGATGAAATATAGAACTTTTGCTAAAGGATTTAAGCTTGTTGAAGTTCCGATAATCTTTACCGACCGAACCCATGGACAGTCCAAAATGAGTTCGGGAATTATTAAAGAAGCTGTCTTAGGGGTAATCTCTCTACGAATAAAAAAACTATTTGGAAAGTTGTAATTATATCCTTTTCATTTGCTCTTTCATTTGAGCAATTTGTTCTTTAAGCATATTTTGTTTATCCAGCTTTTTCGCCTCATTTAAAAGCAATGTTGCTTCCTGCTTGCGTCTTTTAGTCATCGCAATTCCTGCCAGATTCAATTTTGCTAAAGCTAAATCAGCATTCATACTAAGTCCTAGTTCTATCGCTTTTTTGAAATGTTTCTCCGCCTGATTCAAATTGGTTTGCACGACCATCAGACCGCTCAAATAATAAAAGTAGCCTTGTTGTTTTCTGACCAATGCCCCTTCAGGATTTTTGATTTTATTCAACCACTTTTGAGCTCCTGGAAAATCTTGTTTACGAAGTTTTAAGAATGCCAAAACAATGATTTCGTTTTTGAAGTACAACAAAATCACAATCAATCCAATAAGGATTAAAAAGATTCCGTTTCCGATATTGTTTTCAGTAAATTGCCAAATAGCAGTAACAAATAATAAAACTGCTAAAGCCAGTTTAATGTTTTTATTGAACATAGTTGGTCAGGTTTTTTTATTTTAAAAAGACAAAGATAATCATTTATACGGAATCATTGAATCGTTTGTTTTTAATCATTTTTAATCAATTCAAAGATGAAACAAAAAACCTTTAAACCTAAAACCCTATCTTTGTAGCCTAAAATCCTTTAAAATGAGCCAATTCGAACAGTTAAAATTACCAAAATCCCTACAAAAAGCAGTTGATGATTTAGGTTTTACAAACCTTACTCCTATTCAGGAAAAATCATTTTCGGTTATTTTGTCAGGAAAGGATATGATGGGAATTGCTCAAACTGGAACTGGAAAAACCTTTGCTTATCTACTTCCAATTCTCAAACAATATACTTTTTCTAATTCTGAAAATCCAAAAGTTATCGTGATTGTTCCAACGCGCGAATTAGTAGTTCAGGTTACCGAAGAAGTAGAAAAACTGACCAAATACATGTCTGTCAAAGTTTTGGGAATTTATGGGGGAGTAAATATCAATACCCAAAAAAAAGCTATTTACGAAGGAGTAGATATTATTGTTGCTACACCTGGACGACTGATGGATTTGGCTCTGGACGGAGTAGTTCGCTTTGATGAAGTAAAAAAATTAGTGATTGATGAATTTGACGAAATTCTCAATCTCGGTTTCCGAATGCAGATCACTTCGATTCTGGCTATGATGAAAAACAAACGTCAGAATATATTGTTTTCGGCTACTATGACCGAAGAAGTTGATGACGTAATCAATGACTATTTTGATTTCCCAGAAGAAGTTTCACTTGCTCCCAGCGGAACACCACTCGAGAAAATCAACCAGCTGAAATATTTTGTCCCGAATTTTACTACAAAAATCCATTTACTCAACCATCTTTTACAAACTGATGATTCGTTCGAAAGAGTGCTTGTTTTTGTGAATAATAAACGGATTGTAGATTTACTCCACGAGCGATTAGATTCGGGATTACAAGAACAATTTGGAGTTATCCATTCTAATAAAACGCAGAATTATAGGCTAAACACTTTAGCCGAATTTCAGAAAGGAAATCTTAAAGGAATCATTACCACCGATATTATGGCTCGTGGGTTGGATATCCGGGATATTTCGCACGTTATCAACTTTGAAGTTCCTGAAATTCCAGAACAATATATCCACAGAATAGGTAGAACAGGTCGTGCTGACAAAAACGGAACCGCTATTACTTTTAATTCTCCAAGAGAGGAGGAATGGCTTTTGGAAACTGAAATATTGATGAATCTTGAAATTAAATCTGTTGATATTCCTTCAGCGGTCGAAGTTTCTACGGTCTTGATGGAGTTTGAAAAGAAAAAGCAAAAACCAAAACTAATTACCAAAAGACCGTCTAACGAAGGTGGTGGGGCTTTTCATGAAAAGAAAGACAAAAACAAAAAAGTCAATCTGGGCGGGCCTGGTAAACGAAACCCAAAAAAGACGAAACCTGTAAATCGCGGACAGTTAAAGAAAAAAAGTAAATAGTATTATAATTATACTTTTAAAAAAAGTTATATATTTATAATGAATTTGTTTAACTTTAACCCTATTAACCAATAAATTTTTATAATTATGAAAAAAGTTATTATGAGTTTGATGCTTGCGTCAACATTGATGTTCACAAGTTGTTTAGGATCTTTTCACGCTGTTACCGGACTAAAAAATTGGAATGACGGAGTAAGCAATAATAAATTTATAAACAATTTAGTTTTTTGGGGACTTAACATTGTTCCAGTTTACGGTTTATTTGCTCTTGGAGATGTTATTGTCTTTAACTTAATCGAATTCTGGTCAGGGTCAAATCCGTTAGCAATGAATGATGGGGATAAAGAAACTCAAATAATCGAAAAAGATGGTATTTATTATGAAGTAACCGCTACAAAAAACAAAATGGAAATTGCAGTTTTAGACGGAAAATCAAAAGTTAATACATTAACTATGGAATACTTTGCTGATGATAAATCTTGGAATGCAATTAAACCGACAGGAGAAGTTATTAAACTTTCCTCATATGAAGATGGTTTCTATATGGTTTATCTTCCAAATGGAGAAAAAATAAAAATTGAAGAAAACTCTAACAAATATGAGGGGTTAGCTATTTTAAACAAACAAATTAAAGAATATAACGAAGTACTCGTTGCTCAAAAATAATTTGAATGTATAATTAAATAAAAAGACTATCGCCTCTGATAGTCTTTTTATTTTCTACTATTTTAGATATAAAAACGATTGGATTTTAAGTCTTACTATATGACTTTGTTCCATAAAACAAAAAAGCTAAACAATTTTTGATTTATCATATTTATGGTTAAACAGCACATTCTTATTGTTTTACTTTTTATTTCTGTTTTGACAAATGCTCAAAACACAAAAACCGTTTTTACAGACTCAATTGCCTTAGATATAGATAACTATTTTGGGAAAGATGTTTTAGGATACGATTATTTCTCTAAAAACAACGTCTTATACAAACAGAAAAAATCTGAAAAATGGGAGTATAAAAACCTTTCTTTAGGCACAATTAATTCGGTAGATTTTATAAATCCCCTTAAAATACTAGTTTTTTATAAGGATTTTAATACGGCTATTCTACTTGACAATCAATTGTCTGAAATTTCAGAAATCAGGTTAAATGATTTGAATATTCTGGCTCAAACTTGCTCAATTGCTTCTCAAAATAGGCTGTGGGTATATGACAATTTAAGCAATCAACTGATTTTGGTGGATTACTTAAACAAAAAAAACACCTTGATTAATCAGCCCTTCAAAAACACTTTTACATACTATAAATCTGATTATAACAATTGGATTTGTATATCTGAAGAAAATATTATCTCAATATATGACAATTACGGGAAGGTGATATTTGGCATTTCGGTTCCTGAATTTGACCAAATAATCTTAACACAAACCCCAAATATACTTTTTAGCTTAAACGATAATTTATATCTTTACAAAGACGAAAAGCTAGGTTCAGAGTTGATTTTTTCGACTCAGAAATCGCTTAAGAAGTTTTATTATTCGAACGGAATTTTAACCATTTTTGCCAACAATACTTTATATAATTACAACATAAACTTACTATAATGCACATAGCAATAGCAGGAAATATCGGAGCAGGAAAAACGACACTTACCAAACTTTTAGCAAAACACTTCAGATGGGAGCCCCACTTTGAAGATGTACTTGATAATCCATATTTAGACGATTTTTATCATCATATGGATCGTTGGAGCTTTAACCTTCAGATTTATTTCCTGAACAGCCGATTTAGACAGATTGTACATATTCGCGAAAGCGGGAAAAAGATAATTCAGGACAGAACCATCTATGAAGATGCTCATATTTTTGCACCTAACCTTCATGATATGGGATTGATGTCAAACAGAGATTTCCATAATTATGTCTCTCTATTTGAGCTTATGGAAAACATGGTAAAAGCACCTGATTTATTGATATATCTCCGTAGCTCTGTTCCTAATTTAGTAGGTCAAATTCACAAGCGTGGAAGAGAATACGAAAATTCAATCTCGATAGATTATCTTTCTCGTCTGAATGAGAGATATGAAGCTTGGATAAAAAATTACGACAAGGGAAATCTCTTAATAATTGACGTAGACAACGTAAATTTTGTAGATAATCCTGAAGACCTCGGAAACATCATAAACAAAATAGATGCCGAACTGAATGGACTTTTTTAGAGGGTGGTTTCTAACGAAGTAACGAAAAGTGACCTCTTACAGTTCGTTCGGGCAATCTCACAACAAACCAATAGTCTGTTGCGGGTAATCTTTCAGAATTAAAAGAACCGTCCCAGCCCTGATTTTGTGCCGAAAATACAGAAAGTAATTTCCCGTATCGATCATAAATCTCTATTTGGGCTGTGGGATATTGAGCTGAAAGCATTGGAATATTCCAATAATCATTAAGCCCATCTCCGTTAGGAGTAAAGAATTTCGGGTATTGTAAAACAAATATAGGTTGGACAGCCTGTCCACAAACTCCTCGTACAAAAACTAAATATTGCCCCGAAGGTACATTTGTAAACAAATTACTTTGTTGATAATCAATTCCGTTAAGCGAAAATTCATATATCCCATTTCCTGAAGCTTCAACATATACTGAATTCTCTCCTTGATTCATATCTTGAATAGTAATGGAAACTATTTCGGGTGCTGTCGAAGAATTTATTACAAATGTTTTTGAAGCATTGCATCCGAATTCATTGGTGATAGTAACAGTATAAGTCCCTGACTGACTTATTTCAATACTTTGTGAGGTTTCTCCATTACTCCATAAATAATCTGAAAATCCGGCAGGAGCAGAAATTATAGAAGGTTGTCCTTCGCACAGAAAAACAGCCTCTGCGTCCAAATCTGCGTCCAAAGAACGAACAACAAGATTAAACCAAGTTATTCCATAACAATTTTTACGTTCATTATCTTCTGAGATTCGTATATAAATAGTTTGGTTGTTATATCCTTGATAATTCGAAATACTCAATGGATTAGCAAGTAAAATTGCATCTTCGTAGGTTTGGTGAAAAGTATAAGACGGATTGATGGGAACTTGGTTATCTATAAACCCTAAATGTTGCGATAAATCAGTAAAAACAGCTATTCCGTCAGCATTATCGTCACAAGCTTCTAAATCAGGTGGGTTCTGAAGTGTGTTGTTGGTAGAAAAAAGTGCAATTTCAGCAATTGAATAACATCCAAACTGATTTTCTACTCTGACATAAACTATCTTATTGGGTTGATTTATAATATAATGATTTGGATTCTGAATACTGTTCTGGCTGTTATTATGGGCATCTGTAATATTTTCGAAATATCCGAACTCAAAGTCCTCGGGATATTGAATTATGGAGCTCTCTGCTAAAGCAAGGTTAAAAACCGTGCTTCCATCACTCCCTTCACATTGTATGAGGCTCGTATTGCTTAAAACCAGATTTTGAGTAAATTCAACTCTTATCTCTCCTATCAAATAACAGGTTGCATCTGTAAATCCTACATTTACTTCATAATCTCCAGTTTCAGTTGCCTGATAAATTGCAGATGTAGCACCTGGTATTAGCAATCCATCTTTATACCATTGGTAGGTATCTGCATTAGGGGTAGTAGCATTAATATCGAAACTCCCTCCTTCACAAATCGGATTTCCGGTGCTGACTAGTCTATCTGGACCTAAATCTATTTTCCCACTACTAAAGCTCCCTCCTTTCAGAAAAACAGCCGAATCATACAGGTTATTTCCTTGGTCTGCAATAACTAATTTTATATGATACAGTTCTCCTGCTATAATATCAGTCTGAGCAGTCAATACTACAGTTTGTCCATTATAGTTTATAGGATGTTCCTCGGGGTTAAACCCTTCAAAATATTGCGCATTGACTGGAGGGCACAATCCTCCTGGGCCTCTTACTGTATTTACGGCAACTGGAGTGGAGGTTCCTGGAACTACCGCTAAATTAGTATATGATTCATTCACATTTGCTCTTTTGATTAAAAAAGCAAAGGCATCTGTATAATTACATTGATTTGAACTTCCACTTGTGAGATACTGTTCAGAAGCAAAAATATAATCAAAACTAATGTGGTTGGTATAGGATATAAAATCAAATTCTAAAACCGTAGCATTTACAGTATTTGTCATTCCGACTGCTTGTTCCAGATCTTGATCTCCAGGCCAAGCGTTTCCGGGGGGGCCTTCACTTAAAAGTGAGCCATTAGGGCCTATTGCAGAAGTAGCTTTACCAGTAGTTAGCAGAACCCCTTCGTCTAAATTAAAATCACTCGCTGCTTTACTAAAATAGCCATAACTCATTTGGCTTCCACCGAAGTTATAATAATTACTAAATGTAATATTTGACACTTCGATACAGCTTAAATTTCCTGTACCAATAAAAACATCTTTTACGAGTTGTTGTGCGGTATAACTGTCATTAACTTCAAGGTATTGAGCTTGAGTAGAGAAAAAACTCAATAAAAAACCAAAAAAACTCCCTTGAGAAATAATTTTATTTAAAGAAAAGAATTTTGAAAAAGAAGTAAAACCCATCACGTAATTTTCTGAATGCAAAGATACAAAACACATATAAACCTCTTTTGAGATTTATGGCAAAGTGTTGTTTTTTGGCTTTTATTTAACGTGATTATCCTCGTAAAATTATTTCCCCATAAAAAATTCCTTCAAATAAAAGGGCTCGAAATAGGCTATATCTTCAAATTCTTTAGCGCAGAATTTTTCAAACGAAAGCAAACTCATTTCTTTAGCAGAAGGATAAATAATTTCATTTGGAAAGATAAAATTTCCTCTTTGTAAGAAAGGTTTACATTTTTCGGCTCCATCTCCAATAAAATAGGCTTTTTGCTCTACTTTACTAAATGAGTTCTCATCAATAATCAAGGCTTGGGTGTCCAAAATTTTATTGTAATTTTGGTCAAACATAGCTGTATATACTTCCATTCTTCGTGCATCCATCATCGGAATAATCAACCCATCTTTGTGAGTTACTTGCAGAGCCAAAAGCTGTAAACTATCAAGGGCAATAAGCGGAATATCAAGGGCAAAACAAAGTCCTTTGGCTGTTGAAGCTCCGATGCGAAGCCCCGTATATGACCCAGGTCCTTTGCTTAAAGCTATAGCCGACAATTCTTTATAAGAAATTCCTGCCTGTTTAAGAACCTCATCAATAAAAAGGTGCAATTTTTCGGAATGCGAAAAATTTTGTTCTGCTATTTCTTTAACAATAACTGAATTGCCATTTTTAGCAAGAGTTACAGAGCAGTTTTTGGAAGATGTCTCTATGTTGAGAATGTACATATATTGCTTGAAAAATTATCTTTTGCAAAGGTATTTTAAATTTTAGTACTTTTGAACGATTATTAGAATACAATGAAAAAGTTGTTTTTGGGTCTTTTGTGTTTTGTGTTTTCTTCCTGCAACTTTATAGATAAAAAAGTTCCAGAAAAGGAAGAGTTATTGAACGAACGCTTACAAGAAATTAACTGGAACGAGGTCACTCTTTATCCATCTGTTTCAGATTGCGATTCAATTACGGACAAAGCGTTAGCAAAAAGCTGTTTTTTTGATTATCTCACCCAATCAGTTCAAGAGCGCCTATTGATTGATACCCTATCCATTTTATATCCTGAAATTGACACGATTTACCTAAAGGTAACCGTAAACCCAGATAGTTCTGTTTATTTTGAATCTCAATTAAGCGATAATTTGGATTATAAAACTCAAAAAATAGACAGCCTTATTAAAGTTCGCCTGCAAAGCTTTCCAAAAATTAATCCTGGACAAAAAGAAGGAATTCCCATAAAAACCCAATTTATCCTACCTGTTATTCTTAAGGTTGAGTAATTCTCTAAAATTATTAACCTCCTTTTATTACTTATAACCACAAAGTATTCTTAAACAAGGGATTTTACGCGTAGCAATATAAAGGAGATAAACACAGACAAAACTAACTACTACTTGTAAGAGAACTAATAAAAACTCATTAGAAGAAATCCTTTTTATTAAAGGATATAAACAAACAATTATGGGAGAATGATATAAATGCAATAAATAAGAATAAGCACCTACATTATAAAATTTAATTTTAGTACTAATTGCCCAAATAAAAACTAATAAAGCAATAGGATATTTATAGACACTCACCCCAGTTTTAAAAATTAAAAGTAAACTTACGATTGCTAAAAGAATTACTATAATTTGCTTTATTTGAGATTTGAAAATCTGACTATAAAACTTTGCGATTACTGCGCCTATTAAAAAAAGAACTAAAATATCATATCGCAACAATAAGTTACCAAAAACTAACAATGGTATTATTATTAAAAGCATATATAAATTTTTGTTTTTTAATAATTCTATCAAGACAAAAATTATAAATATATCTCTTATAAAATAGGTGGGAGGGTTTATGGGAGGAGAATTTAAAGCAAAAATCCCTTCGGTAATCATTGAGGAATCATATCCAATCCTATTTAAAGTGTTATAACCAAATCCATAATTTGCAACCAGAACCAAAAGTAAAACTGAAAGGTTGGCAATTAAAAAAGGAATAAACAAAGTTTTTACTTTGCTTAAAAATAATTGCGGTTTATGGTATGAAATTTTAAAAAACAAATATCCTGAAACTAAAGATAATAAAACGGTTCCTATGGTCGGAAGTTCTTCAACGACAAAATGAGTTAGCTTTGAATCTTCTGGGGTTATAGAATGTCGTGTATGAGTAAATGTTATTAAAATAACAGCCAGAAGTCTTACTAATTCAATACTATATTTCATGAATTTTTATTCAATTAAAGCAAATATACTGTTTCCTAGATAAATGAAGCTGTTACAAAAGATACTTTGGAATTTCTTTAAACCACTTCCGCAACCACAAAAGTGCTTCCTCCGACGAAAATCAAATCGTTTGTGGAAGCATTTCTTTTAGCGCTTTTTAGCGCATTTTTCACCGAAGAATACGTTTTCCCGTTTAATGAAAAAGCGATACCTTTTTCTTTCAAAATATGGGCATCCAAGCCTCTTGGAACATTGGGTTTACAGAAATAATATTTGGCCTGTTGAGGAAATAAAGGTAAAACAGCTTCTAAATCTTTATCATTTACAGCACCTAAAACAATGTGTAACTGACTGTATTTTTCTTTTTGAATTTCTTCTAGTACAATTTCTAATCCATGTTTATTATGAGCTGTATCACAGATAATTTTTGGATTGTCTTGTAGGGTCTGCCACCTTCCTAAAAGCCCTGTATTTTTTACAACATTCAACAAACCATTAGAGATGTCTTGCTTTGTTATTTTAAAAAGACTTCTTTCCTGTAGTACTTTAATAGTTTGTAAAACCGTTTTTTTGTTCTTTTCCTGGTATTTTCCGATTAAATCCGATTTAGGGGTTTCTGCAATCAAATCAGACGCAAAATATATCTCCGAATGAGTTTTTTTTGCTTTTTGTTCAAATACTTCTCTGGTTTGATTAGTAAATTCTCCTATTACCACAGGAATATTAGGTTTGATAATTCCCGCTTTTTCCGACGCGATTTCGGTCAAGGTATTTCCTAAAAAATGGGTGTGATCTAGTCCAATATTCGTAATTACAGAGACTAAAGGCGTAATGATATTGGTAGAATCTAAACGACCTCCCATTCCGACTTCGATAATAGCTACATCAACTTTCTTTTTTTTAAAATAGTCAAAAGCGAGCCCTACTGTCATTTCAAAAAAACTCAAATTATGGTTTTCAAAGAAAGATTTATGTTCCAAAATAAATTCGGATACGAATTTTTTAGAGATTTTATTTCCGTTTATTTTTATTCGTTCTCTAAAGTCTTTGAGATGTGGAGAGGTATAAAGTCCGACCTTGTAACCTGCTTCTTGCAAAATAGAAGCAATCATACTTGAGGTTGATCCTTTTCCGTTTGTTCCTGCAATATGAATGGTTTTGATTTCTCTTTCTGGATTTCCGAGATATTCAGACAAAAGAAGTGTATTATGTAGATCTTTTCTGTAAGCGCTTGCTCCTTGTTTTTGATACATCGGAAGCTGGCTAAACAGCCATTCTATTAATTCTGTATAGTTCACAAACTATTTTGTTAATGTAAAGTTGAATGTAATCTCCCCTTTCTGTCTTTCGGCAGCAGATTGGCTTGGTTCAAATCTAGTTTCCATAGCCGCTTTTTTGGCAATATCCACCAAACAGAAAGCTGGATTTGTAGTTCCTTGAACTCCTGCTCTTGCGCTTACTACTTTTCCTGTTCTGTCGACATAAATTTCGACCACCACTCTTCCTTCTTCATTACATTTGTACTCGGGTTGAGGTCTTGAAGTAACCTTTCTTCCGTCAAGTTTATAATTCCCATGCCCAGAACCACTTCCATCTCCAGAGCCGCTTCCTGAGCCACTTCCAGTGCCAGAACCAGAACCAGTTCCGTCTCCCGTTCCATGTCCTCCTCCAGTGCCTCCTCCAGATCCTCCAGATCCGTCATATCCCTGATTGTTCAATTGCCCAGAACGGTCTCCTTGATTTCCTGATTTGTTCGAGTTTCCGTCACCTCCTAAAACATTACTTAACGCATTTGTAACTGTACTGCTTGGTTGAGGTTTTACGGGAGTCGTCGTAACGGGTTTTGTTTCAGGTTTTTTATCAGGAGTTGGTTTTTTATCTTCTTTTTTGGGTTTTGGTGTGTTTTCTATAGCAACCGCATCGGCATTATCGGATGTAAGGATTTCGCTTTCACTACTCGAAGAAGTAACCGTTTCTGATGGAGTAGAAACAGGGTCTGGAGATGTATAATTATCTCCCATTCCATAGTCATCAAAACCAAAATTCAAAGCAATGGTACCTCCTCCGCCTCCTCCACCTTCAAGCTCTTTGGGTTCAGGAGGAAAAATAGCGATAGACATCACAAGAATCATAATCACAAACAAGATGATTGTGGCTATGGCTGATTTTTTTTCTTCGTCTGTTCTAAAAAACATTGCTTTGGATTTCAAATAATAACTCAAAATTATGAAAATAATTGCACTTGTAGTGCTTTCCGACAAAAATTGTCATTTTGTTAAGATATTTAAAATAAAAAAACCTCTCTATATAGAGAGGTTTTCAATACTATTAATATTTAGTTCTTATTTAAAGTCTGCATCAGAAACACCTTCGTTGATTTTGATTTCTGACATTTTCACCTCTAGATCAAAACCAAGATTTTGGACTATAATGTGATACATCTGAACTCCTTTAACTGCTTTATAATCTTTAAAATATGTCATAGAAGTCATTTTTTGTCCCATCATCTCTGCTGTTTTTCCTTCCGCAACTTTTAATCCAGTTTCTACATCATAATAGTAAGAGTTATTCCCGCTTTCTAAAATATAAGCGTCTTTCCCGTCAATTGCTTCAATTCCTTTAACAGTAAGATTAGCATCGTTTAACAATACAAGTTCCGCAATTGGGCTGGCCTCTGCTTTTGATTCTTCAACTTCTTCAGCCGTAAAATCTTGTTTTTGTCCTTGTCCGCTCATGTAACCTTTGTCTCCGTTGATTACTGTTTTAGAAAGAGACATTCCTTGCATAGTAATATCTTGCATGAATTTACCTTCTGCTTTTTTAATAATTACCGATATAGGTGCAGGAGCTCCTGGTATAGTTGCAGATCCTGTCATAGAAACAGTTTTTACATTTTTAAGCGCGTCCAAACCTCCGATAGCTTTGATAAATTTGTCCAAAACCACTTTTGGAGTTACACTTGGATCAACCGCTTTTGCTTGTGGTTTTTCTGTCGGGTTAGCGTGTTTATCAAAATAGAAGATAGGAATATTTAATTTTTCAAGTGGAGCAATAACTTCACTTCCTTTTCCTACAATCACTATACGTGAATTGTCATGAGAAAAATATTTGTTTGCTACTCTTTGAACGTCTTCTGCAGTTACTGCATTGATATTTGCAATAAATTCTTGATAGAAGTTATCAGGAAGCTTATGAAGCATTGTGTTAAGGGCATAACGAGCAACCGTTTGAGGGTTTTCTACCTGCATTACAAAGTTTCCGACATATTTAGCTTTAGCTGTAGCTAAATCTTCTTCTTTTACTTTCTCTGTACGGATTCTTTTGATTTCTTTCAAGAATTCTACTACAGCGCTATCTGTAACTGCTGTTTTAACCGATGCTGAAGCACTGAAGCTTGAAATATATCTAGTTGGGCCAATTCCAGAATAAGCTCCGTAAGTCCACCCATGTGTTTCGCGTAAGTTCAAGAATAAATATCCTTCTCCTCCCCCACCTAGAATATGGTTTGCCATAAGTACTGCAAAATAATCTTTATCTGTCATTCTCAACTTATGAAGATTAACTAGCGAGATTTCACTTTGCGTTGCGTTTGGCATATCCACAAAATTGATTTGTGTATATTGTACATCTTTTGGATCTGTGTACTCAATTTTAGGAGAATTTCCTTTTTTCCATCCTTTAAAATGTTTTTCAACCAGCTTTTTAGCATCTGCAAATTTGATATCTCCTACAATAGTCAAATAAGCATTGTTGGGAGAAAAGAAGTTTGCATAATGTTTTTTAACATCTGTCAAAGAAATATTTTTCAGTGTTTCTTCTGTTACAAATTCTCCGAAAGGGTGGTTTTTACCGAAAGCAAGCGCGCTCTCCACTCTTGAAGCTACAGAGCTTGAATTCTTCTCGTCTACTTTTAATCCTTCGATATATTTAGCTTTTTCTTTGTCAAATTCTTCTTGAGTAAACAAAGGATCAATTGCTCCTAAAGCCATAAGCTCTAATACTCTCGGAAAATATTTAGTTACAGAACTTGCATATCCTCCGTTTACATTCAAATTCACAGAAGCTCCATAAAACTCAATTTCTTCGTTGTAAGCATCTTTAGAAATTTTGCTAGTTCCATTACCCATTAAAGCCCCAGTAAGATCAGAAAGTCCTGCTTTAGTTCCTTCTGCATAAGGCGCATTATCAATTGTCAAAGAAGCAGAAACTCTTGGCAATTTGTTGTTTTCAACCACTAGAACAGTAAGTCCATTTGGAAGCGTAAAAGTTTGAGGTTTTCCAAGGTTTACTTTAGGAGCAGGACCTGGTTTTGGTTGACTTCTGTCCACTTGAGCCTGAACAGAATAAGCCAAAAATAAGCTCAAAGTTGCTATAAGTATTTTTTTCATTTTGAATATCTTTTAATTGTAGATTTAGTTTTGTGAAACTTCTTTTTTAGGAACATAGTCAAGAACCACTCTTTGGTTAGGGTTCAAATACTTTTTAGCAACCTCTCTTATTTCTTCACGAGTAATAGAACGATAGATATCGATTTCTGTGTTGATTAAGTTTACATCACCATAAAGCATGTAATATGTTGCTAAATTATTAGTAACACCCTGAACATTAGAGTTTTGGTTTACATATTGATTTTCATAGATGTTTTGTAGTTTTTGAAAATCTCTTTCAGAAATTAAATCTTTTTGAATTTTAGCAATTTCTACATCAACCTCTGCCAATAAATCGCTCAACTTATACTCTCCCATTGGGATTCCATAAACGATGTATTGTCCATAATCTTCTTGAGAATAGTTAAAAGCTCCTATTTCCATTGCTTTTTTCTGAGTATCTACAATTTTTTTGTATAGAACAGAAGATTTTCCTCCAGAAAGATAGGTAGAAATCATATCTAAAACCCTAGCATCACGAGTCTTCATTGAAGGAGTTCTATATGCAGTAATCATCATTGGTAACTGGATATTTGCGTCTTCCCACACAGCGTTCACTTGTTCCGTAATTGGATCTTCAACAAATGTCTGACGTGCTACTTGTGGGCCTTTCGGAATTGATCCAAAATATTCTTTAATCCATTTATTAGCTTCTGTAAATTCGAAGTCTCCTGCAACAACTAAAACTGCATTGTTTGGATTGTAGAATCTATCATAAAAATCTTTTACGTCTTCTAACGTAGCTGCTTTGATATGTTCTTCACTTCCGATAGTTGTCCAACGGTAAGGATGTTTTTTATACATATTCTCTTTAAGCGCAACAAAGATTTCTCCATAAGGACGATTGTCTTGTGTAGATTTTTTCTCTTCTACAACTACTCCTTTTTGAGTATCAATACCTATTTGGTTAATAATTGGGTGAAGCATTCTTTCAGATTCCATCCATAAACCTAACTGAAGATTATTTGAAGGGAAAACCTCATAATAATACGTTCTGTCTTCGTTGGTATTTGCATTGTTTTGTCCTCCGTTTGCTGAAACAATTCTAAACCATTCTCCACGACCTATATTCGCAGTTCCTTCAAACAAAAGGTGTTCAAAAAAGTGAGCAAACCCTGTTTTTTCAGGATTTTCGTCTTTTGCTCCTACGTGATACATAACTGCAGTAACCACAACAGGAGCAGATTTGTCCTGATGTAAAATAACATGCAGACCGTTGTCTAAAGTGTACTCCTCAAAATGCACGTTTTGAGCCGAAACACTTCCAATAAATGCAAAAGCACTTAAAGCCATTATTGTTTTTTTCATAATGAATTAAATTAATTGAAATTGTTTATTTTTTAAATTAGTATAAGAATCCCTTCTTTTGTTACAACAAAAATACATTATTTTGTTGATTTCCTATCATCCTAAACTACTTAAACAAAAAAACACCCCATGTTTGAGGTGTTTTTACTAATTATTATTTTAATTATAGCCCAACTGTCCAACCGCTTGCCCATATGGGTTTGGCGGTTCCGTTTCCTGCTCCGGTAGCCGTGTCATCTTCTGTATAAACTCCATGAACATCAGTAGCTTCTCCTGCTGAGTTTTTCCCTTTAGATTTTACTTCGACATTTTCGAACTTTACTCTGGTTGCTTTCAGCTCGTTTCCGATATAAGAAATGGTTGCATCGTGTTCAACATCAAATCCTGTCCCCCAATTTTTCAATACTATATTATCAAATTGCCCTTGAGTTCCTACTCTTAATTTAAGAGCTTGATTTTCGCCTCCTCCGTCAATTCCGTTTCCAATTAAAGTCAAATTCTTAATTGTTGGATTAGAGATTGGTTGTAAAGTGTGCGTGCTCGAATTATTGTCCGCTTCAATTCCTCTATTACTTGCATTAGTTCTGATTCCGAACCAGTTTTCTCCTATTCCGTTCCATCCTTCTGTCCAATCAAATAAATCATCAGCTACATTCTCTGTATTAAAGTTTGTAACCACTAAATAGCGTGCGTTAACACTTCCTCCGAACCATTCAAATCCGTCATCAGAACCTTCGTGAATTTGAACGTATTCGATTGTTGTTGCTTGTCCAACTCCAAACAGCGAGAGTCCGTTAAATTCTTTATCGGCATTATAGGCATATCCTGAATATTCAATTCTTAAATATTTTATAGACCCTGAATTGTCGTTTATATCATTTCCTCCGTACTGTAAATCCGAAACTTCAGCTGAAGCAAATTCAGCTTTGTTAATAGGTGCTTTTCCGCAAATCACCAATCCGCCCCACGAACCAGGCAGATTAATATCTGCTGTCATCACTACTGGATTTGCAGCAGTTCCTTCTACAAAGATTTGCCCTCCTTGTGCCACAGCAATATAACGGATTTCTGGACTCAAAGTCGAAACCTCCGTAGCCTCAATTCTAACTCCAGGTTTGATTGTTAATTTAGCTCCGTTGTTTACTTGTAATTTTCCGGTAAGTTTATAGATTCCGGATTCTAAAATAACGTTTCCGTTATTAATTTCTCCTTTTAAGTTCTCACGAACAACTACGAAGTCTGTGTTATCAGGACTTCCTCCTTTATCATCATCACTTGAACATGATGTGCTGAATAATCCTACTGACAATAAAGCCAGTGCCATAATTTTAGAAATTGATTCTTTCATTTTTTATTAGTTTAATGTTGTTACAAATTTGATAATTAGATATTTAAAGCATTTTAAGTTATTGTAATTATTGTGTTATGCTTTTTATTAAAACTCATAATTAAATCCTAGCCCGAAATAAGTTCCTTTTTTGTACGAAAGAGTCAATCTATCTCCAGTAGCATTTTCTTGAACTCTTTCTATGTCGGGGTTCAATATGTTTTTGGCCGAAAAGCTAATTCCGAAATTCTTATTGAGTTTTGTTTTTACGATAAGCTCTAATGTTCCTGCTGATTTATCTACTAGATTTCCCTTTCCTTCTGATCCGAGTGCATATAATCGGTCCGAAAAATGCGAATAAGCCAGGGTTGCCATTATATTTGTTTCGTTTTTCCAGTGCTTGACATATGATAAATCTGCATTTAACAACAAGTCTGAGGCTCCAGTAAAGCTGGATTTATCATCCGTCAGGTTGATATTATATCGGGTTTCGTTACGGACTTTTTCTGAAGAAAGTTCTTGGTGTGTTTGCATATAAGCAACATTTAATCCTACCGAAAGTTTGTTGGTATATTCGGTTTGCAGATTAAAAATATTTTTCCTGATTTCAGCTTCAATCCCATATACATATCCATAATCGCCTGTATTTATAAATGAAATATCATTTGTTGAAGAAGCCAAGGTGGTTTCGTTAATAGGATCTACGATATATTTTCCGAAGGTCGTAATCGAATAAACCTCTTCACTTTGAGGAAATATTTCCCATTTCAGGTCTAAATTATAGTTTTGAGACGGGTACAAATCAGGATTTCCGATTTTAATTTCTGTAACATCCTCATAAATAAACAAAGCTCTTTCTTTGAATTGAGGCAACGTATATGTTTTACTTGCTCCAAGACGCAGATTCTGTTGTTCGTTTAATTCGTACTTCAGAACCATATTGGGTAAAAATTCATTTCTTTTAAGGCTGTTACTCCCTCCAGAAGCATCTAACTGTGTTTTCCAATCCACAATTTGTTCTATTTTTTCGAATCTAAATCCAATAATTGAGCTTAAGCGATCTGTTAATTTATACTCAAAATTCACTAATCCTGCGTGCATGTTTTGCTCACCGTTATAGGTTTGATAAGCTCCTGCTGCATACGATGAGATTGTAAACATTCCGTTGTTATAATTTTCCTGATTCAAAAATGCATCCAGGTTGTCTGGGTCAACTACCATTGTTTCGCGATATGTGGCAGGAATACCAAAATTAAACTGAATAGCCTTGAAGTCCCTTTGTTTAAAACGTCCGTTATATCCGAGAGAAATTATCCCTTTAGAGTCTCCGTTTTCGTCCGTATTTATCTTTTGATTAAGCACTATATTAACGGCTAATTCATCTTCGGCTAAATTTTGAAAATACCTATGATTATCGGTTGTTGTATTTTGGCCAAAAGTATATCCATTCAGATTATTGCGGTAGACTAACGTATTTTGGGTGCGGTCTGGCATATCTCCTTCAACTGTGCTTAAAGACCCTCCCCATTCAAGGTCCATATTTTCGGTCAGCTGATGAGTTCCTAATAATTGATTAATCAGTAGTGTATTTTGGACATACGTTCCTCTTTGGATAAGTCCATTGTCATTTTCGGCTAAATCTCGGATATAACCAACATAAGAATCTCTTGCTTGATCAGACGAATTTATAAACAAAAAGTTATATCCTATTTTGTGTTTTTGGTTAAGACTATAATTGGCATTAACCATCCCCGTAGTATTCGTTTTGTAGGAAAAATGTGTTTGATGAAAAGATTTTAAACGACCTCCGTGAGAATCTACACTTTGATTTATCCCTTCTTTATGTTCAAACCCATTTTCGAAATTAGCTGTAGCAAAAAAATTTAGCCTTCCCTCTTTTCCGATATCAAAAGATTTTCCGGCTTTAATTCCTAGATTCCCTCCAAAGGGAGCTTTGTTGTCGGGAATCAAACTATTTTGAAAATTATATCCATTAAGGGGATTCGAAGGAACTCCATAGTTAGAAAATCCGAATGTCTTTGGCCCGTCTTGTAACCTGAAACTTCCTGGTTTTTTTACCGCATTTGTATTTACTGTCGAGCCTGTCGAGATTTCGAACATTCCGTCCCCTTTATAATTTTTAGAAGAAATATCTACATTTCCTCCTGCAAAATCTCCAGAAATTCGAGAACCATATACTTTGTCAATAGAGATAGCTTCAACAATATCGGTTGTAAAAATCCCTAAATCAATGTTCTTTTTTTCGGGATTATTAGACGGAACCGGAAGTCCGTTCATTGAGGTAGAATTGTAGCGGTCTCCCAAACCTCTTACATAAACATTATCGCTTCCTTCTTGTTTAGAAATTCCCGAAGTTTTGGCCACAGCAGTAGCTACATCTCCCACACCTTTCCGACTTAATTCTTGTGCTCCTATGTTTTGTTTTATCTCAATAGCTTTTTGTTGTTCAACCAAAAGAGCAGCTTCTTTTTCTCGACTGTTAACCCTCTGGATGACAACCTCCTCGATTGTAATTCCGTCCGAAATCAATCCTTGATTCACTGTTTTTTTCTCTCCTGATTTTAGCAAAATCGGAACTTCTACCGTTTTGTAACCAATAAAGCTAAAAACCAAAATATGAGTACCCGAATTTAAGTCTAACGAATATTGTCCAGACGAATCAGTAAGTGTCCCTATTGTTGTCCCTTTTACAGAAACACTAGCATACGAAACTATTTCATCATCTAGAGATACATCAGTTACTATGCCTGAAACTGTTGCTTTTTGAGCGAAAGAAAATCCGAAAATAAAAACACAAATAAATAATAAATAAAAACGCATTTTGACGATTGTTAATTTTTATGCAAAGAAACAATCGCAATGTAAAAGAGGTGTTAGCGCGGTTTTATGTTTTTGTTTTGAAAAGGTTATTCAAATATTATGTGTGTTAAGAAAGTGTTTTGAAGTTAAATCCTTTTTCTTGAAGTTGCTCTAAAACTCGGGGAAGAACATATTTTAATCGGGGAAATGCCTTTATACTGTCATGAAAGACAATAATACTTCCAGACTGTACATTTTTAATAACATTTTCTAAACATTTTTCTTTTGTAAGAGTTATATCATAATCTGCACTTAATACATCCCACATAATTATTTGATATCCTTTCTTGCGTAAATACCTGGATTGTCGAGGGCGAATTTTCCCGTAGGGAGGGCGGAATAATTGAGGATTATCTTTATTAGACACCAAATGTTCAGCTATTATTTGCTGACATTTTTGAATATTTTCTAAATAAGATCTAACAGAAGTGTTCCATCCGTTCAAATGATTAAAGGTATGATTGCCTATAGCGTGTTTTGATTCTAGAAGCTGTCTAAAAATGTCTGGATTTTTTTTTATGTTTTCTCCAATACAAAAGAAAGTAGCTTTTGCGTTATATTTTTCGAGTTCGGATAAAACCCAAGGTGTTACTTCTGGAATAGGTCCATCATCAAAAGTAAGATAAACCGAATTATCACTGTTGGGAATATCCCAATGATAATTCGAGAATATCTTTTTGACAATTTGAGGTGTTTTTACCCACGCTAACTTCATAAATATTACGAATCAATATCAACCCCATCCAGAGCTTTTTCAAGCTCTATTGAATCAGGCAACGAATTCAGAAGAGAATCCATTTCAGTAGTTTCTTCTTCAGAAGGTTCGTCTGGTGTTCCGATTCTATCTTTGAATTTAGCATTATATTGATTAAATATAGGATACTGCTTTTGGTAAAGCTCTAAATCATATTCTTTCATCCTCAACAGAACATCTCGATAACGCTCTATATTCCAACCTGCATCATAAATACTACTGCGTTGTAATGAAATCTCTAAACTTGCGTAGTAAGATATTTTTTCCTGATATTTTGCGATCAGTTTAATTGCTAGCTCACGTGCTTTTTCTTTGTCTCCCAACTCATAATATGTTCCTACAAAAGGTTCTATAAGTTCGTAACTTCCGTAATGCTCAAAAGGGAAATTCTCCATTACTAAATCTGCCATCGTTTTGGCTTTTTCGTTTTTGCTCTCTATCAATAAACTCTCTATCAATCTTGAAAAATGCAATCTATAATTAAATACATTTCTACGGGTTTCTACATCGTGATAAATTTTATCGCTTCCACTCGCTCCAAAAAACCATCCTTTGCGTTTTCCGTTTTCGTACTCTTTATTGACGATCATACCATACATTTTATCAGTATCAATATAACCTAAATCTATTGGGCTAGCTCCTCTCTTAACTGGAGTTCTCACTGGTACAAGTTTATATACCAATCCTTCGAGTTGTAAATATTCTTTCATCCATACAAAGTCTTCGTCTCCCCATGCTCCTCCCGAAAAGTAAACAGGACGCTCCCACTTATTATTGGCAATAATATCTAACATTATCAAACGATGTATTTGCAGAATACTTGTTTTAATATCAACGTCTATAGACTCTACAATCTCATCTGCATATTGTGCCCCTACTATTCCGTTTTTAAGTACTGTTTGTTTCTCAACAGGAATACTTATTTTATTAGTAGGGAACGTGTGTAATTGTTGTCCGTTTTGCCATGTCATATAAGTTCGTGGGTCATTTGAATGAATAAACTCCATAAACTGTTGCACAGGAATTCTGTCAGTAACACGGCTTGGTCGATAAACAGTAGCCTCTAATTTTCCTCCAGAATATTGGTTATGAGAGAACGAAATCGGCAATCCTTCTGCCTGATGGGTTTTCATTTTCATTTGATCGATATACCAATCCGTAACCAAAAGAGCCGTACAGACTACTTTTACATCGGTTCGGTAGCCTTCTACTTCTTGTAGATACCAAAGTGGGAAGGTGTCGTTGTCTCCGATAGTAAAAATAATAGCATTCTCATCTAAAGAATCCATATATGCCTTAGCGTTAACTAGAGCTGTATCTTTTCCTGAACGATCGTGATCGTCCCAGTTTTGTGAAGCCATCAACACAGGCACAACCAAAAGTGAAAGAGCAATCACTCCATATCCTGTCATTTTGCTTTTTACCTTCTGACTTATAAAATCATAAATAGCATAAACCCCAAAAGCAATCCACATAGCGAAAACAAAGAAAGCTCCTACCACAGCATAATCTCTCTCTCTTGGCTCAAAAGGTCTTTCATTTAAAAATACTTTTAAGGCCAATCCCATAAATAAGAACAATACTAAAAGCACATAAAAACTCTTCCAATCTTTTTTAGCATGATATATAATTCCGATTAGAGCAAATAACAATGGAAGCATAAAATAGGTATTTCTTCCTTTGTTGTCTTTCATGTCAGAAGTAAGTTCGCTTTGATTACCTAGTCTCCACTCGTCAATAAATTTTATTCCACTTATCCAGTTTCCGTTTTCGATATCTCCTTTTCCTTGAATATCATTTTGTCTTCCTGAAAAATTCCACATTAGGTATCTTCCGAACATATAGCCAAACTGATACTCAAACATAAACTTCATATTAGCTGCAAAACTTGGTTTTTCGACAATTATGATATCTCCCAATTCTCTTAAAAACTGGTCATAATCCGCTTCGTCTACTTTACCCATTTCATAGGCTTGTCTAAACTGATTGATGTTTTCCTGAATATTTTGCTTGAGCATTCTCGTTACTTCAAATATATCATCTTCTGTAAGCGAATCTGGGTCAATTCCTAAATCCAGTCGGTAAATATCTTCGGTAAAATCATAATTTGGATTGATTCTGAAATCGAGAGCTCCCGTATATTTCATATAGTTTATACGATGAGATTCGTCAGTACTTCGCATTCTTGGCAAAAACGCTTTATGAGAATTATCTAAATTTTGAATTGCATTTTTGTATTCGTTTACAATTACATATTTCCCTGTTCTGTAATCTCTTTCATAATTTGGTTTAGCATCTACATAGGGCTGTTCTGGATCTACTCCTGCATATTTTTCAGAGAATAATTCTCCGTAAAATGTTTTTTGTTCTCCATACTGCTCTCGATTGTAATAAGCCAAAAGCTCTGCTGCATCTGTTGGAGCATTTTCGTTAATAGGAGGATTTGCATTCGAACGGATAGGAAGCATCAGCCAAGAGGAGAAGCCCAAAAAAACAAAAAGAATACAAAGGACAAGTGTATTGGCTTTAGCATAGTTTTTCTTTTTGGTGTATCGTAGTCCGAAAACAAAGAAAGCCACAACGAGTAATGCTGCAAAAATAGTCCCAGAATTAAATGGCAATCCTACAGAATTAACCATAAAAATCTCCATTTTTGCAAAAAACGTCATGGTATAAGGAAGTAAAAACTTGAAGACAAAGAATAGAACGGCAACCACAACAATATTTGCGATAATAAAATTCTTTATCGTAACGGTCTTATAGTGTTTAAAGTAATATAATAGTCCAATCGATGGGATAGTAAGCAAAGCCATAAAGTGAACTCCAAAAGATAGCCCTACAAACATCGAAATAGCCAAAAGCCATTTATTTCCGCCTGGACTATCCATGTTTTGTTCCCATTTAAGTCCTAGCCAGAATAGCACTGCAATAAACAACGAAGACATGGCATACACCTCTGCTTCGACAGCATTATACCAAAATGTATCCGAAAAAGTATAAGCCAAACTAGCCACCAAACTTGCTCCAAGAATCACTTTAGAGTTATTCTCTGTAAGTTCAGAAAAACTTCCGATTACTCTGCGCAAAATCATCGTGAGCGACCAGAACATAAACAAGATAGTAAAAGCACTTGATACAGCCGATACCATATTTACCATTAAGGCAATTTGAGACGAATCGGTCGTAAAAGTAGAGAAAAAAGCTCCAATAATCTGAAACAAAGGAGCTCCAGGAGGGTGTCCTATCTGTAACTTTGCGGAGGTAGCAATATATTCAGGGCAATCCCAAAAACTGATTGTAGGTTCAACCGTTAACGAATACGTAATAAGTGCAACTATAAACGAAAACCAACCCAATAGGGTATCCCATTTTTTGAAATTGAAAGAACTCATATTTTTGTATTAAAGTGATTCATTTTATGAATACAAAGAAAACGTTTTTTTGGCTAAAAAACAGATTTTAACTTCTATATAACGATTATTTGAAGAATTTATGTTGTATAAAGCAAACATCTGCTCTAAAAAGTTGCAACAAAAAAAAAATAGTAGTAATATTGCAACCTCTAAACTGGTCCTATAGCTCAGTTGGTTAGAGCACCTGACTCATAATCAGGTGGTCCCTGGTTCGAGCCCAGGTGGGACCACAAACTAAAACCCTTGAAAATCAAGGGTTTTTTTTGTTTTTATTACTTTTCTATTTTTATCTTTATACCTGAATACTTTTTTTGCCATTATACTTGTGAAGTAATTTAATACTACACTGGGGTCGAAAAAGTGTGCTTTTAGTTTTTAACCTAACAACCTCAATTATGAATTTGAAATCAAACGAGCCGTTTTGGTTGGTAAAAAACGGACTTATAAACTCTTATCCGTCCTTAAGAAAAGATGCTTCTTGTGATGTATTGGTTGTAGGAGGAGGTATTACAGGTAGTTTAATTGCGCACCAATGTATCCAAGACGGTCACAAAACAATACTTATTGACAAACGCGAAATCTCAAACGGAAGTTCTTCTGCTACAACTTCTATGTTACAGTACGAAATAGATGTTCCTCTGTATAAGCTCATCGAAATGATAGGCGAAAAAGGAGCCGTCGCAAGCTATTTAGCCTGTTCAAAAGCCATTGATAAACTAGGTGAAGTAACCCAGAAAATAAAATCAGATTCAGGATTCCAAAACAAAAAGTCATTGTACTTTGCCTCCAGAAAAAAGGATTTAAAGTGGCTCAAAGAAGAGTTTGAAGCACGCAAAAAAGCAGGATTTAAAGTAAAATGGCTCGAGCAAAAACAAATTTTAGAAAAATACAATGTGCATAGCGGATACGGAGCAATTTTATCTGATCAAGGTGCTAGCGTAGATACTTTTCGCCTAGTTCATGAACTTTTAGATTATAACCTCAAAAAAGGATTACAGGTTTTTGACAAAACAGAATTACTTCAAGTCAAATACGGAACAACAAACAATGAAGCTCAGTTAAATACAGGAGCGACTATAAAAACAAAAAAAATCATCTACTGTATAGGCTACGAAAGTGCAGCAATGATTAAAGAAAATTTTGTGAATTTAATCAGCACCTATGCTATTGTTTCTGAAATAAATAATGATCTAGCCAACAAATACAAAGACATTCTTGTTTGGAACACAGATGAGCCTTATATCTATATGCGCTCTACAGATGACAAGCGAATTTTGATTGGTGGGGAGGATGAAGAATTCAAAGACGCTACAAAAAGAGATGAGCTCCTTGCCAAAAAAGAACAAAAACTCATTAAATCATTCCACAAAATAAATCCTGATAAAGCGTTTTATCCCGACTTTGTATGGGCAGGTACTTTCGGAGAAACCAAAGACGGATTACCTTATATAGGAACACATAAGAACTTTAAAAATTCGTATTTTGTTTTAGGTTTTGGAGGCAATGGAATTACTTTTTCGGTTACAGGAATGGAAATGGTTTCTGATTGGCTCCAAGGCAAAAAACATCCGCTGACCAACTATTTCAGATTCGGAAGATAAGTCCTGCTGTTTTATAGATATATTACCCGTAATACCAAAAAATAAATAGAGCATTACTAATCCAGAGGTATGTCTTAAAAATAGCCTTCAAGAATCTTATATTCTTTTTAGTTTCTAATGAATTTGTCTTACTTTTATCGGATTCAACCAAACTAAATTCACAATGAATTCTAACACTAAAACCAATTATCCTGCTTTATATACACTTATAATTGTTTTCTTTTTTTGGGGATTTATAGCAGCTGGAAACAGTATTTTTATTCCGTTTTGTAAGAGTTATTTTGGGCTGGACCAATTTCAATCACAACTTATCGATTTTGCTTTTTATACCGCTTATTACTTTGGAGCACTATTGCTTTTTATTTCAGGCACACTCGGTGGGAAAGATATTGTCGGAAAATGGGGCTACAAAAAAAGCATTGTTTACGGGTTGTTATTTTCGGCTTTAGGAGCTGGAGCTATGATTGTTGCAGTAGAGATGAATGTGTATATAGCCATGCTTATTGGTTTGTTTATTGTTGCTCTTGGTTTTTCGTTACAACAAACCGCAGCTAATCCGTTTGCTATTTTGTTGGGAGACCCAAAAACGGGAGCTAGTCGTGTAAATCTGGGCGGGGGAATCAACTCCTTCGGAACTACTATCGGTCCGATTATCGTAGGTTTAGCTTTGTTTGGTTCAGCTGCTGCGGTTTCGGACGAACAAATTGCCAATTTAGGTCTGAATAAAGTAGTTTGGCTGTATGTATGCGTGGGAATTTTGTTTGTAACAGCTGCGGCAATATTTGCGTTTTCTAAAAAACTTCCTAAGGGAATTTCGGACGAAAAGGTAGAAAAATCTAATAAAGCTCTCATCACTTTGGTCGTAATGACTATCCTTTTGCTTATTTGTTTTGTCCCTGTTTTTAACAGTTATAAAAGTACAACTGTTGCCGAAATAGAATTGATTTCAGAAGAGATTAAAGCTATTGAAAAAGTTGCTCTAAATGACGAATATTCTGCAGAAATAGAACAAAAGAAATCAGAAATCGAAGCTAAAAAAAATCCATTAGAACAAAAGCGTATGTATTGGCTTTTGGGAGCTTTAATCACCGTTGTGGGTAGTTTATTATTTGCCTATTCTCGGTCTATAAAAAACAAAAATGGCTGGGGAGCGATGCAATATCCACAATTGGTGTTGGGGATGTTGGCAATTTTTATTTACGTTGGTGTCGAAGTAGCCATCGGAAGTAATCTGGGAGATTTACTACAAACAGAGGAGTTTGGAAGTATGCCTGTATCAGAAACCGCTAAATATATCTCTATGTATTGGGGCAGTATGATGATTGGTCGTTGGGCTGGAGCTATTTCGGTTTTTAACCTTACTAAAAGTAAAAAGACAATCGCTATGATAGTCGTACCGCTAATTGCTTTTTCGGTTATTCTGGTCGTAAACACCCTTTCAGGCAAAGATATGACGCCTCTTTATTACTACATTATTTGCGTACTTATTCAAATCCTAGCTTTCTTTATCTCTAAAGATAAACCCGCTCGCACATTACTTATTTTTGCGATCCTAGGAATTTCGGCTATGATTATCGGACTGATGACTGATGGAGCCGTTGCTATTTATGCGTTTTTGGCGGGAGGTTTAGCCTGTAGCATTATGTGGCCTGCTATATTTAGTCTTTCGCTTATTGGATTAGGAAAATATACCTCTCAAGGTTCTGCCTTTTTGGTAATGATGATTTTGGGAGGAGGTATTATTCCTCCTTTTCAAGGAAAACTAGCCGATATTATCGGTATCCATCAATCGTATATTATTGCTGTATTATGCTTTGTATACTTAGCTCTTTTTGCAATTTTAGCCAAAGCAGTACTCAAAAAACAAGGAATAGATATTGATACTATCGACCAAAAATAAAATTATTTAAAACAATGAAACAATTCACCCTACTTCTTTTTAGTCTAGTCCTTTTTTCGTGTGTAACTCAAAAAGACACTATAGGAACCATTGCTGATTGCCCTGCAAACGCAACTTGTCGTTTCGAAAAACACAAAAACACCGCTTTAATTATCAAAAAAGATGATGGTGGAGGTTTATATCATCAAGCCGAAATTCGTGCTGGAAAAACAACATTTGCCTATTATTATGAGCAGAATAAAGATCAAGCGCATCTTGACGGACACTATATCGAAGAAGTTCGGTTTGAAATGGATAATGCTGTTTTTAATAAGAGCTTTAAAGACTTAAAACCTACACAAATACTTTTTGGCGTTTTCTGTTACTGTAAAGGGAAAGCAGGTTATTACACGGTCGAAAATGCCTTGGTTTCGTATGATAAAAAATCAGAAACTATCACAGTAACACTCGACCAAATCATCGAAAATCAGATTTTAAAAACTATCGAAATAAAATAATTACAACCCAATTACTTTGAGATTGAAATTCAATGAGTAGCTTCTACATCCATATACCGTTTTGCAAACAAGCTTGTCACTACTGTGATTTTCATTTTTCTACTTCACTAAAAAAGAAAGACGAAATGATTCAGGCTTTGGCTCGCGAAATCGCTATGCGAAAAAATGAAATTGAAGATGAAGTAGAGACTATTTATTTTGGAGGCGGAACTCCTTCGGTTCTATCTGCTGCAGAAATAAATTTTTTGATTGAAATTGTTTATCAGAATTACAAAGTAATCAAAACCCCCGAAATCACTCTAGAAGCAAATCCAGATGATTTGTATTCTGAGAAAATTAGGGAATTTGCGAGTTCAAAAATTAACCGTTTAAGCATTGGCGTTCAATCTTTTTTTGAAGATGATTTGAAGATGATGAATCGCGCTCATAATGCCAATCAAGCAATAACTTGCCTGAAAGAAGCAACTAAATATTTTGACAATATTTCTGTGGATTTGATTTATGGAATTCCGAATATGTCAGACGAGAAATGGATTAAAAATATTGACACCACATTGAGTTTTAATATTCCTCATATATCTAGTTATGCATTAACGGTAGAACCCCAAACCGCTCTTTTTAAACTTATCGAAAAAGGGGAAATCCCCAAACCCAAAGACGAAGTAGCAGAAAATCATTTTTTTATTCTCTCTCAAAAACTGCAGGATAAGGGGTTTGTCCATTATGAACTTTCTAATTTTGGAAAAGAAGGTTTTTTTTCTAAAAACAACACAAGTTATTGGTTGGGTAAAAAATATATCGGAATTGGCCCTTCTGCTCATAGTTATAACACCACACACAGAAGCTGGAATATTTCTAATAATTCGATTTATATCAAAGAGATTCTAAAGGGGAATATCCCGAATGAAATAGAAAAGTTGAGCCTTTCGGACAGGTATAATGAATATATTATGACTGGATTACGGACAATATGGGGTGTTTCTCTTGAAAAAGTAAAAACAGACTTCGGATCAGTATACCGCGATTATCTCCTTCAAAATTCGGAAAAGCTTATTGCTAATCAGCTTTTAGAGACTTCTGAACAAATAATAAAAGTAACTCCAAAAGGGAAGTTTTTAAGTGACGGGATTGCCAGCGAATTATTTGTCCTGTCCGAATTATAACTCTTTTAATTCCATAAAAAGGGGCAATCTAGTTAGATTGCCCCTTTTATTTTACTGTATATTTGGATTACTTCCCGTTCAAAACGTTTATAGAATCTTTTATATAAATTTCGTTTGCTTCTGTTGGGTTTAAAGTAAGTGCCGTTTTAAAGTGTTCAAGAGCTTTAGCTTTATCGTTGTTTTTAGTGTATTCTGCACCCAAAAACATATGACCTGCTAACAATTCTCTTTTTGTTCTATCTTTAGAGAGTTCTGCTTCGCCTTTTTCAGTAACCACTTGTATATAGCTTTCATAACTTTGTACAGCTTTTTGAATAGCTACTTGATTAGGGCTAATTGTATCTATTATACGGTTTATTTTTGCTTTGTTTGCATAAGCATCCTGAGTGGTTGGAGAAGCCTCGATTACGCTGTCATAAGCTAGGTCCCCTTTTTCTAACAAATCGAGTAGCTCTGTTTTTTCTTCTTCCGTAAAAGGTTTACCATCCTCCGCTTTTTCGCTTTGAACTCCAGAAACATAGAATAAAGCGGCATTACCAAGATACATATTATCCAAAGTATAAGTAGCTGATGTTTTGTCTTGAATAGCAAATGAAAACACTTTTGCAGCTGCTAAATACAATTTTTCTTTATAAAGTTCCTCTCCTAACTCGCTAAATTCTCCTCCAAACGAAGCATCTTGCTTCACGGCTGTTTCTAAATCTACAAGAGCTTCTTCAAATTTTGACTCATCAATAATTTGTCCGTCTTTTTTAGACATTGCTAATTTAGCTTTAGCGAGCGTAATATAATCTTTAGCGATAAACTTCTTCCCTTTTTCGAAAAAATTAGCCAAAGCTTCTACACTTTCTTGATAGTTTTTGTTTTCGAATGCTGCATATCCTAAATATCTATAAATTCTAGGATTTACATTTTGTTCTGCCTTCATTTTGTTAGCTTCTACCTCAAGAGTAGCATAATCTTTTGTAAGAATTAAAAAGTCTGCATAACGCATTCTTGAGTCTAGTGCTGTATCAGTAAGACTCATATATTTTCTATAATTCTCAAGTGCTGTGGCATTGTATTCTTTATATTTTGAAACATTATCTGTTCCCCAATAATAATACGTTTCTGCCAATTCGCGATAAACGGGTCCGTAATTTGGATCTGAATTTTTTATTTCATTCAATGCTTTAACTGCTTCATTAAAAGCTTTAGCATTTTTAGTAATTACAGCCATTTGTAGTTTCGCTCTCTTCAAATCTTTATCTAGATCCAAAGCATCTCTGTAGCTTCTAAAAGCGTCATTCGTATTTTTATCTCCTAAATAAGCATCTCCTAAATACAATAGAGCGTGAGCTGATTTTGGATCGGCCTGAACAGCTCGAGTTAAAAACTCAATTGCCTTTTTATAATTAGGATTATCCGAGTTTATATAAGCTCTACCAACTTGAATAAGCTCTTCTGTATCGCGTTTTTTGATGTTTTCGAGGGCTTTATTAAAGTTCGTTGTTGCTCCTTGAATACTATTGTTATTCAAATCTATATGACCTAATCCGATATAATTAAAGTGAGCATTATTTTTTGACTGTAAACCTTTATCTAAATAAATTTTGGCAGAATCTTGATCTTTTTGAATAAGATAAATATCTGCTAAATAAAAAAAGTTTTCACCTTTATCGGGATTTGAATTTACCAAAGACTTAAGAATTGTCTTTGCCTTTTGATACTGTTCTGCATCAATAGCATTTTTTGCTTGTTGTAAATCTTGCGCCTGAAGGCTAAAACCTATTAAAAAGAGGCTTAAAAATTTAATCGTCTTCATCTTTATTATAGTTATTTATTTTCCTTTTTAATATTAATATTCATCGGTTCTAACTTTAGTGGAGCTAATCCCGAAGTAAGTATAATTTTCTGTCCAATATCTGACGCTACGAAAGATGCAAATCCCATACCTAAACCCGTTGTTCCTTGATAATTTAACAAAAATAATTCGCGAGTTAATGGATATGTTTTCTTGCCTATATTGGCTTGAGAGGGATAAATGTAGGTGTTATCTGATTGATCAGATTTAACATTTTGGACGCTTAACATCTTGATGTTTTTGGAATATTTCAACAATTCTGTAGGGGTTTGTGTAAGCCAATTAAGGCCTATCACCCCTATATATCCTTCATTTTCGGAAATAAACTTAATTAATTCTTCGCTAGTGCCTTTCGAATAAATCGTATTGATTTTTGCTTTGTCGATATTTAGCTTTTCAAAAACATTTCTAACTACACTAGAATTAGGGTTATCAAATACCAAATTACTAATTGTAGTATTATTTCCATTGAGATAAGCAGCAACCTCTTGGAGCTGAATAAGAGAATCGTTCGCTTTATCATTTACAATAAATACAACCGCATCTAAAGCAAACTTAGTGATTTTTGGAATAGTTTTAGTTTTAGAAGTGGACTCTTCCTGAATGGTTAGCATTCTTGTAAGGACACTTATCTTTGCTGAATCCTCTATCATATTATTCACAATCTCTGACTCTGGCTTAGAGTTGAGTTTTATTTGAGCTTGATAAGTACTCTCAAACACATCTCTTTGATCTTCGACAATCGGAAAAATTGATTCGTCAACAAAAATGGTTGCACTACCTGAAATTATAGTTTCTCTGACCCGGTTATCTTGTTCCTTTTTACAAGAAATCACCATCGCGATTATGCTTATAGTCGAAACTAAAAAAAGAACACTTTTTCTCATAAGCTTACTATTTTTGTAAAAGTCTCACAAATCGTAAAAAGGCATATACAACTAATATTATACCAAATAACAATCTGTAATTATCAGGCATATCTAACGGGAAGTTCTTCCAGAATATTATTGCTAATCCTAAAAATAAATATATAAGAAAAAAGAATATCCCGAAAATAAACAGAAATCGCTGTTGGGGCGATTTCTGTTTAAAGTTTTGTTTAAATCTGTTCACTATTATTATTCTCTAATATCAATCATCATTGGGAAACTGAATAATACCCTTACAGGTTTTCCATTCTGATTACCTGGTTTCCATTTTTTAGCTCTTTTAATAGCTTTAATCGCTCGGTCACCTGTTCCATATCCTAAGTCTTTAAGGATTTTAAAGTTTGTAAGGCTTCCGTCTGGTTCAACTACGAACTGCACTACCACTTGACCTTTTAAAGCTCTACCTATATCTGACGTATCGTAATTTTTTGAAACAAACTTTCTAAACTCGTTAATACCTCCTGGGTAATCAGGCATAACCTCTACTGCTGTATAGATTTGATTTGGATTTTCAACAATTTCAGCATCTACTTTTACTTCAGAATGAGTTCCGTCAATAACAACTTCTCCATCGTCACTAGCTTCAATATTTTTATTCCCAGCGATTTTATCTTTTAAATCCTCTACCGAAGTAACTTCTTGTTCTACCGTTTCTTTTTCTACAATTACAGGGGGAGTATGCTTCACTACCTCTTGTATTGTTTTTGTTTGTTTCTGTACTATGGGTTGTACTATTTCTTCAGGTGGCTTTATCGGTTCAAGGATATCCATCATCACTATCTTAGTATCAATTGGAGTTGTATCTACAACTACTTCCTCTTTAGCCAGCATTTTAGAAATCACGGGAGCACTAATAGCAAACGAAAAAACCAAAGCTCCTATAAGTAACGCCAAAAGCGTTACTTTTCCGTTTTCTTTACGCAATACATAAGCTCCGTATTCTTGATTTCTTCCTTCGAATATCGTATCAACCCATGCTGATTTAAATAAATTCATAATTTTCTTTTTAAATAATTAAAGAATACAATCCGTATGCCTTAATAGGCCCCTTTCTCTGTCAACATCTGAATATCTTCATCTGTCATATCAACAACCGCATACTTCTGTTCCTTTTTATCAGGAAAATTAATTGCCATTTCATCAAGTATATCAATCAAATTCTTGTAGTTTGATTTTTCGCTTGGCTTAATAACAATTACTAATGTTTCATCAGGTTTAGTAGCTCTTGCTTTAACCTCTTGTTTTCTTTTCAGAATTACCTGACGTATTCCGTTCTTTCCGTAACCGGTAACGGTTGGTTCTTCTCCTGGATTCGGATTCTCTAAACCTCCTCCGTACCATACTACTTTATCATCCTCACCTAAAACAACTGTCAAAGTTCTCCAAGCAGGTGTTTCTGTTTGTTCGGGATCAGGTACATCTTTTTTATCAGGCATAGCCAAATCCATAGACTGCGGCTTGGATAAAGTAGTGGTAAGCATAAAGAACGTAATCAATAAGAATGCCAAATCCACCATTGCAGTTAAATCTACCGCAGGATTACTTTTCTTACTTCTTACTTTTTTCTTCCCATCATCTTTGGGGGCTGTATTTAATTCTGCCATTCTTTTATGGTCTAATTTTATTAATTAAAAATCTTCTCCTCTAAGTCCTGTTACCAAGAAAAAATTGTTTTTCCCTCTTTTCTGAAGAATATCAATAACCTTTTTAATAGTCGGGTAATCTTCATTTGCATCTCCTTTGATAGCAATGTTGATATCTCTTTTTTCGTGTGCAGGAACATCTTCTCCTTTATCCATTCTTATGGCAATAAGTTCTGCATTTGCCTCACGTGCTGACTGAATCCAGTCAGACAACTGGTTATCTAAAGAGTCGAGTACTATACCTGGTTGAGTTCCAGGCTTCATACGATCTCCACTATCAAGAGCTATAAAACTCTTAAGAGCTCTTACATCAACTCCGAATGACTCAATTAGAGAAAAACGTTGTTTTTCATCTTCACTAAAAGTCATCCCATACTTTTCTCCCATTTTTTCGAGCATAAGCTTACGAACATCCTGTCCGACAGCTCCAAAATATGCTCTTTCTTGAGCTACCGTAATAGTAGCTAAATTAACGTCAGGCAGTTTAATTTGGACAGTAGAGGCCGGAGTAGTTACTTCAACAGGCTCTGGTAATCGAGCCGTAGATGTCATAATAAAGAATGTAAGCAACAAGAACGCAATATCACACATTGCTGCCATATCTATTCTCGTACTTTTCTTTGACATTTTTACTTTAGCCATTCTATTATTTTTATATAGTTAAAACCTTTTTTAGAAAAGGATTATAATTATTTAGTTCCTCTTGCTCTTCTGTATGCCTGTGTAATTGCTGAACCTGCTTCATCGATAAAATAAGTAAGCGTATCGATTTTAGCGGTAAAATAATTATATGTAATAGTAGCTACAGTCGAAGTTGCAATACCTGTTGCTGTATTGATAAGTGCCTCAGAGATACCGTTTGCAAGGGCTGCCTGGTCAGGAGCTCCTGCTGTTGCCAATCCAGAGAACGCTTTAATCATACCCGATACCGTTCCTAAAAGACCTGTAAGTGTACCGATCGAAACCAAAGTAGCAATGATAGTCATGTTTTTCTCTAACATTGGCATTTCAAGTGAAGTTGCTTGCTCGATTTCTTTTTGGATAGCTTCTTCTGCTTGTTCACTATCAAACCCTTCGCGTTTTACCTCCTGATATTTAACAAGAGCTGAACGGATAGCGTTTGCTACCGAACCTTTTTGGTTATCACAAGCGTCAATAGCTGCATCGATATTCCCTGCCGCAACATCTTCTTTTACTTGAGTTACGAATTTATCTAAATTTCCTTTTCCTGCTGCTTTAGAAATTACAAAAAATCTTTCAATAGAAAAAACAATTGTCATAAGTAAAAGTCCCATAAGGATTGGCACGATAAATCCTCCTTTGTAAACCATCCCTAAGATGTTTCCAGGTAGAGGATGTCCGTTTTCAGGATCTCCATTTTCAAAATTTGTAGGGCTTCCCATTACAAATTTCCATATCAACCAACCTATAATAAGGCAGATTACGATAATAATTCCTGAAACAACATTTGAGCCTTGAGCTTTTGATTTGTTTTCAACCGATACGTTTGCTTCGTTTGTCATTTTTTTAAAATTTAATTAATTTGTTTGTTTAATTTGGGTTAAATAAAATTATTATTCTCTTTTGATTTTCAACCGTTAGTAAACCTTCCCGATACAAAGAGAAAGGACAAATTTATATTTTTAAGCGATATAAAAAAACTTATTGCGCTTTTTTAATATAATGTTAATATAATATTGATGATTGTTTAGATTGATTCTTATTAATAGCTTTCTGATTATCAGATGTTTGAAGAGAATTGTTCTAAAAATCTTTTATCATTTTCATAAAACATTCTAATATCTCCTATTTGGTATAAAAGCATTGCCATCCTTTCAATCCCCATTCCGAAAGCAAATCCTGAATATTTTTTAGGATCAATCTTACAGTTCTTAAGTACATTAGGATCAACCATTCCGCATCCCATAATTTCTAACCAACCCGTTCCTTTGGTAATTCTATAATCTGTTGGTGTTTTTAGTCCCCAATAAATATCTACTTCTGCACTTGGCTCTGTAAACGGAAAATAAGAGGGGCGTAAACGGATTTTGGATTTTCCGAACATTTCTTTAGTGAAGTACAATAGCGTTTGTTTAAGATCGGCAAAAGAAACATCCTTATCAATGTACAATCCTTCTACCTGATGAAAAATACAATGCGAGCGAGACGAAATCGCTTCATTTCTAAAAACCCTTCCTGGAGAAATTGTACGTATTGGAGGTTTATTATTTTCCATATAGCGTACTTGAACTGATGAAGTATGTGTTCTTAACAGTGTGTCAGGGTTTGTTTGAATAAAAAAAGTGTCCTGCATATCTCTTGCAGGGTGATATTCCGGAAGATTTAAAGCTGTAAAGTTATGCCAGTCGTCCTCAATTTCTGGTCCTTCTGAAACATTGAATCCAATATTGGAGAAAATCTCCACAACTCTGTTCCTTACTAAGGATATAGGATGTCTTGAACCTAACTCGAGCGGATAACCAGTACGCGTCAAATCACCGTAAAGACCATGAGATTCATCTTTGTTTTCTATGAACTCCTGAATGGTTTTTACTTTTTCTTCTGTAGCTTTTTTAAGTTCATTAATAACCTGGCCAAACTCTTTTTTTTGGTCATTCGGAACATTTTTAAATTCAGAAAAAAAATCATTTAAAATTCCTTTTTTTCCTAAATACTTAATTCTAAATTGCTCTAAAGCTTCTTTATTATCCGTGTTAAATGTATTAACCTCTTGAATATGATTTTTAATTGTCTCTATCATGCCTCATTGAATAATCATAGTCGGCAAATTTAGAGAAAATAATTGTAAAGAGGCAGGTTTAAAAAGTAATTAATCGTGTGAAGTTGGCTTAAAAAGAAAAAGAACTTACGAAATAAGTTCTTTTTCTATAAAATAATTGACAATTGCTTCTTTCATCAGCACAGTTTGCTCTCCAGCCTTGAGCATCGGAAGTTGCTCTTTTGTCTTGTAATGCGGCCAACCTTCTGAATCAAAATAGTCAAATTCATAATATCCATAAGGTTCAAGTAGCCTGCATATCGCAATATGCATCAAGTTAACTTTTTCGTCTTTCTTGAACTTTGCATGGGGTTTTCCGAGTTCTTGGATTCCGATAAGATAAATAATCCCATCAAGGTCCAAAGTGTCTTCGTCGGCAAACTTGTCCGACAATAATCGGACAAGTTCTTCCCACCTTGATTTTAATTTTTCATCTCTAGACATTGAGCTATATGTATTATAATTAAATTATCTGATTATAATCTCGTAAGGCATTATTGCCTGAACTCCTTTACGAGAATTCATACTTCGAATTTGTTGTATAATTTGATAATTTTCTTCTCCCAATTCTTCTTTTAATAACGCTTCTTTTGTTTTTGCAAAAGGGAAGGGAGAATTTTCTGTAAAATATTCTTCTATTGTTTTTTTGAAAACCGGGAAACTCTCTAAGTTGTAGTCTTTTATTTCTCCTAGTTTAGCTGCATAAGCAATAGCTTTATCTAAACCTCCAATTTCATCAACCAGCCCTAAACGCTTTGCTTCTGTCCCTGTCCAAACACGGCCCTGAGCTACTTCATTAACTTGTTCTTTTGTCATGCCTCTTCCGTCTGCCACTCTTTGCAAAAACGTATCGTATATATTTTCAATATTTTCTGTAATTACGTCTTTGAAACTTTCGCTCATCGGTTGAAAAATACTGTATTCAGCTGAATTTTTATGGGTTGAAACAATATCCGAATAAATCCCCATATTGTTGGTTAACCCTCTAAAATTAGGTAGTGCTCCAAAAACTCCGATAGAACCCGTAATAGTAGTCGGCTCTGCAAAAATTCGGTCGGCATTACACGAAATATAATATCCTCCTGAAGCAGCTAGATTCCCCATAGAAACCACAACTGGTTTATGCTTTTTGGTCAATTCAATTTCTCTCCAAATAATATCTGAAGCCAATGCACTTCCTCCTGGAGAATCCACGCGAAGAACAATAGCTTTTACATTATCGTCTTTTACTGCATCTTGTAGCGATTTTTTGACATATCCCTCACCAATAATTTGTGGGCTTCCCTCTCCATCGAGAATTTGTCCTTGTGCATAGATTACTGCTATTTTATCTCCTGATTTTTTGTTTTTCAACGAAAGGGCAACATTGGTCGCATAATTTGACATATCAATGGTGTTGTATTCTTCATCCATTTCTAATCCCAACGCTTTCTTGATGCCATTGTGAAACTGATCTTCATAAACCACTTTGTCTACCAAATTTATAGTTTTGGCTAATTCAGGGGTTCTTGCTCCTAATCTATCTGCAATAGCATTCAAACTATCAACAGGTACATTTCTACTTTTAGAAATATCGGTAACAATAGTTTCCCAAGCTGAATTTAGCAGTTCTTGCATCTGCAAACGATTTTCATCACTCATTTTATTTTCTAAAAATGGCTCCACTGCACTTTTGTATTTTCCATGACGAATAACCTCCATTTTAATACCATACTTATCCTGAAAATCTTTAAAGAAAAGAAGTTCTGAAGAAAGTCCTTTAAAATCCAAAACTCCAACTGGATTTACATAAACTGTATCTGCCACTGAAGCCAAATAATATTGACCTTGAGTGTAGTAATTAGCATAAGAAACAACGAATTTTCCGCTTTCTTTAAACTCTTCTAACTTATCTCTTAAAGCTTTTGCTTGTGCCATTCCTAATTGTGAGTCAACATTTAGCAGTGAAATACCTTTTATTTTGCTATCTGTTTTGGCGTTTTCAATAGCATTGAGCACATCAATAAGACCATTGTAATTTTCGTTATTAAAGAAAGAAAAATCTGTAATAATTGTTTTGGCCGAATAATCTTGAGTTATTTTTTCTAAGTCCAGAATAATTACCGACTCATTTTTTACGTTAGTTTTTTTAGAATCGTCTCCACTACCTCCCATTAACACTCCGATAATAACAAAGCCAAAGAATAAAATTCCAAAAAAGAGGAAGAGTCCTACTATTGTAGCTAGTACATTGCTTAAAAATTTCATATTTAAAAATTATTTATTTTCTAATAAGTCGCAAATATCGGGATTATGTTACACTATATAAAAATTAAATGCATATAGCTCGTGGTTGCTCTCTGATTTTAACTCCTAAGAGATCCTATTTAGGTTATTTATAGCATAAAAAATCCCGTTCTACTTTATGGGGCAGAACGGGATTTTTACTATAAACTAATTTCAAAACTTATTTAAGTTTCTTTTTAACTTCAACTTCTTGGAAGGCTTCGATAATATCGTATTCCCTAATATCGTTGTAGTTTTTGATTTGCATACCACAGTCATATCCTTTTGAAACCTCTTTTACGTCGTCTTTAAAGCGTTTCAAAGCTATTAATTCGCCTGTATAAATTACAACTCCTTCACGAATTAAGCGTATTTTAGAATTTCTAAATATCTTACCGTCGGTAACCATACATCCTGCAATTGTTCCGACTTTTGATATTTTAAACAATTCACGGATTTCGGCTGTTCCTGTAATTTCTTCTTTGAGTTCAGGCGAAAGCATCCCTTCCATTGCATCTTTAAGTTCATCAATCGCATCATAAATAATAGAGTAGTTACGAATATCGATTTCTTCTTTTTCGGCTAAAGCTTTTGCATTGGCCATCGGACGAACATTAAATCCAATTATAATTGCATCAGATGCAGAAGCTAAAAGTACATCCGATTCAGTAATAGCTCCTACTCCTTTGTGAATGATATTGATTTGGATTTCGTCTGTTGATAATTTAGAGAATGAATCTGAAAGGGCCTCTACTGAACCATCCACATCTCCTTTAAGAATCACATTTAATTCTTTAAATTGTCCAAGAGCAATACGTCTTCCTATTTCTGCAAGCGTAATATGACGTTGTGTTCTAACAGATTGTTCGCGTAATAATTGAGTACGTTTTGTAGCAATTGATTTTGCTTCTCTTTCGTCTTCAAATACGTTGAATTTATCTCCTGCTCCAGGTGCCCCGTCCAATCCTAATACAGAAATTGGAGTCGAAGGACCGGCTTCTCTTACTGACTTCCCTCTTTCATCGTGCATAGCACGTACTTTTCCGTGATGCGTTCCTGCTAATAGATAATCTCCTATTCGCAAAGTTCCTGCTTGTACAAGTACGGTTGATACATATCCTCTACCTTTATCCAAGAAAGCTTCAACAACAGTTCCTACAGCTGGTTTGTCTGGATTAGCTTTTAATTCAAGCATTTCAGCCTCTAATAATACTTTTTCCAGCAATTCTGTCATTCCTATTCCTTGCTTTGCAGAAATATCTTGTGATTGGATTTTTCCTCCCCATTCTTCTACAAGTAAATTCATACCTGCCAAGCGTTCTTTGATTTTATCTGGGTTAGCTGTGGGTTTATCAATTTTGTTTATCGCAAATATAATAGGAACTCCTGCTGCTTGTGCGTGAGCAATTGCTTCTTTAGTCTGTGGCATAATATCGTCATCGGCCGCAACTACAATAATCGCAATATCTGTAACTTGTGCTCCTCTAGCACGCATTGCCGTAAAGGCCTCGTGTCCAGGAGTATCTAAAAAAGTAATTCTTTGACCATTATCCAGCTTTACAGAATAAGCTCCAATATGCTGTGTAATTCCTCCGGATTCTCCAGCAATTACATTCGCTTTACGAACATAATCCAATAATGAAGTTTTTCCGTGGTCAACGTGCCCCATTACTGTAACGATTGGAGCTCTCGGAAGTAAATCTTCTTCGTTATCCACCTCTTCAACAATGGTTTCTTCAATATCAGCCGTTGTAAATTCTACTTCAAAACCAAATTCTTCAGCTACTATAGTAAGTGTTTCTGCATCCAAACGTTGGTTCATCGTTACCATAATTCCGAGTGACATACAGGCTCCGATTATTTTATTGATCGGCACATCCATCATCGTTGCTACCTCTCCTACTGTAATAAACTCAGTAACTTTTAGAACTTTGCTTTCTTCATCTTGTAGACGTTGTTCGTCATCCATACGTTGACGGTGCGTATCGCGTTTTTCTCTACGGTATTTAGAAGCTTTAGATTTGTTTCCTTTCCCTTGAAGTTTTTCAAGGGTTTCTTGGATTTGTTTTTTTACTTCTTCCTCTGTTGGCTCTACTTTAACAATAGGCTGACGCTTTCCTTTTCCAAAATCTTTTTTAGCGCCTTGTTGTCCTGTTTGAGTACCACTTTGTGGTGTAGTAGGAGGTTTTTGTCCTGGTTTGATTCTCTTTCTTTTGTTTTTGTTTTGAGAATCAGAAGATGCTCCTTTTTGTTCTGGTTTTTTATCTTCTTTTTTCTTTGGCTTAACTTCAAATTGAGAAAGATCTATTTTTTGTCCTGTAAAGGTTGCTCCAGAGAGTTTTTGATATTGAGTTTCAATTTTTTCTTCAACAACTGATTCTGGTTTTTCTTCTGTCTTTTTAGGTTTTTCTTGAACAACCGGTTGTTTTTTCGGTTCTTCTTTTTCCTTTGGCTGAACAATTTCTTTTTTAGGAGTTTCCTCTTTTACTATTACTTCCTGTTGTACCTCTTTTACTGGTTCAGGTTTCTGCTCTACTTTAGGCTCCTCTTTTATAGGTTCTTCTTTTTTCAGCTCTTCTTTTTTAGGATTAAGGTCTATAGAACCTACTTGTTTTGGTCCTGAAAGGGTTGCCTTTGCTCGGATTACTTCAGCTTTTTTAGCTTCTTCCTCCAATCTTTTTTGTTCTTCTTTTTCTCTTTCGAGCTTAAGAGCTTCTTTTTCTTTTCTTTTTTCTTCTCCTACCTCAATAGAAGCTTCTTTGCGATCTTTATCAGATGCAAATTCATTAAAAAGGACATCATAGACATCTCCCGCAATTTTGGTATTCGGGTTTGAATCTACATCAATTCCTTTTTCTTTAAGATAATCTACAGCTCTGTCTAAAGAAATATTAAATTCCTTTAGAACCATATTTAATCTTGTTGGCTTTCTTTCAGACATATAATCCTTTTTATCGTTTAATCGTTTAATCGTTCAAGCGTTTAAACCGATAGTTTTTCAAATTTATAAAAAATACTAATCTTCAAATTCTTCTTTGAGAATTTGAATTACTTCTCGAATCGTTTCTTCTTCAAGGTCAGTTCTACGCACTAAATCTGATATATCATGTTTTAGTACACTACGCGCTGTATCCAAACCGATTTTTGCGAATTCATCAATAATCCATCCGTCTATTTCGTCCGAAAACTCTGTTAATTCTACATCGTCTTCTTCTTGTGCAACTCCTTCTCTAATTACATCTAGCTCGTATCCTGTCAGCATTCCTGCCAAACGTATATTCTGTCCTGCTCTTCCGATTGCTTTAGATACTTCTTCTAATTTCAAAAATACATCAGCTCTTTTATTTTCCTCATCAATTTTAATAGAAGAAACCTTTGCAGGGCTTAAAGCTCTTGTAATGTATAATTGTGTATTAGTAGTATAATTGATTACGTCAATATTTTCGTTTCCTAGTTCACGAACAATTCCGTGAATACGAGAACCTTTCATTCCTACACAAGCTCCAACCGGATCAATTCTATCATCATAAGAATCCACAGCAACTTTTGCTTTTTCACCAGGAATACGCACTACTTTTTTAATTGTAATCAGTCCGTCAAATATTTCTGGAATTTCTTGCTCGAATAATTTTTCTAAAAATCGTTCCGATGTTCTTGACATAAGAATTTGAGGCTTATTTCCTTTAAGCTCAACCGATTCTATAATTCCTTTTACATTATCTCCTTTGCGGAAAAAATCTGATGGAATTTGTTTTTCTTTCGGAAGGACAATTTCGTTTCCTTCATCATCCAACAAAATTACAGCTTTATGACGAACGTGGTGTACTTCTGCTGTATAAATTTCTCCAACCAAATCTTTGAACTGTTTGTACAAGTTTGTGTTGTCGTGTTCATGAATTTTAGAAATCAAATTTTGACGCAATGCCAAAATAGCTCTTCTTCCTAAATCAATGAGTTTTACTTCTTCAGAAACTTCTTCTCCTACTTCAAAATCCGGCTCTATCTTACGAGCTTCTGTAAGAGTGATTTGTTCATTTTCGTCTTCTAAATCATCGTCTTCTACAATCTCTCTTCTTCTCCAAATCTCCATATCTCCTTTGTCGGGGTTGATGATGATGTCAAAGTTGTCGTCTGATCCATATTTCTTTTTCAGGGCTGTTCTGAAAACCTCCTCCAAAATTGCCATAAGCGTTACACGATCGATAAGTTTATCATCTTTAAACTCCGAAAACGATTCGATTAATGCAATATTTTCCATCTTTCTATTTTGTTTCTTTTAAAATACAATAATCACTTTTGCCTCTTTTATATCCGCATAAGGAACTTCACTACTATGTAGTACAGTTTCCTTACCTTTTCCAATTTGCTTAGGTTCTCTTGAGGTCCATTCCAATACAATAAACTCATCAGTAGCATCTGCAATATTAGCTTCTATAATACTCCCGTCCGTTTTTTTGACCTCGAGTTTTCGGCCTATATTTTTTTTGTATTGTCTTGGGAATTTAAGTGGCGATGTAGCTCCAGCCGAAGCAACTTCTAACGAAAAATCCTCTTCTTCTCTATCTAAATTATGTTCGATAGCTCTCGAAATATCAATACAATCCTGAAGGTTAACTCCATTATCTCCATCTAAAGTTACCACGATTTTGTTTCCTTCCGAAATCTTTAAATCAATCAAAAAAATAGAAGGTTTCTCTTCTAATCCCTTATTTAGTAACTCTAAAACTTTATCCTTAAACATCTTAAATATAATCTAATAAAAGAGGCACGATAGACGTGCCTCTCATTTATCTTTCGGTAAATAATGATGCAAATGTATTACAAATATTTTAATCTACCAAATATCTCGAATTTAAGTAATTAGACTTTAATACTAAATTTGCTATTTACTCTTCTCTTTTTGAAGAATCTCCCACAAAATATTGAGAACTATTTTTAAACAGTATATTAAAGGTAGTAAGACTTCCGTAAGAACGTGTAATATATTGCTGTAACTCTATTTTTTCGTCTTCCGCAAGGGTTTTATGTGCATTTATCTTTTGTTCCATCACGCGAAGTCTGTCGCGTAACATCACAATTTTATGAAAAAACGTATCAATTGGGATTTCTTTAGAGGCTAGTGTTTTGTCGGCGGGTTGCAAAATCATTTTTCCTCCTCTGTATCGTTCTGCAATAGGAACAATCTCTGAAATATCACTCCATTTTCTTAAAATTGCTTTTAAAGAACTTTCGATTTCTGAAAAACTAACTGTGTCTACCTCTTGATCAATGGCTTCAATTATTTCAAAATCCGAATCTACTTCAATTGTTTCTAAGCCTTTTTCTACAAAAATAACCCAATAATATTTTGAACTTACATTGGTGATTACTCCAATTCCATAATCAGAATGTTTGATTCTCGAACCAATTCCTAAAATTTGCTTCATAATTAGATTTTTAATTGACCAGGGCAAATATACTAAAAGAAGGAAAGAAGGGATGGTTAAAAGGAAATAGTTATAAATTTACTAAACTATCCTTTCTATACAGTATTCTCTTTTGTATATCTTTGTCGTATGAAATTCGAAGACGTTTTAGGACAACAGCATATCAAAAACCACCTAATCACTACAGCTGATTCTGGTAGAATTCCACATGCCCAACTTTTTGTCGGAAAAGAAGGAAGTGGAACTTTACCGCTCGCTATTGCTTATGCCCGATACGTTTTGTGTGGAAAAGATAATGGGGCTTGTAATTTAAAAATGGATTCTCTTTCGCATCCAGATCTACATTTTATTTATCCAACTATTACAACAGATGATATAAAATCAAAACCAAAAAGTACTGATTTTTTAGCTATTTGGAAAGAATTTTTAAAAGAAAACCCGTACGCAAATTTATTCGATTGGTATAAAAAACTTGGGTACCTCAACAAACAAGGTGAAATCAGAGTTGAGGATGCACAGGAAGTATTGAAAACACTTTCGTTAAAATCATACGAAGGAGGTTACAAAGTACTTATTATATGGCAAGCAGACAAAATGAACATTTCGTCTGCTAATAAATTACTAAAAATCATAGAAGAACCACCACAGAAAACCTTGATTATTCTGGTTACAGAAAACGAAAAAAATATTTTAGAAACCATAAAATCAAGATGTCAGGCCATTCATTTAGGTTCTTTGAGCGAAGAAGTGATTGCAAATACTTTGAAAAACAATTTTTCGGTTGAAGAAAACCATGCTAAAAAAATTGCACATCAATCGCAAGGAAGTTTTACAAAAGCTATCGAAATTCTTACCGATGATAACGAATTTCCGTTTGATCAGTGGTTTGTGGATTGGGTCAGAACAGCTTTCAGGGCCAAAGGAAATCCATCTGCCATTCACGGACTTATTTCGTGGAGCGAAACTATTGCTACAATAGGGAAGGAGACTCAAAAAAAATTCTTATATTACTGCACCGATGTCTTTCGTCAGGCTTTGCTTTTGAATTACCAAACCAAAGAATTGGTCTATTTAGAGCCGAATGTCGAAAATTTTAAACTTGAAAAGTTTGCCCCGTTTGTCAACGGAAATAATATTCAGGAAATTTATAAAGAGTTATCGGATGCTATTTACCACATCGAAAGAAACGGAAATGCCAAACTGATTTTAACCGATTTATCTATAAAATTGACCCGTTTAATCCATAAAAAATAAGATTATGAATAAACAATTTCCATATTTTTTATTTTATTTATGGTTTATTTCAATCATAAAAATATCTTGTTTTTTAGTTTTTATAATTGCTCTTTTTCTAATATATAAACAACCTTTTGGGTTTATTGTTGGAACTTTAATCTTTATTGTTTTTTACAAAAACATTATCAATACAATAAGAAACTTACATAGAAGTGCCACTAAAAAACCTGTCATAGAAATAACTGATGAATATTTTGTTAATCATATAAATAACACAAAAATTCATTGGAAAAATATCAATAAAATAAGTTTAAGTGGGGGAGGTTTATATCAAGCAATTAGATTTGATTTAAGAAACAGAAAAAAATATATCAACCAAATCAAAAACCCTGTTCATAAATTCTTTTTTATTTTAGCTCCCGATGTTGCAAATATACAATTTGGTTTAAGCTATATTAAAGGAAATAATGATAAAATATTCGAAGAAATAAACGATTTCTTTATTAAAAAAAGTAACTATTAGTAATTAAAAATAAAACCCTATGAACCATATCACAGAAATCATCATTTTAATATTTTTAGCCATTACTTTTTTACAATCAGGATTCGATAAAATATCGGATTGGAAAGGAAATATTGAATGGTTAAAATCTCATTTTGCAGAAACTATTCTTAAAAACCGAGTTCCGTTTTCGGTTGGGCTTATTCTTACCCTCGAAATGGTTGCGGGAATTTTAGCTATCATCGGAATTTTATCAATCCTAATCAATCAGAATACTGAAATTGCTTTGCTTTCTGGAATAATTTCGTGTATTACACTTTTACTTTTACTGTTAGGACAACGCCTTGCTAAAGATTATGACGGAGCCAGAACCATCGTAATTTATTTAATCCCTACTTTATGCTTGGTTTATTTATTACAATAAATTTTAAATAAATGAAAGGTGTTTTAACAATTTTACTCCTTGTCATATCTAATGTTTTTATGACACTCGCTTGGTATGGCCATCTGAAATTTTCGGAGTGGAAGGGTTTTCAGAAATTAGGTCTTATAGCTATTATATTAATTAGTTGGGGGATTGCCTTATTTGAATATATGTTTATGGTTCCAGCCAATAAAATAGGATTTAAAGATAATGGAGGTCCTTTTAGTTTAATTCAATTAAAAGTAATTCAAGAAGTTATTACCCTTTTAGTTTTTGCTGTTTTTACACTTCTTGTATTTAAAACAGAAACCTTTCGAATTAATCACCTTATTGCTTTTATATTTTTGATTTTAGCTGTCTATTTTATGTTTAAAAAGTAGTTAAAATTATAAATGTGAACTAGACTTATAAATGCTACCTAAAATTTACTTTGTTAATTCATTTTCACAAATCCTTAACATTCAAGCGATTGTGAATTAACAAAGTTTGTTGATATCTTAAAGTAAAAATCAAGAACTATTTTTTGTTTCAATCATAAAATTTACAAGAGAGAATTAAATAATTATTTCCAAATTAATTTTCGAGAAATTACTAAAATTTTATAGGTAGAAAATAGGGAGTTATTAACATTTAATTTATATTAACTTATTAAAAAAAGCACCTAAAATAGATATTTCAACTATTGTTAATAACGTTTTAAAACAGATTGATTTTCAAATTAAATCACTAAAAAATACTTGTTAATTACTTTGTATAACTAAGTGTACTTACAAAAACAAGTAATTTTAAAAAACTTATTTCAACTATTAACACACTATACAACACACCATATTTTAAAATTTTTAAAATCTTCTTTTTTGTTTGTTATTAATAGCTGTTGAAAACTCTTGAAGATTTTGGATTTCAGATTTTATGCTCAAAACAAAAAACTTTACGAAATAAAGAAAAATTGTAAAAACATTTAGAGGATTATCTTCCGTTATTTCAATCGTTAAAATTCTCACAATTCATAATTCGTAATTCATAATTCGTAATTAATTCATAATTTTATCGGTTATAAATAAATGATATGTCTAGCATCAACCTGATATATAATAAATTAGAAGGTTTTATCCGAAAGTATTACACCAACCAACTGATAAAAGGAGTTATCTTTTTTATAGGAATCGGGTTGTTGTACTCTTTATTTACACTCTTTATTGAATATTTTTTATGGTTGAAACCTGCAGGAAGAACTATTTTATTTTGGTTGTTTGTAGGAGTGGAGTTGTTTTTATTTTTGAGGTTTATTTGCTTTCCGTTGTTTAAATTGTTTAAAATCCAGAAAGGGATCGGATACACTGAAGCTTCAAAAATTATCGGAAATCATTTTACGGAAGTAAACGACAAACTCACTAACTTTTTACAATTAGCTGAAAATCAACAAAAATCAGAATTATTATTAGCTTCTATCGAACAGAAAGCAGATAATTTGAGTCCTGTTCCGTTTACCAGTGCTGTTGATTTTAAAAAGAGTTTTAAATATTTGCCCTTGGCTATCATTCCGATTTTATTGTTTCTGTTGTTTTTTGTGAGCGGAAATTCAGATGTGATTAAAGATAGTATGACAAGAGTTGTGAATTACAGCGAACGCTATTCTCCTCCTGCACCTTTTGAATTTTTAGTTCATAATCAAGAACTAAAAGTTAACCAAGGTGAAGATTTTATTCTGAACGTAAAAACGCATGGAAAAATAATTCCTGAACAAGTCATGATTGTTTTAGGAAATGAAAGTTATTATTTAGAAAACATCGGAACGGGTGAATTTCAGTATCGTTTTGCAAAACCGATGCGAAATACTGAATTTTATATTCAAGCCAATCAAGTTTCATCTGGCAATTATACTTTAGAAGTTGTTGAAGTTCCGGTAATTGCAAATTTCGAAATGCAGTTTGTTTTTCCGTCTTATTTGGGAAGAAAATCCGAAACCATTAAGGGAACTGGAAATGCGATTATTCCAGAAGGAACAAAAGTAGAATGGAAAGTAAATGCACAAACTACCGATGTGATTGAATGGACTTCAGAAGAGAAAATTAACGAGTTTAAAAGACAAAAAAATCAGTTTATTTTTAGTAAAAATATTTTTGAAAATACAGACTATCAGATTCTTACTTCTAATAAAAATAAAAAACATCACGAAAAATTACAATATAAATTAAATGTAATAAAGGATAATTATCCTAGTATTTCGGTAAATACTATTCCTGATAGTTTAGGAATTGATAAAAATATTTTGATTGGAGAAGTTTCGGATGATTATGGATTATCAAAGCTTCAAATTGTATATTATAAAAAATCAAACCAAAAGGAGGTAGAGGCTTTTAATTTATCTATCAATAAAGGAGTTTTTGATCGTTTTCATTATATTTTTCCAGAAGGTTTAGATATTGAACCAGGTGTGGAATATGAATATTATTTTGAAGTTTTTGATAATGATGCTATTCATAATTTTAAAAGTACAAAATCTACTGTTTTTTCGCATAGAGAACTTACAGATGATGAAAAACAAGAACAAAATTTAAAGCAACAATCCGAGAATATCAACAGTTTATCTAAATCTATTAAATCTCAAGAAAAGCAACTTTCGGAGATGGATAAACTCAAACAGATGAACAAAGAAAAATCAGACTTTGATTTTAAAGATCAGAAAAAAATTGATGATTTTTTAAAACGTCAAATGCAACAGGAAGAAATGATGAAATCCTTCTCTGAAAAATTAAAGCAAAATTTAGAGGATTTTAATCCAGAACAAAAAGACGAACAAAAAGAATTATTAGAAGAACGCCTCGAAAAAACACAAGAAGAAATAGAAAAGAATGAAAAACTTTTAGAGGAATTAAAGAAGTTAACCGATAAGCTTCAGAAAGAGGAATTGTTTGAGAAAATGGATAAATTCCAAAAAAGTGCTAAATCTCAACAAAAGAGTTTAGAACAACTTGTGGAACTGACCAAGCGTTTTTACGTTCAGAAAAAAATAGAAAAAATAGCTTCGGATTTAGATAAGTTATCCAAAGAACAAAATAAACTTTCTGAAGAAACTAAAGAGAAAAACACGTCAGAAGAGCAGAAGAGGTTAATTGAACAGTTCGAAAAATTACAAAAGGACATTGAAGATGTCAAAAAAGAAAATAAGGAGTTAAAAACTCCGATGGATGTTCCTCTAGATAAAAAAGAGGAAGAAGGAGTAAAGGAGGATATGAAGGATGCTCAACAAAAGTTAGAAAAACAAAACCAACAACAAGCAAAGCAAAAACAAAAAGGAGCAGCTCAGAAAATGAAAAAAATGAGTCAGCAGATGCAATCAATGATGATGCAGATGCAAGGACAACAACTTCAAGAAGATGCTCGTATGCTCAGACAAATTTTAGATAATCTTCTATCTTTTTCGTTTTCTCAAGAGGATATAATGGTTGATTTTAAAGGTTTAAATAGAAGAAGTCCTGCTTATGGTAGTAAACTTAAAATACAACATGATTTAAAAATTCAGTTCAGACATGTAGATGATAGTTTGTTTGCACTTTCGCTTCGCAATCCGATGATAGGAGAGAATATAAATATAGAAATAGGCGAAATACATTATAATTTAGATAAGTCTATAGACGAATTAGCTGATGCAAATGTTCCGAAAGGAGTTTCTCATCAACAGTATACGATTACTTCAGCTAATAAATTAGCCGATTTTTTGAGTAATGTACAAGATCAAATGCAAATGCAGATGCAAAGTATGGGTATGGGTGAAGGAATGCCAAAACCAGGAGAGGGTCAAGGAGAGATGCAACTTCCGGATATCATCAAAAAACAAGAAGAATTGATAGATAAAATGCAGGAAGGAATGGAAAAAGGAGAAAAGGAAGGTGAAGGAGAGCAGGGTGAAAAAGGAGAACAAAAAGGTGAAAGTGGCAAGCAAGGACAAAGCGGAAATAATGGGGAAGATGGAGAAGGAGAAAGTGATGCAGAAATGTTATACGAAATTTATAAACAGCAGCGAATGCTTCGTGAGGCATTGCAAAAGCGTTTAGAAAAAGAAGGATTAGGTGGAGCAGGGCAGAATGCAAGTAAGCAAATGGAAGATATCGAAAAACAACTTTTAAATAAGCGTTTTGATAATACCGTACTTCAACGTATGCAAAACCTCAAACACGAACTTCTAAAGCTTGAAAAAGCTATTCGTGAACAAGGTGATGACCATAAGCGCGAAGGTACTACTAATAAAAATGAATTTAATAATTCTGTGAAACCTCTGGATACTAAACTACAAGAATATTTAAACAGTATCGAGATTTTAAATAGAGATGCCTTACCTTTGCATCCAATTTATAATCAAAAGGTTCAGCAATATTTTAAAAAGTTATAATATTATAAGATTATAGAGTGTTTTTTATTTACCATTCTCTAACCTTATAACTACGTAACTTCATAAATTTTATATGATAGTATTTAATTATGAAACTGATTTTCAATTAGATAATGAAGAAATTTACCAAAATTGGTTGGCAGAAGTTATCGAATCAGAAGAAAAAGAAGAAGGAGAGATAAATTATATCTTTTGTAATGATGATTATTTGTATGAAATTAACGTTCAATATCTTGACCATCAAACTCTTACAGATATAATTTCGTTTGATTACACCTTCGGAAACCTTATTTCGGGAGATATATTTATTTCGATAGAACGCGTCAAAGATAACGCACAGGATTTTGGGGTAAGCTTCGATGAAGAACTCAAACGAGTCATGGCTCACGGTATCTTACACTATTGTGGATACCAAGACAAAACCGAAGCAGACCAAAAACTGATGCGCTCTAAAGAGGAGGAAAAAATAAAAATGTTCCACGTGGAACGGTGAATTATTATCAACGACGAATTCTAAATTTTAAATGTTCCACGTGAAACATTCAAAATTTATCATTCAAAATTTAAAATAAAAAAAACTAAATGTTTTTAGATATATACGATGTAATAGTAGTAGGAGCAGGTCACGCAGGGAGTGAGGCAGCAGCAGCAGCAGCGAACATGGGTTCGAAAACGTTGTTAGTAACAATGAGTTTACAAAATATAGCTCAGATGTCGTGTAATCCTGCAATGGGAGGAATTGCGAAAGGACAAATAGTAAGAGAAATTGATGCGCTCGGCGGTTATTCTGGAATAGTTTCAGATAAGACAGCTATTCAGTTTAGAATGCTGAATAAATCTAAAGGACCTGCTATGTGGAGTCCGAGAGTACAAAGCGACAGAATGCGTTTTGCAGAAGAATGGAGATTGATGTTGGAGCAAACATCAAACTTGGATTTTTATCAAGAAATGGTTAAAAGTGTATTAGTTGAAAAAGGTAAAGTAACAGGTATAGTAACTAACTTAGGAATCACTATTAAATCTAAAACAGTAGTTTTAACTAATGGAACGTTCTTAAACGGGCTTATTCATATCGGAGAAAAACAATTTGGAGGTGGTAGAGCAGGAGAGAGTGCTGCTTACGGAATTACTGAAGATTTAGTAAAATTAGGGTTTAATTCTGGGAGAATGAAAACAGGAACTCCACCTAGAGTAGATGGACGTTCGCTGGATTATTCTAAAATGATAGAACAACCTGGAGATGAAAAACCTAGTAAGTTTTCGTATTTAGATGTTACACAACCGCTCAAAGAACAACGCAGTTGTTTTATGACATATACTTCTTTAATCGTACATGATTTACTTCGTGAAGGTTTTGATCGTTCACCAATGTTTAACGGAAGTATAAAAAGTATAGGACCAAGATATTGTCCTTCTATCGAAGATAAAATCAATCGTTTTGCAGATAAAGAGCGACATCAGATTTTTGTAGAGCCTGAAGGATGGAATACAGTAGAAGTTTATGTAAACGGATTCTCGACTTCGCTTCCTGAAGATGTTCAGTTTAAAGCGCTTCGAAGTGTAGAAGGATTCGAAAATGTAAAGTTCTTCCGTCCAGGATATGCGATTGAGTATGATTATTTTCCGCCTACCCAACTTAAACATACCCTAGAAACTAAGCTAGTCGAAGGATTATATTTTGCAGGACAAATCAACGGGACCACAGGGTATGAAGAGGCAGCAGCACAAGGACTCATGGCTGGAATAAATGCTAGTCTAAAAACTCAAGAAAAAGATCCTTTTATTTTAAAAAGAGATGAGGCTTATATAGGAGTTTTAATTGATGATTTGATTACCAAAGGCACAGAAGAACCATATCGAATGTTTACTTCTAGAGCTGAATATAGAACGCTTTTACGTCAAGATAATGCAGATTTTAGACTTACACCTATGTCTTACGCAATAGGTTTAGCAAAAGAAGAACGCCTACGTAAAATGGAAAAGAAACAACAGCAATCAGAAGATATGGTCCAGTTTCTGAAAAACACAAGTGTTAAGGTAGCCGAAGCAAATCCTATTTTGGAGGAAAAAGGTTCTGCTCTTATTTCGCAACCAGACAAAATGTTTAAGGTGTTTTCTCGTCCGCAATTAGAGCTAGAAGATTTTCTGAAATTTGAAAAAGTAAAACAATACGTAGAAGAAAATAATTTAGATACAGAAGTTTTAGAACAAGCAGAAATAGAAGTTAAATATTCTGGGTATATCGAAAAAGAACGAAATCAAGCAGATAAAATAAATAGGTTAGAGAATATAAAAATACCTGAAACATTTGATTATGATAAGGTGAAATCATTGTCTTATGAGGCTCGGGAAAAATTTAAAAAAATCCGACCAATTACAATTTCGCAAGCCTCAAGAATCAGCGGAATTTCACCCGCAGATATTTCGGTGCTATTAATCTATATGGGAAGATAGAGAATAGAACAAAGAATAAAGAGGAAAGAAATATCTTTAGTCTTTTTGTCTTTCTTCCAAATGTTTCACGTGAAACAAATGTTGTAAAGTGTTGATTTTATTGAGAAAGTACTCAAATAAATAAAAATGAATTTAAAAAAACTCTTTTTTCTTTACTCTTTTTTCTTTCTTCTAAATTGCGGAAGCATCCAACAAGGAGGATACATTATAGAAGATTATTTAATTGTACCGACAGAAGCAACCAATAACATCGGGACAAAAAAAATAAACGTGTTTGTTTTTGAAAATGATTTAACAACTCCTCCAATAGAGTATTTCTTAACAGAAAAATACACTTTACCTAGTTATCAAACAAGAGAGTTCTGGATTACAACAGACACTAAAGATAGACTCTATTTTAAAGTTTTGGATAAGGACGAAACAGAAAAGTTTTTAGATTTGTCTCAATACGGAGCTAAAATACAAGAAACAAAAGGAAATCGAGATATTACACAGAGTAAGTATTTGGCTTTTTCTATAGCAGATGAAAATGGAGAAGATTGCTTGTCAGAAAAATCTTTATTTTATAATGTGGCTACTAAATACCTTACAAAATTAAAAGAAGAATATTTACGTAAAAGATGAATTATTTAAAAGTAAAAGATCATTCTGTATCTCAACAAGATTTTGAATTACACTATGATTCAAAATACGATTTATTTAAAACAGTTCCTGTTCCCGAAGATTTAAATAGTTATTATCAAAGTCAAGATTATATTTCGCATACAGATGCAAAACGTTCGTTATTTGAAAAGATATATTATCAGGTAAAACAATATACCCTATCTCAAAAAGAGAGATTGATTTTTTCTTATCTCAAAACCAAAGGAAATTTATTAGATATAGGCGCAGGTACTGGAGACTTTCTAGCTTTTACTAAATTGAAGAAGTGGGAAGTTATAGGTATTGAGCCTAGTTCAAAAGCTAAAGATTTAGCTCAAAAAAAAGGAGTATCATTTGTTGAGAATACACAAGATTTATCAGACAATTCGTTTGATGTAATTACGATGTGGCATGTTTTAGAACATATCGAAAATTTAGAATACCAAATAGCAGAGCTTAAGAGAATATGCAAACCACAAGGTTATATATTTATTGCAGTACCCAATTTTAAGTCCTTTGATACTAATCATTATAAAGAGTTTTGGGCGGCTTATGATGTTCCGAGACACATATGGCATTTTTCTAAAAATTCTATCGAAAAACTATTTTCTGAAAATGAAATGAAATTACAAAAAATTCATCCGATGTATTTTGATAGTTTTTATGTATCTCTTTTATCTGAAAAATATAAAACAGGGAGAATGAATTATATTCAAGCTTTTATTATAGGATTACTCTCTAACCTGAAAGGAATTTTCTCAAAAGAGTTTTCATCTCATATTTATGTACTTAAAAACTATAAAAAAGCGATTTAAGGCCGTTTAAGCGATTTTTATAGGTTGTTATAAGTTGTTTGCCGTCTAAAATAAAAAACCTCTTAAAACAAAAGATATGTGAGCCTATTTTTATAAGTGTTGTTTATATTTTTAATCACCGTAATAAGATTTGTTTATAACGTTGTTTTGTCAGATAACAGAACTAATTTCAAAAACTATTTAAGTATTATTTTAAATAATTTAAATGACAATAAAATATTTTTAATGCTTCAGCTTCCAAAATAGACCTTTGGTTTTAGTATCAGTAGATTTTTGATTTTTATTCTAACACTTGAAAAAAATAGAAAAGGTATTTTCTACTAAATCTGCGAAATTTAATTTATATAGATATTTCTGTGCTCTTAAAAGATGAGGATAACATATCTGAACACAAAAACAATTTTAAATTATTATAAAAAGTCCGCCATTAGAAATGATAATTTATAGAAAGAATATGGTTTTAAATTATCATCCAAAAAGCTTAATTAACAGTGTTATTAAGTAAAATCAAGATTCTATACATAAGATTACGTAAATTATTTGGTGAAGTTAATATTTTGTCATATATTTGCACTCACAAATCGCGGGATAGAGCAGTAGGCAGCTCGTCGGGCTCATAACCCGAAGGTCACAGGTTCGAGTCCTGTTCCCGCTACTAGACAGGAGAGATGATTATTTTTATCGTTTCTCCTGTTTTTATTTTGCAGTAATCCCTTGTTTATCTGGAAGATATGATTGGCGACTACGTTCATTCTAGCGGTTCGATATTGTGTTCCGTCAAATTCTAATTTTTCAGGAAATATCGAACCAATTATAGCACGTTTTGTTTGTGTTTCGTGCAAATTCCAGTGATATTGACCACCCAATTCCAATTTAAAGTGACCACCTGAT
>JBEBWA010000016.1:0-60592 GCA_040392465.1 Flavobacterium suncheonense
GAAATAGCCGTTTTTTAAATTAGTATTTGCACCATCGTTTACCAATAGGTATGACTTCGCAATATTTTCGGAAATATCTCTAAATCGCTTAGGTGTAATCTCGCTGTTAGTTGAGAAAAGCACGACTTGTTCAGATAGGGCAGGATAGTATTTTTTAGTAATGCTATCTCTGTGTTCTTCATCTAGTCTTCCTAATGGTGTATCAATGAAAATTGGCAAACTTTGAATCGATTCATTCAGAATAGCTTTAATTAAACACGAAATGTAAATTTGCTTTTCTCCTGATGATAAACTTTCTTTCCTAATTTCGTTATCGTCTTGATCAAGTAAAGTAATTTTCATTCCTTGTCCCGAAGCCAAAATTGTGACTTTCACATCTTCAATAAATTTACTATTGTTTTCTTCGCTTGAAAGTTTGTGCATCAATGTTTTTAACTCGATAAGAATTGTTTTTTCTAAACTGTCTTTATGTCTGCTCTTTTGTTCCTCTAAAAAAGTATTGAGTGTGTCAATATACTTTTCAGTTTCTTTGATTTTTAATTTGTTTTGAGCGTTTATCTCAACTTTATTTCTTAGTGTTACAAGTTCTTGATTAAATCGGGTTATATCTTTCTTTACCTTGTTTATTTGTTGAGTATTTTCTCCGATTTTTCTATTGTATTCAGTAGTTTTATTTTCGGCTGTTTCTTTCTTAGCCAAATAATCTAAAACTATATCATCGACTAAATCCGCATCTACTTTACTAAGGATTTTAATTAATTCGGATTTTCTTGAATTAATTACATTAAACTCCTCAATAGTGCTTTGAAATAAGTCGCTCGACTGAGAATGAACAAGATTGATTGCATCAGAAATTAAATTCTTTTCAGCGTTGTTTAAATCGTGTTCAAATTCTAATTCTTGATAATCACTTTCGGTATTATATAATTCACTTCCTAGGCGTTTTGCCTTTTCATAATAGAAACTTTTGTCTCTGAAAGACATTGTTGAATTTTCAGGATCAGGAGGTCTATTGAATAGTAACTCAATGAAGTTTTCTATTTTTTCAGAATTCTCTTTTGATGATTTTTGAGAAATTTCGTTTATTTCTTGAATGGAAATATGTTCTTTTACTTCTTCAAGTTTTCCTGCTAAAATTGTCAAAGGAATAATCTCGCTTAATTCAGTAAATCTTTCGCTAAGTTCTTTTTCCTTTGATTTTAATTTATCTATTTCAGTAACTATGGTTTCTCTATCAAAATTAGAACTTCCTTGTTTACTGTTTTGTGAAATTAAACTGTCAAATTTTCTAATTTCCTTTTTTAACTCATCAATTTCTTTGAGTTTCTCGGCATTTTCTTCTTCAAGTTTTTCAATTCCCAAATTTGATAAGTCAATAGCTTTTTCTTTATCTATAATTTGCTCTTGAAGATTTCTTGTTGCTCCTTCCTTTTTTAAAGTATTGATATAAAACTCAAAATCATCAATTAATGTTTCGTAATTGTCTAACCCTAATATTTTTCCAAGTGCATCATTTATAAAACTACCTTCTTCTTTTATTGATAAATTGGCTATTTCAGCAATTTTCTCTGCATCAAAAAATACAAACTTTGCCGCGTCTATCGGAATAATATAATCGTTTATGAAATTGAATTTGTCTTCCTCATTATCAAATATTTCTATGTTTGATATTGAGTCAACAATAGACAGTTTTTCTTGTGTTGTTGATGTGTTTCTCGATCGAGTTATCAATACTTTATCGGCATTTGACGATAGTTTAGAAATTTCAGGTAATTCGATTTCTTCAACCAAAATACTAACTGAAAAAGTATCAATTCCTTCTTTTTGTGCAGACCAGTTTATTGATTGTTGCATAAAGGAAGAATAGTTTTTCTCTTTTTGAATTTCTTTTTTGAAATTGTCGTCTATTTGAGAAATTTTTTCTCCATACAAACACCAAACAATTGATAGTAAAAAGTTGGTTTTACCATAACCATTTTTACCACCAATTACTACAATGTTCTTTTCGTCGTTAGTAGATAAATCAAAATCAACAGTCTTATAATACTGTCTGAAATTATTGATTTTTATATTGGAAAATTTCATTTTATAGCTTTTTCGATTACATCAACAATTTTTTGCTGATGATAGTTAATACGTTTTATTTTTTTTGCTTTGACAGAATCTAACAAAGATTCTAAAGATTTGTAATCAACTCCTTTGGAAGCACAAATCTCTTTTAGTCTTTCATTTTGCTGAATTTTGTTATCTTTTATTTTCATTTTAAATTATCTAAGTTATTAATTATTGCAAATGCTTCTTCTTCGTTCAAATTATAATTTGAAATTATGAAATTCTTTAAATTATAACTTGAATAACCTTTTTTACTCAATGAAATTAATGTTTTCCCAAACTGCACTGGAAGTTTATTGTATTTTTCAATATCGTAGATTTTCACTAAATTATTTAAACCAATAAATCCTTGTTTTAAAAATATAAATGTATTGGATTTGTCTGCTTTCAAATTATCGACAATACTTCTTTGATAAGTATCTTCTCTATAATTAGAAATATGATTTGCAATTAAACTAATATGTTTTGGGCTTTCAAATTGTTCGAGAAACTCTATTGTAATACTTCTAATTGTACCACCTTTGAAATCTTCTAATTCAATTTCCCATTTCTTTAAGCCAAAAGTACTTGTTCTTCCAATTGGCACAAAACCATTATTCCGTTTCATTGAAGCACGAACTTTGTTTTCGTCTGTTTCGTAATTAGGATGTAGCTCAATTATTTTTTGAGTAATTTCTTCAACTTTAGAAGGTTTACCTAATTTTTCAAGTGCTTCATAAGAATATTCAAATGCTTGTTTGATTGTGTTTCTTTTGAAAATGATATTATCATCTAAATCAAGATATAAACTGAATTCATCATTCATTATTTTTTCAGCAATAGGAAAGGCTGTTTCTATTATTTCTATGTCGAAATCATTTATAAACCTTGACAAATAACTTTTAAAATTGAACGAATAAGTTTCTTCAATTCTTTCTTTTAATCTTTCATTTACATCATTAGTAAATGAAATAAAATCGACTTTTGAAAATTCCCTATTTACGATATAAAAATTATTCCAATTATGTCGGTTTCGGCTTCTTGAAAACTTAGGTAATAAAACATCTTCGATGTTCCCAATTATAACAAAATTATCGCTTAAATACACTGAAAGAATATATGAGATGAATTCTTTTGAAAAATTGGTATTACTGAATATGTTAATTTTGCGAACTAAATTTTCTTCTACTTCAATTAAATTTGCAGATAAGTCAATGCCATATTTTTGAAATAAGTCATCATTGAAATTTTTAATGAATGACAGTTTATCAAATAATTCATTAATGCAGTCTTTTCGTATTTGTCTTACACGCTCTTTTGATAATTTATTTTCTAATGCTATTTCTTCAAGGGTGTGTTCTTCATTATTATGAAATATTTTTAATGCTTTTTGAATTATTATATTGTGATTTTCATTGAAAAGTGCATTGTTTTTAAGTAAGAAATAGGTTAATTTAAAAATAGATTCAGACTGTAAAATTTCAGATGGAATTTTAGAGATAGAAAAAGTTCGCTGAATTAAAAAGTTATTTTTTAAAGTTATCAGTTGTGCTTCATCATTAGCTTCATTTACATCTTTAATAAAATCCCTTACTATAGAAATATAAATTTCCAACTCTGGAATAGATTTTTTTCCAACATTTTCTATATTTTCAATCTTGAAATATTTATTTAAAAGGATTTTTTCAGCAAAATGTCTAACGCTAAAATTGTATTTTAAAAACTGTGAAATTGCATTTTTACTTCTTACTGACAGACTATTTGCATTAACAAGAATGAAGCTGTTAATAATGTCTCTTTGTATTCTTGTTAAGTTTGCAAGAATTTCTTCTAAAGGATATTTGTTTGTTTGTTCAGTTGTCTTATCTGCGATCGTTGTTTGATATTTCTTGCAAATCTCAATTAGCTCTTCATTAGACCTACGCCCACAATTACGAAGCTTTTCAAATGAACTATTTGTTAGATAGTATTCTATTAGTTCATCAATAGAATCAAGACCATTATATCTACAAACATTATAAGAGCGAACACTTATTTCTTCATTCTTATAAATTTCGTTTATTGTCATTTCGCTGGATAATTGATTATTAAGTTTTAGTGTGGTAAGTTAAGAAGTATTTTTAAAGTTAAATTACGGTTTTCCTCATTTTGTTAGCGTTGAGAAAAATAGCTCTTTTGGTTTTTTGCTTTTGGTTTGTGGGTCTGGAAAAAACCAAATGTGCTATTTTCGGCTGTTGCAATAAGCTTTCACATAACGGTTTGGCGCTTGGCGCAGTGGCGGATTTCGGAGCACAAAACTGTCAATACACCACAAAAGTTGATGCGAGGTAGAATGTTCAATTAACCACGTCACCCGCCATTGAGCCAAACGCCTGTTAGTGGCTGGGCTTCTCATTTATTTTCAATTTTATTCATCAATTCGTGAAATTTTTTCCAATGTTGTTTTAGTTGTCCGCCAATTTTATTGTCAGGAATTGTCTTTTCAGCAAGCTTTGCATAAGTTATGAAATTCCCCCAATCATATTTATGTGACAAAATGAATAAATCCGATTTATTGGGGTGTCTTTGATACATTCTTCTTCTTGTTGCACCAACATGAGTGAATTTTTTGTAAAGTCTTGTCTTAAATACTTGTCCTTTGGTGGCTGTCTTATTATGATAGGTGTAAAATCGACTTCTAGCAAAAGAACGCTTCATTTTTCGATAATAGCTTGCAACACTTGAACTCTTAATTAACGTGTTGAACCCGTCAAATTGAAAACCTAAGTACTCAAATAAAGTATTATTCTGTAGTTTGCTAGTGTTTAAATTTTTCTCAAAACAATGATGTCTATCGGTTATATTGTCAAAAGGGAAATGAAAGACTTGTGTTTTACTTATTTGAATTTCTAGCTTAAAGTCTTTTATTGTCCTTAAAAAATGTTCGATGATTATATCTTCATATTCAATTGGACAAATTGCAACCATATCGTCAGAATACCTTTGATATACTCCGCCAATTTTTTTTAATAGCTCATTTGCTTTGGTATCAAAGTCAATCATATAAACGTTTGCGAGAGTTGCGCTAATTGGTGAACCTTGAGGAATTCCCTTTTTTCTTAACTCTTTTCTGCTTTCATCCAAATACTTATTTGCCTTAATAAGTTTTAGCTTTCTTATTTCATCAATATTCTCTTTTGAGCAGTAAGCAACGGCTCTTTTATTACGCAAATAGTTTTTCTTTTTAATCTTTATTTCTTTGAAATTTTTTGGCTTTCGTTCAACTATTATCTGATTTTTATAATGGTCGAAAAGGTCGTCTTCTTCAATGTAAGAGAACTTTGTAATATTGCGGAAGACATTATAATGATTTGGTGGTAAGTCTACTCCTGAATTGATTATTCTTTTCCAATTTTTTTTGAGTAATTGATGGTCAAGATTGTCAAAAAAGCTTTTTATATCGAATGTTATTGCCACAAGGTCGGTCCCCTTGTTCAATTTTATGAATTGAAATACATCATTTGCAAAATCAACATTGCATTTATTTCTTGACCTTTCCTTTTCAGGGTTTAATTTAATCTTTCTATATGCAGTAATACAGTTGGTTATATCTAAATCTTTAATTGTTTTTTCGTATGCAGTTGAAAGTAATTCAGAATAGTAACTAAAAACATTAGAGTCAATATGATTAGAAAAGTATATTTCTCTTTCTTTAGTAGTTGGCTTTCTTAGAGTTGAACGTGTCCCATCATGGCAAATCTCCTTTCGGAATTTTCGTACTTTTAACTGTCTATGGATAAAAGGATAAAAAGCATGTGTTGCGATTGCATCTTTGTCTTTCACATACGGTTCTATCCATGCTCTATCTTTTGGTTCAAGTTGTAAGCCAACATGTGGATAGCGTTTTAGCCTAAACCAATCTTTATTTTTCTTCTCTTTGTGAATTACAGATTTCATAATAGAAATGAGGGGTAAGTGGTTAGACGGGGCAAGCTTTTACATTAATTTTCATTAACGGAATAGTACATGCATTGCACAACACTCTGTTGAATGTCGCCCCGATTTCCCTTTCGGGAAGAATTCTATTCGTAACTTTGTCCATAATAATAAATATCATGAAGTCAATCAGAACAGTACAGATGATTCTCAACATGCTTGAACTTTCTTGCGATTGTCCTTGCATAATTGGAATTCCTGCTCCGTAAGCAACGTATGTCTTGCTTAGCTGTGGATGATAAAACGTACTATTCAGCGAACCACTTACCTTTCTCATTTCATGTCTTCAATTTTTTTATTTTCATTTAGTTTATTTGTCGGTCTGTCTTGGTTGTTGGTTTTTTAGCCTTGCCACTAACTCATAAATATACGCAAATATATATTTTTGAGAATTATAGACAAAAATAATATAATATAGATATAATACTCTGTTTTATAAATATTTATTTTAAATTAAAATCTGCGTATTTTGTATTGTTATGATTATTTTTTAGATATTTGTAATAGTTAGCAATACAAAATACGCATTTGTTTTTTAATATAAAATATGAAATTAGAATTAGATAAATATTCTTTTACAAAAGGACAGTATAAAGGGAAAGATGTAGTATGGATAGAATTTCCTTATGATCAATATTTGATTACTGCTCTTAAAAAGCATACAAAAGCTGTTTGGAGCACTACTAATAAAAAATGGTATGTTCCTGATAGTTCTTTTTATAGAACTTTTTTTGAGCTCGAACCCAAGTATATTGGTAAATCAGCTATACAACGTATATCCGAGATTAATAAACCTGCCTTTGAAAGATATATTACGCAGTTAAAACTAAAAGGATACAGTCATAATACAATTCGAACTTATAGTGTTGAGTTTGCACAACTTCTTAAGCTTCTTAAGGACTATCCTGTAGATAAACTAACGCCTGAACGAATTAGATCGTATGTATTATATTGTATAGACACATTAAAACTTTCAGACAATCTTATACACAGCAGAATAAATGCTATAAAATTTTACTTTGAGCAGGTTCTTTTCAGAGAAAAGTTTTTTATGGAGATTCCTAGACCTAAAAAGCCAAGTATTTTGCCAAAAGCTCTATCGATTAATGATATTAAAAAAATGTTTGCAGTTGTTAACGACAACCTTAAACACCAATTACTATTAAAACTCTGTTACGGAATGGGACTAAGAGTAAGCGAAATAGTAAACCTTAAAATTACCGATATTGATAGTAGTAGGATGCAAGTGTTAATTAGTCAAGCTAAAGGAAAGAAAGACAGGTATGTTAATCTTCCAGAATCGGTTTTAGATTTATTGCGAAGTTATTATTTAATTTATAAGCCTAAAGAATATCTTTTTGAAGGAAATAAAGCCGGACAATATTCAATAAGAAGCGTTCAAACAGTGTTTAAAAATGCTATGCAAAAAGCTAAAATCAATAAAAGGGTAGGAGTACATAGTCTTCGACATTCTTATGCGACCCACCTTATAGAACAAGGAACAGATATTCGTTTTGTTCAGGATTTATTAGGGCATAACAATATTAAAACAACAATGGTCTATACGAATTTGACAGATGCTTCAATACGAAAAATAAAGAGTCCTTTAGATAATTTATAATATAGTTGTACCATATTAAAAAAGGCACAGAGATTTATATCTCTGTGCCTTTTTGCTTTTTGACTTTAAAGAAGATTATTTTTCGAATTCTTCTTTAATATCTATATGCTCATAATCTGCAACTATTTCTTGAGCATAATCTGTTTTTTGTTTATTTTTTGAAAAACGTCTGGTGATTCCGTCAAATACAGAATACACAACCGGAACGATTACTAAAGTAAGGAATAACGAAGAGATAAGTCCTCCGATGATTACCCAAGCTAGTCCGTTGTTCATTTCGGCTGCTGCTCCTTTAGCAATTGCAATCGGAACCATACCAAAAACCATTGCAATGGTTGTCATCATAATCGGACGTAACCTAGCGTGGTTAGCCTGAATAAGAGCTGTTTTGGTATCTTCACCAGCTTCTCGTCTGTGGTTGGTGAAATCCACAATCAAAATAGCATTCTTGGCCACGAGTCCGATAAGCATAATCATACCCAGAATTGTAAAGATATTGAGCGAGTTATTGGTCAAAGCCAAAATTACCATTACCCCAATAAGAGCAAGCGGAATTGAGAACAATACTACAAATGGGTGAATATAACTGTTATACAAAGCCACCATCACCAAATAAACCAATATAATAGCAGCGAGCAATGCGATTCCTAATGTTCCGAAACCTTCTCCTTGCATTTCCATATCTCCTCCCCAAACGTAGCTAACACCTGTGGGTCTTTCGAGTTGAGAGAACGCTTCTTCCCATTCTGCTGCCACGTCTCCTACAGGACGTCCGATAATTTGAGAACGAACGGTTACAGACGGACTTTTATCTCTACGTTCCAATACACTTGGTCCTGAACCTTGTTTTACATCAGCAAATTGGTTCAATCGGATTTTTTGTTCATCTTTATTGATAAATACAATATTGCTTACATCTTCAATGTTAGAGCGGTTAAACTCGTCATATCTGATGTTAATGTCATATTCGTATTCTCCAGCACGGAACTTAGCATCTGTATTTCCTGAAAAAGCAGTTTGCATAGTCATACCAACTGTTCCTAAATCCAAACCTAAACGAGACATTTTATCTCTGTCAACTTTTACCTCAATTTCAGGATTTCCGTCCTCTACCGAAAGTTCAACTTCTGATGTTCCTGCAATTTTTAATAGTTCGGCTTCTGCTTTTTTAGCAAATTCCATAGCACTATCTAAATCGGAACCTACTACAACTAATTGTAAAGGTGCATCATCAGCTCCCATAATTCCGATAGGAACAATAGTTATTTTGGCGTCAACCAAATATTCTTGTAATTCCCGTTTTAGTTTAGCAGCATAAATAAACGTATTTTCTGCTCTTTGAGACTTGTCTATCAGTTTTACACTAACTTCGGATTTATAAGCAGTAGCTTGGGTTGAACCAAAACCACCACTGGTTTCTCCTACTTTAGTAATCATATTGATAATCTCTGGTTTTTCTTTTAGATAATCTTCTGTCTTTTGGGTAATAAAATTGGTTTGTTCAATCGAAGCATCTTTCGGAAGTTCGATTTGTACCAAGAATTCTCCTCTATCCATTTTAGGGAAGAATTCCCCTCCGATAAATCCTGCTCCAACCAAGCTAAATGAACCAAAGAAAAGAATAACAGCTGCTAAAAGAGTAATTATTTTGTTTCGTCTTCTTTTTAGAGCCCACTCCAAGATTCCTGAAATCCAATGTGTAAAAGCATCAATTCTAGCTTCAAACCAGAGGATAATTCTTCCGAAAAACGTTTTGTTAGATACGTGTTCTAATTTTCCGAATCTCGAAGAAAGCCAAGGCACGAGTGTAAACGAAGCCAAGAACGAGAAAGCGGTTGCAATCATTACTGTTACAGCAAACTGACGGATAATATTTGACACCAAGTCGTTGCTCAACGTAATTGGCAAGAATACTACGATAATTACTAGGGTAATACCAACTACGGTAAATCCAATTTCGGAAGCTCCATCATAAGCTGCACGTACTTTATTTTTACCCATTTCCATATGTCGATGGATGTTTTCGAGTACTACAATCGCGTCATCCACCAAGATACCTACTACAAGCGAAAGGGCAACTAAACTCATCAAATTCAGTGTGAATCCCATAAAATAGATTCCGATGAAAGTTGCAATAAGCGAAGCAGGAATGGTAATCATTACGATAAAGGCATTTCTTAAACTATGCAAGAACAAGAGCATTACGGCAGCCACCAAGAAAATAGCAAGGAAGATATCAAAGATTACGTTATTTGCAGCGGTAAGTGTAAAATCACTTGTATCGTCTGCAATACTCAATTTTACATTGTTTACTTCATAATCTTTTTCGATACTTTGTGCAGATTGTTTTACTAACTCACTAACCGCAACAGCATTGGCATCAGATTGTTTCATCACCTGAATCAAAATAGTATTCTGTTGGTTGTTACGAGCTAATTTTTCGACATCCTTTTGAGTATCTCTAACTTCGGCTACATCTTTCAAACGAATTTGTATTCCGTTTTTTTCTTTGATAATTAAATTCTGAAGTTCTGTAACATCTTTGTATTTTCCTGCCAGACGAATAAGAGTTGTATTTTCTCTTGTCTTTACATTTCCGGTAGGGAAGTCCAGATTTGAAGCCATAACGACTTGTCTGATTTCAGGGATAGAAAGTCCGAAACCTTCTAATTTTTCCTGATTGATATTCACCTGAATTTCTCTTTCTTCTCCTCCGATAAGATTTACCTGCGCCACTCCTGGAACACGAGATAAAGCAGGTTGAATCTTTTTGTCTATCAAGTCAAAGAATTCTACTTCGTCCATATCTCCCGTAGCGGCAATGGTCATAATTGGTAAATCATCCATTGAGAATTTTACGAGCGAAGGTGGATCTGCATCATCAGGTAAATCAGCCAAAACAGCATTTACTTTGCGTTGTGCATCATTCAGCGCATAATCGGTATTCGCTCCTGGATTGAGCTGAATCATTACAACCGAAATACTTTCGAATGATTTAGAATCTATCTTTTTGATATTTTCTAAAGACGAAATGGCATCTTCGATTTTTTTGGTAACTGTATTTTCGATTTCTGAAGGCGAAGCTCCCGGATAAACCGTAGAAATCGTAATCATATTTGTCTCAAATTTAGGGATAAGTTCGTATCCTAATAAATTGTATGAGAACAATCCTCCAAGAGTCAGAATCGTGAATAACACGACTATCATCGTAGGACGTTTTATGGATATTTCTGCTAATTTCATATAGTTTTATTTTTAGAAAAGAGAATATAGAGAATAGAAAATAGATTTAATTAAAAGTCTATTTTCTATATTCTTTTGCTCTTTATTCTTATTTCACAATAGATATTTTAATTCCGTCTTCAAGGTTGATGATTCCGCTTGTGACAACGATATCGCCTGCTTTAAGTCCTTCGAGGATTTCTACTTGTTCTCCGAAATTTCTTCCTGCAACTACTTTTGTCAGATGTGCTACTCCTTCACGAGCTACAAAAATTTCGTTGTTGCTGATACTTCCTACAAAAGCATTTCTCGGAACCACAGTTATAGGAGTGTTGTTCGCTTCTTTTGAAGAGAAAACTACCGAACCATACATACCGGCTCTTAAATCATTGTCTGTATTGTTTAATACTTCAACTTCTACTGGGAAATTCAACGATTCGTCTGCCATTGCAGCAATAAAAGTCACTTTTCCTTTGAAGTCCTTGTCAGGGTAAACACTCGCTTTGATAGCTACTTCGTCTCCGACTTTGATATTGGCAACTTGGTTTTCAGTAGCATTCGCTTTTAATTTAAGTTTAGAAACGTTTACCACATCAAACAAAGGTGCTCCTGGAGCTACAACTGTTCCTGGTTCGATATGTCTTTTGTTTACGATTCCGTTGATAGTAGATTTGATATTGCTATCACCAACGTTGATTTTAGCTTGATTCAATCTTGCTTGAGCAGATTGTAGTTGAAGCTTCATTTGATCTAATTGTTGTTGTGTAACACCTCCGGTTTTGAAGGCGCTCTCAAAGCGTTGCGCATCTTTTTGAGCAGTCAGATAAGCAGCTTCTGCATTTTGCAATTCAACCGATTGCAAATCAGCTTTGATAATAGCAAGCGTTTGCCCTACGCTTACTTTTGCTCCTTCCTGAACCAAAACGCGAACTACTTGTCCACCTCTTTCAGAAGATAATTTTAAGTCCTGAAACGGAGCAAAATTTCCGTTTGCTCTATACGAAGAGTTAACAACTTCTGTTTTGACAGTATCTACACGAACAGCTACATAAGCACTTTGTTCGGCTACAATTGCTGTTTCTTCTTGCATTTTTTGCTTGTTTCCTGCCAAGGTGAAACCAGCCCAAACAAGTAAGGCAATTACGATTACAAGGTATATTAGTTTTTTCATTTTATTTTGTATTTGGTCTTATTGGTTATTTTAAGTTGTTTAATTCTCCTTTAGATTTTATTAACTCAATCTCTGCTACTTTATATTCTAGAAGAGCATTTGAATAGTTGTTTTTAGCTTCTGCTAAAGAGTTTTCGGCTTCAATCAAATCCGTAAGTGTAGCCAATCCGTTGAGGTAATTGTTTTGGGTGTTATCCAAAACATCTTGCGCTAATTTTACGTTTTCTTTTTGATTTTCGATAGTAATTACACTATTATTGATTTGTGTTTTAGCATTCTCAAAAGCAAAGTTCAACGCTAATTCTGTTTCTTTCATGTCTTCTTCTAACACATCCAATTGGTTTTGAGCCTGACGAACCTGTGAGCGAGTACGAAACCCGCTAAAAATAGGAATATTCAAATTAAGCCCAATAGTAGAATAATCGGTCCAATATACTCCATCTGCAGGTTTGGCTCCCGAAAGAGGGAATTTATCTCCTAATCCTTGGTAGCTGTAATTCGCTGTTAACGAAAGAGTAGGATAGTAGGCTGCTTTGAACGATTCTTTGTTGTAAACTAAAAGTTGTTTTTGAGTTTCTAAAAGTTGAAACTGTGTTAGTTTTTTTACATCTGGAGCATCGAGCAAAACGGGGGTAATCTCTAAACTTTCTTCCACTAATTCAATTGGAGTATCGATTTGCATCCCTATAAGGAACTTCAATGAATTTTCTTGAAGTTTTACTGCATTCTCCAGTTGTAATTTGCTCGAATTAAGGTTGACAACCGTAACTTTAATTCTGTCCAAATCTATTTTTTTAGCTAGCCCGTTGTCTACCAACCCTTGGATAGTGTTTTGCACTTTTTGTGTATTTTCGAGCGTTTGATTGATCGTTTCAAGTTTTTGTTGCGTAATAAAGATTTGGTAATAGCTTTTAGCTACAGCTTCAATAACTTGCTCTTGGGTTAATTGTTCGTTTACTTTATAAAATTCTCTCGTAGTTTTAGCAGCTTTTAATCCTGTAAAAACCGAATAATCGAATAAATTTTGCGAAAGGTGAACACCTCCGATAGCTGTCCAATCTTGACCAAAAGCAACCAACAGTGTTTCACCTGGCATTCCGATGATATCTCCTGGCATTGCCATCTCTTGCAGAATAGCGTTATACATTAAATTTCCTTGAGCCGAAATTTGTGGCAAAGCTCTTGAGCGAACTTCACCGATTAAATGTTCGCTGTTTTCTACACTCAATTTTGCTTTTTTGGCATCCGCCTTGTTTTCTAAAGCATAATTGATAGCATCTTTCAGACTCATTTTTTCTTGAGCATTGACTAGAAAGCCACCAAAAAGCAAAGCAAAAACACTTAAAAAAAGTGTTTTACGTCTGTATAAATGGTTTATCATAAAATATATATTAGGGTTTAATTAGGTTAATTCGTAAAAACAGTTTTTAGTATAACTTCTTTTCGTTCAGAGATAATTTTGTCGTATTCCTTATCGTCTAGTTCAAAATTATTTTGAAGAAACGGACGCATCGCAACCGGGAAAATAAGCATCGAAATAAAATTCAACATAAATTGAATAGGGGGCATTTTCTGAATAGTTCCCTTTTCCATTTCTTCTTCCAGCTCCACATAAAATTTTTGGGTCATATATTTTATGTGTTCCTTTTTGTCATACACACAAAATTCATCTTTAATCATCTGTGTAAGCATATAGACTTCTCTGTACGGATAGGTCTTTGCTTGTGCCAGAAAATAATCGATAAACAACTCTAACTTTTCTCTGATAGGCAAGTCAGACATCACAATCATTCTCTGTCTGCGCTCATCTTCTTTTTTACCTTCTTCGAATACCAAATCAAAAAGGGCATTTCTAGAACGGAAATAATAGTTAATAAGCGTTCGGTTTACTCCCGCTGCATCTGCAATCTCTTGAGTTGTGGCATTAAACTTCCCTTCTTTAAAGAAAAGATTCTTTGCTGTGTTGATAATCAACTCATAAGTTACATCTTCTTTTTTTTGTATTGACATAATTGTTTGACTTTTATGTTTGACAAAATTGTCAAGTGCAAAAGTAGAACCTTTTTTGGAACCCAAAAACATATTTAATAAAATTTAACAATTTTGTCAAATTTAACTTTCTTAACTTTTTAATTTCTTTGGGCAGGACCGTTACAATGATGTACATTTAGTTATTATCTTTGCTCAGTTTTTGTAAATAAATCAAAACCATAAACTTACTTACTGTGAAACTTCCGAGTAAAAAAAATATAAGAAAAACACTTAAGATTAGTGGTGTTTTTATTCTTTGTTTGATAGCTTTTGTTATCATTTTTCCGATGTTATTTCCGACTTATGTAACCGATAAGATCAAACAATTAGCCAACGAAAACTTGAATGGAGAAGTAAGTTTTTCGGAAGCCAATCTTTCTTTTTTTAGTCATTTCCCATCTTTGACCTTGGATTTGAATAACTTTTTATTAAAAGGATCTGAACCGTATAAGAAGGATACTTTAGTATCGGCCAAAGAGATTTCGTTGGGAATTGACGTGGGTAAACTCTTGTTTTCTAAAACTATTGATATAGACGAAATCTATATTGACAATGCTTTTGTAAACATAAAGGTAAACAAGAGCGGAGAGGCAAATTACAACGTTTATATTGCTGATTCAGAAAAAAAACCACAAGATGATTCTTCTGCAAAAGTGAAATTAAAACGAATTGAAATTACTAATACTCATTTAGTTTACGACGATTTGTCAACCGATATATTGATTGATGCCAAAGGATTTAATTACCTCGGAAAAGGGGATTTAGATGAATCTATTTTTGATTTGAAGACCAAAGCCGAAATAGAATCTTTTGATTTTAGGTTTGGAGAAGATCAATATCTGAAAAGTAAACACGTCAATGCAGAGCTGATAACGCAAATTAATACCAATTCACTTTCGTTTATTTTTGAACAGAATAACCTTAAAATCAATCGACTTCCCGTAGATTTTAAAGGAAAACTTGATTTCCTATCCAATGGATACGACATTGATTTTGAAGTGAAATCTGAAAATAGTCAGCTCAATGATTTCTTCACTGCGCTTCCTCCACAATACATTATCTGGCTCGAAAAAACACAGATGAAAGGAAAGACAGATTTGTTTTTTTCACTAAAAGGAAAATACATCACTTCTGAAAATTTAAACCCTGATGTGGTTTTTAGTATGAAAATCAGAGATGGTTTTGTGTCGTACGATAAAGCACCCGAACCCGCTCGAAATATCTATATGAATTTCCAAACCAAACTTCCATCTCTGAATACCGATCAATTGGAGGTGAATTTAGATTCGTTATATTTTGACTTAGGAAAAGAATATTTTAGTGGAATTGTAAACCTCAAAGGGCTTACCACCACCGAGATTGATACTAAAATCCGATCAAAGATAGATTTGGCAAAACTCAACCAAACCATCGGAATCCAAGGGCTGGATTTAAAAGGGAATTTCTATGCAGACATTGTATCTAAAGGAACTTATGATAAAGAGAAAAACCTGTTTCCGAAAACAAAAGGAGATCTACAACTCACCAATGCTTATATCAAAACCGATTATTACCCGAACCCAATAAAAGATATCAATTTTAAAGGAAAGCTCATCAATACAGATGGAACCATGAAAAGCTCAGAACTACTTATCAGCCCTGCTTCGTTTTTGTTTGAAGATAAATCCTTTAACCTGACAGCTTCTTTTGTGGATTTTGAAGATGTGAATTATGAACTGAAAGCTAAAGGAGAACTGGATTTAGCCAAAATTTATAAGGTTTTTTCTCAGGAAGGACTGGATTTGGAAGGTTATGCAAAAGCAGATGTTTCGTTTAGAGGAAAACAATCGGATGCAACATCAGGAAACTTCAATGCTTTGGACAACAAAGGAACATTGGAATTACGTAACATTAAAACGACTTCGGAATATCTGCCACAGGCTTTTATTATCAAAAGCGGATTGTTTACGTTTAATCAGGACAGAATGGACTTTACCGATTTTGATGCAGCCTACGGGAAATCTGATTTTTTGATGAACGGATATATGTCCAACGTAATCAATTTTGCCTTGTCGGATAAAGAAATTCTAAAAGGGATTTTTTCGGTTACTTCAGAGTATCTGAATGTAGATGAGTTCTTGGCAACCGTTAACGAAAATGAAGTTAAAACAGATTCTCTTGTTGCTGCACCATTAAATGTGGGAGTGGTAGTTATTCCGAAAGGATTTGATTTTAACCTGAATGCGAACTTTAAAAAAGTAGATTTTCAAGATTTGGAAATTCAGAATCTAAAGGGGAATACCAAAATCAGTCAGGGAGTTATAGAGCTCAATAACGTTAATTTTGGTGTTATCGGAAGCACAGCTCTAATGAGTGCTAAATACAAAGACGAAACAGCAAACAGAGCGGAATTTGATTTTAGTATTAAAGCCAGAGATTTTGACATTAAACGAGCGTATAACGAAGTAAAACTTTTTAGAGAAATGGTTTCGGCTGCTGAAAGTGCAGAAGGAATCGTATCGCTCGATTATAAAGTAGGAGGAAAATTGGACGGAAATATGTCTCCTGTTTATCCTTCGCTCGAAGGGGGAGGAACCATTTCGGTTAAAAACGTAAAAATGAAAGGCTTTAAACTATTTAATGTAATAAGCAAAGAAACTGTAACTGATGCGCTCAAAGATCCAGATTTATCGAAAGTAGATATCAAAACAAAAATCAAAAACAATATCATCACGATTGAGAGATTTAGATTTAAAGTGGCAGGATTTAGACCAAGAATCGAAGGACAAACCAGCTTTGACGGGAATTTGAATATCAAAATGCGTTTGGGATTACCACCACTGGGAATCATCGGAATTCCGATTAAAGTAACAGGGACACAGGAAGATCCAAAAATCGGAATTGGTAAAAAAACCGAAGACCTCGAAGAAACTGAATATGACGAAAATGCCATTCCGAATCCCGTTCAGAATGACAGCCTAAAAATTCAAAATCCAGTAGAATTCAAAAACGATAGCCTCCTTAAACCTATCGAACAAACAATTGTTCCTGAAAATAAAGTTCAAAACGATTCGATTGCTAAATAATAGTGAAACCAATTTTAGCGAAGCAACTAAAACTTTATGTTTCGTATTTCACCTATATTGTGAATGTTTTTTTTGTAATTTGGCGAGCCAGTTACTTTAATTTTATAATCTTTTACAAACTCTCGAACCTTTCTATAATATTCTAAATCAAAGTCACTCTAAGACTATCCAAAACCCAAAACAATCAACAAAAGCAATAAAGATGGGTAAAAACATCCATCAAATTTATTGAAAAATGGGGGTTTTTACTCATGTTTTTCTTACTACGAGAGGCTAATTTTGGATGGTATTAACATCAAAATATAGTGGTATGAAAAATTTAAAATTAAGTTTTGTAGCTTGGATTTATCCACAATGAAAATCTTTTTAAATATAGTAATTTTAATGATGGTACATTTTGTTTATTCTCAAAATTCTATTGTTGTTGTTGTTGATTCTTTAACTAAAGAACCATTGCACGATTATTTATATACGTTTTTTTAAAAAAAAAACCTTATAAAAGTTCCTTAGTAGCCCCGGCTGTTTTGTGACATTTAAGACCCCAGTAAAATCAACGTTTGCCTAATAAAGAGGAGCTCTAAAAATAAATACTTCAATTATTTAGAAAGCCTTTGCAAACCGTATATAATCTTTTGCGCTTTGTTCAATTTTCTGTAGCGAATTTTCATCAGCAAGATGCGGAACACCCATAAACGCAAAAAAAGGTTTATAATCTGCTTTTATCCAATCAAAAGTAATCTCAAAAGGGCGAGTAAATTCTTCTAACGTATACTTAAAAACTCCTAAATGCGAATATTCCTGTTCTGTTCCAGAAGCCGTTATTGCTAAGGCTACTTTTTTAGTAGCAAATTTATATCCGCTCGTAGAACCGTAAGCCCAACCATAAGCCAAAACCTCATCCATCCATTTTTTAAATAAAGGAGGACAACTATTCCAATAGAGGGGAAACTGAAAAATAATTTTATCGTATTCTTCTATCAATCGCTGTTCTTCAGAAACATTTATATCCTCTCTAGGATACAACTCATAGAGATTGCGAACTTCAAATTTTTCGGGAGCTTTTCTAAGCTCTTCTACCCAACGTTTATTGACAAGAGAAGTCTCGTTTAAATTAGGGTGAATGACATTTACTAATGTTTTCATGATTAGATGTTATATTAAAATTCCAACCACAAAAATATAAAGCAACCAATAATAATGTATATTTACAACCAATTGTATGGTACTAACAAAAATGTAACTAATGACTAAAGTAAAGGAAACTTCAACCCATTTTGAGAATAAAATCAAACTCAGTCAATGTGACCAAGTATATGCAGCGAGTCTCATTTCAGGACAATGGGCATTGATTATTTGTTGTTATTTATCTGAAGGTAAACTCCGATTCGGAGAACTTAAAAAGTGTATTCCGAATATTACAGAACGAATGTTAACACTCCAATTAAGAAAAATGGAAGCAAACAAAATAGTAAAGCGAACTGTTTATGCAGAAGTTCCCCCACGAGTTGAATATGAATTGACCGAAATTGGACAAAAACTAACCCCTATCATGAAACAACTAGAAGAGTGGGGAAGACAACAAAAAGCAACAATTGGATTAACAGAAGAGTAATTAGAGGTTAGTAAAAATTGTAAATACATAAGTACATAAAATTATATTATAACTAAAAACAAACTAATGACTGAAAAAATTAAAACTTTAAAAATCATACACATGGCTATGTTTTTGGGGACAGCTTTAATGTATTTTCTTTTAGGGAAGATAACATCAGAATTACTTAAAATCCCTCAATTAGATTCTTCTTCGATTCCCTTTTTACTTATCCCTATAATAGCATACTTTTTGAGCAACTTTTTGTTTAAATCACAATTAAAACAAATCAACCCTAAAGACAAATTAGAAAGCAAGCTTCCTATTTATCAATCAGCAAGTATAATTCGTTGGGCTATTCTAGAAGGAGCCGCATTTATAATAGTAATTGCATCTCCAAACTTGATATTGTTCGGAATACCAATCCTTTTGTATTTCGTTTCTTTAAGACCTACAGAAGAGAGAATAAGAACAGAGCTTACTTAAACTACAAATAGTGTTTTAGCCCACTTTTTTGTTAATAACTCTTCGCTGAAACTTCAGATTAAATTTCTTAAATTTGAGATTTACTACTACCTAAAATAATATTCTGATTTTCAGCCTATGTACTTGATTTTTGATACCGAAACGACTGGATTACCACGTAATTGGAGCGCTCCTATAACCGATACGGATAACTGGCCGAGATGCGTACAGATTGCTTGGCAGTTGCACGATGAAAACGGAAAAATCATTGAACATCAGGATTATTTAGTAAAACCAGACGGATTTAATATTCCGTTTGATGCAGAACGAATTCACGGAATATCAACCGAATTGGCTCAGGAGCAAGGAATTCCGATTGAAGAAGTATTAGAAAAATTTAATGCTGTTTTGTCCAAAGCTAAATTTGTGGTCGGACATAACGTAGGGTTTGACTTGAATGTAATGGGATGTGAGTTTCATCGGTATTCCGCAAGTACCGAGCTTAATAACAAACCTATTTTAGACACTTGTACAGAAGATACGGCTGAACTCCTCAAACTCCCTGGAGGTAGAGGAGGACGTTTCAAGCTACCAACCCTTTCAGAATTGTACCAGTTTTTGTTTAACGAAAGCTTTCAGGAGGCCCATAATGCTACAGCGGATGTTGAGGCAACCACAAGAGCTTTTTTAGAACTTATCCGAAAAGATTTTTTTACCAAAGAGCAACTCGATGTACCTGCTGATTATTTCAGAAATTTCAAAGAACATAATCCGAGAACCATTCAGCTTATCGGGCTCAAGCACATCAACCTAAAAGGAGCTTCAAACCAACTCAAAAAGCAAATTGCTCTTGAAACTGAAGACGTAAATAAGGTAACTACGGATATTTCGCAAATTACAGGTGATTTTGTGCATTTGCATAACCATACTCAATTCTCGGTTTTGCAATCCACTATTTCAGTTCCGCATTTGGTTAGTGCTGCTGCCAAACAAAAGATGAAAGCGGTCGCTATGACCGATATCGGGAATATGATGGGGGCTTTTCAGTTTGTTAGCAAGATTGAATCTCATAACAAATCTGTAAAAGCTAAAAATGCAGAAATTGAAGAAAACGGAGGCGTTCCGACCGAAGCAGAAATAAAACCAATTGTAGGTTGTCAGCTTTTTGTATGTGACAACCACTTGGATAAAACCCGAAAAGACAACGGTTATCAAATAGTTTTCTTGGCCAAAAATAAAAAGGGATACCACAACTTGGCCAAGATGTCTTCGATTGCTTATACCAAGGGGTTTTATTACGTCCCAAGAATTGATCGTACCATAGTAGAACAATATAAAGAAGATATTATTGTTCTCTCTGGAAATCTCTACGGGGAGATTCCGAATAAAATTCTAAATATAGGAAAAAGTCAAGCCGAAGAAGCACTACTGTGGTGGAAAGAACAATTCGGAGAAGATTTTTATCTCGAACTAATGCGCCACGGACAACAGGACGAAGAAGTGGTCAATACAACTTTAATCGAATTCTCTAAAAAGCACAACGTTAAATTGGTCGCTACCAATAATACCTTCTATGTCAATAAAGAAGATGCCAATGCCCACGATATTTTGTTGTGCGTAAAAGATGCTGAAAAACAGGCAACTCCCAAAGGTCGAGGTAGAGGCTTTCGTTACGGATTAGACAATGAGGAATATTATTTTAAATCAGCGGATGAGATGAAAGCGCTGTTTGCAGATATTCCAGAAGCTATCAACAATATAGACGAAATAGTAAATAAAGTAGAGGCTTACTCGCTATATCGCGATGTATTACTACCCAAATTTGATATTCCCGAAGAGTTCTTAGTCGAAGAAGATGAAAAGGATCAAGGAAAAAGAGGTGAAAATAATTATTTACGACATCTGACCTATGTAGGGGCAGAAAAGCGCTATAAAGAAATCACCGATGAGATTAGAGAACGGTTAGACTTCGAACTTCAGACCATCGAAAAAACAGGCTATCCAGGTTACTTTTTGATTGTTCAGGACTTTATTGCTGCCGCTCGCGAAATGGGAGTTTCGGTAGGTCCCGGAAGAGGTTCGGCTGCGGGTTCGGCTGTGGCTTATTGTTTGGGAATTACCAATATAGATCCGATTGAGTATGATTTGCTTTTCGAGAGATTCTTGAATCCTGACAGGGTTTCGATGCCCGATATCGATATTGATTTTGACGATGAAGGACGTGGTAGAGTAATGCAATACGTAATCGATAAATACGGTCAAAATCAAGTTGCACAGATTATCACTTATGGTACAATGGCTGCTAAATCTTCGATTCGTGATACCGCTCGTGTATTAGATTTACCACTTTTTGAAGCAGATAAAGTAGCGAAACTAATTCCGAATATGAGTTTGGCAAAAATCTTCTCAATGGAAGATAACGTGCTCAAAAAATCCCTCCGAGCAGACGAATACGAAAAGGTAGTGCAACTCAAAGAACTGTCTGATACAGATGACTTGACAGGGCAGACCATTCAACAAGCCAAAATACTCGAAGGTTCCCTCCGAAATACCGGAATCCACGCTTGTGGAGTGATTATCACTCCAGATGATATTTCGAATTTCGTCCCCATAGCAGCCGCTAAAGATGAGTCTGGGCTGAATGTAACTCAATTTGATAACTCGGTTGCAGAAAGTGCTGGACTACTCAAAATGGACTTCTTGGGGCTAAAAACCCTAACACTTATAAAAGATACTGTAAAACTAGTAAAGCACACCAAAGGTGTTGACCTCGATCCGGACAATTTCCCGATTGATGATACGAAGACCTACGAGCTTTTCCAAAGAGGAGAGACAGTAGGGATTTTTCAGTACGAGTCACCCGGAATGCAAAAATATATGAGGGAGCTAAAACCCACGGTTTTTGGTGATTTAATTGCGATGAATGCACTTTATCGCCCAGGTCCGCTCGAATATATTCCGAGTTTTGTGAAGAGAAAAAATGGTGAGGAAGAAATCAAATATGACCTCCCTGCCATGGAAGAATACCTGGCAGAAACTTACGGAATTACAGTATACCAAGAGCAGGTAATGTTGCTTTCGCAAAAATTAGCAGACTTCTCTAAAGGTGATGCCGATGTACTTCGTAAGGCGATGGGAAAAAAGCAAAAAGACGTTCTGGACAAAATGAAACCTCGCTTTATTGAGCAGGCGTCAGCCAAAGGTCACGATCCGCAAATTTTAGAAAAAGTATGGAAAGACTGGGAGGCTTTTGCTAGTTATGCATTCAACAAATCACACTCTACCTGTTACGCTTGGATTGCTTATCAAACGGCTTATCTAAAAGCACATTATCCGTCAGAATATATGGCTGCCGTGCTTTCGAATAATATGAACGATATTAAATCGGTTACTTTCTTTATGGAAGAATGTAAGCGAATGGGAATTGAGGTACTTCCACCTGATGTGAACGAATCCTTCTATAAATTTACAGTAAACGAAAACAATGCGATTCGCTTTGGAATGGGAGCGGTAAAAAACGTAGGGATGGGAGCAGTGCAAACTATTGTCGATACTCGAAAAGATGGAAAATATAAATCTGTTTTTGATTTAGCTCGACGAGTGGATTTAAGGGCAGCCAATAAAAAAGCTTTTGAAAATCTAGCGTTAGCAGGAGGTTTTGATTGCTTTACAGATACGCATAGAGCACAATATTTTTCGACAGATGGAGACGGAATTTCGTTCCTCGAAAAAGTAATTCGATATGGAGCTAAACATCAGGAAAACGAAAATTCATCTCAAGTGAGTTTGTTCGGAGATGCAAGCGAAGTACAAATCCCAGAGCCGATAGTACCCGCAGCAGAAGAGTGGGGAGCTATGGAAAAACTAGCTCGCGAAAAAGAAGTGGTCGGAATTTATATTTCGGGACATCCGCTCGATGATTATAAATACGAACTAAAATATTTTTGTAATACCAAACTAACCAATTTAAGTAACCTCGAGAATTTTATCGGAAAGCAAATAACCGTAGGAGGAATCATAACCAATGTAGAACATCGGGTGAGCAAGAACGGAAAAGGCTGGGGAGTAATAACCCTCGAAGACTATGACGGAAGTTATGAATTTAGATTTTTTAATGACGATTACCTGAAATTCCGAATGTACTTTAACCAAAACCAGTTTACCTATATGAAGTTTACGGTGCGAGAAGGATGGATAGACAAAAATACAGGAAGACCTTCAGATCCTCGGATTCAGTACTTGCATATGCAGCAATTACAAGATGTGCTGACTGATTTTGCCAAAAGTTTGGTAATCCGATTTAGTCTGGACGAACTCGAAAAAGATGTAGTGGAAACTATTTTGGCTGTTTTCCGGAAAAACAAAGGAAATCACCCCGTGACTTTCGAGATATATGAAATCGACCAAATTCAGAAAGAAAAAGAAATTGTCTCCACCATTTCGCTAAAACCTCAACAAGAGGATATAGATATTGACGAACTAGAAGATTATACAATCCCGGAAAGCCTAGAAATCGAAGAAGAGCTAATTCCTGAACCAGAACAAATCAAAGTATTGAACCATCTGGCAATGGATAGTCGTAGCGTGCAGATTAATATCTGTAAAGAACTATTAGAAGAACTAGAGAAAAACCAGATTAACTTTAAGTTGAATTAGGGATAAAAACCTAGAGAAAATAGTAAAAGCTATTACCTCAAATTTATTCTTGAAATTCTTCAATTAACGTAGTTACATAATCGCTTGAATCCAATACAATTTCTGTGTTATGATACATTTTTTTTACTTTTAATATAGCATCCTCTGTATTTTCAGCTTCAATTTCAACTATTTTTGATAAAAATTCCTGAATTTCAATGTTAAACTTTTTCATAATGTACTTTTTTATATATACCTCGACCTTTAAACTCAATAATTCCTTTATCCCTTAATATCTGTAACTGTTGTCGTATTTTATCTTTAATAAAATTATTATTAGGATATTTTATTTTTAACTTTTCTTCAAATTTATAGATTTCGTCTAATGTAAAAGGTTCTTTTTTAATTAACTCTACACAATTTATTATATCCAGAATCCAACCTTTTGAGTCTTTATTCTTGGTTCGTAGAAATAGAGTTTTATTAAAAATTTCTATGACTATATTTTGGTTGATGATTTGTGTGTTTTTTACAAGAAAAATTTTTCCAACATCGGCAATTTTAGAAATATCAATATTGTTACCTGAATACAAGGCTGGTTTAAAATTTGATTTTTAGAAAAATTACCATGTAAGACAACAAACTTAAAATAAATTAATAACAAAATCATATAAACTTTTCCTGCTTAGCCCCATACCTTGCGGGAAACAGAGAGTTGATAGCTACTTACTGATATTTATAAAATTTTATGTCAAAATTCTTAAATCCTAAATAAAGAATTAACTTTGCGGAACTCTAAAATAAAAACAAAAAACAATATGCCTAGAATTTCGACTAAAGGCTTACAAATGCCTGAATCACCCATCAGAAAGTTAGTTCCCTTTGCAGAAACAGCTAAAAAGAAAGGACATAAAGTATATCACCTCAATATTGGCCAACCAGACATCAAAACTCCAGAAGTAGCTATTGAAGCAGTTAAAAATGCAGCTATCGAAGTATTGGAGTACAGCCATTCAGCAGGTTTTGAAAGCTATAGAAATAAACTAGCCCTATCCTATCAAAAAATAGGCTTAGCTGTCGAAACACAAGATATTATCATTACCACTGGTGGGTCAGAGGCTTTGATGTTTGCTATGGGAAGTACGATGGATTCAGGAGACGAGATTATTATTCCAGAGCCTTTTTATGCAAACTATAACGGATTTTCAGTTGCTTCAGGAATTAATGTAGTTCCGGTAATGTCAGGAATTGAAACTGGTTTTGCTTTGCCTCCGATTGAAGAATTCGAAAAGCTAATCACTCCAAAAACTAAGGCTATTCTAATTTGTAATCCAGGAAATCCAACTGGGTATTTATATTCAAAAGAAGAAATCGAAAAATTGGCAGAAATTGTCAAAAAACACGATTTATTCCTGATTGCAGACGAAGTATATAGAGAGTTTATTTATGACCAGGGAGTAGAGCACTATTCGGTATTGAAGGTAAAAGGAATCGAGCAAAACGCAATTATGATTGATTCGGTTTCGAAGAGATACAGTATGTGTGGAGCTAGAATCGGATGTATTGTTTCTAAAAACAAAGAAGTGATGAAAACCGCAATGAAGTTTGCTCAGGCTCGTTTGAGTCCACCAACCTATGAACAAATTGCAAGCGAAGCGGCTCTTGAAACTCCACAAACGTATTTTGACGAAGTGATTGCAGAATATAAAGACAGGAGAGATACGCTAATTGCTGAATTGCAAAAAATCGAAGGAGTACAGGTTGCTACGCCTAAAGGAGCTTTCTATTGTATTGCTAAACTTCCGGTAAAGAATGCAGATAACTTTGCTCAATGGCTTTTAGAAGAATTCGAATATAACAAAGAAACCGTTATGGTGGCACCTGCTTCAGGCTTTTATTCTACAAAAGGAGTAGGGCTAGATGAAGTTCGTATAGCTTACGTACTGAAAAAAGAAGATTTAGTAAAGGCTGTTGAAGTTTTAAAACACGCTTTACAGCAATATAATAAATAATTTATAGAATATATCAAAGCGGCTGACGAGTCGCTTTGGTTATTAATTATGCTATACTTGTAAGTTAGCGTTTAAAATATACCTATTTCAAACTAAAATAATATCTATGTTTCCTCGTTATAAGTAGGGAATTTACGAGATACTCGATGTTTAAAAAACAGCTTCTTATCGTTTTTTTGTTATGCAACTTATTTGGCTTTAGTCAGGTAGGAGGAAAGTCGGTATATCAGTTTCTAAACATGATGACTTCTCCCAGACAAGCTGCTTTAGGAGGAAAGGTGATTACCATTTATGATTATGATGTTAATCAAGCCATCTTTAATCCTGCCGTTATCAATCCGGATATGGATAATCAACTTTCGGCCAATTACGGAAATTATTTTGGAGAGGTAAGTTATGGAACAGGAGCTTATGCTTATACATGGGATAGGAGAGTGCAAACCTTTCATGTAGGGGTGAGTTATGTAAATTACGGAACTTTTGAAGGACGAGACGAAATTGGTAATCTTACAGGAGATTTTACTGGGAGCGAAGGAGCACTTTCGCTTGGATATGCTTATAATATTCCGTGGACAGATATTTATTTAGGAGCCAATCTAAAACTTATATCTTCAACTCTGGAGAGCTACCACTCCTTTGGGGCAGCCATTGATTTAGGAGCTATTTATATAGATGAGCGTAATGATATAAATATTGCTCTTGCCATTCGAAATGCGGGAACACAACTCACAACCTATGCAGGAACAAACGAAAAACTTCCATTAGAAATTATAGCTGGAATTTCGCAAGAATTAGAACACGTACCGCTTCGTTGGCATATTACAGTAGAGAATATTCAACAATGGAATGTTGCCTTTGCTAACCCAATATATGCAGAACAAGGGCTTGACGGACAAACAAAAGACGATAAACCTTCTTTTATAAATAATGCATTGCGACACGTAATTCTGGGTGCGGAATTATTTCCTCAAAAGAGTTTTAATATCCGTGTGGGTTACAATTTCAGAAGAGGAGAGGAACTTAAGTTAGAAGAGCAACGTACTTTTGCAGGACTTTCAGCTGGAATCGGAATAAAAATGGGAAACCTAAGGTTTAACTATTCCTATTCTCGTTTTACTATAGCTGGAAGTACTAACCTTTTTGGGTTGATAATAAATTTACAATAATGCCCAATGGAGGCAACCTCTGTTTTTGTATCTTTACATTCTTAATTTTTTGCCCAACAAATGACCAAAAAAATAACTATTGCTATTGACGGATTTTCCTCTACCGGAAAAAGTACGATTGCCAAACAATTGGCTAAATATCTAGGATATATCTATGTCGATACTGGAGCTATGTACCGAGCAGTAGCTTATTTTGCCATGCAACAGGGGATGATTGATCAGGAACGGTTTGATGTAGAAAATCTTATTTGGAATCTGGATAAAATAAAAATAAGTTTTAAATACAATCCTGATTTAGGCTATTCAGAAACCTATTTGAATGACATAAATGTTGAAAGGCAGATTCGAACTATCGAAGTTTCGCAATATGTAAGCCGTGTGGCAGAAGTATCAGAAGTGAGAGCAAAATTGGTCGAACAACAGCAAAAAATGGGAAGAGACAAAGGGATTGTTATGGACGGCAGAGATATAGGAACTGTAGTTTTTAGAGATGCCGAACTAAAATTATTTATCACTTCTGACCCACAAGTAAGAGCAAAGAGAAGATATGACGAACTTCTTGCAAAAGGAGAAGACGTCACCTTTGAAGAGGTTCTCAAAAATGTAACCGAACGAGACTATATTGATACTCACCGAGAAGATTCACCCCTTACAAAGGCTGATGATGCTATCGAAATTGACAATTCAAATTTAACCAGAGAAGAGCAGTTTGACCAAATAATAGCTCTTGTGAAAACTAAAATAACCTGAATCAGAATTTAATCTAATTCAGGTTATTTTTATCTTATAAAGCCTGTTCTCAGGCTACGTCATTCGGAAATATTTTCTTCAAACTTTTTGCTTTTTGATCAGTAATGGCGATTTTCAAAACTTCGCTCATTTCTTTTACATAATGAAAAGTAAGTCCCTCTATATATTCCGGTTTGATTTCGTCTATATCGCGTTTGTTTTCGTGACATAAAATAATCTCCTTAATTTTAGCGCGTTTGGCAGCTAAAATCTTTTCTTTAATTCCTCCTACAGGAAGTACTTTCCCTCTTAAGGTAATTTCACCTGTCATGGCTAAACTCTTTTTAACTTTTTTCTGTGTCAATGTAGACACTAACGAAGTTAGCATAGCAATCCCCGCGCTTGGTCCATCTTTTGGAGTAGCTCCTTCGGGAACGTGGATATGAATATTATGAGTTGTAAGAGTTTCGTTGTCAATACCTAAAATCTCTGCATTAGCTTTGATATATTCCATTGCTAAGGTAGCGGATTCTTTCATTACAGTTCCTAAATTTCCGGTTAACGTAAGATTCCCTTTCCCTTTAGAGAGTATAGACTCAATAAACAAAATATCTCCACCTACTTGTGTCCAAGCCAGTCCTGTTACTACTCCCGCTACATTATTATCTTCGTATTTGTCTCTTTCTAATCGTGGAGCTCCTAGGATTTCCGTTATTTTTTCATCGGATATTTTTATATCGTATTCTTCTTCCATAACAATGGATTTAGCAATACTTCTGACCAGTTTAGCAATTTGCTTTTCTAATCCTCTTACTCCCGATTCACGCGTGTAGCCCTCTACAATTCTTTCGAGTTGTCTTTTTCCGATAACTACATTCTTTTCTGTAAGTCCGTGTTCTTTAAGTTGCTTTGGAAGCAAGTGTTGTCGGGCTATTTCTATTTTTTCTTCAATAGTATATCCCGTCATATTAATGACTTCCATTCGGTCTCGAAGAGCAGGCTGGATAGTAGACATATTATTAGAAGTAGCAATAAACATCACTTTAGACAGATCGTATCCCATTTCCAAAAAGTTGTCATAGAACTCTGAATTCTGCTCAGGGTCCAGTACTTCTAGCATGGCAGACGAAGGATCTCCTGAATGAGAGCTCGAAAGCTTATCAATTTCGTCTAAGACAAAGACAGGGTTTGATGTTCCTGCTTTCTTTATACTTTGTATAATTCTACCAGACATGGCTCCAATATAAGTTTTTCGATGTCCTCTAATTTCGGCTTCATCGCGCAATCCACCTAGCGAAATTCTTACATACTCTCTTCCTAATGATTCTGCAATGGATTTTCCGATAGAGGTCTTTCCGACTCCTGGAGGTCCATATAAACAGATAATAGGAGATTTCATATCATTTCGCAACTTCAGTACGGCTAGATATTCTATGATACGCTTTTTGACATCTTCTAATCCGAAATGGTGTTTGTCAAGAATTCGCTGTGCTTTTTTAAGGTCAAATTTATCTTTGGAATATTTATCCCAAGGGAGTTCTAAATACAATTCCAAATAGTTTCTCAAAATTCCAAAATCAGGTGATTGAGGATTGGTTCTTTGCAATTTAGATAATTCTTTTTCAAAATGTTGTTGAACTTTTGCGTTCCATTTTTTTGATTTAGATTTTTGACGCATTTCTTCGATTTCCTGGTCATACGAAACGCCCCCCAATTCTTCCTGAATGGTTTTCATTTGCTGATGTAAGAAATACTCACGTTGTTGTTGGTCTAAATCGTGACGAACTTTTGACTGAATATCATTGCGTAATTCGAGCTTTTGTAATTCGATATTCATAAAGCGAAGCGTTTCTAAAGCACGAGATTTCAGATCCGATATTTCTAGTAACGCTTGTTTTTCTTTTACATCAAGATTCATATTTGACGAAACAAAATTTATCAAAAACGAATCACTTTCTATATTTTTTATAGCAAAAGTAGCCTCAGTCGGAATATTCGGATTCTCTTGGATAATTTTATTAGCCAAATCTTTGACATTCTCAGTAATAGCCTTGAATTCTTTATCTCCTTTTGTAGGTCGAGTTTCGCTAAATTCTCTTACATACGCCTTTAAATAAGGTTCTTCGGTTGTAATTTCTTCAATCTCGAAACGCTTTTTACCTTGGATAATAACCGTTACGTTGCCGTCAGGCATTTTTAAAATTTTCAGGATTCGAGCAACAGTCCCGACTTTATTAATGTCGTTAGCAGTAGGTGTTTCGACGCTTTCCTCTTTTTGAGATACCACACCGATTACTTTTCCTTTTGCGTTAGCATCATTAATAAGTTTGATAGATTTATCTCTTCCGGCTGTAATTGGAATTACAACTCCTGGGAATAAAACCATATTTCTCAAAGGTAGAATAGGTAAATCCTCAGGAAGTTTTTCTCTATTCATTTCTTCCTCATCCTCTGGGGTCATCAACGGAATTAATTCTGCTTCTGAATCAAAATCCTGAAGTGACAAACTGTCAAGTGATATTATTTTCTCTTTAGACATAGCTATTTTTAAGTCATTTTGTCATTAGTAATCGTTTTTTAAATTATTCTAAACGGATTTAAAAAACATAAGATTCTGTATATCAATGTAGTTATGACTACCTTGCTTTTAGAATAGGTCAATCATTGTGCCATAAAAAAATCCCTAAAGTATTTTCGGGATTTTATTCTATTAGCTATTTTTTTAAAAGGAATTTACATCTTCATTTTGCTCCATTTCGAGGAGTTTAGCGGAGAGATTCTGTTTAGGTTATCTACCAAGTCTGCAATTGTAACTTGGGGTCCTCCCGAAAATATTTGAACTAATTCTTCTGCTTTTGCGTCAAAAAATATACGGCTCAAAAAAGAATTTGGTCTTGCACTGTGCACTTCTCCAAGGGTGGTGATTGCTTTTTTAACTCCTTCTTTTCCTGATTTTATATCTTCGCTCATCAAGTCTAATCCTTTGATATGATATTCATATAAAGATTTTCTGAAAGCCTGATAAGTATTAGAGTTTAAATCTTGAGCCATAAAAAATCGGTTTTGATTTCCTCCGTCTTGTTGGCTCCAACCTTTATAACCACTTGATTGAGCTATGTTTACAATTGCATTTGCCGCTTCAAAATAAGGTGTTCCTCCATTGAGTTTGAACGTATCTGCATCTAAACCTAAAATAATGTTTGCATAAAAAGCTAAAACAGAAGTAAGATTAGAATCAAAACTATTTGGGTTATAGAACATATTTTCGAATTCTATATAATTAAAGATAAAATCTTTGTCCATATAGTTAAAAACAGGAGTAGAGTAGGTCGATCCGTAAACGGGTCTTGATGATTGGATTTGTAAGGTAGCCGTAAATGTATTTGCATTTAGACTAGTCACATTTATAAAGAAAGCGCATTCTATTTTTTCGTTTTGGTTAAACGCTTGATTTGACCAACGAGTACCATTCATAAAGTCAGTTAAAGCCTTTTCTAGAGTTCTAAAAACTTGGGTATTGGTCACGTTTACTCTATCATGACCAATAGTAACGGTACAATTGAGTTCTTGTGCCTTTACTGAATATCCAAAGATTATTAAAAATATAAATAGGGCTGACTTATGCATAATTTTCTACTATTTTATTTACTATATCACGAGCTACTTCTTCTTTTGATTTCAGAGGAAAATGCTCTATATTAAATTTTTTGTCTATAAAGGTAACCTTATTGGTTGTTCCTCCAAAACCGGCTCCTTGATCATTTAACGAATTAAGAACTATCAAATCTAAATTTTTTTTCTGAATTTTTAGCTTTGCGTTTTCAATTTCATTTTGAGTCTCTAGTGCAAAACCTACTAAAAATTGATGTTCCTTGATTGCTCCTAACGAAGCGAGGATATCTTTATTTTTTTCTAATTCAAGAACTAAAGTTTCGTCTGATTTCTTAATTTTTTGTGTAGCAACGTGTTTTGGCTTATAATCAGCTACAGCTGCTGCTGCCACCACAACATCCATATTTTTGTAAATATAATGACAGGCATCATACATATTTTGAGCTGACATTACTCTAACGAGATTTATGTTAGAATGTTGCACAGAGAGATGAGTAGGGCCTGAAATCAGTGTAATTTCTGCACCTTTGTCTGCTAGAGCCTTAGCAATGTCAAATCCCATTTTGCCCGAAGAATGATTTCCTATAAACCGAACAGGATCAATAGGCTCATAAGTAGGGCCTGCGGTTACTAAAACCTTTTTTCCTCTTAACGGAAGATTTTTTGTAATATCGTCTTCGATAAATTTAATGATGTTTTCGGGTTCTGCCATTCGACCTTCTCCCGAAAGTCCGCTTGCTAATTCACCTGATTCAGCCGGAATCATTACATTTCCGAAAGAATGTAATTTTTTGAAATTCTCGTGCGTTGATTCATGCTTATACATGTCTAAATCCATGGCTGGAGCAAAATACACTTTGCATTTAGCAGATAAGTAGGTCGCTAAAAGCAAGTTATCACATCCACCGTTAGCCATTTTGGACATAGTATTAGCAGTAGCAGGAGCAATCAACATTAAATCAGCCCAAAGAGCTAATTCTACGTGATTATTCCATTTGGCATTTTCGTCATCAGGTTCATAAAAAGCAGAAAACACTTCCTTTTTAGAAAGTGTTCCAAGTGTGAGGGGAGTTACAAAATCTTTGGCAGCCGGAGTCATGACAACTTGAACTTCTGCACCTGATTTTATAAAAAGCCGAACTAGATTGGCTGTTTTATAGGCAGCAATCCCTCCTGATATACCGAGCAGGATTTTTTTACCTTTTAAAACAGACATTAGCTTATTATTTTGTATCTCTATAATATATTTTTCCTTCACTCCATTCCTCTATTGCAATAGCTTGGGGTTTAGGAAGCTTTTCGTAGAATTTTGAAACTTCGATTTGCTCTTTGTTTTCAAAAACTTCTTCTAGCGAATCGTTATAAGTAGCAAATTCATCTAATTTTTCAGATAACTCTTTTTTAATTTCAGAATTGATCTGATTTGCTCTTTTAGCAATAATCGTAATCGCTTCATAGATGTTTCCTGTAGGTTGTTCTATAACATTTTTGTCATACGTTACAGTGTTTACAGGAGCTGTTGTTTTTTTGAAATCCATATCAAATATTAATTTAGCTTTTTAGTAATTCTTCTTCTATATCTTTAAGCATTTTGTCTGCTTGAGATTTATATTTTGTCTCTGCATTTTGTCTCATCAAAAGAGTATAAGCTTCTTTTGCTTGTTCCAATCTCTCTCTCTTTTTCTGTAGTACACTATTTATAGCAAGATGGTACATAGAGTTGAACTTATAATATAGAGCATCTTCTGTATAAATTGTTCCTGGATAATCAATCAAAAAGTTATCGAGGGCTACTATAGAGGCTTTATAATCTCTTGTATATCCTGCAATGGTATTATATTGTTTGGCTATCTCAAAATACTTTTTTTCTATTTTTTGATTTAAATCAATAACAATCTGACTTGCTTCTGAAACATATTCAGAGTTAGGATAAAGATTTATAAATTCTTGTAATTTATTTATTGCTTTGTGTGTATCTTGTTGATCTTTTGAATATCTAGGAGAGAGTTCGGCATAACTTTTTCCAGAGAGCAACCAAGCTTCTTCTACTTTTTCAGATCTTGGATAAGTAGTTACAAAGCGTTCAAACAAATGAGCAGACATTCCGTATTGTTTCATTTCGTATGACGATTTAGCATACATATAAAACATTCTTTCCGCTTCAGGCTTCCCTCTATAAGCAGGGGCAATTTGCTCAAATAGACGTATTGCTTTATTGTATTTTCCTTTGTCATACATCTTTTGTGCAACACTATATTTCTGTGCAACATCATCTGCATTCAAAGCTTTTTGATATTCGTTACACGAACTAAAACTTATTGCTATAATTAATAGAAAAAATATTTTTTTCATTTTCAAAAGATATAATTTTCTTGCAACAGCAAAAAAATGCCTGCAAATGTAGTTATTATTTAGTTGATTACAAAATTTTTAGGCTGGAGCTTGTCCTCCCGTAAAACTTTTCATATCTGTATCAAACAGATATAATCCTCCTTTATCATCTCCGATAAGATTTATTTTATCTAAAATAGTACGAGCTGTCGATTCTTCTTCGATTTGTTCAGCTACATACCATTGCAAAAAGTTATGCGTAGCATAATCTTTTTCTTGCAAAGAAATATGTACTAATTCGTTAATGCTTTGCGAAACAAATACTTCGTGTTCAAACAATTGAGTAAACAAAGTTTTGAACGAAGTATGATCTAAATGCGGTTTTTCTATTTGTGGAATTTCGGCCTCTCCACCTCTTTGATTGATATACTTAATTAGCTTAAGCATGTGCATGCGCTCTTCGTCTGCTTGATTATACATAAAAGTAGCAATTCCTTCAAACCCTTGGTTTTCTGCCCACGAAGCCATAGCTAGATATATTTGAGAAGAATCACCTTCTAATTTTACTTGATGATTAAGAGCTGTTTCTAATGTTTTTGTAAGCATAATCTTAATTTTAGAATTGGAAGTTTTTTTTAAAAAAACTTCCAATGATTTATTATGAATTTAATCCTGAAATAAATGATTTTAGACGATTGGATAAATCCTGATTTACATTTACCAGTGGTAATCTTACAGCGTTTTCAGCGATTTGTAGATGTTTAAACACTTCTTTGATTCCCGCAGGATTCCCTTGTTCAAAAATCATATCTATGCTGTCAGCTAATTTGTAATGCAACTCATAAGCTTGTTGTACTTTTCCTTGTAACCCCAAACGAACCATTTCAGAAAATTCTTTCGGAAATCCCTCTGCTATTACTGAAATTACACCGCTTCCTCCTGCTAGGACCATTGGTAGAGTAATCATATCATCACCTGAAATAACCAAAAAACCTTCTGGTTTGTTCTGAATAAGTTTCATAGCCTGAACTATATCTCCGGCTGCTTCTTTGATTCCAACGATATTCTTAAACTCATTTGCCAAACGGATAACCGTACTAGGGAGCATATTGCTAGCGGTTCGTCCTGGTACGTTGTATAAAATTACAGGAATTGGACTGTTTTGTGCAATCATCTTAAAGTGCTGATAAATCCCTTCTTGTGTAGGCTTATTGTAGTAGGGCGAAACAGATAGGATAGCTGAGAAAGAAGATAAATCCCTCGATTTTAGCTCGTTTACAACTTCTTGGGTATTATTGCCTCCTACACCTAAAACAAGAGGTAAAGCACCTGCATTTTCTTCTATAATAGTTTTAATTACAAGTTCTTTTTCCTGTTTTGATAAAGTAGCTGATTCGGCTGTAGTTCCTAATACAACTAAATATTCTACTCCACCGTCAATATTATGGCGAACAATTCTTTTTAGAGCTTCTGTGTCAACAGACAGATCTTTTTTGAAAGGTGTAACCAAAGCTACTCCAGTTCCTATGAGTGATTTCATATTTTATTTAAAGCTTTTAAATATTTAAACAATTCTTCTGTAAATAATTTATAATCAGAAAGCGAAGAATCAATTGTCAAGTGGTTTGGATTTATGTCACTTGTCCAAAAGCCAGCCTTAAAGTCTGCTGTAGATTTAAGGGCAATATAATCTAAATTTATTTCCTTGGATTTGTAATAACTCACCAACAAATCGCTTTTTTCATATATAAACGAGTTTATTTTGTCTTTTGACACATTTCCAGATAGGGCAATATCTTTTGGGCGAAAATAAGTAATTAGTTCCGTGTCTAGTATTATCTTATCTTTTACTAATGCTAAGACTCTAATATTCTCTGTTTTTATCCCGTTTTTGACAAACTCATTGACGAGTTTTGTCGTTTCATTAAAATGAGTTCCGTCTATGAGTAAATTTATAGTAGTTATCTTTTCTCCAGAAGGAGGGGTGATATTTGATAAATAATTCTTAACGTTTTTTTTTAATGAAACCTTTTTAATTATGCTGAAAAACATAGTACCTTTACAATTGTTACAAATGTAATTAAAAAAGATTATTCATTGCTAATGACAAAGCTAATAAACAACCATTCTAAATTCCGTTTTTTTATTGTAATATTAACATTATTATTTTTTAGTAATTGCACTATTCAAAAGCCTAATGTTACAAGAATAAACGCAACAACAATTCCGATTAATCAAACGATTCAATCCTCTTCGGAATATGAGAATTATGTTGGGCCTTATCGGGATCATATCAATAAGGATTTAGATAATGTATTGTGTTATGCTCTACAAAATATGGATAAGAATGAGGGCAAATGGCAGACTACTCTTGGAAATTTTTTAGCGGATAGCACTCTCGAAAAAGCTAATTTCCTTTTTAAAAGAACCAATGATAAAGAAGTCTCTATTTGTTTGCTAAATCATGGAGGAATTAGAGCACCTATAGCTAAAGGCAATGTAACCGCTCGGACAGCCTATCAGATCATGCCTTTTGAGAATAGCTTGATAATTGCAGAGCTCCAAGCAGAACAGATTGTAGAAATGGTTAATTATTTTGTACAATCTCAAAAAGCACATCCTATAGCGGGAATACAAATTGAGCTTACAGATGACCAAAGATCCTACAAAAACATCTTTATACAAGGTGAACCGTTGGATATGACAAAAAACTATTTTGTTGCTACCTCAGATTATCTAATGACAGGGGGTGATAGCATGACTTTTTTTGAAAAAGCTGTCCGCTCGTATGATATGAATTATAAACTTCGAAATCTTATAATTGATTATTTTAAGGAGAATGATACTATTCCTGTTGTATTAGATAACAGGATTAAATAAATATACTTAAGTATTTGTAAATAAGATTTTTATTTTAAAAATGAAACGAAGAGAATTTATATATAAAACAGTTTTTACTTCGGCAGTAATCGGACTTCCGAGTTTACCACTTATGAGTTTTAGTTCTGACAAAAGAAAGCATATAACTATTCTACATACTAACGATACACATAGTCATATAGACCCATTTGATGCTTCGGATCCTCGAAACCCCAATATGGGTGGAGTAGCCCGAAGAGCTACACTTGTCGAACAAATCAGAAAGGAAAACCCCAATACTTTATTGTTAGATGCAGGAGATATTTTTCAAGGGACCCCTTATTTTAATTATTATGGTGGAGAATTAGAGTTTAAATTGATGTCTATGATGAAGTATGATGCTTCGACTTTAGGTAACCATGAGTTTGATAACGGATTAGAAGGTTTTTTAGCTCCGCTTCCACACGCTAATTTTGACTTTATCAATTCTAATTATGACTTTTCTAATACTATTTTAGATGGGTATATCAAAAAAAGTAAAGTTATTCTAATAGACGGAATCAAAATAGGGATTTTTGGACTTGGAGTAGAGTTAGAAGGATTAGTGAGTAAATCTAATTATAAAGAAACACAATATTTAGACCCTATCGAAATAGCACAGGATATGTCCCGCTATTTAAAAGAAGAAAAGAAGTGTGATCTAATTATTTGCCTCTCGCATTTAGGATATGAATATACAACTGACAAGGTTTCTGACTTGGTTTTAGCCTCAAAGACCAAAGATATAGATTTGATTATTGGCGGACATACACATACCTTTTTAGACAAACCAACAGTGGTCGAAAACAGCGAGAATAAACCAGTAATTATCAATCAAGTAGGTTGTTTTGGTATCAATCTCGGCAGAATTGATTTTTATTTTGAATCAGGTACATCTCATTCGAGCGGTAAGACCATAGAAATATAGTTTTAGTTTTATCTAAAAAATAATTTAAGTTATAGTAAATTTATTATTTTTGCAACATAATATATAAGTTATTATGTTAGAAACTGTTTTTGAATATTTCGAAGGGATGTCTCCTGTAAAGGCTGCTTTATTGGCAGGTCTCTTTACTTGGTTGCTAACTGCACTAGGAGCTTCTTTAGTTTTTATGTTCAAGAGAACAAGTCAGGTTGCCCTAGACGGAATGCTTGGGTTTACAGGCGGAATTATGGTTGCTGCAAGTTATTTTAGTTTACTTGCTCCTGCTATAGCGATGAGTCCTGGAGAAGGATTTACTAAAGTTATTCCTGCCAGTGTAGGGTTTTTAATAGGTGCGTTTTTTTTGTTTGGGTTAGACAAAATTCTACCCCATTTACATTTAAATTTTAAAGAGACTGAAGGAATAAAAACACCTTGGCAAAAGACAACACTTCTCACACTAGCAATTACTATGCATAACATCCCAGAAGGATTGGCAGTCGGAGTTTTGTTTGGAGGAGTTGCAATGGGGATACCCGAAGCTACTATTGCGGGAGCTTTGACCCTTGCTATTGGGATTGCTATTCAAAACTTTCCTGAAGGAATTGCAGTAGCAATGCCTCTTCGAAGAATGGGGATGAGTCGCAAAAAAAGCTTCTTATTAGGTCAAGCCTCTGCCTTAGTAGAGCCTGTTGCTGCTGTTATTGGGGCGATGGCCGTTACTTTTTTTACTCCTGTTTTGCCTTATGCTCTTGCCTTTGCTGCTGGAGCTATGATTTTTGTTGTAGTAGAGGAAGTTATTCCTGAAACTCAACAAAATAAAAATACCGATATTGCAACCCTTGGATTTATTGTTGGCTTTGTGGTTATGATGAGCCTTGATGTGGCATTGAGCTAATCATTTATTCTTTATATAATTCTCTTATCTTTGTCCAAATGAAAAAGGGAATTCAAAATATAGGAAAAATCGTCCTTTATTTTTTGGTGTGGATAAAACTTATTACCACTCCAAGGCAGTTTCTTTTGCTAGCCAGTGTTATTGTAGGTATAGTCGTAGGAATAGGGGTAGTATCACTAAAGTCTTTTGCCCATTGGATTTTCTTGTTAGCTCATTATATTGATGGAATTCTAAAGCTTCCGTATAGTAACAGTATTCTTCCTATTATAGGTATTTTGCTTACCGTTTTTGTGATTCAAAAATTTTTGGGTGGTCATATCGAAAAGGGTTTTTCTCATATTATGTATGCTGTTGCCAAGAAAAAAAGCATTTTACCCAAAAAGCAAATGTATTCGCAGATATTGACCAACTCCCTGACGGTGGGTTTTGGAGGAAGTGCAGGGATAGAGTCTTCGGTAGCTATTACAGGAGCTGCCTTCGGTTCCAATTTTGCTCAACATTTTAGATTGAGTTATAAAGAACGAACGCTTCTTTTGGCCTGTGGAGTGGCTGCCGCTACAGCTGCTGCTTTTAATGCCCCTATTGCGGGAGTGTTGTTTGCTATTGAAGTAGTATTGGCAGATATGAGTGTCACAGCTTTTATTCCTATTATGATTTCGGCAGCTACAGGAGCCATTATATCTGGACTTTTACTACACGAAAATATTCTGATGCACTTTTATCAGAAGCAAAGTTTTGAGCTAAATGACATTTGGTTTTATGTTGTTTTCGGACTTATAACAGGCTGGTTTTCGGTTTATTATTCTCGTAATTTTCAAAGAATTACAGACTATTTTAGTAGGTTAAAATTAACCCCTTATCGAAAAGCAATTTATGGTGCTTCGTTACTGGCCTTGCTTATCTTTATCGTTCCCAGTCTTTTTGGTCAAGGATATGAGAGTATTAAGGTTCTATCAGGAGACAACCCTAATCAACTCTTAGAAGATACTATTTTTTCTAATTTTAAAGAGAGCCATTGGGCATTATTGCTTTTTGTCGGATTAGCCTCCTTTCTAAAAGTTTTTGCAGTAGGTTTCACCCTCAACAGTGGTGGAAATGGTGGGAATTTTGCCCCTTCTTTATTTGTAGGATCTTATATAGGATTTTTGTTTTCTTATTTAGTAAATCTTACAGGCTTTATAAAACTTCCTATCTCTAGTTTTACTTTAGTCGGAATGGCAGGAGTTTTTAGCGGATTATTTCACGCTCCTCTGACTGCTATTTTTCTTATCGGAGAAATATCTGCGGGGTATTCACTTATGATTCCGCTATTGATAGTATCCTCTATTAGTTTTGGAGTTTCAAAAAAGTACGAAGCTTATTCTATGGATGTCAAAAAATTAGCTAAAAAAGGAGAGGCCTTTACTAGTAATAAAGACAGAAATATATTGTCGAGTATTTCAATAGATGATGTTTTGATTAAAGATTATCAAACTTTGAACCCAAACGAAAATTTAGAGCGTTTGGTAGAAATTGTCTCGCAAACTAACCAGAGGCACTTTGCAGTAGTTGATGCAAATCAAACTCTAGTAGGGATGCTTGATTTTGATAGGGTTCGGAATATTGTCTTTAACAACTTTCAGGTTAAGTATTCTAAAATTTCAGAAATAATGAAACCAATAGAGGACGTAATTTATTACGAAAACTCTATTTATATCATGCTCGAAAAATTAGATATTTCTAAACAGAGTTATCTTCCGATTGTCAAAGACAAAAAATATTACGGATTTGTTTCAAAACTCAGAATATTAGAGCATTATAGAACCCTACTTAAATCTATGAGAGTAGAATAAATAGGGTTTATAATTGAACGAGATTGTTCCTTAAATAACCATTGGAACTTCCATTAATAATATTTCTGTTTCAGGCTCAAGGGTCGTTATTGTAAGTGAATCAGTACTCCAAATTCCCATTCCATCTCTAGTATCAAGCTGTTGTCCTTCAATATCGGCTTTTCCTTTGATAATAAAAACATAGACTCCGTTTGTTTTATCATTCAGTTTATATGCTTGAGTTATGTCTTTATCAAATTCACCCAAATTAAACCAGGCATTCTGATGAATCCACATTCCGTTGTCTTCTGGATTTGGAGAAACAATTTGTTGAAACTTATTCTTTTTATCTTCAGGATTTAGCGTGATTTGATCATAACGCGGATCTACATCTTGCTTGTTAGGGAAAACCCAAATCTGCAAAAGCTTTACTCTCTTGTCTTTGTTTTTATTGTATTCACTGTGGTAAACTCCTTTTCCAGCACTCATTACCTGAATGTTTCCTTGTTTGATAACTCCGATATTTCCCATACTATCTTTGTGTTCCAAATCACCTTCGAGAGGAATACTAATGATTTCCATATTGTCATGAGGATGCATTCCGAACCCCATTCCTCCATCCACAATATCATCATTTAAAACTCTTAAGGCTCCAAAATGTACCCTTTCTGGATTGTGATAACTGGCAAAACTAAAAGTGTGATAAGTATCTAACCAGCCGTGATTTGCATGTCCTCTGGTATTGGCTCTGTGTATTATTGTATTTTTCATACTGTTTAGAATTAAATAAATGTATTATAACAAAGTTATTGCTCTAAACAATAATTAGCATTGATGTATGATAAGAAATAACCCTTCGTTAAGAGGCTAAATCCTGCTCTTAAAAGTTCTTACATCCAACTTTTTTCTGTATTTTTACCCGAAATATTTTTTAGTCGTAAATAATGAGGGTTAAAACAAAGGGAAACACAACCGTTATTCAGGATTCAGAGGAGGATATTACTTTATTTTTACAGAAAATAACAGAGCAACATAACTCCTATAAAGATACAAATTTAATTTTGGATATCTCTAAATATAAAGAGGCTACTAACAAGGAAGTTCTTTTGTTTAGTAAGTTAGCTGCCTTACATAAAAAAGGCAAGAAATCTTTTGTATTGGTCATGAATGAAGATTTTGATTTTACTGGGGCAACAGACAAAATTAATATTGTACCGACACTTCAAGAGGCTCATGATATTATTGAAATGGAAGAAATAGAGCGTGATTTAGGGTTTTAATTATGAAGGTTACCATTTTAGGTTGTTATGCCGCTACTCCACGAACGTTTAATAATCCTACTTCACAGGTTTTGGAGATGCGAAGCCACTCTTTTCTGATTGATTGTGGAGAAGGAACGCAAGTTCAACTTCGAAAAAATAAAGTTAAGTTCTCTAAAATTAATCATATTTTTATTTCGCATCTGCACGGAGATCACAGTTTTGGTCTTATAGGAGTGGTTACCACTTTTGCGATGCTGGGTAGAGAAACCGATTTACACGTATATGGCCCTAAGGGAATAAAAGAGTTAATCTTAATGCAACTTCGATTATCAGGTTCTTTTACATCGTATAATTTGTATTTTCACGAATTAGAATCTACAGAGAGTGAAGTTATTTTTGAAGATGAAAAAGTAATTGTAAAGACAATTCCGTTAAGACATAGAGTTTATACTAATGGTTATTTGTTTCAAGAAAAACCTAAAGAGAGAAAGCTCAACAAAGAAAAGGCGGAACAATATGGAATCGATAAATGTTATTATCAAAATATCAAAAGCGGTAAAGACATTGTTTTGGACAACGGGCAGCTCATTCCAAACTCAGCATTGACAACCAATCCAGAACCTCCTAAGAGCTATGCTTTTTGTTCCGACACCATTTATAGAGAAGATATAGTTTCGATAATCCAAAACGTAGATGTCCTTTATCACGAAAGTACTTTTTTAGAAAAAGATGCTCAATATACGGATAGGACAATGCATTGTACGGCCAAGCAAGCTGCTACTATTGCTCTGAAGGCAAATGCAAAAAACTTGATTTTAGGACATTATTCTACGCGATACGGAAGCATAGAGCCTTTTAAAGAAGAGGCACAAGAGATTTTTTCGAATGTATACTTAGCAGATGACGGCCGAGAATTCGAATTTTAAAAACACTACAAAATTTAACGAATAAGCGAACAACCGAATAGACAAAATGAATTACCAAGAAATATTTTCCGATTATATTGAAAAACAAAAAATAGGTCGAAACCCCGAAAACTTGTACGAACCAATTCGGTATATCCTATCGTTGGGAGGAAAGCGAATCAGACCTATATTAACTTTAATGGCTTGTGATATTTTTGGAAAGGATCTCAAAAATGCATTACCAGCGGCAGCTGCAGTTGAGATTTTTCATAATTTTTCGCTTATCCACGATGATATTATGGACAAAGCTCCTCTTCGCAGGGGTAATCCAACAGTTCACCAAAAATGGAACCTCAATGCGGGAATCTTGTCGGGTGATGCGATGTTGATTTTAGCCTATCAATACTTCGAACAATATGAACCTGAAATTTTCAGAGAATTAGCCAAGTTATTTAGCAAGACAGCTCTTGAGGTTTGCGAAGGGCAACAATGGGATATTGATTTTGAAAATCGCGATGATGTTACAGTTAATCAATATCTGAAAATGATTGAATATAAAACGGCTGTTTTAGTTGGAGCTGCTTTTCAAATGGGAGCAATAGTGGCCGAAACTTCAGATAAAAACAAACAAGATGTATACGATTTCGGGCTGAATTTAGGGATTGCATTTCAACTTCAAGACGATTATCTAGATACTTTCGGCAATGCTGAAACTTTCGGGAAGCAAATAGGAGGTGATATCATAGAAAACAAAAAAACCTATCTCTATCTTAAAGCTATTTCGGATGGCAGTGCAGAAGATAAGGAGCAGCTTTTGCATTTATATTCTATAACTCCCTCAGAAAATCAAGATAAAATCAAGTCGGTTAAATCGATTTTTGTAAACTCAGGTTCTGACCAAAAGACCAGACGAGCCATAGAAGAATATACCCAAAAAGCCTTCGAAATTCTTGATGGAATGGAAGTTCCGAGCGATAAAAAAGAACAGTTAAGAAGATTCGGAGTAGGATTGATGAATAGAATTGTGTAACACAGTCGAATCTTAAATAGTTTATATAATTATTCAAAGTAAGTGCTCAATAATATAGAAAATACCGATTTACTTTTATCGAAAGCCCAGAAAGAGTCGCTTTATACTAAACTGATAGAGCAGTTAGAAAAAGATTTTACTCTGGCTAATCAAATAATAGATATAAAAAAAGAGAGTGCTCCTTTTGAATTAAAAATGGAGCTTCAAAGCAGAGTTTATAAGCTAATTCAGCATAAATTTACTGAATATTTGAATTTACTTTATATTATTGATGTTCCTGAAAAAGAAATAAAAACACTTACCTCTGTGGATTTGGAGGAATTGTCGGAACAGATTTCATTCTTGATTTTAAAAAGAGAATGGCAAAAGGTTTGGTTTAGAAACCGCCTCTAAAATCAACCTAAAGAGTTACCCAATCTATTTAAGTTAATCAAATCTTTTCCTTACATTTGAATTAATTGTACCCTATTTTCGATATTTGACTTTATAACTTTAAGACTTATAAAATGATTTCAAAACTGCAATTTGATCAAGAACTAAAAATTATTATAGCTAATGCGGTTAGAGAAGATGTAGGAGATGGAGATCATTCTTCTTTGGCTTGTATTCCAGTAGATGCCCAAGGAAAGGCAAAACTCTTGGTAAAAGATAAGGGAATTATAGCAGGGGTGGAGTTTGCCAAAATGATTTTTAATTATGTCGATCAGAATCTGAAAATCGAAACCTTTATTGAAGATGGCTCAGAGGTCGATTATGGGGATGTTGTTTTTCATGTTTATGGAAGCTCACAATCTATACTAAGAGCAGAGCGCTTTGTATTAAATTCGATGCAGCGAATGTCTGCCATTGCTACTAAAACCAAGTTTTTTGCCGACTTGCTACAAGGAACAAAAACTAAAATTCTTGACACTCGCAAAACTACTCCTGGAATTAGAGCTATCGAAAAATGGGCTGTCAAAATAGGAGGGGGAGAGAACCACCGATTTGCCTTATATGATATGATAATGCTCAAGGATAATCACATTGATTTTGCGGGAGGAATATCAAAAGCAATTCAGAAAACACAAGATTATCTAAAGGGAAATAATCTGGATTTAAAGATAATTGTTGAGGCGAGAGATTTGGAAGAGGTAAAAGAGATTCTTGATGCAGGTGGGGTTTATCGTATTCTATTAGACAATTTTACTTTTGATCAAACCAAAGAAGCGGTTGCGGTTATCGGAGATAAAACCCTAACGGAATCTTCAGGGAATATAAACGAAAATACAATTAAAAAATATGCAGAATGTGGGGTTGATTTTATTTCGTCTGGAGCTTTGACTCATTCGGTTTATAATATGGATTTGAGTTTAAAAGCATTTTAAGTTTTCGATTGCTCTTTCCAGTAAAATTGTAACTCTTAAAACCGTAATTTTTTATTGTAAACTAATAGTATGCCATCACATATAGAAGAAAAATTAAGTAAAATTCCTATTCTACGGAACTTAGTTGTTTGGGCAAAGAAAGTAACTTTCAAAAGGCTCGAAGGGTTGAGTCTATATGCCATTATGGAACTATACCTTATCGGAATTATACAAGGGGCATTTACGAACCGTGCGGCTGCTGTAGCATTTAATTTCTTTATGGCAATTTTCCCTTTTTTATTGTTTATTCTGAATCTTATTCCGTTTATGCCTTTAGAAAATTTTCAGGAAGATTTCTTTAAGTTTTTATCAGAAAATGTCCCTCCTAATACTTTTGAAGCTATTCATGAGATTATTCGGGATATTATGAGTAATTCTAATAAAGGCTTACTTTCTTCGGGTTTTATTTTAGCCATTTTTCTGATGGCGAATGGAGTGAATTCTATGCTTGCTGGATTTGAAAATTCGTATCATATAACAATCACCAGAAGTTTTATCCGACAATATTTAGTTTCGATGGCATTAGGGATTTCCTTCTCTATCATACTTTTGGTTACTGTAGCTCTTATTGTAGTAACAGAAGTTATTGTCAATATGTTTGAATATAAGTATTTGGATAGTGTTCTTGTATTGTCATGGATAAGATATTTGTTTATGGCTATGATGGTTTTGTTATGTGTTTCGTTTATGTTTAGATTTGGTTCTAAACAATTTAAAAAAACATCCTTTATTAGTATAGGCTCTGTTATTACTACTATCTTAATTATTTTGTCTTCGTATGGATTTGGAATTTATGTATTGAGATTTGCCAAATACAATGAACTATATGGCTCTATTGGTACGCTTCTTGTTGTAATGATTTATATTTGGTTAAATTGTATGATTTTGTTGCTGGGATTTGAGTTAAATGCAACAATTAATAGGTTGAAGTCAGAAAAAAATAGTATTTTTAACAAAAATTAAAACAAAAATAAAATGAAAAAATTTGCTACTTTATTGATGATGTTCGTTTTAGGAACTTTTATGAGCCAAGCTCAAAGCGCAGTAGGAAAATGGAAAACTATTGATGACGAAACGGGAGAAGCTAAATCTATTGTTGAGATTTATGAAAAGAACGGAAAAATCTATGGGAAAGTTATTGATATTCTGAATCCTGCCAAAAAGAATGCAGTATGTAAAGAATGTAAAGGGGCAGATAAGAATAAGCCTATTTTAGGATTAGTTATTCTTAAAGATCTAGCTAAAGATGGAAACGAATGGAGTGGAGGGCAGATTTTAGATCCGAACAAAGGGAAGTTGTATAAATGTACAGTAACTATGGACGGAAAGGATAAATTAAACGTAAGGGGATATGTCGGTATTTCTCTTATCGGACGAACTCAAACGTGGCATAGAGTTCAATAAACTATATAAAAAACCAAATATTCATATTTGGTTTTTTTATTTTATACTATTTACTGGTTTTGAAGTTCTTCTAATTTTTGCTTAGCAGCCACTCGCATATCTTCAAAAAATAAAGTAAACTCTCTTTCAAATTCAGCGTAATGTTGTTTTAAGTCAGCAATAGCATATTTCATCCTAGACTTATCTTTGGTACGATAGTCCATTTGAGATAGAATATTCTCAAAATTTTCTAAAAATTGATAATTGTACAACCAATTTCCTTGCTCCATATAAGGTAACATATGCTTGGTTTTGTCTGTCAAAATCTCATAATTCTCTTTTAAGGAAGTATAGAAATTAGTTACAAATTCACTTAAATTTTCATCGGAATATTTCGCCCAATTTTTACACAAAAAATGGTCATAGAACATATCTACAATTACCCCTGAATAATGGCTGTAATTCTGATGAAGTCTTTTGGTACTTTGTTTAAAAACAGGATGAGAGTCGGTATAACTATCTATGAATCGATGCAAAAGAATTCCGGTTTTTAATTTTAAAGGATAATCCTCATAATCTTTGCCTCGAATTCCGTCTGCCATGAAATTTCCGATTTTTATTAAATCGTCATTTCCAGAGAGATATAAGTGAGCTAAAAAGTTCATACAAGAGATAATTTATCTTGTGAATACTAATTTATTGCCTTTCGAAAGGCTCTGGTCGAAGAGATAATTCTCGTAATTGAATTTTTTTAAATCTTCGATTGTTTTACAGTTATTATCAAGTATAAAGCGCACCATAAGTCCTCTTGCTTTTTTGGCAAAGAAACTAATCATTTTTAGTTTTCCGTCTTTATAATCTCTAAATTCAGGAACGACAACCTTTCCTTTCAAGGCTTTAAAGTCAATAACATCCGAATATTCTTTACTGGCTAGATTGACAAATAGTTCGTTTTCAGACAATTCATTGTTTAAAGAGTCAGTCACTATTTTTTTCCAAAATTCATATAAGTTTTTGGCCTTTCCGATTTTTAAATTTGTCCCCATCTCTAACCGATAAGGTTGAATTAAATCTAATGGTTTTAAAACCCCATATAATCCAGAAAGAATGCGTACCTTTTCTTGTATTTTATCTAATTTGTTTGTCGGGATTGTATAAGCATCGAGCCCTATATAGACATCCCCATTAAAAGCATATAGAGCAGGGCACGCATTCGTATTAGAAAAAGGTAAACTCCATTCTTGATTTCGAGTATAATTCAGTTCAGCCAATTTATCCGATATAGACATCAATTCCGAGAGTTGTTTAGGAGATTTTGTTTTAAGAACTTTACTTATAGTCTCTGCTTTATCTAAAAAAGAACTTTCAGAGAATTTCTTTGTAGGAAGTGGAGTTTCAAAGTCTAATGATTTTGCTGGAGATATAATGATTTTCATACTTATTTGCTTTATTACAAATTTATCCAAAACAATTCGGATTAAAAAGGTTTACCTATCAGATTTGATAATAGTGTTATTAGTTTCTTTTATTTAGAATAATTAAAAAGAAAGTATTATTTTTGCAGCGATAATTTGAGTAATAGTTTCTGATGAAAAATAAGGAAAAAACCGTCTATTTTTGTGACGGAAAAAAGTGCTGTAAATACAATCAAGAAGCCAAAAGTTGTTTACAAGATCTAATTGATTGTTCGGGTTTATGTATTTCTTTAGAAAAGATGAAATGCCAAGGAAAATGTAAAAATGCCCCTGTTTTTTATATTGAACACAAAGAAATTTATAAAAAGGAAGTAACTAAGAAAAAAGTAAAAAAAATGTTTGAAAAACATTTAGCATCATAAAAAAAGCTGAACATATAGTTCAGCTTTTTTTTAATATTCATCTTCGTAATGTGTAATTCTGATATTGATAGGGATGTCAATTTCTAAAGTGATAGGCGATACTACATTATTTATTTCCTCAGGAATCCATTTAGGAGATTTTTTAAGAATCCTCGTTATAGGTTTACCAAACTTAAAAAACGACTTTTGAGAATCTCTGATGGTTTTGATATTAGTTATTTGCCCGTCTGTATCAATATTAAAACGCATGGTTATAATTTCCGAAACATTTTCGGTGACGTGACCAAAGGCTAAATTATCCGAAATATATTTATAGAAATCTTCTAAACCTCCAATAAATTCTGGATTTATAGTGTTTTCTTAAACTAAAGTTCTTATTGTATAATGTTTTTTGCCTTGAGCATAAACACTACTAAGAGTGAGCAAGAAAAAGAAAACAATAAACTTAGTTTTCATTATTTTTTATACTCTTCGGCAGTAAGTTCAGCAATTTTTACGATTACTTCAGTGGCTTTAACCATACTTTCGACAGGAACATATTCATATTTTCCGTGGAAGTTATGTCCTCCTGCAAATATATTCGGACAAGGTAGCCCCATATACGAAAGTTGTGAACCATCGGTTCCGCCTCGTATAGGCTTGATAATTGGTTTTATATCCAATGCTTTCATTGCTTTTTCTGCAATTTCTACCACATGATATACTGGCTTAACCTTTTCTTTCATATTGTAGTATTGATCTTTAATCGCTACCGATATAATATCTTCTCCGAATTTTGAAGCGTATTTTTTATTGATTTTAGCCACAACTGTCTCGACATATTTTTTGCGTTCTTCAAATTTCTTTTTGTTGTGATCGCGAATTATTAGTCCTATTTCAGTATGTTCAATACTTCCGGTAATCCCCGTTACATGAAAAAATCCTTCGTAGCCTTTTGTTTTTTCAGGAACTTCTTTTTTAGGTAATTCATTGATAAACTTATTGGCAATAAGCATAGAGTTTATCATTTTCCCTTTAGCATATCCAGGATGTACACTTTTTCCTTTAATAGTTAGTTTAACTCCCGCAGCATTAAAATTTTCGTATTCTAATTCTCCGATCTGACTTCCGTCCATAGTATAAGCCCACTGTGCGCCAAATTTTTCTACATCAAATTTATGAGCCCCCCGTCCGATTTCTTCATCAGGAGTAAATCCGATCCGTATCTTCCCGTGTTTGATTTCAGGGTTATTTATCAGATATTCCATAGCCGTTACAATTTCTGTAATCCCTGCCTTGTCATCAGCTCCCAAAAGGGTGGTTCCGTCTGTAGTAATTATGGTTTGACCTTTGTATTGCAATAAATCTTTGAAATATTTAGGAGAAAGAACAATATTCTGTTTTTTGTTCAAAATAATATCTCCACCGTCATAATTCTTTACAACCTGAGGTTTTACATTTTTACCAGTGAAGTCAGGAGTAGTGTCAAAGTGAGCTATAAACCCAATTGTCGGAACATCATAATTTACATTGCTCGGAAGAGTTGCCATGATATAAGCGTTTTTATCTATGGTTACTTCTTTAAGTCCGATTGCTTTAAGTTCTTCTACGAGCTTATTGGCTAAATCCCATTGTTTGGCGGTACTAGGTGTAGAGTCTGAATTTGGATCCGACTCGGTGTCGATTATAACATAACTCTTAAATCGGTCGATAATATCTTGCATTGTACTTTGTGTTTTAAAAATGAAAAGCAAAGATAAGGAATGTTTTGTTATTTTTTTTTTTGTAGATTTGGAATATTAACTTTTCTAAAAAAGAATATTATGACAAAAAAACTACTATTAAAAGGACTTACTTTTATGATATTCCCTCTACTGTTTTTAGCCTCTTATACAACTTCGGGGCAAATAGTGGTAACACAGGAAATGCCATCACAATACGTTGAAAAAATATGCGGAAACAGCGTTGAGTGGTATAATCCAGTAGTTATAGGTTCTACTGATGCCCTAGCCTCTTTTACTGGGGGTGTTTCTGGTGGATTAGCTCCTACTATGGATAGTGGTATACTATTAAGTACAGGAAGTCTTACGAGTTCAGATACTATGGCTGGACCATCAACTAAATTTAATAATACGGATGTGGGAACTTCTGGTATTCCAGAATTGTCAGCTATCTCAGGAGAGGATACCTTTGATGGTGTAATTTTACAATTTCATATGACTCCCAATACTAGCAAGCTTAAAGTAAACTTTATGTTTGGTTCAGAAGAATATAACGAATGGGTCAATACGGATTATAATGATGTGATGGCTGTTTTTCTATCAGGTCCAGGTTTTCCAGTGGAAGGACAGAATATAAGCCTAGCTCCAAATGGTGTGCCAATAAGTTCAAATACCATCAACTATGGTAATTCATGCCCTCCTGCGGGTATAGACGCTACTAATCCGATGTTATTTATAAATAACTGTAATGGAGTGCATAACAATGCAATGGATGGTTTTACAATAATGCTTGTTGCAGAGGCAGATGTTGTTCCTTGCGAAACTTATACTATTAGGTTTATGATTGCTGATGTAATAGATGCGGAATATGATTCTTGGTTGTTTATACAAGAAAACGGAATTTATTCAGAAGGGCTTCATGTAAATGATCAAGTCAATTATCCGAACGAAGGAACAGAGATGGTGGAAGGGTGTTTGCCTGGGGAAATAGTTTTTTCTCTAAACGGACCTTTAGAGATAGATCATGTTTTTGATATAGAGTGGACAGGCACGGCAATTTCGGGAGTAGATTATTTACCTTTACCTACCAGCATTACTATTCCAGCAGGAGAAACCTCTGTAACTATTCCGCTCATAGTCCTCACAGATGGAGTGTTAGAAGGAATAGAGGAAATTGTTGGAACGTTTCAGGGAAATATTTGTGGGGAGATAGAAATTATAATTGAACTCCATGATAATGAAGGCTGTTGTTATCCAGATGAAGTTTTTGATGCTCCGATTGGAGAGGAGCAACAGACAATGGTTCAAGGACAAACACTAGCTGATTTAGTAATTAATGTAGAATCAGGAGCAGAGCTTGTTTGGTATTCAGATGTTGATCTTACTACAGAAATTCCTGCCACTACAGAACTTGCTGATCAAACCACTTATTATGTAACTCAAGTGATTTATGGTTGCCAGAGTGAAGCGTTGGCTATTTTTGTAGAGATAACATTGAGTACTTCGGTTTATGATAAAGAATTGTTTATTTCTTATCCAAATCCTGTTCAGGATATTTTAAATATTTCGTATAGCAAAGAAATCATAGCTATTGAGGTAACTAATATGTTAGGACAATCTCTTATTTCGAAAACAGTAAACTCGACTGAAATTCAGTTAGATATGACAGGTTTGCAAGCTGGAAATTATCTAGTTAAGATAAATACCCACGAGACTAGTCAAATCATAAAGATTGTTAAACAATAAATGAGAAGAGAATAATATAAAATCACAGATACAAAATGTATTCTGTGATTTTTTTTAAAATACTTTTCCGTTGATAAGTACTTTATCAATCAGATTAGTCCCGAAAGAGTAGGGGATTTGATAATAATTTGGAATTTCTTTAGTGATAATCAAATTTGCTTTTTTTCCTTTTGTAATACTCCCAACTTCATTTTGTACTCCCATTGCATAAGCTCCGTTGATAGTAGCTGCATTAATGGCTTCCTCGGGAGTCATCTTCATCTTAATACAGGCAGTAGCTACAACAAAATTCATATTCCCGCTTGGAGTAGTTCCTGGGTTGAAATCCGAAGCCAAGGCCAAGGGCAATCCTTCTGAAATCATTTTACGAGCAGGAGTATAAGGGATGCTGATAAAATACGAACATGACGGAAGGGCTACAGGCATGGTTTTAGAACCTTTTAGGGCTTGTATATCTTCATCGTTCATTACTTCGAGGTGATCAACCGAAAGTGCGTTATTCTCTATACACATCTGAATTCCCCCAATGGTTGTGAACTGATTTACATGAATTTTGGAAGGTAATCCATAACGGTTTCCAGCTTCAATAATTTGCCTGGTTTGTTCTACCGAAAAATAGCCCGTTTCTAAAAAAGCATCGATGTAATCGGCTAATTTTTCAGCTGCTATTTTAGGGAGCATTTCGTTTATAATCAAATCGACATAAGCTTGTTGATTTTCTTTATATTCAGTCGGAAAAGCATGAGCCCCTAAAAAAGTTGCTTTTATAGGTAGTTTATAATCTTCTCGCAGTCTTTTTATTACGCGAAGCATCTTAAGTTCTGCTTCAAGTGTGAGTCCGTAGCCAGATTTGATTTCTACAGCTCCAGTTCCTTGCAGGATAACTTCTTCTATTCTTGATTTTGATTGATTGTATAGTTCTTCTTCCGAGGTTTGGTTTAACAATTTTGCAGAGTTTAGAATTCCTCCTCCACGATTGGCGATTTCCTCATACGAAAGGCCGTTTATTCTGTCTACAAATTCTTGCACGCGGTTTCCTGCATAAACAATATGAGTATGAGAATCTACCCAAGTAGGCATTACTATTTTTCCAGTTGCATCAATCACATTTTGAATTTCGATTTCAGGCAAATCTTTCATAAGTCCAAAATCTGTAATTATTTCATGTTCTATAAGTAAATATGCGTTTTCTAAGAAAGGTAATGTATTCATATCAGCTCCCGAAACCATCTCTACATTAGTTTCTCGGACTTGGATGAGTTGTTTTATATTGATTATTAAAGTTTGCATAATAGCTAAAAAGTTTGAATTATATCAGGTAAAAAATGGTAAACGCATATAGGACAATTCCGAAAATTAAAAATGTCATATTCAAAAAGAGTAAGAATAAGCCTCTGAAAAGAGTTGATATTCTTGAATATTTATATACTTTTCGATGCGCTTTAAAGAAATAGATAAACATCCAGAAATAAATGACAATATGGGCTAAAACCGATAAAGTATCTGTTATTCCATTGTCAAAATACGCTGATAAAGGGCTTATTATAGAAATTGAACTAAAAAACGAAAGCAATAAAAATGAAAAATAATGGAGCGTAAATATACCGTGGTCAAAATAGTACCATTTCTTTTTGCTGTGGAAGAACCACATAAAGAAAGCAAAGAAAGGCATATATAGGAACAAAAATTTAGGAATGTTTTTTTGGGCCATTTCACTAATTTTCGATTTGAATTCTCGAAATGTATATTTTTGTTTTAATTCAACTTCTTTTCGTCTAAGGATTCTCCCCAACCCTTTGTCCTTTAGATTTTCAGGCAAACTGTTCTGAATCGAATCATATTCTCTGAGTGTTCTTTCTGTGGTACTAAAAGTCCATTCTTCTTCAAAACTAGATAGAGCAAGTTCTAAGCTGTCATTAGATATATTTTGACGTTGTCCTGTCTGATTTCTAGTATTGAAGTTAAAGTTCGTCGAATCGGATTCTGATTTATCTGTGAATGTATTGATTGCTCCTCCTACAAAAAACACAAAAAAGCTCACAAAAATATAGAGTTTCACAGGGGCTACATATTCTTTTCGCTTTCCTTGGAGATATTCTCTGGTTAGTATTCCCGGTTTAAAGAGTAAATTTTTTAAGGTCTTCCAAAAGCTTCCGTCATAGTGGACTAAGTCTTCGATAAAATGGATAAATAAATAATGAAATGATTGTCGAGTTTCTATATTTTCTTGTCCACATTTCGGACAAAAACGCTTGCGAACAACATATCCGCAATTCTGACAAGTTTTATCTTCTCTTAATTTGTGGTGTGCCATTGGTGAGTTATGATTTTTATCGTAATACTATATCTTTTACTACGTCTTTACCTAATTCTTCATTAATCATTTGGATGATTTTATGTTTTCCGTAAAGGAGTTCTTCTCTTAAAACAGACGAAGTAAGCCAAACATAAAGGATACTATTTTTAAGGATAACTTCTTGGGTGTAGTTGTTCACTCCATTTCCCATTAGATTTATCCATGCCTGTTTGGCATCAACAGCATCTAATCCCTTTTCGAGTTTATGTTTTTCGATAAACTCTTTCAGTACATCAGAAACAGAGAAACTGTCGTTATTTCGTTTGGTGTTACTCTTCATTCTGAAGTAGATTAATTGGTTTAGCTTTTTTATAATAATAAGTCTTGTTGTCCGAGTTTGTTAAGATTAGCTTATTTCCCGTTATCTCAATAATGGTTAATTCACGGTCATTAAAATCGGAATGAAATTTAATTTTGAAGTCTTTCTCCTCTTCAATAATTTCTATTTCTTCTTGGTATTCATCCACAATAAAAGTTCCGTCGAGTTGAGGAGAGGCTTTTTTGTAAATCCCCTTAAAATCGTCATCTATCTCATAAAAATCATAAATAGTATTTATACTAAAATCAACTTCTTTCCCGTCAGGCTGAAAAACTTTGGTTATTTCCCAATATCCGTTTAGATTGTGTAAATCTTCTTTATCAACCGTGGTACAACCCGTTAGAATAAGCAAAAGAGTAAGGAAGGGTATTTTTTTCATAGTAATATAATTTATTTTTAAGTAGAGCAAGATGTCGTAAAGTTAAAAAATAAAAGGTTGTACCAAAAGATACAACCTTCTATTTTTTTATGAATTCAGACAAAAATTAAGCTAATTTTTTATCTAAATTAACTTTAAGTGTTTGTAAAAAATCTTCTGTTGTTAGATAATCTGCCTCTGTAAGACCTTCGGGCTTCACAAGCATTGCCAAGTCTTTGGTCATTTTTCCGCTTTCTACTGTTTCGATACAAACCTGTTCTAATTTTTCGCAGAAATTGATTAGTTCTGGGTTGTTATCTAATTTTCCTCTGTGCATAAGTCCTCTTGTCCAAGCAAAGATTGATGCGATAGGGTTTGTAGAAGTCTTTTTACCTTGTTGGTGTTGACGGTAATGACGTGTTACTGTTCCGTGAGCAGCTTCAGCCTCAACTGTTTTTCCGTCCGGAGTAACCAATACTGAAGTCATAAGTCCTAATGAACCGAATCCTTGAGCTACTGTGTCTGACTGAACGTCTCCATCATAGTTTTTACAAGCCCAGACAAATCCTCCGCTCCATTTCATAGCAGAAGCTACCATATCATCAATTAGTCTATGTTCGTAAACAATTCCGATTTCGTCAAATTTAGCTTTATAGTGCTCTTGATAAACCTCTTCAAAGATATCTTTGAAACGTCCGTCATAAGCTTTTAAGATTGTATTTTTTGTAGAAAGGTACAAAGGCCATTTTTTAGTAAGAGCCATTTGGAAAGAAGAATGAGCAAATCCATAGATAGATTCGTCTGTATTATACATACTCATTGCAACCCCGTCTCCTTTAAAGTTGTACACTTCCCAAGAAGTAGTTTTTCCAGCTTCGTTTGTAAAGCTCATCGTTAAAGTTCCTTTTCCTTTGATAACTTTATCTGTAGCTTTGTATTGATCTCCAAAAGCGTGACGTCCGATAACAATCGGTTGTGTCCACCCTTGCACATATCTTGGTACATTGCTCATAATGATTGGCTCACGGAAAACAGTTCCCCCAACAATATTACGGATAGTTCCGTTTGGAGATTTCCACATTTCTTTAAGACCAAATTCTTTTACACGCTCCTCATCTGGAGTAATAGTAGCACATTTGATTCCTACGTTATATTTTTTGATAGCTTCAGCTGAATCAATAGTAACTTGGTCATTAGTGGCATCACGATGCTCAATTCCTAAATCGTAATATTTTATATCTAAATCAAGATACGGAAGAATGAGCTGCTCTTTAATAAAAGACCATATAATTCTTGTCATCTCGTCTCCGTCTAATTCCACTACTGGATTAGTCACTTTAATTTTTGTCATAATTATTGTGTTTATTTATATGTTTTGAATAAAATTCAGCAAATGTAACATTTTAGAGGGAGAAATGCAATGTAAAAAGATTGTTTTTTGTCCTATTAAATCTTTTTTAAAACACGATAACTTATCTTGTCAGGTATAAAAAGCCTTGAAGAGGAGAGGGATAATCTTTGTCATTCAGATAAAGAATATAGAAATAAGTTCCTGTAGGTGCGTGTTTTGTTCCTATAGTTGATTTTTCAGTTACTTTTCCGTCCCATTTGGGTAAATTGTTATTGCCTTTCCAAATTAAAATTCCCCAACGCGAATACACAAAAAGTTCGAAATCCTCAAAAATATCATATAAGCCATCGATATGAAAATTATCATTTGCTCCATCATTGTTTGCTGTTATGGCGTTATAAACGGTAGGAGGGCAGTTTCTGATATGCAATAAAAAAGAAGTAATGCTAAAGCAATTTTCGTTATCTATCCGAACAAAGATTTCTTTTGGAAATTCACCCTGAACAGTATAAGATGATAAGTTAGAAATAGGGTTTAAACCTGCCAACGCATCTTCATACGATGTATAATAAGATACTGTATCCGAAGGATTTACTTTGACCAGATGTTCGTTTTCGACAAGGTTAAAAACAGCTGTTCTATGTCCTAAATTACACGAGGTAAGGTTATTTGGAGAATTAAAATCAGGTGAAAGTAACAACTGAAACGAAACTTGATAGCTATTATTATTTTCGTTAGTCTCTGTAATTATTCCAGTTCCATCTCCTATGTCGTCCACTACCAATAAAACTTCTATATTTTCAGTAGCCTCATCCGGTAAAGTAAGAATTATAAATCCATCTTCAGAGCCTCCGATTGGAATATCATTTAGAGTTTCTGCGGTACCGACCAAAACTTCATTGATATAAAAAGCAATAGGGGTTTGAGCAGGTAAAATTTCAGTTGAATTAAGATTATATACGGTATATTCCAGCTCAATTTCTGGAGCGTCACAATAGGTACGAATCTCATTACTTACTATAGTGGCATCGGGCAATTGACTGTTGAGCTTGGTAACCACAGTCGAAATCATTACCAAATCTTGTCCAGAAGTTAGGCTGATTTCTGCTGTGGTATCTCCAATCTGAATATTGTCTTGAATACCGTATATATCCAAATCCATATTGTACAAATTGGTTGCTCCTGTAATGCTATTGGTTCCGTTAAAAGCATTGTTCGGAGGGTTTAGCGGAGGATTACTAATTACATTTCCGTTTATTTGCAGTGTTTCGTTTACAGCAAGTCCCGAATCTCCTTCCCAAGCAACAAAACCTATACTGGCTCCTTCATTATCAATAACATTTAAGTTCTCTAAAATTATAGATAGTTCTTCTGGTACATTTTTGAGCCCTTCGTATACATTGAGTTGATTTAGAGGAAGGTTTTCGTCTTTATAAACAATTACTATAGCCCAACCGGCATAATTGGTCGAAGTATTACAATAGGGAGATGGGGGAGTAAAGTTAGCCGAAACATCCAATTCAGAAACAGTATAAATTGCATTTCCTGTTTCTAAAATTTGTTGAGTGACATCGGTAACTGCTACGAAGAAATTTAGACTATAACCAGAGGTAATATAATTCATCGCGTAGTTTCGGTCTGGTTCAATATCTACATCATTTAGCTTTATTTCAAAATCTCCCGTTCCTGATCCAGACCAATAGAGATAAGCTCTTTCTATTTGATAATCAGACGGAAAGTTAAGTTCTGCAGAGGATGAAGTTTGTATGATACAGGGTATACCTACTCCGTTTTCTGCATAATTCATTGTATTTCCGATAAAAGTAAAATCATATCTTCCGTTGAACTGTTCGAGCAAAGAAAATTCTTGCTGAGCCCTCAAGCCAACATTCATAACAAAAAAAATCAAGACTGCCGAAATGTATTTTTTTAACACTTTAATCAGATTATTTGGAGCTCTAAAGATAAGAGATTTTTTTTATTCATGAAATTTTTTGTATATTAGAGAAATCTGTTCAAAGATGAAGGAAGGCTTTCTACATTATATATGGAATTATAAAAAGTTTGATTTCTCAAACCTTAAAACCGTATGTCAAAAAAATATTTCAGTCATAGATACAGGAAAATATTTACAAAAGTCAGGGGCAGATTTTTTTAATGCTCAACTTATTATTGATGGATTACGTTGGGCAGGGAATGTCGAAATTCACTTAAAATCTTCAGATTGGTATTTACATAACCATCATAAAGATGTTAATTACGACAATGTAATTCTTCATGTAGTTTGGGATTATGATGTGGATGTATATCGAAAAAACAATACTGAAATACCTGTATTACAACTCAAAGATTATATTCAGAAAGACGTAAACGATTCGTATATGGATTTAATAAAAAACAAATCGTGGATATTTTGCGAAAATCAAATTCACACTGTCTCAGATGAGCTGTTTAGCCAGTGGAAAAATATTTTATTTACAGAGCGTTTACTCCAAAAGTCATTATCTATTGAAGAGTTGCTTCGACAAAATCACAACGATTGGGAAGCTACACTTTTTTGTATGCTGGCTAAAAATTTTGGACTGAATAGTAACGGGAATTCATTTTTTAATATAGCCCAATCCATCCCTTTTTCAATTATCCGCAAAGAATCGGTTGAGGTTGAAAATCTAGAAGCTTTATTTTTTGGAAAAGGCAACCTTTTAGAGGGGAATGTTGAAGATAATTATTCAAGAGACTTACAAAATCGATGGAGTTATCTTAAGACTAAATATGCTATTACAAACAACTTTTTTGATCAATTAGAGTTTTTTAAACACCGCCCAGACAATTTTCCTACGGTTAGATTAGCACAATTAGCTATGTTGTACCACACCAATCAATATTTTTTTGATATTATTACTACCAGTAACTCTTTAACTGATATCTATAAAATATTTGATTCAGAGACTTCGACCTATTGGCAAAGTCATTATGTATTAGATAAAGAAAGTCCGAAAAAAAGAAAACCACTAAGTAAGAGGTTTATCGATTTATTGATTATAAATACAATTGTTCCGTTTCGTTTTGCTTATAGCCGTTATCAGAAAAAAAATATTGATACAATTTTACAAGAACTAATGTTTTTGGTTAAACCCGAACAAAACACTATCATTGAACGATTTGATAAACTCGGTAGAAAATCTAAAAATGCATTTGATACTCAAGCACTTTTACAACTCAAAAAACAATATTGCAACTTTAAGCGTTGTATGGAATGCAAAATAGGGATTTCTTTATTAGCTAGTTCTGGCTCTTAAAAAGTTTACCACTCAATTTCTTTTAGTCCTTTTAGCTTTAAAAACTCGTTAGTTTTGCTAAAATGCTTATTTCCAAACCAATATCCTCGGTTCGCGCTCATAGGAGAGGGGTGGCCAGAACTTAAAATACAATGTTTTTTTTTGTCAATCAGATTGCTCTTTCCTTTAGCAAACCCTCCCCAAAGCAGGAAGACTACATTTTCTTTATGATCAGAAACAGCTTTGATAACCGCATCCGTAAAAGTTTCCCAACCTTTATTTTGATGACTCCCAGGTTTGGATTGTTCTACTGTAAGTGTAGCATTTAATAGTAAGACACCTTGATCAGCCCAACGTTCTAAATTTCCGCTTACAGGGAAAGGTTTACCTAAGTCATTTTGAATTTCTTTAAAAATATTAAGTAACGAAGGAGGAAAAGGAATTCCGTCATTGACAGAAAAACAAAGTCCGTTTGCCTGTCCAGGTCCGTGGTAGGGGTCCTGTCCGATTATAACTACTTTGACCTCATCAAACTTACATCGGTCAAAAGCAGAAAAAATATGATTACCTTTCGGGTAGCAAACTTGAGTAGCGTATTGTTGTTTTACAAAATCAATCAAAGACAAAAAATAGGGTGAATTAAATTCGGTTTCTAATACCTTTTTCCAAGAATTGTCTATTTTTACAGTCATATTTTGTTGTTTTGGCAAAGATATAAATTTTAGTTGGGAAGTTTTATTGTTGCTTAAATCCAAATAAATCTTAGTATAATGATTAAAACCATCGAAACAGAACGGCTTTTTATACGACCTTTAGAGGAAGATGATTCTCCTTTCTTTTACAAATTGTTAAATAGTCCGTCTTGGTTAGAATATATTGGAAATCGAAATATTCAGACCGAAAATGAGGCAAAAAAGTATATTCAAAAAATTATAGAAGACCCCAATTACAACTGTAATGTCTTTATCAATAAAGAAACACTAGAGTTAATGGGGGTAGTAACCTTTATTTACAGAGAAACCCAACAATTTCCTGATATAGGTTATGCAATGCTTTCTAAATTTGAAAAAAAAGGATATGCTTTTGAAGCCGTTAAACGATACCTTGAAGAGATTAGAGCTCAAAGAATCACAAAAAGAGTAATTGCTATTACAAACTCCAAAAACATCAATTCAATTAAGCTTTTAGAGCGTTTAGGAATGGTGTTAGATCACTCTTTTTCTGAAGAAGAAACACTTTTTTTAGTTTATTCTATTATTGGTGAAGAGTCGAAGTGAAATATTTTTTAAAAACAACTTGTAATAATAAAAAGAGTTTGTATATTTGCACCCAGCTTTTCAGGCAGTAGATTATCAAATAATAATACAAAGATTTTAAAGATACAGAGCAATGAGCAAAAGAACGTTTCAACCATCGAA
>JBEBWA010000017.1:0-53276 GCA_040392465.1 Flavobacterium suncheonense
AATGCTTCTGAACCTCCGATTATGGATGGTTCTTCAAAATATTTTGTAGAAGCTATCGAAAAAGCTGGAATTGTTGAGCAAGATGCTGAACAGAAAATTTATACGGTAAAAGAAGTTATTTCTTATACAGACGAAGAAACAGGAAGTGAAATTCTTGTGATGCCTGCTGATGATTATCAGGTAACTACAATGGTTGATTTTGGCACCAAAGTTTTAGGAACACAAAATGCTACGCTAAAAAATGTTTCTGAATTCAAAGACGAAATTGCCAATGCAAGAACCTTTAGTTTTCTTCACGAATTAGAAGCTCTATTGCAACACGGACTCATTAAAGGAGGCGATCTGAACAATGCTATTGTTTATGTGGATAAAGAAATTTCGCCTGAAACCATGGAGCATTTAAAAGTAGCTTTCGGAAAAGACAAAATATCGGTTAAACCCAACGGAATTTTAGATAATCTTACCTTACATTTTCCGAATGAAGCCGCAAGACACAAGCTTCTAGATGTAATTGGAGATTTAGCACTAGTCGGAACCCGTATTAAAGGAAAAATTATTGCTAACAAACCCGGTCATTTTGTAAATACACAATTCGCAAAAAAACTTTCTAAAATCATTAAAATCGAAGAGAGAAATCAGGTACCTACTTTTGATTTGAACCAACCTCCGCTTATGGATATAGTTCAGATTATGAATGTGCTCCCTCATAGACCTCCGTTTTTGTTAGTAGATAGAATATTAGAACTATCTGACACTCATGTGGTGGGAATGAAAAACGTAACTATGAACGAGCCGTTTTTTGTAGGACACTTCCCTGGAGCACCTGTGATGCCTGGAGTTTTGCAAATCGAAGCTATGGCACAAGCAGGAGGAATTCTGGCTTTGAGTACTGTGCCTGATCCAGAAAATTACTTGACCTATTTTATGAAAATAGACAATGTAAAGTTCAAACAACAGGTTTTACCAGGAGACACACTAATATTTAAACTCGAATTGCTAACTCCAATCCGTAGAGGAATTTGCCATATGCAAGCTTATGCCTATGCCAACGGAAAATTAGCAACCGAAGCAGAGCTTATGGCTCAAATTGTAAAAGCTAAAAATTAATTTAGGATTGGTTTTAGACAATATCTATTATGCTAGTCTAAACCAATAACCAACAACCATAACTACTATGAATCAACCATTAGCATACGTTCATCCAGGAGCAAAAATTGCGAAAAATGTAGTAATTGAACCTTTTACAACGATTCACAACAACGTAGAAATCGGAGAAGGAACTTGGATAGGATCTAACGTAACCATTATGGAGGGAGCTAGAATCGGAAAGAACTGTTCAATTTTCCCAGGAGCAGTAATTTCTGCTATTCCGCAAGACATGAAATTCCAAAATGAAGATACAGTAACTATTATCGGAGACGGTACCACTATCCGCGAATGTGTAACTATAAATCGAGGAACATCCGATAAGATGAAAACTGTAATCGGAAACAATTGTTGGATTATGGCTTACTGTCATATAGCTCATGATTGTATTGTCGGAGACAATTGTATCTTTTCGAACGGAACAACATTAGCGGGACACACAACCGTTGGAGATCACGTTGTTCTAGCAGGAATGGTGGCTGTTCAGCAGTTCGGAAATATCGGTAATCACGCTTTTGTAACTGGAGGTTCATTAGTAAGAAAAGACGTGCCGCCTTTCGTAAAAGCAGCTCGCGAACCACTTTCGTATGTAGGTATTAACTCGGTTGGACTTCGCAGAAGAGGTTTTTCGCCTGAAAAACTCAGAGAGATTCAAAATATTTACAGAATATTATACCAAAAAAACTACAATACTTCTCAGGCACTATCTATTATAGAGGGCGAAATGGAAGCTACTCCTGAAAGAGATGAAATCCTTGACTTTATCAAAAATTCTTCTCGTGGAGTTATGAAAGGATATACAGGAGGTTCGAATTTATAACTTTAAAACATTCTAAAGAGTAGAAAACAATTAAATAATAACCAAGTCTAAAGCAGATAGCTTAGGACGACATATAGCAAGAAAAAAATGGCAAGTACAGCAGACATCAGAAACGGATTATGTATCAAGTTCAATAATGACATTTATAAAATTGTCGAGTTCCTTCACGTAAAACCTGGTAAAGGACCAGCTTTTGTGAGAACTAAAATGAAGAGCTTAACTACAGGAAGAACTCTTGAAAACACATTTTCGGCAGGGCACAAAATTGATACGGTTCGTGTAGAAACACATACTTTCCAGTATTTGTATGCAGAAGGTGATGATTTTCACTTTATGAATACAGAAACATTCGAGCAAATTACATTGAGCAAAAATGCTCTTGATGCTCCAGAATTATTAAAAGAGGGTACCAACGTAATGGTTCAAATCAATACCGAAACTGACTTGCCTTTGGCTGTAGATATGCCTGCTTCTATCATTTTAGAAGTTACTTATGCAGAACCAGGAGTAAAAGGAAATACAGCAACTAACGCTACAAAACCAGCAACTGTTGAAACAGGTGCTCAAGTAAACGTCCCGCTATTCATCAACGAAGGTGATAAAATCAAAATTGATACCGCTACCGGAGCTTATATGGAAAGAATTAAGGAATAAATGAAATTCAACCGCACCCATTCATTAAAAGAAATTTCTGAAATCATCTCCTGCCAATTTGTGGGAGATGAAAATTTTCCTGTTTTAGGGATGAACGAAATCCATGTAGTAGTAGAAGGGGATATCGTGTTTGTCGATCATCCGAAATACTACGACAAAGCCCTACAATCCAGAGCTACTATTGTTTTAATCAACAAAGAAGTAGATTGTCCTGAAGGGAAAGCATTACTTATCTCAGACGACCCGTTTCGAGATTTCAACAAATTAACTAAACACTTTAAACCTTTTCAAGCATCGAATGTTTCAATTTCAGAAACAGCCAAAATTGGAAAAGGGACTATCATTCAGCCTAATTGTTTTATCGGAAATAATGTGGTTATTGGCAAGAATTGTTTGATTCATGCCAATGTAACTATTTATGACGACACGATTATAGGAGATAACGTAATTATTCATTCCGGAACCATTTTAGGAGCGGATGCTTTTTATTACAAAAAACGTCCAGAAGGCTTCGACCAACTTATTTCAGGAGGAAGAGTTGTAATTCAAAACAATGTTGGAATTGGTGCTAATTGCACTATTGACCGTGGTGTTACAGGAGATACAACTATCGGAGAAGGAACCAAAATGGACAATATGATTCAGGTTGGACATGATACAATAATCGGAAAAAAATGTCTTATTGCTTCTCAAACTGGAATTGCGGGTTGTGTTGTAATTGAAGATGAAGTTACCCTTTGGGGACAAGTCGGAACTACAAGCGGAATTACCATTGGAACGAAAGCCGTGGTCTTAGGACAAACTGGAGTAACCAAATCCATCGAAGGAGGAAAAACTTACTTTGGAACACCTATTGAAGAATCGCGCGAAAAACTAAAAGAATTAGCAAACGTAAAAAAGATTCCTCAAATATTAGAAGAACTCAAATCACTAAAATTCAATAAATTTTGGAAATAAAAAAGAGAGAACTAAGTTCTCTCTTTTTTATTTTTCGCTAAATCTGATTATTTTTTCAGCAATTGTTTGAGCTAATTTACGATGGCTCTCAAAAGTCCATCCTGCAATATGTGGAGAAAGAATTACATTCTCAGCATTAAACAAAAACTGTAAATCTTCTGGAATGTTATCTAAATCCATCTGCTCAAAAGATAATTTTTCGTACTCCAACACATCTAATCCTACTCCTAATATTTTTCCATCCTTAAGGGCCTGAACAAGATCTTTAGTAACAACACTTTTACCTCTTGCAGTATTTATAAACCAAAAAGGTTTAGAAAATTTATTTATAAAATCAGCATCAATCATTTTATGGGTCAATGGGGTCCAAGGTGTATGAAGCGAAAGTACATCTGCTTTTTCTTGTAGTTCAGCCAAAGATACTTGTCGGGCGTTTTCGTCTCCTAAACCATTTTGAATATCATAAAACAGCACTTCTTCTACATCAAAACCTTTTAGTTTCTTAGCCACAGATTTCCCCATATTCCCGTAACCGATAAGCCCAACTGTTTTGCCTTCTAGTTCATATCCTCTGTGTTTTTCTCGTTCCCATTTTCCAGATTTCACACTTTTATCAGCCTGATTCAACTTATTAAAAAGCGAAAGTAGCATTCCTAAAACATGTTCTCCTACAGCATTCCGATTGCCTTCTGGAGCTGAAATAAGTTCTATCTTTTTGGATATTGCCCAATCGCAATCAATACTTTCTAACCCTGCTCCTACTCTAGCTATAAATTTCAACTTTTGGGAACTATCCAAAAAAGTTTTATCAATTTTAAAGCGGCTTCTGATGACGATTCCGTCATATTCATGAGTTTTGTTCTCGATTTCTTCTTTTGAAGAAATAAAGTCAAATTCATTTATAAATCCTGCCTTTTCAAGCATCTCTACTAGAATCGGATGATTAGAATCTACATGTAAGATTTTCATAAACCCTTAACTTTAGATGTTTTGGTCTTTTTATTTACGATTTAATGATACCCAACATACGGAACATCGTATTCTTTAAATTCTATCCCAAAAGTTACTAATTCATTTAAAATAGGAAGATACACTTCTTTATGTAACGGAAGTTGCACTCCATAGGTTGTAATTTTTCCGTTTAATATTTGTAGTGCTGCCATAGCTACTGGAAGTCCAACCGTTTTGGCCATTGCCGTATAAGTTTGGTCCTCCCCGAGGGTAACCATTTTAGAATCAATTTGCTTTTTTTCTCCGTTTAACTCATATCCAAATTTATGATACATGACGATCATATCTTTATCATCGGCATCTAACTTCCAACTTTCCGAAAGAATTTTTTCAAGTATTTGAGCTGGAGTGGCATTTTTCAGTCCTACAATTTTATCGGGATTAAAGATATCCAGTTCTACTAACTTGTCCCACTGTATATCATCTTGTTCGATTCCGAGTTGATATCTTGTTTTAAGCTCGACAGTATCTTTGAGGTCAAAAGGTAAAAATGAGTTGATAAAATCTCGATAGCTCATCGTTTCGGAGTTTTCCATCACATAACTATCATCCGTCATTCCAAGTTGCACAAACATATTCCACGCTCTTGAAAAGCCTACTCTACGAATAGTTCCTCTATACAAAGTTAAAATATCTTCAAGTCCATAAACGCTTCTATATTTGAGGGAATCTCGATTGGCATAGCCTTCAAATTTTCCGTACCCTTCAATATCAAAAAATTCAGTTCGTCTAAACAATTTGTTATACGGAATATATTTATATCGCCCTTCCTGAATAAATTTAGCTACTCCTCCTTGTCCTGCCAAAACTACATTTCTCGGATTCCATGTAAATTTATAATTCCACAGGTTATTATCTGATTCTGGAGCAACTAGTCCTCCACAAAACGATTCGAATAAAAGCATTTTTCCACCTTTAGCACGGATTTCATCAATAACTTTCATCGCACTCATGTGGTCAATTCCAGGATCAAGCCCGATTTCGTTCATAAATACCAGGTTATTGGCTTTTACCTGCTCCTCTAATGCTTGCATTTCTGGACTGATATACGAGGCAGTCACCAAATGTTTTTTGAATACTACACAATCTTTTGCAACTTCAATATGCATAAAGGCAGGAAGCATAGAAATTACTAAATCTGCGTTTTGAATGGCCTTTGCTCTATTGTCTTTGTTTTTAATATCTAAAGAAATTGCCTTTGCTCTAGGGTGATTGTCGGTTTTTTTTTGCGCTAATTCAACTGATAAATCAGCAATGGTAACTTCTAAATTTTCACTTTCGGATTTATCCAAAAGGTATTTGATAAGTGACGAAGCAGAACGACCTGCTCCGATTATTAAAATTTTTTTCATTAGGTTTTTATTCTATAAGCAAAAAGCAAAACTACAATTTTTAAAAGAATAAAATTATTATTTGGAACTGTAAATATTCACACTATTCAGAAAGTTCTAAACGAATGTTAGACACGCTAATGTTGAATTTAATTTGGGATAACCCTTGCTTTTTAACTTTAATATGTTAAATTTGAACTTTAACATATTTTTAAAACTTTTAATTTATGAAAAAACTCTTATTATTTATTATTTTTTTAATGCCTTTAGGCTTATTTGCTAAATTTTATGACGGGAAAGTAATTTATAAAAGTGGCGAAACAGTAGAATTACAAATTAACTTTCCTCTTAATCCGAGGTCAAAAAAGCTAACAGTTAAAGTTGACGGAAAAATTCAAAAATTAGACCCTAATGAAATAGCTTATTTTACTGTTTCTATAGATAACGGAAATAGCACTTTTGTTTTTAGAAGAATAGAGGTTTGGGGGTTTGATAAGAATGGGAAAATGAGCGAACACAATTTTTTCGGAATAACTAAAGGTTGGGCAATGGTTAATAAAGTCTTCAAAAACATGATTGTCTATGACCTTGGAGATAAATACGGAATTAAAAAGGTTAAAGGAAAAGAGCGAATGGTTATTGCTTATTGGGTGGGCATGGGTTCGAATTCAAATTTAATTGGAAAGCCAGATGAAAATATTACTTTTGTTTTGTTTGACACATCAACTAACGCGACTTTCAAAAAAGGTTTAGAAAGATCTGAAAAGTATCTTTTTGATAAATGTCCTGATTTTTCCGAAAAATTCAATATTAAAGAGATGAACAGAAAGGAATCAATCGCTTATCAAATAGCGGATTTTTATGACAAATGTGTAGAAAACTAATTTATTAACCTCATAAACTTTCAAATGAGAAAATTCCTACTTACTCTTGGATTTACTATATGTACAACGGTTTCTTTTTCCCAAATATTTTATGGAGCAGGAGCTATTTGTCTTGACTGTTACAGTAGTATAGAAGTGGGTGCTGTTTCTTCCAAGATTTCAGGATTGGATAATAGTTCTCAAAAAATCGGATTTCATTTCGGATATTATCATTTCAAATATGTTAGCGAAACCGTTACTTTCCGATTTGGTATTTCATATGACAATTTGGGAGCAACCATGGATGACCCTAATAATCTCTTAAAAAATAATCGTTTAATCTTTCATTCCGTTAATTTACCTTTCAGTGTTCACTATACACATAACAACCAATTTCAGGGATTTGGAGGGGGTGAATTAGGCACTAACTTCTTTGGTAAAATCCCAACCCTAAAAGGAGAAGGAGATTCTGATACTTTTGATTTTCACGAGAACTTTAATCTTATTGATGCGAGTGTATTTGTTGGAGTGGGTTATATTTTAGGCTATAATATCGATATAAATTTAAAATATAATCTTGGGGTAACCAACATAAGTAAAATTGAAGATAATAATTGGAAAAAGAATTGGTTTACACTTAGTATAGCTTATACTTTCCGTGAATAACTACAATAAAACAACCATATAAACAAAAAGGCTACAATTGGTAGCCTTTTTTTATTTTAACTTTTCAATCAACTCCTCCAAAGAAACTGATATTTGCTCTCCTGAATGTAAATTTTTAAGGTTATATATCCTTTTTTGGATTTCTTCTTCACCTATAATAATCATAAACGGGATGCCTCTTTTATCAGCATATTTAAACTGCTTATCTAGTTTTGTTTTGTCTGGATAAAGTTCAGCTTTGATTCCGTTTTCACGTAGCGTCTTAATGGCTTTAAGCGAATATAGAGCCTCGTTATGTCCGAAATTAGCAAACATTGCTTTAGAGGTTTCGGTAACGTCGTCAGGGAATAATCCTAACTCTTCTAACACCAAATAAATTCTATCCAGTCCAAACGAAATTCCTACTCCACTGATGTTTTTAAGTCCGAAGATTCCTGTTAAATCATCGTATCTTCCACCACCTCCGATAGAACCCATCGCTACTTTTGGAGCTTGTACTTCAAAAATTGCTCCGGTATAATAGTTCAATCCACGGGCAAGTGTTACATCTAAATCCAATTTAGACTTAAACAATCCTAAGTTATCTATAGCTTCGCAAATAAAACGGAGTTCCTCTACGCCTTTTGTTCCTTCTTCCGAAGATTTTAAAAGTTCGGCCAGTTGGTTTAATTTCTCCGAAGTGGTTCCAGTAAAATTAAAAAGCGGTTGTACTTTCTGAATGGCTTCTTCCGAAATGCCTTTCTCTAACATTTCCTTTTTTACTCCGTCTTCTCCGATTTTGTCTAATTTATCCAGAGCCACGGTAAAGTCAATGAGCTTGTCTTTGGCCCCGATAACTTCAGCAATTCCTGATAAAATTTTACGATTGTTGATTTTGATAGTAGCTCCTTCAAGACCTAATTCAGAAAGTGATTTGTCATACAGTTGTACAAATTCTACTTCTTGCCATAATGAGTTGGAACCCACAACATCAGCATCACATTGATAAAACTCTCTGAAACGTCCTTTTTGCGGACGATCAGCTCTCCAAACGGGCTGAATCTGATAGCGTTTAAACGGAAAATCAATTTCGTTTTGATGTTGTACCACATATCTGGCAAACGGAACGGTTAAATCATAACGAAGGGCTTTTTCGGAGATTTGAGAAGTGAGTTTTTGACTGTCTTTATTAGTCAAAAGTTCTTCAGTAGCTTTCGCTAAATAATCTCCCGAATTCAAAATTTTAAAAATTAATCTATCCCCTTCTTCCCCGTATTTTCCCATTAGGGTATCCAAATTTTCAAAAGAAGGCGTTTCGATAGGTTGAAATCCGAATTTTTCGAAATTCCTTTTTAAAACACTGATGATATAACCTCTTTTTGCGACTTCTTGAGGCGAGAAATCTCTTGTTCCTTTTGGTATGCTTGGTTTTGCCATTTTATAGTTTTGACGAAATTATTCTAAACGGCGAAGTTACAAAAAATGTAAGTCTGAATCGAATTTACAAAGGATTTTCACAGTTTTTTAAATCAAAGATCTTCGTATAGATCTCTTATAAATCTCCTTTTATGGTAACCCCTAACGAAAAAATAAAATCGGTAAAGTTTTTGGGTTTTGCAAAATCTCCACTTCCCAAAGCTAGCTGATATCCAACTCGTGAAGTGACGTACAAATCAGTATTAAATTCTGGGTCCAAAGTGGCTACTTTATACGAGAAATCAATTCCAGGAGTAAGGATATAAAAAGCATCTCTACCCAATCTTTTTGGGGTTTCAACTATAATCGTTTGCCATATTCCGTCTATCTCTTGAGTGGTTTCGGTTGTTTTGGTATCGTTTCGATCTCTCAGGGTAACTATCGCGGCTCCATTAGCCGCAAAAGCTCCAACTCTCAGCTTCTCACTGTTTAAAAAATCATATTGTGCAATTGCGTTTAGCCTAACATTGTGCATAAGAGTCCTATCGGTTAGGTAGCCAAAACCTTGGTTGTATTTTTTGAAAGTATAATCAAATCCTAATCCTAAGGAGAGCTTTTCGCCCACATAATAGCGTCCGGTTAAGTCTCCTCCGACAGTACTTGCTCTGAGAATAGGTTGATAGCTCATCCCTCCGAATACGGCCAATTGATTATTGGATTGGGCAAAAATCATTATAGAAAAAAGTAAGGCAACAAAAGTACTAATAGCTTTCATAAGTGAGGTTTTTGTTGGCAACTTCAAAAAGTAAGCCAAAAAGAAAACCCCAGTCTTATTCAGAATGCGGTTTTTGTATAAGTCTATAATACCGATTGGTTAATTTGCTTTGGGTTGGTTCTGCGAAACATCCATCACGGGTACTAATCCCTCTGAAGGCATATAAATAATTTGAGGTAAATTTCCTTTATCCGCCAGTTTTTCGAGCGTACGGATAAACAAATACTGATTATAAACCGAATTTAGCGTTCCGTTTTCGATGCTCATCGCCTCTGCCATTCCTTTTGCTCTTTCGATTTCTGCTTGTGCATTTAATTTCTCGGCTTCCAAACGGGCTTTGGCTTCTTCGACCAAAATGCGACGATTTTGTTCTGCTTTTGCCATTTCTGCTTTACCAGCCATTTCTTGTTGCCATACATTATATGTCGGCAAGCCAAACATCATCACTACAACAGCAATAACAATGAGTATAAAGATTCCTAAAATTGATTTTTGTGACTTCATATATGTAGCGATTTAAGGTTTACCCAACTAAATTTATAATTTTCCCAGGAACAATAATTACTTTTTTCGGTTCGCGACCTTGTAATTGTTCTTGAGTTCTGCTATCTGCTAAAATGATTTTTTCGATTTCTTCTACTGATAAATCAAGCGGAAGATTGATAGTAAAACGCATTTTGCCGTTAAACGAAACAGGATATTCCTTATCCGACTCCACCAAATGTTTCTGGTCAAAAATCGGGAATGAAGCAGTGGCAATACTTTCTTGGTGCCCCAAAGCACTCCACAATTCTTCTGCAATATGTGGAGCATAAGGGGAAATCAAAATCGCCAATGGCTCTAGAATCGCTCTGTGATGACATTTTTGTTGCGACAACTCATTCACACAAATCATAAACTGCGAAACCGAAGTGTTGAACGAGAAGTTTTCGATGTCTTCTGTTACTTTTTTGATGGTTTTATGCAATGATTTATACATTTCTTTGGTTGGCTCTTCGTCGGTAATGTTCAAGCCATTATCATCGAAGTATAATCTCCAAAGTTTTTTTAGGAATCCGAAAACTCCTGTAATTCCGGCTGTGTTCCATGGTTTGGCTTGCTCAAGCGGACCTAAGAACATTTCGTACAAACGCAAGGTATCGGCCCCGTATTCGTTACAAATATCATCTGGATTGACAGCATTAAACCAGCTTTTAGACATTTTTCCAATTTCTGTTTTAGCAAAAATTTCATTTTCAGAAATATCAACTGAAAACTTAAAAGTACTGTCTGTAGATATCAAATCCACATCGATTTTATTAGTCTGAAGATCAATGCCTTTTATTGGAATTCTTTTATATTCGTAGTTTAAATTAATATGAGATATACTTAAATCGAAGTATTCATCTCCTAAAACTTCCAATAGTTCAAAATCACCATCATCATTAATAAAAGAATATTCTGACTTAAATCTTTCCAATATTTTCAAATAAATTTTTGACTTATTATTATTAATTCTTTTTTCAATAACAACATTTGCATCATTTATAAATAAATCTTCCAGACTTGTAAAATTATTACTCGATTCTTCGATCAAATCAAAGAAAACTTTAGCAAACACCTCATAACCAAATACATTGAAGTATTTTTTTGAGATTTTTGAATTATCTTTTACATCAATTTTTATAGTTATATCTACATACGGATAATAACCTATATTACCCAAAATCATTCCTTGGTTAATCAGCTTTTTAAACGGCTCTTCGGTGGGTGCGAATCCTCTGTCTTTTAAGAATTTATTCCAAAAACGGCTGTATAACAAATGTCCTGTTGCGTGTTCACTTCCTCCAATATATAAATCTACGTTTTGCCAGTAGTCTAAGGCTTCTTTTGAGGCAAACTCAGCATCGTTGTGAGCGTCCATATATCGCATCCAATACCAAGACGAACCCGCCCAACCCGGCATCGTATTTAATTCTAATGGGAAAATCGTTTTATCATCAATTTTTGAGTTTTCTACGACCTGATTGTTCACGGTGTCCCAAGCCCAAACTGAGGCATTCCCGAGTGGTGGTTGACCGTCTTCGGTTGGTAAGTATTTTTCTACTTCTGGCAAGCGGATTGGCAAATGTTTTTGGTCGATCATCTGTGGCAAACCATTTACATAATATACCGGAAATGGTTCTCCCCAATAACGTTGACGAGAAAAAACTGCATCGCGCAAACGGTAGTTTATTTTAGCTTTTCCAGCTCCAATTTTCTCTAATTCCTCGATGATTTTTGCTGTTCCCGCTTTGTAATCCAATCCGTTTAGGAAAGCAGAATTTTCGAATACAAAACCAACTTTTTCAGTAAAAGCTTCTTCCGAAATATCTTTGTCAAAAATGTTTTTAATCTCAATACCGAAGTGTTTTGCAAAAGCATAATCGCGCTCATCACCAGCTGGGACAGCCATTACCGCTCCCGTTCCGTAGCCAGCCAATACATAATCACCAATCCAAATCGGAATCGGTTCTTTAGTAAATGGATGTTCTGCATAGGCTCCTGTAAATACTCCCGAAATGGTTTTTACATCTGCCATACGTTCTCTTTCCGAACGTTTTGCAGTCGCTTCAACATAGGCTTCTACCGCTGCTTTTTGCTCCGAAGTAGTGATTTGAGCAACCAAATCGTGTTCAGGAGCCAGTGTCATAAAGGACACTCCGAAAATCGTGTCAGGACGAGTGGTAAATATCCTCACTCCCAGCCCCTCTCCTTCGGATGGGGTTGGAGGAAGGATTTTGAATACTACTTCTGCCCCAACAGATTTCCCAATCCAATTTCTTTGAGATTCTTTCAGACTTTCTGTCCAATCAATCGTTTCCAAACCTTGCAATAAACGTTCTGCATAAGCAGAAATTCGCATACTCCATTGAGTCATTTTTTTGCGAATTACCGGAAACCCTCCACGCTCCGAGACTCCGTTTACAATTTCGTCATTTGCCAAAACCGTCCCTAGCGCTGGACACCAGTTTACCTCCGTTTCTGCCAAATAAGTCAACCTGTATTTAAGCAATATTCTTTGTTGTTCTTCAGGCGAAAAAGCGTTCCACTGCTCAGCTGTAAAGATTTCGATATCGGCATCAGCAACAGCTTTAACATTAGCGTTTCCTTCTTTTTCGAATTTTATAATTAGCGAACAAATACTTTCTGCTTTATCTGTTTCTTGATTGTACCAAGATTCAAACAATTGGATAAAAATCCATTGTGTGTGTTTGTAATATTCTGGATCAGAGGTACGAACTTCTCTACTCCAATCAAATGAAAATCCGATTTTGTCTAACTGTTCACGGTATCTTTTAATATTGGTTTCGGTTGTAATGGCAGGATGCTGTCCAGTCTGAATAGCATATTGTTCTGCAGGTAACCCAAACGAATCATACCCTTGCGGGTGTAAAACATTAAATCCTTTATGACGCTTGAACCGCGCTACAATATCCGAAGCGATATAACCTAGCGGATGTCCAACATGTAAGCCCGCCCCTGATGGATAAGGGAACATATCCAATACATAATATTTTGGTTTATCAATAGAATTTAAAGCTTGAAAAGTTTGATTTGTTGCCCAATATTGTTGCCATTTAGGCTCAATTTCATTCGGATTGTATTTCACTTCTTTATATTTTAAATGATGAATTTTAAATTTTGAGTTTTATTTCATTAGTAGCATTCCACCCCAAACGGCACATATTCCTAAAAGTACACTTAATCCGATATACAAAAGTGCTAAGAGTGAGTTTCCTGACTGGAACAATTTTATATTTTCGAGAGCAAAAGTAGAAAAAGTAGTAAACCCTCCACAAAATCCAGTGATAAACAACAATTTTAGCTCTGTATGTTGGAGCTGTTGTTTGGTAAATACACCTACTAAGATTCCGATAATCAAACAGCCTATCACATTTACTAAAAAGGTAGCCCACGGAAAAGAAGTCTGAATATATTTATCAGTCAAAACGGAAGTCAGGTAACGAAATGCGCTTCCTATTCCGCCTCCAAGCCCTACTATTAGCAATGTTTTAAACATAGTTTATTCTACCACAAAACTTTATACTACAGAAAAATAAAGGCAAATTTAAGGTTTATGTACTAAACTAAAAACTTTATACGTTACAATCTTAATCGGAAATTCCTTACTTTTACAGCTTAAATTCAAAACTATGGCTTCATCATACGAAAAATATCAAAAGCGGAAACTTATTTCTTCGTATTTTTCAGTGGTTTTAAGTATATTTTTGGTCCTTTTTCTTTTAGGAACTTTAGGGCTTTTTGTGATTAATTCAAAAAAACTTTCGGACAACTTTAAGCAAGAAATCCCGATGACGGTCTTTTTTGAAAAAGAAGCCTCAAAAGAATCGGTAGAAAAATTTGGGAGTTTCATCAAAAATAAAAACTATACTAATACAGCGGTTTATATCACTAAAGAACAAGCAGCCGAGCAACATCAAAAAGATTTAGGAGAAGATTTTATAGCGCATTTAGGAGCCAATCCCCTTTCAGATTCTTATGATATTCGCCTAAAAGCAGACTATGTGGTTTCGGATAGTCTTACCAAAATAGTTAACGAACTCCAAGAGCAAAGTCAAGTAAAGAGTGTGAACTACGACAATATTTTGGTAGAAATGGTCAATGACAACATTCGCAAAATCAGCCTTTGGATACTTATAATTAGCGGGTTTTTCTGTTTGATTGCGGTATTGCTTATCAATAGTTCGTTGCGTTTGTCAATTTATTCTAACCGATTTATTATCAAAACCATGCAAATGGTAGGAGCTACAAAATCATTTATCAGACGTCCGTTTATGTGGAGAAATATAAAACTCGGAATTATAGGATCACTATTAGCAATGATTGCTCTTTACGCTGGGCTGTATTATATCGACAAACGATTCCCTCAATTTGGTTTAGCAACTGATTACGTTGCTATCGGAATCGTATTTGGTGGAGTATTATTGTTCGGAATCCTCATTACCTGGATAAGCACCTTTTTTGCTACACAACGATTTTTGAATTTAAGAACAGACGATCTTTATTAAAGGAATTAAATTAAACCTGAAACAAAATATAAATGAAAAACGAATTTTTATTTACCAAAACTAATTATAAAATCCTTCTTGTGGGGATAGTGGTTATTGCTTTAGGATTTATCCTGATGATAGGAGGAGGAAATGATAATCCGAATGAGTTTAGCGAGGCTATCTTTAGTTTCAGAAGAATTCGTCTAGCGCCTGCTTTGGTACTTTTAGGAATGGGAATTTCGTTTTATTCTATCTTCAAAAAAGATAAAAAAGAAGATAAATAATGGATTTATTAAAAGCTATAATCATAGCCATAATAGAAGGATTAACTGAATATCTTCCGATTTCTTCAACTGCTCATATGGGTTTTACAGCGGCTCTTATGGGAATGGAAGAAAGCGAATTCTTGAAAATGTTTCAGGTTTCCATTCAATTTGGAGCAATACTGTCGATTGTAGTTCTGTATTGGAGAAAATTCTTTGATTTTAAAAATTTTAATTTCTATATAAAACTAATTTGTGCTGTAATCCCAGCTCTTGTTTTAGGTTATTTATTTGACGATAAAATAGAAGCTATACTCGGAAATCAAATTGCAATTTCATCCGTCTTGGTTTTGGGGGGAATCGTTTTGTTATTTGTGGACAAATGGTTTAAAAACCCGAAAATTACAGACGAAAAAGAGATTACAGTAAAAAAAGCTATTGTTATTGGCTTCTGGCAATGCCTCGCCATGATGCCTGGAACTTCTCGTTCTGCTGCTTCAATTATCGGAGGAATGACACAAGGATTGAGCAGAAAAGCAGCAGCTGAATTTTCGTTCTTTCTTGCTGTCCCAACAATGCTTGCTGTTACCGTTTACTCTATTTTTGTAAAAACTTGGGGAGAAGGAACAGAAAACATGCAAAAAGGATACGAAATGATTTTATCTTCTTCTGAGAATATTCAGGTATTCATAATTGGAAATATCGTAGCTTTCGTAGTAGCGCTGATTGCAGTAAAAACCTTTATTGCGGTTCTCACTAAATACGGATTCAAGTTCTGGGGTTGGTATCGTATTATTATAGGAATCGGACTTTTAATCTATTTCTATTCTACTAAATAGTTACAAGCTATTTAAAAAATTCTAATTCTAACCAAAAAATACTTTTATATTTGAAGATTCAAACTCTTCATTTATGAAAAAAAGCATCCTCTTTTTAGTCCTGTTTTTGAGTTTTTCTAGTTTTGCACAACAACACCCTAAAGTTGATTTTACAGAAAGTTTTGCCTCTATAGAGATTAACCCTGTCAAACAAAATGTGTGGGGGGATATAGAATATCGCTTTATGGTAAATGAGTTTTTGGACACTATCCGAATTAATGCTCATAAAATGACATTTGACAAAGTAAAAATCAACGGAAAAGAAGTACAATTCAAAGTAACCGATAAAGAGTTTTTGCTTTTTGAAGGATTTACAACCGGAAGTAACACGCTTACTTTCTCTTACGAAGCTTTTCCGATTCAGGCCATGTATTTCGTACAAAAAAACTATTTCCAAGACGTACAGATTTGGACACAAGGACAAGGAAAATACACTAGCCACTGGTATCCGAGTTTTGACGATGTAAACGAGAAAATCACTTTTAATCTCGATATTACTTTTCATAGAGATTATACGGTTTTAGCCAACGGAAATCTTATAGAAAAAGAAGAAAAAGAAGGTGAAACCACCTGGAAATATCGAATGCATAAACCCATGAGTAGTTATCTTTTGATGTTGGCTATCGGACGATTTGAAAAGCAAAGCTTTACTTCAGCATCAGGAATCCCTAATGATTTATGGTATCACATTTCGGACAGAGATAAATTTTATCCTACTTATCGCTACAGTGCAGAAATTTTTGATTATCTAGAAACAGAAATTGCGGTTGCTTACCCATGGAAAATTTACAGACAAGTTCCCGTTTGGGATTTTATGTATGGAGGAATGGAAAACACTACTTCAACCATTTTTTCGCAAGATTATGTAGTGGACGAAATTGGGTTTAATGACCGCAATTATGTAAACGTAAATGCGCACGAATTGGCTCACCAATGGTTCGGAGATTTGGTTACAGCCAAAACCGGAAAACACCATTGGTTGCAAGAGGGATTTGCTACTTTTTACGCACTTTTGGCAGAAAGAAAAATCTTTGGGGAGGATTATTATTACTGGAAACTATACGAAAATGCACAAAAAATAGAAATGGCAGAATCCTCTGACGATGTGCCAATTTTGAGCGACAAGGCAAGTTCGCTTTCTTACTACCAAAAGGGTGCATGGGCTTTACATGTAATGCGTGAAGGAATGGGAGAAGAAAAATTCCGTTTGGCCGTAAAAAACTACCTTGATAAATACGCTTTCAAAAATGTGGAAACCGAAGATTTATTCAACGAAATTCGGGCTGTATCAAACTTTGATTGCGAAACATTCAGTAAGAATTGGCTGGAGACTCACCTCTTCCAAAAAGAGGAAGTTTATACACTTTTAAAGAAAAATGCTTTTATCAGGCAATATATCGAGTTGCAAGAAAATCCGCTTAATCCGAAAAAAGACAAAAAGAAAATCTTGAAAATTCTTAAAGGGAATAGCTATTACCCTATCAAAGAATTGCTGGTTTACCAAACGGCAAACTTGCCTTTTGGAGAGAAAAAAGATTTTGTTAAAGCTGCCTTGAACACAAAAAACACAAAAGTTCGTCAGGCAGTTGCCACTACCCTTTCTGAAATTCCAGAAAGCTTCAGAAAAACATACGAAACCCTTGTAGAGGATGATTCGTATATCACTCGCGAGGTTGCTCTTTTTAAGCTGTGGAATACTTTTGAATCCGAAAGAGAACGATATGTAGAGTTATCCGAAAACTGGATTGGATTTGAAGGAAACAATCTTGAAGTATTACATCATACGCTTTCGTTTGTCACTACGACATCCGAAGAGCAGCAAATTAAAGATTATATTACACTACTGAACCTTTCGGGTACAAACTACGATGCGACAACAAGACAAAATGCACTCGAAAAATTATTGAGTTTAGAACTCCATACAGACGAAATCTTTAAAAGTCTGGCTTACGGAACTTCGCACTTTAGATGGAAATTCGCCTTTTTTTGCAGAGAACAAATCAAAAAACTCATCCAAGACGAACAACACAAAAAAGTTTTTCAAGACGAAGTGCTTCCTCAACTTCCGTTTAAAGAAAAAACAATTTTGGAACGAATGTTAGCAAGCGAAGGGAAATAATTCATTTTTTAAATAACTCTAACAGAGTTTTAAACTCTGTCGGAGTTAATGAAAACAAAAATCCCCGAAAGTTTCACTTTCGGGGATTTTTGTTATATAAATCTAGCTTAATAATTAAGCGTGAATTGCTCTATTGTCTGTTGCTGCCAAAGCCGCCTCTTTAATAGCTTCCGAGAAGGTTGGGTGTGCCCATGACATTCTTGTTAAATCTTCAGCCGAAGCACGGAATTCCATTGCGGTTACTCCTTCTGCAATTAAATCTGCAGCACGAGCTCCAATGATGTGCATTCCTAGGATTTCGTCTGTTTTTTTGTCAGCCAATATTTTTACGAATCCGTCCGTATCCATACTTGCTCTTGCTCTACCTAAAGCTCTAAAGTTAAACGTTCCGGCTTTGTATTCGATTCCGTCAGCTTTTAGTTGCTCTTCCGTTTTTCCAACTCCTGCAACTTCAGGCCAAGTATAAACTATTCCAGGAATCAAGTTATAATTGATATGAGGCTTTTGTCCTGCAATGGTTTCTACTACAAAAACGCCTTCTTCTTCAGCTTTGTGAGCTAACATTGCTCCTTTTACCACATCTCCGATTGCATAAATATTCGGAACGTTGGTTTGTAGATGTTCGTTGGTTTCTACTTGACCTCTTTCGTTGATTTTAACGCCTGCTTTCTCTGCATTCAATCCATCTGTATAGGGTCTTCTTCCTACTGAAATCAAAGCGTAATCTCCGTCAAGCGTAATAGTTTCTCCTTTTGCATTCTCAGCCTGAACCTGAACATCTGCTCCGTTGCGTTCTACTGATTTTACTTTGTGAGAAGTATAGAATTTAATTCCTTGTTTTTTCAATACTTTGGTTAGTTCTTTCGAAAGGCCTGCATCCATTCCCGGAATGATTCTGTCCAAATATTCCACTACAGAAACTTGAGCTCCGAGGCGAGAATATACTTGTCCTAATTCCAGTCCGATAACTCCACCTCCGATTACGATTAAGTGCTTCGGAACTTCTTTTAGTTTTAAAGCTTCGGTCGAAGTGATGATTTTTTCTTTATCAATTTTGATAAACGGAAGATTCGATGGTTTTGAACCCGTCGCGATAATCGTATTTTTTGCTTCGATTACTTCTGAAGAACCATCATTTTTAGCTATTTTGATATGGGTTGCATCTTCAAATGAACCTATTCCTTCAAAAACTGTGATTTTGTTTTTATCCATCAAAAATTTAATCCCCGCACAAGTCTGGTCAATAACCGACTGTTTACGATCAATCATTTTTTGGATATTTACTTTTAATTCTCCTGAAACCTCAATTCCGTGATCTGCAAAATGCGAAACGGCATCGTGATAGTGATGAGAAGAATCTAAAAGAGCTTTTGACGGAATACAACCTACGTTAAGGCAAGTTCCTCCAAGAGTTGAATATTTTTCGATAATAGCAGTAGAAAAACCAAGTTGTGCGGCACGGATAGCAGCTACGTATCCTCCAGGGCCTGAACCAATCACAACAATGTCAAATGAAGCCATAATATATTGTTTAGTAGTGTTAAAAAAGTGGAACAAAGTTACTGTTTTTTAGTCAAATGGTGAAAATCAAATCTCAAAAGTTTTTTGACATTAGAAAACAGTATTGTTATTGTTCAAAAAAATCTAAATTCTCTTCAAAAGCAGTTCCTATTACAACCAAATCTGCTCCGTTTTTATAGGCTATATCCATTTGTTTTCGGGTTCGGATACCTCCTCCTACAATCAATGGAATGGATAAGTTTTTAGTTACGCTATTTATGATTTTGTCAGAAACGGGAATATTAGCTCCACTCCCCGCTTCTAAATAAATCAATTTATGTCCTAAATACTCCCCTGCTTTAGCTGTATTTGTGATAAGTTCAACATCATTTTGGTCAATAGGTTTGGTTTCAGACACTCTTGAAACAGCTGTTTGCTTACCCCCATCAACCAGGATATAGGATGTGGGAATAATTTCTAGATTCATTTTCTCTAAAACCGAAACTGACTTAATATGTTGTCCGATTAGGTATTCGGGATTTCGTCCGGATAGCAAACTCAAAAACAAAATAGCATCTGCTTTATCCGTAATTTGAGTAAAATCACCCGGAAATAATACTACAGGAAGATAACTTATATAACTTTTTAAAGCTTCTGCCAATTTATCTGTCAGGTGTTTTTCGACTGTACTTCCACCAACAAAAATATGAGTAGCATTAGAAGATTCTATTTTCTTAAACAAGACCGAAAGTTCATCCCATTTAATTTTGTCAGGATCTAAAAGAATGGCCAAAAGTTTTTTTCTTTCAGATTTAGCTTGAAGTATATCTTGATAAACCGTTTTCATTACAGTAAATAGACTAAAGTATAACCTTCAAACTCTAGAAATTTTGCCTGATGCTTATTGGAGAAGTTTTCGTAAGTAACAACCGCCTCAAGTTCTCCTTTTTCCAAATCAAAAGGCAAAACATTCATGTGGTCTTTAAGGCTTAATCCGTTTAGGGAATAAAATTTATATATAGATTCTTTAATTCCCCAAATGGCTGTAAGTTGTCTTACGGTTTGTTCTGTATTGGATTTATCAAAAAAATCACTGTCAAAATCAGTAAATTTATCTGCAATGCGAATAATCTTTTCTCGCTGCTGTTCGAGGTCAATTCCAATATTTCTATCAGAAATAATGATGGCCGAAAAATCAAACGAATGGCTAATCGATATATGCCTACCGTCTTTGAGATGAGGTTTGCCGTTATGGTCATAAGACAAATCAAAATCCGTATAACCTGCCTGTCCCAACAGTTTACGGACACTTAAAAAACCTCTTTGATGCAATTCGGATTTCATACGCTCAAGCCTATGCAAGCAAACATCTTTTAGAGGAGCAACTCTAAATAAATCGGAGTAAGATTCGGTAATTTTCCAAACCAAAACTTGGGTAGTTGAATCGACTTGAATGGACTTGTATAAAGGCATGCTGCAAATATAGTAATTTAGAATTCGATTTTAAATCCATGAGAATGGAGAAACAAACTATTTGTATCTTTGTGGTTCAAAATTCTGGAACTTGAAAAAAATAGAAAGTCTTCACAACCCATTTATAAAGCACTTGGTTCAATTACAAACCAAATCAAAGACCCGTAAACAAACCCAAACCTTCTTAATTGAGGGTGTTCGCGAAATTTCATTAGCTTTAAAAGGAGGGTATGAATTAGAGACAGTTTTATTTTCTTCAGATATTATTTCAGGGGCAGAGGTACAAAAAAATATTCCGTTGGGAATTGAATTAATCGAAATTTCATCCGAGATTTACAAAAAACTAGCTTACCGCGACACTACCGAAGGAGTACTGGCTGTCGCCCGAACAAAATCTTTGGATTTAAACAGCTTACGACTTCCTGCAAACCCACTAATTTTAGTGGCCGAAAGTTTAGAAAAACCAGGAAATATTGGCGCAATTCTTCGAACTGCAGATGCTGCAAAGCTAGATGCTGTATTGATTGCTAACCCTAAATCCGATTTATACAATCCGAATATTGTTCGAGCAAGTGTAGGCTGTTTGTTTACTAATCAAATTGCCATTGGCTCTACTCCAGAAATAGTTGACTTTTTACGACAAAACAATATTACCATCTATTGTGCTACTCTTCAAGACGCGACTTTCTATTACACCAAAGATTATACAACACCAACCGCCCTTGTAGTAGGAACCGAAGCAACTGGAATCACAGATGAATTTAGAAATTTAGCAGATGAAAATATCATTATCCCCATGCAGGGAGAAATTGATTCTATGAACGTTTCGGTGGCCGCTTCCGTTCTTATATTTGAAGCAAAAAGACAAAGAAACTTTAGTTAAAAGAATTTTCTTTAGCTTTATTTTCCATTTTCTGAAGAGCATTTTTCACCACTTTTTGCTCGGACGGAAACCATCCTTGTAACATAATAGCAATTCCGAAAATCATCAAAACAATACTTGTTATTTTTTTTACCTTCGTGATATTAGCAATCGTCAATTTGCTCTTTAACCTTTTTGCCAATAGAATCTTACCTATATCAACTGTGAGGTAAGTAGTTAGAATTACTGCAAAAAAGGTAAATATTCTGCTCGATTCCATATCCATTGTCGGGCCAATTACAATGAGAATCATTAACCAGAATCCCAACACCCCAATATTTATAAAGTTGAGCAAAAAGCCTTTGCCCATCAATGCCAAATAATTCTTTCTGGCCAAATCTACCACTACATTTTCTATTTTATTACTTCGGAGTTTTACATACGAAATGAGTCCATAAGTAAACATTATCAATCCTCCAAAGACAAAAAGAGCAGGTTCGTCCTTTATACTTTCAATAAGTCGATAACTGCTAAAGTAAGCTACTAAAATAAAAAGAATATCAGCTGTGATTACTCCTATATTAAACATAAATGCTGCTCGAAACCCTTTAGTGGCACTAGTTTCGAGCAAAACAAAAAACACAGGCCCAATCAAAAAGCTCAATAAAGCTCCTAAATATACAGCCGTGATGATTTCGTTTAGCATTTTTTAAAGAGAAGTGTGGTTATTTTTCAACATTCCAAAAGTAACAAACCTTTTTCAAAAAACAAGCCTTTAAGTAAAATGACTTACATGACCTAGTGCATGGATTTATTAAAGTACAAATAAATCTATTACTTTTGCTTTAATGGATTCTCAAACTTATTCTTTAGCGGAGCTCACAAAAAAAGCAGAGCGATTTTGTGCTTATCAAGAACGATGTCATAAAGAAGTCGTTCAGAAACTGTACGATTTAAATGCGCAGAAGGAGGAGATTGACGAAATTATAGTGCATTTAATCGAGCATAATTTTTTGAACGAAGAACGCTTTGCCCAAAGTTTTGCACGAGGAAAACACTCTATTAAGAAATATGGAAAAATACGAATTACAAACGAACTCAAATTCCGAAATATTTCTAGTTATAATATTAAAAAGGCTCTAAAAGAAATTTCTGACCCTATATATGAAAAGACTTTTTCAGAGCTTTCTGAAAAAGCATGGCACTCTATCACCGAAAAAAATCCTATAAAAAAGAAAAAGAAATTTTGTGATTACCTCCTTCGAAAAGGATATGAAAGTGATTTAGTGTATCAGGCTTGGAGAAATTTTTCGGAATAAATTTACAATCATCTGTAACAAATCACCTGTTATTGCGTCCTATTTATAAAAGTAAATTAACATTCTTTTGATAAGAACAAGTTCCGTTTTCTTTTAATATTGTCAAAAAATACCATTATGATAGAAATCAAAGACCTTCATAAATCTTACCAAATGGGAAAAAATTCCCTACACGTCCTAAAAGGAATCAACTTTAACGTTAAGGAAGGAGAACTTGTTTCTATTATGGGGGCTTCAGGTTCTGGAAAATCTACTCTGCTAAATGTAATCGGAATATTAGATGAGGCAGATTCTGGCAGTTATGTTTTAGATGGAGTTCCAATTAAGAATCTAAACGAGACCATCGCCTCACAATACCGCAATAAATTTTTAGGATTTGTTTTCCAATCCTTTAATCTTATCAATTACAAATCTGCATTAGACAATGTAGCTCTTCCGCTGTATTATCAAGGAATGGGACGAAAAGAAAGAATGGAGCGTTCACTTCATTATTTAGAAAAAGTAGGGTTGGCAGATTGGGCAAAACACCTTCCGAATGAGCTTTCTGGAGGACAAAAACAAAGGGTAGCTATTGCGAGAGCTTTGGCATCAAACCCAAAAGTGCTTTTGGCAGATGAACCAACTGGAGCGTTAGATTCTAAAACTTCGTATGAGGTTATGGAACTTATTCAGCAAATTAACGACGAAGGAAAAACAGTGCTTATCGTAACCCACGAACCCGATATTGCAAATATGACTAAACGAATTGTCTATCTGAAAGACGGGCAAATAGAATCCGATGAATTAGTAAATCAGGTAAGAGCTTCGCAGTATGTTTAGTATCGAAAGATGGCATGAAATATTTGAAGGATTGTCAAAAAACAAGTTACGGACGTTTTTGACAGGTGTTTCTGTGGCTTCGGGTATATTTATTTTAGTTATACTCCTCGGAGCTGGGAACGGAATCCAAAACGGAATCCAAAAACAGTTTGAACAGGATGCTACCAATCGTATTTCGATTTGGCCAGGAGTTACTCAAAAAGAACACAATGGACTTGGAATAGGGAGAGTTATTCAGCTGCGAAATGCTGATTACGAACTAACTAACACATTATTAGAAGATTTTATTGAATACAAATCAGCTATTTATTCCGTTTGGAGTGGGAATATCGTCTATAAAAAAGAAACTGGAACCTATAGAGTAGAAGGAGTCCATCCAGATTACCAGTTTATCGAGAACGCATCTATTGTAAAAGGAAGATTCATCAATCAGTCTGATATTAATAATTACGAGAAAACCGTGATTATTGGTCAAAAAGTAGCCAACGATTTATTCAAAAACGAAGAAGAACCTCTTGGTGCAGAGCTGAATGTATCGGGAATGATTTATAAGGTTGTCGGTGTTTATACAGACCCAGGAGGAGAACGAGAAGAAAGCCGAGTTTTTATTCCGATTAGCACTGCTCAAAGAGCTTATAGCGCAGGAGATAGAATTCGAAGTATGGCCTTTACGCTTCGTCAACAAAGTGTTTTTGATCAAGCGGTTGCCGAATCACAAGAATTCACTCAAAAACTAGAAAATTTATTAAAATCAAGACATAATATTGCTCCTGATGACCAAGGTGCCTTGTACATCAATAATTCTTTAGAAGATGCCAAAAACATTTACATCATTACAGGAGGAGTTCAAGCTTTCTTTTGGTTTGTGGGTATATGCACTATCATCGCAGGGGTTGTAGGTGTCGGAAACATCATGCTTATTATTGTCAAAGAAAGAACTAAAGAAATTGGAATTCGAAAAGCATTGGGAGCTTCGCCTTTTTCAATTATTACAATGATATTACAAGAAGCCGTATTTATAACAGTTGTAGCTGGTTTTTTAGGATTGTTATCAGGTCTACTTATTTGGGAAATAATTGGCCCTTTTGTAGAAGCAGATTTCTTTACTCGCCCAGAAGTAGACTTTAACGTAGCTGTTTCGACTTTAGTCATTCTAGTCATAGCAGGAGCTTTAGCTGGTTTTTTCCCTGCTTACAGAGCTGCCAAAATTAAACCTATTGTAGCATTAAGAGGAGATTAATATGTTTAGTAGAGATAAATGGAATGAAATAATAGAGGCCCTTTCAGCCAATCCGATTCGAACGCTTATTACTGCTTTCGGAGTGTTTTGGGGTATCTTTATTTTGGTAATTCTTCTTTCTGCAAGCCAAGGATTACAAAACGGAATCAAAAGACAAATGGGAGGATTATCCACTAACACTATGTTTATGTGGACCAATTCTACCTCAAAACCTTATAAAGGTCTTCCGCAAGGAAGGCGATATAACTTCAAAAACGGAGATGTTGATGCAATAAAAAGAGATATTGACGGACTGTTGTACGTTTCTCCTAGAAATCAATTAGGAGGATTTAGAGGAACTAACAATATCGTTCGAGGAACAAGAACAGGAGCTTACAATGTATATGGAGATTATCCAGAATTCATCCTACAGCAACCCATGGATATGATTCAAGGAAGATTTATCAATTACGGAGATATCGAAAACAGACGTAAAGTGGTTGTTATTGGAGAAGGAGTTATTAGAGAGATGTATGAACCAGGAGAAGAGGTTTTAGGCTCTTACATAAAGGTTCAAGGAGTGAATTTTATGGTAGTGGGTGTCTATAAAAACAAAAGTAATATACATGGTGATGCAGAAGAAGGGCAAAAACAACTCTTTATTCCGTTTACAACCTTTCAACAGGCTTTTAATTATGGAGATATAGTAGGATGGATGGCAATTACAGCTCAAGACAATAAGCCTATTACGGAACTGAAAACAGAAATTTTCGACTTACTAAAAAACCGTCACACTATAGATCCTACTGACGAAAGAGCCGTCGGACATTTTGATTTGTATCAGGAATTCAAAAAAATAAATGGTCTTTTTGCTATATTAAATGGCGTCTCTTATATAGTGGGAATATTCATTTTGGGCTCAGGTATTATCGGAATCGTAAACATTATGCTGATTGTAGTAAAAGAAAGAACTCAAGAAATCGGAATCCGTAGAGCCTTGGGCGCAACACCTTGGAATATCAGATCTCAAATATTAACTGAGTCTGTTATTCTATCCCTTATTTCGGGGATGGCAGGAATTATATTTGCTGGATTTATACTTTCACTTATCAATATGGGATTAGCAAATGCACCAAATTCAAACGAAATTCCAATTGTAAATCCAAGTGTGAGTTTAGGAGTAATAGTTATTGCTTTAATAATTCTAGTTTTGGCAGGACTAATAGCCGGATTTATCCCGGCACAAACAGCTATTAAAGTAAAGCCAATAGACGCTTTGAGAACAGAATAAAAATTAAAAAAACGAATTCAACGATTAAACAAAATAAAGAATATGAAAAAAGGATGTACAATTACCGTTTTAGTTTTTCTTGCCTTGTCTTTTATAGGAGTATTGGTTTGGTTTTGGCAAAAAAACGCACAACCTCCTGTAAAGTACGACACTGAAAAACCCGAAATACGTACAATTTCTAAAAGTACTGTAGCTACTGGAAACATCAATCCCAAAGAAGAAATCTTTATAAAACCGAATATGTCCGGAATTATTGATGAAGTATATGTTGAAGCAGGTGATTATGTTAAATCAGGTGATTTAATTGCTAAAATCAGAGTGGTTCCCAATGTATCAAGCCTAAATTCTGCTCAAAACCAAATCCAATCAGCTAAAATTGATTTAGAAAACCAGAAAAAAGTGTACGAAAGACAAAAGTCACTTTTCGAAAAAGGAGTTATCTCTGCTAATGATTTTGACGCTGTTGAAACTACATACAAACAAGCTCAACAATCTTATAACGCAACTCTTCAGAGTGCCGAAATTATTCGCACAGGAACTACCAGTGGAATGTCAAATATTGCTCAGACGCTTATTCGTTCTACCGTTTCTGGAATGGTTCTCGATGTCCCTGTAAAAAGAGGAAATCAAGTAATCGAAGCAAATAACTTTAACGAAGGAACTACTATTGCAAGTCTAGCTGATGTAGGGAATATGATTTTTGAAGGAAAATTAGACGAGTCAGAAGTAGGGAAAATAAAACTAAATCTACCTTTAGAAATCACAGTTGGAGCTATCGAAAACAAAAAATTTGATGCCGTTCTTGATTATATAGCTCCTAAAGGAGTAAACGAAAATGGAGCGATGCAATTCCCGATTAAAGGTACTTTAGTCAATAAAGACTCTACTTTTATCCGCTCGGGATTAAGCGCAAACGCCTCTATTATTTTAGCTAAAGCCGATGATGTTCTAGCCATAAAAGAAGGGCTGGTACAATATGATGAAAAAACAAAAAAATCTTTTGTAGAAGTAGAAGTAGGAGAACAAAAATTCGAACGAAAAGATGTGGAACTTGGAGTAAGCGACGGCATTTATGTAGAAATTAAAAGCGGAATTACCAAAGACAATAAAATCAAAGTTTGGAATCAAGTTAAAAAATAGTTGAATCATTGATATACCTAATAACTGAATCTCAAATTCAGTTAAACAAATCAACGGTTAAACCATTAAACAAGTTTAAAAGATGAAAATACCATCAAAAATAATCATATCTATTTGCCTCATTTTGGGATTAAATGCTTTTTCTCAGAAGAGATGGACTTTGGAAGAATGTGTAAATCATGCTATCGAAAACAATGTTTCGATACGACAAATTGAATTAGACAACAAATTGTCAGAAATAGACAAAAAAGATGCGTTCGGGAATTTTCTACCCAGTGTCAATGCAAGTGCATCACATTCGTGGAATATTGGTTTGAATACCAATATCACAACAGGTATTCTAGAAAACCAAACCACACAATTTACCTCAATGGGAGCTTCGGCAGGAATTGATATTTTTAGAGGATTACAACATCAAAATCGTTATAGAAAATCTAAATTAGCTGTTATTTCTTCGCAGTACCAACACCTAAAAATGGAAGAAGATGTAGCACTCAATGTAGTTAATGCGTATTTGCAAGTGTTGTTTAATAAAGAAAGTATCAAAGTTCAAAAACAACAATTTCAGGCAGACAGCCTTCAATTGGTCCGTTCAGAAGCTTTGGTAAATGCAGGAATGATTCCGAGTGGTGATTTGTTTGATATAAAAGCTACCATCGCAACTGACAAACAACGACTTATTCAGGCAGAATACGCTTTGTTAGTATCCAAAATGAGTTTAGCCCAACTATTGCAATTAGAAGAATTCAAAGATTTTGACATTGCAGATGTAGAGTATGATTTTGAACCGAACGAAATCTTTTTCCAATCTCCTGAATCAATTTACAACAAAGCAAAACAAGAGAGAACAGAACTTAAAATTGCTCAAAACTCGGTAGAATTGGCCGAAAAAGATGTGGATATCGCTAAAGGTGCTTATCTCCCGTCTTTGACCGGATTTTACAGTTTTTCATCCCGTGTTTCGTATGCTAAAGTTCCCGACGGAATGGGAGGAGAAATGAATCCGCCTGCTTTTTGGGATCAATTCGATACCTTTAAAGGACATAACTTCGGGATTCAACTTAACATCCCTATTTTTAACGGATTTGCTACCCGAAATAATGTGGAAAGAAATAAAATCAATCTAGAAAAATCAAAACTTGCTCTGGAGCAAACTGAACTTGATTTAGAGAGAAATGTCTACACAGCCTATGCTGATGCAAAAGGTGCAATGGAAACGTATTTGGCCACCGAAGAAATGCTTAAAGCAAGAGAAGAAGCCTTTAGATATACTACAGAACGCTACGAAAACGGAATGGCAACAGCCTTTGACTATAACCAGTCACAAACTCTTTTAGTAAACTCTAAATCGGATTTGCTTCGCACTAAGTACGATTATTTATTCCGCACCAAAATATTAGAATTTTATTTTGGCATTCCTATTTATCAGAAATAAACACCTTACTCAAACATGCAAAAAGCCTCTGCAAAATGCAGAGGCTTTTTATTTTCTAAAATTCTTCACTAAAAATATTTATCTTTGCTTGTTATAAACAAATGAATTTCTATCCGATTATTATCGGATTTCATATAAAAGAAAGGTAAGAATATGGCTTGTGCAAGTTGTTCAACAAAAGACGGCTCTGCTCCTAAAGGGTGTAATAACCATGGAAGTTGCGGAACCGATTCATGTAATAAATTATCCGTTTTTGACTGGTTATCAAATATGTCCTCTTCAATTGAGTCACAATTTGATGGAGTAGAAATACGATTCAAAAATTCTCGTAAAGAGTTTTTCAGAAATACAGACAATCTACCTCTTGCTATCGGAGATGTGGTTGCAACCGAAGCCTCTCCAGGACACGATATCGGAATTGTTACTCTTACGGGAGAATTGGTAAAAATTCAAATGAAGAAAAAGGGAATAAATCCCGATGAAGCTCTTCCAAAAATTTATCGAAAAGCAAATCAAAAAGATATTGATGTCTGGACAGAATTTAGATTAAGAGAAGAAAAAGTTCAAATCCGAGCTCGTGAAATTGCAATTGATTTGAAATTGGAAATGAAAATTTCTGATATTGAATTTCAAGGAGATGGCTCAAAAGCAATTTTCTATTATACCGCTAGCGAAAGAGTTGATTTTCGTCAATTGATTAAAGATTTTGCCAGAGAATTTGGAGTACGAATCGAAATGAAACAAATTGGTTTTCGCCAAGAAGCCTCTCGTTTAGGAGGAATAGGTTCGTGTGGTAGAGAATTGTGCTGTTCGACTTGGCTTACGGATTTCAGAAGTGTAAACACATCTGCTGCTCGTTATCAACAGTTGAGTTTAAACCCTCAAAAACTAGCTGGACAATGCGGAAAACTCAAATGCTGTTTGAACTACGAATTAGACAGCTATATGGACGCTTTAAAGGATTTTCCGGGAGCTGATACAGTTTTACATACTGAGAAAGGAGATGCTCAATGCCAGAAAATTGATATATTCAAAGAACTAATGTGGTTTACCTACAGAGAAAATATGGCACAATGGTACGTTCTCTCTACCGCAAAAGTTAAAGAAATAATTGCCTTAAACAAACAAGGAAAAAAAATTGCTACTATAGAAGATTACACAGTAGAAATAGAATCTTCTGAGGAAACCACATTCAAAGATGCTGTCGGACAAGAAAGTCTCACAAGATTTGACGCTCCGAAAAGAAGTAAAAATAAAAATCGCAACCGAAACAAAAACCGCAAAAAAAATGAAGGGAAGTCTTAAAATTTCAGTTATTTTTTTATTGGCTTTCACACTATTTTCTTGTGGAGATAAACCTGTTTTTGACACTTATAAATCAGTAGGGAAATCTTGGCATAGAGATAGCATAGTGAGTTTTGATTTTGAGGTGCAAGATACACTCGAAGCATACAACTTATATTTAAATTTAAGAGCCAATAACGATTATCCGTTTAGCAACATTTTTATAATAGCTTCTATCGAAAGCCCTAGCGAAAAAACCAAAGTTGACACCCTAGAATATATAATGGCTGCCCCAGACGGAAAAATGCTAGGAAACGGCTTTTCAGATATTAAAGAAAGTAAGTTGTGGTTTAAAGAAAACTACCGCTTTTCTGAAAAAGGAAAACACATTATTCGGATTGAACAAGCTTTGAGAAAACGAAACGAAGTTGATGGGGTTGAACAACTCGAAGGGGTTTCTGACGTAGGGTTAAGCATAGAAAAACATAAATAGTTATGACTAAAAAAGAAAAAAAGTCCGATAACTTCTCCAAATTTACCAAATGGTTTTGGGGACTTTTTGTAGGAGGAATTGCCTTTGTAGTTCTTCTTTTCTTATTGGCTTCAGCTGGAGCTTTCGGAGAAATGCCGACTTTCGAAGAATTAGAAAACCCATCTTCGAACTTAGCTTCAGAAATTATTTCGTCCGACGGAAAAACTATCGGAAAATTATACCTGAACGAAAACAGAACACCTATAAAATATGAGGATTTATCACAAAATCTGATTGACGCCTTAGTAGCCACCGAAGATGAGCGCTTTTATAGCCATTCGGGTATTGACGCAAGAGGTACCTTACGAGCGGCTGTGTTTATGGGAGGAAAAGGAGGAGCCAGTACTATTACACAACAATTAGCAAAGTTGCTTTTCCATGGAGAACGTTCTGGAAATATTTTTATCCAGTTAACTCAAAAAATTAAAGAGTGGATTATTGCCGTACGTTTGGAAAAACAATATACGAAGCAGGAAATCATTACTATGTATCTTAATAAGTTCGACTTTATCCATAATGCTGTTGGTATTCGATCGGCTTCGAGAATTTATTTTTCTAAAGAACCTAAAGATCTAAATGTAGAAGAAGCAGCTGTGTTGGTGGGAATGCTCAAAAATCCCTCATTATATAACCCGAAAAGTCGAGAAGCTAATGCTATAACTAGACGAAATACCGTTTTAGGGCAAATGCTCAAAAATGATTTTATATCTCAATCCGAAAAAGACTCTTTACAAAAGCTTCCGTTAGAACTCCATTATTCACCCGAATCTCATAACGAAGGAATTGCCACCTATTTTAGAGAATATTTGAGAGAATATATGCGGAATTGGGCAAAAGAAAACCCTAAAGAAGACGGAACAAATTATAATATTTATAGAGACGGTCTCAAAATCTATACAACTATAGACTCGCGTATGCAAGCCTATGCAGAAGAGGCTGTATCTGCCCATTTAGCCAATCTGCAGGAAGAATTTTTCGATCATTTCAAAGACAAGAAAAATGCACCTTTTGTAGATTTAAACCAGGAACAAACCGAAAGAATTATGCTTCGAGCAATGAAGGATTCTGAACGCTGGAGATTGATGAAAGAACAAGGAAAATCAGAAAGTGAAATCAAAAAATCATTTGAGATTCCAACCGAAATGACAGTTTTTTCGTGGAAAGGGAATGAAATTGATACACTTATGACTCCAATGGATTCTATCCGATATTACAAACATTTCTTGAGAACCGGAATGATCTCAGTAGAACCTCAAACAGGCTATATCAAAGCCTGGGTTGGAGGTATTAACCATAAATATTTTAAATACGACCACGCAAAACAAGGAGCAAGACAGGTGGGTTCTACCTTTAAGCCATTTGTATATGTAACAGCTATGGAGCAATTACACAAATCGCCTTGTGATAGTATTATTGACGCTTCATTTACAATTCCACAAGGAAAATGGAATGTTTCGCATGATTGGACACCAAAAAACTCTACTGGAAAATTTACGGGGGCAACAACTTTAGATAGAGCTTTAGCAAATTCCATCAACACCGTTTCTGCCAAATTGATGGATATGGTAGGACCAAGAGCTGTAGTAGACATGACCAAAAGACTTGGAGTAGAAGCAGATATTCCTGAACAAGTAGCTATTTCTTTGGGAGCTGTAGAAATTACAGTTCATGATATGGTGGCTGCTTATAGCACATTTGCTAATATGGGAGTGTATATCAAACCTCAAACCGTATTGCGCATTGAAGATAAAAACGGAAAAGTATTATACGAACATATCCCTCAACCCAAAGATGTTTTAAGCAAAGACGTATCTTATGCTGCTATAAAACTGTTAGAAGGAGTAACTCGTTCTGGAAGCGGTCAAAGATTGAGAACTAGTGGTGGTGGAGGTCCAGCTTATAGAAGAATGACTGGCTACCCCTATGCTTTTACTAACCCAATTGCTGGAAAAACGGGAACAACCCAAAATCAATCTGATGGATGGTTTATGGGAATGGTTCCTAATCTGGTAACAGGTGTTTGGGTTGGAAACGAAGACAGGGCAGCACATTTCAGAACCATTACCTACGGACAAGGAGCCTCCATGGCACTTCCGATTTGGGGAATCTATATGAAAAAATGTTACGAAGACAAAACACTTGATATATCTAAAGAAGATTTCAAAAAACCCGAAAACCTTGCCCCTTGGGCTGAATGTAAAACAGTAAAAAACGACTCATTAAGCATAGAAATAGACATTGATGAGTTTAGGATGTAGTTTTACAACTAAAAAAAGTAATATACATTTATGAAAAAAGAAACTCCGTTAATGAAACAATATAACAGCATCAAGGCAAAATACCCTGATGCTTGTTTGCTTTTCAGGGTAGGAGATTTTTACGAAACTTTTGGAGAAGATGCTGTCAGAGCAGCTCGCATTCTCGGAATTACCCTCACCAAAAGAGGAAACGGAAGCGAATCAGAAACAGCACTAGCAGGATTTCCACATCATTCTTTAAACACCTATTTACCAAAATTGGTCAAAGCAGGACTTCGCGTAGCCATTTGCGACCAGCTCGAAGACCCGAAAATGACCAAGACCATCGTAAAACGAGGCGTAACAGAATTGGTTACCCCTGGGGTTGCCATGAATGACGAAGTGCTAAGCGCTAAAACTAATAACTTTTTAGCTTCAGTTTATTTTGGAAAAATAGCTATCGGAATATCGTTCTTGGATGTTTCAACAGGAGAATTCTTAACCTCCGAAGGAAATAGAGACTATATTGATAAATTACTTCAAAACTTCAATCCAAGCGAGGTCCTAATTGCCAAACACTTTAAAAAAGAGTTCAAAGATTCTTTCGGAGAAAATTTCAACGCATTTTATCTGGAAGATTGGATTTATAAGCAAGATTACGCTTTTGATAGCCTGACTAATCATTTTCAAACCAATTCGCTTAAAGGTTTCGGAATAGAAGATTTGACTAACGGAATCATTGCTTCAGGGGCGATTTTGTACTATTTATCCGAAACCCAACACAACAAGATTGCACACATAACCTCAATCAGTAGAATTATTGAAGATGGATACGTGTGGATGGATAGATTCACCGTTCGAAATCTAGAGTTATACACCAGTCCGAACCTAAATGCTGTTACGCTCTTGGATGTAATTGACAAAACGATTTCGCCAATGGGAGGACGACTTCTAAAAAGATGGCTGGCCTTCCCGCTAAAAGATAAAACCAGAATCGAAGAACGACTTGATGTAGTAGATTATTTAAAATCCAATCAGGAAGTTTTACAATCTATCCAGTATCAAATCAAACAAATTTCTGATTTAGAGCGATTGATTTCAAAGATAGCAACTGGAAAAGCATCACCTAAAGAAGTTGTAACACTCAAAGATTCGCTCAAAGCGATTCAGCCTATCAAAAAAACAGCTTCAGATAGTTCTGATAAATCCCTACAAAAAATAGGGAAAACTCTGGATGATGGTCAAGTGATTATAGATAAAATCACGGCTACGCTCAACCAAGAAGCTCCCGTTTCAATAAATAAAGGAAATGCCATCGCAAGTGGGGTGAGTTCTGAATTGGACGAGCTTCGAAATATTTCTAATTCTGGAAAAGAATACCTAGAGGATTTAGAAAAAAGAGAATCCGAAAATACTGGAATTCCATCTCTAAAAGTCGCTTTTAATAATGTTTTTGGTTATTATATCGAAGTTCGAAACACACATAAAGAAAAAGTACCGAGTGAGTGGATTCGCAAGCAGACTTTAGTAAATGCAGAACGATATATAACAGAAGAACTCAAAGAATACGAAGCTAAAATTCTGGGAGCAGAAGAAAAAATTGCCGCTTTAGAATCGGAGATTTTCGAAAAGCTGATTATGTGGCTTTCAGGTTATATCAAACCAATTCAGACCAATGCAAATTTAATTGCACAACTCGATTGCTTGTCTGGGTTTACTGCTTTGGCAATAGAGAATAATTACTCTAAACCCGAAATCGCAGAAGATTTTTCGTTAGAAATTAAAGGAGGAAGACATCCTGTTATCGAAAAGCGACTTCCAATTGGTGTGCCTTATATAGCCAATGATTTATATTTGGACAGGCATTCGCAACAAATCATTATGATTACTGGGCCTAATATGTCTGGAAAATCAGCTATTTTAAGACAAACAGCCCTCCTTGTTTTACTGGCTCAAATCGGAAGTTTTGTTCCTGCTGACTCCTTAAAAACAGGTTTAGTTGATAAAATTTTTACTCGAGTAGGAGCTTCGGATAATATCTCTATGGGAGAATCAACTTTTATGGTGGAGATGAACGAAACCGCTTCGATTCTGAATAACTTATCGGAAAGAAGTTTGATTTTGCTTGACGAAATTGGTCGGGGAACAAGTACTTATGACGGAGTATCCATAGCTTGGGCCATTGCAGAATATTTGCACCAGCATCCGCATCAGCCTAAAACACTTTTTGCCACGCATTACCACGAACTCAATCAGATGACCGAAATTTATGAACGCATCAAAAATTTCAATGTTTCGGTCAAAGAAACCAAAGATTCGGTTTTGTTTTTACGAAAACTTCAAGAAGGAGGTTCGGCGCACAGTTTCGGAATTCACGTAGCCAAAATGGCTGGAATGCCTCAAACGGTAGTTCAGAAAGCTCAAAAAATGTTGAAACAACTAGAAAGAGATCATTCGTCCGAGAATATAAGTCCAACAAAAGATGATTTACAACTTTCGTTTTTTAATCTGGATGACCCGCTTTTAGAAGATATTAAATCTGAAATTTTGAATTTGGACATCAACACCTTGACTCCTGTTGAAGCGTTGATGAAGCTCAATAATATCAAGGGAATGTTAGGAAAGAAAAATTAAATCAAGATGATTCAATTACATTTCAGAGATGCCTCTGAATCCGATTTAAATAGAATAGTTGAGATATATAATTCGACAATTCCTTCTCGAATGGTTACTGCAGATACTGATTTTGTTTCTGTAGAGAGCAAACAAGAATGGTTTTTTGACCACCATCCTCACAAAAGACCTCTTTGGATAGTTGAAAACCAAGATAAAGATATATTAGCCTGGGTAAGCTTTCAGTCTTTTTACGGAAGACCTGCCTATGATGTAACCGTCGAAATTAGTATTTATATAGACTCAAACTTTAGAGGGAAAGGTCTTGGAAAAAAAATCCTTAAACACGCAATCGAAAAGGCTCCTGAATATGGTTTTAAAACCATACTTGGATTTATATTCGCACATAACAAGCCAAGTTTAAAGTTGTTTTACCACTTCGGGTTCGAAGAGTGGGGCGTCTTACCTAAAGTGGCGCAGTTAGACGGAATTGAGATTGATTTGAAAATTTTAGGAAAAAGAGTATAGTATCAACATGAGTTCCAACCAAGCCAAAACCTCCTATTCGATTCTTTTTGCTATTGCTATAGCACACTTGCTCAATGATTTATTGCAAGCCGTAATCCCTGCAATTTATCCGCAATTAGAACAAAAATTCAATCTTTCGATGGCTCAAATCGGGATTATTACGCTTTGTTTTCAGCTCTCATCATCTATTTTTCAACCTTTAGTAGGAAATTACACAGACAAGAATCCAAAACCTTACGCACAGGTTTTCGGAATGTTCTTTACAGCTGTTGGAATCACCACACTAGCTTATGCTCCAAGTTATCACTGGATTTTGGCAGCTGTAACCTTGGTCGGAATTGGTTCTTCTATTTTTCACCCCGAAAGTTCAAGGGTGGCTTTTTTAGCTTCGGGCGGAAGGAGAAGTCTGGCTCAGGCTATTTTTCAGCTAGGCGGAAATACTGGAACCGCTCTTGCTCCGCTTTTGATTGCGTGGATTGTAATCCCTAACGGGAAAAGACATATACTCTGGTTCGTACTGTTTGCTTTATTGGCAAAAATAATTTTAATTTATGTCGGCAAGTGGAGAAGCAACGAACTAAAAATTGCTGCTAATAGTGTCAAAAAACCAATTGTTTTACCGAATTTAACTCAAAGACAAATCACAACTTCAGTTATAATTCTATTAATTCTGATTTTTTCAAAATATTTCTACACAGCAGGAATCACAAGTTATTTTCAATTTTATACCATAAAGAAATTTGGACTTTCAGAAGTGCAGGCGCAGGTTTACCTCTTTTATTTTTTGGGAGCAGCAGCAGTCGGCACGCTTTTAGGAGGTGTTTTTGGAGATAAATTTGGACGAAAATTCGTCATTTGGTTTTCTATTTTAGGAGCTGCGCCATTTGCGCTGATACTTCCGTATGTAGACCAACACTGGACAGCAATCTTAATCATACTGATTGGACTGATAATTTCGTCTGCTTTCCCAGCTATTTTGGTTTTTGCACAAGAATTACTCCCTAAAAAAATCGGAATGGTTTCAGGACTGTTCTATGGCTTTGCCTTCGGGATGGGAGGTCTGGCTTCTGCTATTTTAGGGTATATTGCAGATCAAACCAGTATAGAATATGTTTATAAAATATGTTCATTTTTACCCCTTATAGGGCTGATTACTTATTTCTTACCTAACCTGAACAAGAAATAATTTCTTTAAAAACAGAAATATAAACACCAGGTTAATTCTTATTTTTACAAAAACGAAAAAAATATTTGTTAAGAATGTAACAAATAGAATGTTTCTTCTACTTATAGGTTGGTATGGAACAGAAACTGGAACTCTCATTTATACAACAGATCAAAGAAAACCAAAACCTTATTCACAAGGTTTGTAGGATTTATACATCTTGTGGAGATGATCATAATGATTTGTTTCAAGAAATTACCATCCAACTTTGGAAAGCTTACCCTCAATTCAGAGGTGATTCCAAATTTACAACATGGGCTTATAGAGTTGCTCTGAATACTGCCATTACACTTTTTAGAAAAAAAAAGAGAGACATCGCTACTTTCGAAATCAATGATAATATTCAGAAAATTGATTTTGAAGAGTACGATTATGAAGAAGAAGAGCAATTAAAAATCATGTACAAGGCAATTCATCAGTTAGGTGATATCGAAAAAGCCTTGGTTTTTATGTACTTAGAAGATAAAGATTATAAAGAAATTTCAGAGACTTTAGGTATTAGCGAAGTAAATGCAAGAGTAAAAATGAATAGGGTAAAAACAAAATTAAAACAAATAATAAATCCGTAAGAGGAGTTTGAAAATATGGAAGGGTTAGATTTATTAAAAAAAGATTGGCAAAAAGAACGGAATTTCCCCAAAATTACCGAACAGGAAATTTATACCATGATACACAAAAGATCATCTTCAATCGTGAAGTGGATTTTGGTGATTAGTATTTTAGAATTCAGTTTCTGGATAGGATTAAATTTCTTGCTTTCAGATGAAAAACAAAAAGAAATGGTTAAGCTGTACCATTTAGACACTTTTATGACTGTTAGTAGTATTATACACTGGACAGTATTAGTCATTTTTGTTTTTGTGTTTTACAAAAACTTCAGAAATATATCTAATATTTCTTCTACTAAGTCATTAATGAGTAGCATTTTAAATGTGCGAAAGATAGTACAGTATTATGTTTGGTATAATGTGATTGTAACCTTTCTAATCTTTGTAGCAGTATGGATGTCCATGTTCATCTATGACGAAAATTTAAATAAAATATTCGAACAAGCTAATAGTTCCGGGAAAGAAATAGGAATATGGGTTGGTGTAGGATTCTCTTTAGTAGTAATGGCGTTTGTAATGTGTGGAATTTTGTGGCTGTTCTATCGCATAATTTACGGAATCTTGCTGAAACGACTATATAAAAACTACAAAGAACTCGAAAAAATAGAGCTGTAAAACATAAAGATACTTCGTTTGTTATACTTTTGGGTTAGTATAATAAAACAAAAAAGCCGGAATTCAAATGAATTCCAGCTTTTGTACTCAAGACGGGACTTGAACCCGTACGGACATTACTGCCCACTGGATTTTAAGTCCAGCGTGTCTACCAATTCCACCACTCGAGCATTATATTTTTGGTAGCTGAGCGAAAAACGGGGCTCGAACCCGCGACCTCAACCTTGGCAAGGTTGCGCTCTACCAGCTGAGCTATTTTCGCAATTTCAATGAAAACAACCCATGTTTTTGGATTGTTTTGGGATTGCAAATGTAATACATTTCTGAAAAATTCCAACATTTTATTACAAAAAAATACAATTATTATTTTGATTTAGTTTTAAACACGAGGATAAAGACTTATAAATAACTACCTTTGCGAAAAATTTTATTGATGCATAAAGCAGGTTTTGTAAATATTATCGGAAATCCAAACGTCGGAAAATCAACTCTTATGAATGCTTTTGTAGGAGAAAGACTCTCTATTATTACTTCAAAAGCACAGACCACAAGACACCGTATTCTAGGAATAGTAAACGGAGAAGATTTTCAGATGGTTTTGTCAGATACACCAGGAATCATCAAACCCGCCTATGAGTTACAATCTTCAATGATGGATTTTGTAAAATCAGCTTTTGAAGATGCGGATGTCTTAATTTATATGGTCGAAATTGGAGAAAAAGATTTGAAAGACGAAGCCTTTTTTAAGCGAATTATTTTCTCTGAAATTCCTGTTTTGCTCTTACTTAATAAAATTGATAAATCAACACAAGAACAGCTAGAAGAGCAAGTTGCCCTTTGGAAAGAGAAGGTTCCGAATGCTGAAATTTATCCCATTTCAGCTCTAGAGAATTTTAATGTGAAAACAGTTTTTGATAGGATTATTGAACTTCTTCCAGAATCACCTCCTTATTACCCCAAAGATGCTTTAACGGATAAACCCGAACGTTTCTTTGTAAACGAAATCATCAGAGAAAAGATTTTGTTGAATTATGACAAAGAAATTCCTTATGCAGTCGAAATAGAAACGGAGGAGTTTATAGAAGACGAAAATATAATCCGAATCCGGTCTGTGATTATGGTTGAACGCGATACTCAAAAAGGAATCATCATCGGGCATAAAGGGGCCGCTCTCAAAAAGGTCGGAATTCAAGCCCGAGAAGAATTAGAAAAATTCTTTGGAAAACAAGTTTATCTAGAAACCTACGTAAAAGTCAATAAAGATTGGAGAACAAACACCAGACAGCTCAAACGTTTTGGGTATAATAACAAATAATATAAAAAACTAGCTCTGGCAATAACCCCGAGCCTGAGCTTTAAACTTGAAATATAAAGTAAATGAGTAATATAGTAGCCATAGTAGGACGTCCGAATGTAGGGAAATCAACTCTTTTTAACCGTTTGATTAAAAGAAGGGAAGCCATCGTGGATTCGGTAAGCGGAGTAACCCGTGATAGAAATTACGGAAAAAGTGAATGGAACGGAAAAGAGTTTTCTGTTATTGACACAGGAGGTTATATCAAAGGCTCGGACGATGTTTTTGAGGGAGAAATCCGTAAACAGGTTGAGTTGGCTATTGAAGAAGCTGATGTGATTTTGTTTGTGGTTGATGTGGAGGAGGGAATTACTCCGATGGATGAAGAAGTTGCGAAATTACTTCGTAAAGTTACTAAGCCAGTGCTGATAGCTGTCAACAAAGTGGATAACGCTATGCGTCAAAAAGACGCCTATGAGTTTTACAATTTGGGGCTGGGAGAATATTATACCATTTCTGGAACTTCTGGAAGTGGAACTGGAGAATTGATGGATGCCCTAATGGATGCCTTCCCCGAAAAACCAGAAGTTGAAAATACCGATGATGAACTTCCGAGATTTGCTGTGGTCGGAAGACCTAATGCAGGAAAATCAAGTTTTATAAACGCCTTGATTGGAGAAGATAGATATATAGTAACCGATATTGCAGGTACAACCCGTGATGCGATAGACACCAAATATAACCGTTTCGGCTTTGAGTTCAATTTGGTGGATACAGCGGGAATTCGCAAAAAGTCAAAAGTAAAAGAAGATTTAGAGTTTTATTCAGTAATGCGTTCTGTTCGTGCCATTGAGCATAGTGATGTTTGTATCTTAATGATTGATGCTACTCGTGGTTTTGAAGGACAAGATCAGAGTATTTTTTGGCTGGCCGAAAAAAACCGAAAAGGAATTATAATCCTTGTAAATAAATGGGATTTAGTCGAAAAAAATACTATGTCGACCAAACAGTACGAAGATAAAATCCGCAAGGAAATAGAACCTTTTACAGATGTTCCGATTCTGTTTGTATCAGCACTTACCAAACAAAGATTACTGAAAGCTCTTGAAACAGCTGTTCAGGTTTTTGAGAGTAGAAAACAACGTATTGCAACTTCAAAATTCAACGATTTGATGCTGAAGATAATCGAAAATTATCCTCCCCCTGCACTCAAAGGGAAATACATCAAAATCAAGTATTGTATGCAATTGCCTACTCCAACTCCACAGTTTGTATTTTTTGCAAACTTACCACAATACGTAAAAGACCCGTACAAGCGATTTTTAGAAAATAAACTTCGAGAAAACTATAACTTTTCAGGAGTTCCAATTGATATTTATATCAGAGAAAAATAAACTTCAGCCCTGGATTAAAAGATTTTTTAATCCAGGGCAAAAAATAAAAATGGAAAAAACGCTCAAAATCAAAAACATGGTTTGCGACCGTTGTATAATGGTTGTAAAAGATGTTTTTGAGAAGAGTGAAATTCCTGTTGCTGAAGTAGTGCTGGGCCAAGTTACTCTCAAAAAACCTATCACAGAAAACCAAAAAGAAACTCTTGTCAAAGAACTTAATGCTCTAGGTTTCGAAATCATCGAAACCCGAAAGTCTCAAATTGCAGAAAAAATAAAAAACGAAATCACCTCTTTGGTCTATGACTCCAAAGGCATCCGTTTAAACGAAAATTTATCTGATTATTTATCCCATAAATTAGGATTGGAATACAGCAATCTCACTACAATTTTCTCAGAAGAAGAAACCCTTTCTATCGAAAAATATTTTATTCTTCAAAAGATAGAGCGAATCAAAGAACTCATCAGTTACGACGAGTTTCTACTTAAAGAAATAGCCGATAAAATGCAGTATTCGAGTGTAGCTCATTTGAGTTCACAGTTCAAAAAAGTTACAGGAATGTCCCCTTCCCAGTACAAACAAAACCCAAATCGCCTTCCTATCAATAAGTTGTAATCATATAACTTATTCTCAAAATTCTATAAACTATAAAGCGTAATTTTGTAGAGTTAAATCACGTATTATGGCTTCTGAATCAATTACTAAAAACTACCCCGTTACCAATCTTTCGTGTGCTTCATGTGCTGGAAATACCGAAGCGGTGCTTAAAAATCAAGTTGGAGTAGTAAAAGCAGAAGTGAATTATGCTAACACAACTGCTAAAATCGAATTTATTCCTTCACAAACATCTCCCGAAAAACTAAAGCAAGCGGTTCAAGCAGCGGGTTATGATTTGATTATTGACGAATCGGACAAGGCAAAAGAATCGCTCAAACAAATCAAAGAAGACAACTACAAGAATCTTACAAAAAGAGTCATCGGAGCCATGATTTTTGCGATTCCGCTCTTTATCATCGGAATGTTTTTTATGGATACGCCCTATGCCAACTGGATTATGTGGGCATTGTCTACTCCAATGTTATTCTATTTCGGAAAACAATTTTTTGTGGGAGCTTGGAAGCAACTCAAGCACAAATCAGCAAATATGGATACATTGGTGGCTGTGAGTACTGGAACGGCCTATTTGTATAGTGTTTTTGTGACTTTATTTCCTCATGTTTTACACGCTCAAGACATTCATCCTCATGTCTATTTTGAGGCTGCTGGAATCGTAATTGCCTTTATTCTATTAGGAAAATTACTAGAAGAAAAAGCCAAAGGAAAAACGGGCTCAGCAATTAAAAAACTGATGGGTATTCAACCCAAAACTGTTACGATTATAAGCGGAAAATCTGAAAAGGAAATCCTGGTTTCAGAAGTAAATTTGGGAGACACTATTCTAGTAAAGCCTGGAGATCGAATTGCAGTGGACGGAGAAGTAACTCACGGCAATTCTTACGTGGATGAAAGTATGATTAGCGGAGAACCTGTGGCTGTCCTGAAAGAAAAAGGAACCAAAGTTTTTGCGGGAACCATCAATAAAAAAGGAAGCTTTAGATTCAGAGCAGAAAAAGTAGGTGGTGATACCATTTTGGCTCAAATTATCCAAATGGTTGAACAGGCTCAAGGAAGTAAAGCTCCCGTTCAGAAACTGGTCGATAAAATTGCTGCTGTCTTTGTTCCGATTGTTCTCGGAATTGCTGTTTTGAGTTTTGTTTTATGGTTAATTTTGGGAGTAGATAACGCTTTTACACAAGGACTGATTGCTTTTGTGACGGTACTAGTGATTGCCTGTCCATGTGCTTTAGGGCTTGCCACTCCAACAGCTATTATGGTAGGAATTGGAAAAGGAGCAGAAACAGGAATTCTGATTAAAGATGCAGAAAGCCTTGAAGTAGCTAAAAAAATCAATGCTGTTATCCTGGACAAAACTGGAACTATCACAGAAGGAAAACCCTCAGTAACAGATTTGAAATGGATAACACCCAAAACCGACGAACTTCAAAATATATTGTTCAGTATCGAAAAATCATCAGAACATCCGCTGGCTGATGCCATTGTACATCACTTAAAAGGCAATAGTTCGTTTGTAGACAATATAACGATTGAAAATATTTCGGGTCAGGGAATTAAAGGTCTATTCAACAACAAAACATATTATATCGGAAATCCTACACTGATTACCAGTAATGGTATTTCGATTTCAGATGTTATTCAAACCGAAATTGACCAACGACTGAATAAAGCTCAAACGGTGGTATTATTTACGGATGAAACACAGATATTAGCTGTAATTGCTATTACTGATAAAATCAAAGAAAGCTCTAAAAAAGCTATCGAAGAACTTCACGAAGACAATATAAAGGTCTATATGCTTACGGGAGACAATCATCAAACTGCAAAAGCTGTAGCCGAGCAAATGGATATTGACGAGTTTAAAGCCGGAGTTTTACCTGCTGAAAAAGCAAATTTTGTCAAAAAACTACAAAGCAATGGAAAAGTCGTAGCGATGGTAGGTGACGGAATCAACGACAGTAATGCCTTGGCTCAAGCTGATGTAAGCATCGCTATGGGAAAAGGAAGCGATATTGCTATAGATGTAGCTAAAATGACTATTATTTCGTCTGATTTGACTAAAATCTCTAAAGCGATTCACTTATCAAAATACACCTCAAATGCTATCCGACAAAATCTATTTTGGGCTTTTGTGTATAACGTTATCGGAATTCCTGTAGCAGCTGGAATCCTTTATCCGATAAACGGATTCATGCTCGATCCGATGTGGGCGGGAGCAGCCATGGCCTTGAGTTCTGTAAGTGTAGTGAGCAATAGCTTGAGACTGAAATGGAAAAAGATTTAAAAGTATTAAGACAACTAAATAATAATAAAATGGAAACATTAAAATTTAAAACTAACATTAATTGCGATGCTTGTGTGGCCAAAGTAACTCCTGTTTTAAACAAAAACACTTCGGTTGAAAAATGGCAAATAGATACACAAAGCCCAAATAAAATTCTAACTGTAGAAGGTGATGGTATCAATCAACAGGAACTTGTCCAATCGTTGGAAAAGATAGGCTATAAAGCAGAACAATTACAATAACTTTACTAGTAACTATTGGTTTTATAAATAGCGTCAAAATAAAAATACTTTTATGGATTTTTTATAAACTAATTCTATAATTTAGCTAATAGTTTTAAAAGATATTGTTATGGGGAATATTTCAGAATTATTAAATAGTGATTTAGGAAAACAAATCATAAGTGGAATAGGAAAGCAAACAGGAACATCTGAAAAAGACACTGCTTCGGTAGTGAGTGCTGCTACTCCTATTCTGATGGGAATGTTACAGAAAAACGCCTCCTCTGAGCAAGGTGCTACTGGAATTTTAGGTGCCTTATCAAAACATGACGGAAGCATTCTTGATAATCTTTCTGGCTTTTTATCTTCAGGAGACACAGCAGACGGAAACGGAATCTTAGGACATATATTAGGTTCAAAAAAAGACACTGTAGAAAAAGCTATTAGTCAACAAACAGGTGTTTCATCTGCCAATACATCTAAAATCATCGCTATGCTTGCACCTATTGTTATGGGCTATCTAGGCAAAGAATCTAAAGGTAAAAATGTAACCAGCGGAGGAGGATTAGGAGGTTTATTAGGAGGCCTACTAGGAGGAAGTTCCAGTAGCTCTTCGTCTGTTGGAGGAAATATACTTTCTTCTTTATTGGACCAAGATGGCGATGGTAAATTAGGCGTAAATGATGTAATTACGGCTATTTCTGGGAAAAAGAAAAAATCAGGTGGACTGGGTGGTTTACTCGGAGGACTCTTTGGAAAAAAATAACAAAAACCTATTAAAAAGCCTCTGAGTTTTAAAACTTTCAGAGGCTTTTTTATTTATTATTATATAAAGCTGTAATCAGTTTTTTTCTTCTTTTCGTAATTTATTTTCCAAAATCATATAGAATTGCACTCCAAACAATATTGACGCAACTACTAAATGTACTGTCTGCATTCCGAAAGGAAAATCTAAATAATACATTGCTACACCCGAAATTACTTCTAGCCCAAAAAGAGCCATTATCCAATTCATTTTAGAAAAACCAAGTTGTAATTTTCGGTTTCTCAAAAACATATAAATTGCTATTCCAACCACCAAAAAAGTGAAAGTTCTGTGAAAATAAAAATTCACAGGAGGTTCAGCCAAAATAAGACTCATATCATCATATCCTATTTTTTTAATCTGAAGATCCACAAACTGTCGTACTTGAGTTCCTAAAACAATCTGTATCAAGCTAAAGGCCAATGAAACCCAAAGTAAAGATGAAAATAATGTATCTTTCTTACTATTGTTGGATTTGGGTTTTAGCAAATGTAAAATATACAAAATCACAGCTACAATTATCAAAGCCATAACCATATGAACCGTAATTTTAACTGGATTCAATACTGAATACACAACTGTTGCCCCAAGCCATGCTTGAAAACCCATCATAAAAACAACCAGCCACGAAAGTAAAATGATTTTTTTCTTGTCTCTCCAATAGAAAAATGACAAAACTGCCATAGCAAAACAAGCTATTCCTGCCAAAGCTCCACATAGGCGATTGATATACTCGGTCCAAGTGTGGTAAACATTAAAAACCGCATAATCGTGTTTAGTATAAAGTTCCCAATCACTTTCCTGAAAAGATTCAGAAGCAGTAAAATCTTGTTTAGCCACAAATAACTTTTCGTCGTGAATGATTACTTGCCCCTTTTCGAACTCTCTGTCTTGAGCAAAAAGCAATTCTTTTTCATAAGTGGGTGGTATATAATAACCAAAACATTTTGGCCAATCTGGGCAACCCATTCCCGAGCCTGTCATCCGAACCAGAGCCCCAGCTACAATTACCATATATACTAAAACAAGTGAAATTTTAACGGAAGTATAATATATTTTTTTCATTTTTTGAGAAAGGAAAAATTGACCTAACAAAAGTACAACTTGAAAACTTAAATTTACCACCTGTCACCCAAAATATTGTTTTTCTAATTTTTCAGATAAAAACAAATTATTCCTAAATCGGTATTTGCCAAAAAGTTGTAAATTCGCATTCTTAATCTGAAAGGAATAATAATGAGTACTAAATTTACGGAATACAAAGGTCTTGACTTGCCTGTTGTAGCTGATGAAATTCTAAAATACTGGAAAGCAAACGATATTTTTCAAAAGAGTATCGAAACTCGTGACGGGAAAACACCTTATGTTTTCTTCGAAGGACCTCCGTCTGCTAACGGTCTTCCAGGAATTCATCACGTAATGGCTCGTGCTATTAAAGATATTTTTTGTCGATATAAAACTCAAAAAGGCTTTCAGGTAAAACGTAAAGCTGGTTGGGATACACACGGACTTCCAGTAGAACTCGGAACCGAAAAAGAACTCGGAATCACCAAAGAAGATATTGGAGTAAAGATCTCTGTAGAAGAGTATAACGAAGCTTGTAAAAGAACGGTAATGCGTTATACCGATGTTTGGAACGATTTGACCGAAAAAATGGGTTATTGGGTAGATATGGAAAACCCGTACATCACCTACAAATCCAAATATATGGAATCGGTTTGGTGGCTCTTGAAACAGATTTACGACAAAAATTTGTTGTATAAAGGTTATACTATTCAGCCGTATTCACCAAAAGCCGGAACAGGTTTGTCGTCTCACGAATTGAACCAACCGGGAACCTATCGCGATGTTACTGACACTACAATTGTAGCACAGTTTAAAGCTAAAAGCGAAACGCTACCGAGCTTTTTACAAGGTTTTGGAGAGGTTCACTTCTTGGCTTGGACAACAACACCTTGGACATTGCCGAGTAATACCGCTTTAACCGTAGGACCAAATATTGATTATGTTTTAGTAAAAACTTTTAACCAATATACGTTTGAGCCTATCAATGTGATATTGGCTAAAAATTTAGTTAACAAAGTTTTTAGTGGGAAATACATAGATATTAAGAACGATAGCGATTTTCTTAAAGTTTTTAATAATTCAAACAATCTTGAAGAGTTTCACAATGGATTAAATGAAGACATTACAAAGCATAAAAACGCTATAAATGAATCCCAAAATAATCCAGAAAAAAGCGAATTTTTTGGTTTTGAAACTAGACTCAAAAAATTAGAAGAAATCCAAACTAAGAAACTTATACCTTATACAAATCCTAATCAGATTGAGTTTAAAGGTAAAGATTTGGTAGGAATCAAATACGAACAACTTATTTCGGTTGCCGAGCCATATCAAAATCCTGACGATGCTTTCCGAGTAATTTCGGGTGATTTTGTAACAACCGAAGACGGAACAGGAATCGTACATACCGCTCCGACTTTTGGTGCAGACGACGCTAAAGTAGCTAAAGAAGCAATTCCTGAGGTTCCTCCGATGCTCGTTTTAGACAAAGACGGAAATCCTGTTCCACTCGTGAACCTTCAAGGAAAATTCATTGATGGACTGGGAGATTTATCAGGAAAATACGTTAAAAAGGAATATTACCTTGACGGAGAAGCTCCTGAAAAATCAGTGGATGTAGAGATTGCTATTCGTTTGAAAGAAGAAAACAAAGCCTTTAAGGTTGAAAAATACGTTCACAGTTACCCACATTGTTGGAGAACCGACAAACCGATTTTGTATTACCCGTTGGATTCTTGGTTTATTAAGGTAACCGAAGTAAAAGACCGTATGTTTGAATTGAACGAAACCATCAACTGGAAGCCAAAAGCAACTGGAGAAGGTCGTTTCGGGAACTGGCTTAAAAACGCGAATGATTGGAACTTATCTCGTTCGAGATATTGGGGAATTCCGCTCCCTATCTGGAGAACCGAAGACAAAACCGAAGAAATCTGTATTGGTTCAGTAGAAGAATTAGTAAACGAAATCAGCAAATCAGTAGAAAAAGGACTGATGAGCGAAAATCCTTTCAAAAATTTCAAGGTTGGTGATTTCTCAGAAGACAATTATGATTTAATTGACTTACACAAAAACGTAGTTGATAAAATTGTATTGGTATCTCCATCAGGAAAACCGATGAATAGAGAAACCGATTTGATTGACGTTTGGTTTGACAGTGGAGCAATGCCTTATGCACAATGGCATTATCCGTTTGAGAACAAAGAATATATTAACCAAAAAGACTTTTATCCTGCTGATTTTATCGCAGAAGGAGTAGATCAAACTCGTGGTTGGTTCTATACGCTTCACGCTATCGGAACGTTGGTTTTTGATAGTGTAGCTTACAAAAACGTAGTATCTAACGGATTAGTGTTAGATAAAAACGGGCAAAAAATGTCGAAGCGTTTGGGTAATGCAGTTGACCCGTTCACGACTTTGTCAGAATACGGTGCTGATGCTACCCGTTGGTATATGATTTCGAATGCAAACCCGTGGGATAACCTAAAATTTGATTTAGAAGGAGTCGCAGAGGTACGTCGTAAATTCTTCGGAACGCTATACAACACCTATTCGTTCTTTGCTTTGTATGCTAACATTGACGGATTTACCTATACGGAGAGTGAAGTGCCACTAGCTGAAAGACCTGAAATTGACCGTTGGATTTTATCAGAACTCAACACTTTGATAAAATTCGTAGATGAATCATATAACGACTATGAGCCTACCAAAGCTACTCGAGCAATTTCTGATTTTGTTCAGGAGAATTTGAGTAACTGGTATGTGAGATTGTGTAGAAGACGTTTCTGGAAAGGGGAATATTCTACAGATAAGATTTCGGCCTATCAAACTCTTTATACCTGTTTAGAGACAGTCGCTAAATTAATGTCTCCCGCGGCTCCGTTTTATGCAGAAAGGTTATATACAGACTTAAACAAAGCAACTTCAAAAGAGAATTTCGAAAGTGTACATTTGGCTGATTTTCCAAAATCTAACGAAGCAGCTATAGACAAAGCTTTGGAGAGAAGGATGCAAAATGCTCAAACCATTTCATCTCTTGTACTTTCGCTTCGTAAAAAAGAAATGATTAAAGTTCGTCAACCGTTGCAAAAAGTAATGATTCCTGTGTTAGACGAAAGTCAAAAACAAGACATTCAGATGGTTGCTGATTTGATTAAAGCAGAAGTAAATGTTAAGGAGATTGAGCTTTTAGATGATGCTTCAGGGGTATTAGTAAAGCAAATTAAACCTAATTTCAAAACCCTAGGGCCGCGTTTCGGAAAAGATATGGGATTGATTTCCAAAGCAATTCAAGTATTTACCCAAGAACAAATCAACGAATTAGAAAAAAACAGTACTATTTCTATAGAAATTAACAAAAATAGTATTATCTTGTCAAGCCAAGAAGTAGAAATTACTTCGCAGGACATTCCGGGTTGGCTGGTAGCTTCTGCAAACGGTATTACAGTCGCTCTTGATGTTACCATTTCCGAGGAATTAAAAAAAGAAGGAATTGCAAGAGAACTCGTAAACCGTATCCAGAACATCCGTAAAGACTCCGGATTCGAAGTTACGGACAAAGTTAAAGTTCAGATTCAGACCGAAGACGAAATTGCCAATGCAATCAAAGATAATTTAGAGTATATTAAGGCTGAAACTCTAACCGAAAATTTGCAATTCGTGGGGCGTTTAGAAAATGGTACAGAAATTGAGTTCGAGGGTACAAAAAGTTTAATATTAATATCTAAATAAGTTGAATTATGATAGATGAAAGAATAAGATATTCCGATGCCGATTTAGCAGAATTCAAGGAATTGATTTTACAAAAAATCGAAAAAGCCCAAAGCGATTTGGAGCTTATCAAAAGTGCCTATATCAATGATCAAAACAACGGAACAGACGACACCTCTCCTACTTTTAAAGCTTTTGAAGAAGGAAGTGAGACGATGAGCAAAGAGGCTAACTCACAGCTTGCAATCCGTCAAGAAAAATTTATTAGGGACTTAAGAAATGCCCTTGTTAGAATCGAGAACAAAACGTACGGAGTTTGTAAAGTAACAGGCAAACTTATCAACAAAGAACGTTTGAAACTCGTTCCTCATGCTACAATGAGTATCGAAGCCAAAAATATGCAGAGATAAAAAAATACTTTATACTATTAAAAGCGAAATCCCGACAGATTTCGCTTTTTTGTTTTAGAGTCCCTTTAGTTTGTTTTATATTTACACCAAATCCACAACAATGATTAAATTCATCCTACTCATAGTAATTATCATTCCTTTTTTAGCTCTTATAATGCATTCCAAAAAAAAGCGCTATGCCTTTTTAAGAGATTTAATTGGAGGTGGAACGGCTGAAAGTCAAAAAGAGATTTTGGAAATTAAAAGAGAATACGAGAAATTTTCGTCTAAAGAACTTTTTAAATTATTAAATTCCAAACAATTAAACCCAAAAGAAACACTCATTGTAAATCAAATTCTAAAAGAAAGAAGCGAATAGGCTATGGAAACTATTTTGTCGGATGAGTACTTTATGAAAAAAGCTTTGACCGAAGCTAGAATTGCTTTTGAAAAAGGCGAAATCCCCGTAGGAGCAATTGTGGTAGCAGGAAATCAGGTGATTTCAAAATCACACAATTTAACGGAGCTTTTGAATGATGTTACAGCACATGCAGAGATGCAATCCATAACAGCTGCCGCAAATTATTTGGGTGGAAAATACCTCAGAGGCTGTACTATTTATGTTACTTTAGAACCCTGTCAAATGTGTGCAGGGGCTCTATATTGGAGTCAAATAGATCGAATTGTTTTTGGAGCCAGTGATCCTCAAAGAGGATTTCGCAATATGGGAACGAAACTTCACCCAAAAACAGAAATAAAAAGTGGGGTGCTGGAAGGGGAATGTGCTGAATTAATGCTTCGTTTTTTTCAAGAAAAAAGAAAATAAAACCACGAAACCGTGAAGAAAATCATCCATATCGATATGGATGCGTTTTTTGCATCTATCGAACAAAGGGATAATCCGTCCTTTAGAGGGAAACCTTTGGTTGTAGGTTATTCAGGTCCAAGAGGCGTAATCGCAGCGGCGAGTTATGAAGCTAGAAAGTTCGGTGTTCGATCTGCTATGTCTTCGCAAATCGCAATCAAAAAATGCCCAGAACTCATTTTTACCCCTCCTCGATTTCAGGCTTATCGAGAGGTATCTCAACAAATTCAAATAATTTTTTTAGAATATACCGAGTTAGTCGAACCTCTTTCGTTGGATGAAGCCTTTTTGGATGTGACTGAAAACAACTTCAATATGGAGTTTGCTATGGATGTAGCACAACAAATTAAAGACAAAATATGGGAAACAACTGGTCTTACTGCTTCTGCAGGAATTTCATTCAATAAATTCTTGGCCAAAATCGCTTCTGATTACAACAAACCCAACGGGATGTATGTCATTACTCCAAAAAGAGCCGAAAAATTTATAGAAGGTTTACAAATTGAAAGATTTTTTGGAATTGGAAAAAAAACAGCTGAAAAAATGCACGGAATGGGAATTTTCACGGGACTGGACTTAAAACAAAAATCCGAAGAATTCTTAACTCAACATTTTGGTAAATCTGGCAAAGCGTATTATTTGAATGCCCGAGGAATTGACCACCGGATTGTTAACCCTAACAGAATTCGAAAATCAGTAGGTACAGAACACACTTTTTCAGAAGACACAAATGCTTTAAATATACTTCAACAAAAATTAGAAATTGTAACTTTTGATTTGTTCAAACGAATAGAGAAATCTAATTTTAAAGGAAAAACAATTACTCTAAAAATAAAATACAGTGATTTTCAAGTAATCTCAAAGAGTAAAACATTTCCTCTTCATGTGGACAATTTTGAACTTTTAAGCAAAACTTCCTTAGAATTACTCGAACTAATTCCGCTTGATACCAAAATTCGACTTGTCGGATTGAGTATAAAAAATAATGAAATTCAAAAAAGTGAGATTCTCGAACGCAAAAGCATCAGCATTCAACTCAAACTCCCTTTTAAAAACTAATCTCTTCGCCTCAGAATCGAGATAGCTAAAAATCTTAAAAACCGAAATTTCTTTTTACCTTTGTAAGTTACAAGATACTTTGTATTTACACTTATGAGTTTAGTAAAATTATCTATAAAAGGAATTTCGTACAGCCAGACACAAAACGGAGCTTACGCTTTAATCCTGAATGAGGTGGATGGAGACAGAAAGCTACCTATTGTAATTGGGGCCTTTGAAGCTCAATCGATTGCTATTGCTTTAGAAAAAGAAATTAAACCCCCCAGGCCACTTACACACGATTTGTTCAAAAACTTTGCAGATCGATTTGATATTGTTGTCAAACAAGTTATCATCCACAAACTAGTTGACGGAATCTTTTATTCTAGTATTATCTGCGAAAGAGATCGCATTGAAGAGATCATTGATGCTCGCACTTCTGATGCAATTGCATTAGCCTTGCGATTTGACGCACCTATTTTCACATACAAAAACATTTTAGACAAAGCAGGTATTTATCTTCAGGTCAACCCTTTTGAAGGAGAAAAAAACGAAGACGATCCTTTAGATTTGGCTGATGAACAGAGCAATCCCGTAAGTACCGAAATGACTTATACCAATCATACCACAGAAGAGTTATACGAACTTTTGGAACTTGCAGTAAATAATGAAGATTACGAAAAGGCAGTAAAAATAAGAGACGAAATATCACGTAGAGGAGAAAAATAATGAAGCATCTTTTTATTAATAAAAACTGGATAAAAACCGGACTTAAGTTTGGTTTCCTAATGTTTCTAATAGTTGGGATTGTATTTGCTATCCTACAAGGAAAAATGCTCTCATGGCAATATCTCATTATCAATTTTGTAATTATGATGTTAGGAGGCCTTGTTTATGGACTTCTGATGAAAATATATTTTACCTTAACCAGTAGAAAAAGATGAAACAATATTTAGATTTAGTAAAACACGTTTTAGACAACGGAACTCAAA
>JBEBWA010000018.1:0-49472 GCA_040392465.1 Flavobacterium suncheonense
GAGAAAAACAAATACCAAAGCTGTTTGGGATATTTCCCTTCAAAATTCTGAATTTGTTCTAGTTCAGGGTTGATAGTCGGGGTAGAATTACTCATATCGATAAGTGTTGGTTTTAATAATTATTTCAAAAATAAAAAATTTACTGTACAAAATATGTTTTATTTATAATTGTTTGATTTATAATTTTTCTAAAATAAAATTCTTCATTTTGGTATAAAGTTGCAAACGGGTTGCTCCTCCATAAATTCCGTGATTCTTGTCTGGATAAATAGCCCATTCAAACTGTTTATTATTTTGAATTAGTGCTTCAACCATAAGCATTGTATTTTGTACGTGAACATTATCGTCTGCTGATCCGTGAATAATCATATAATTTCCTTTTAGTTTATCCGCAAAAAACAAAGGTGAATTCTCATCATATCCCCTCGGATTTTCTTGTGGGGTTTGCATAAAACGCTCAGTATAAATGGTGTCATAAAGCCTCCAACTCGTTACAGGAGCCACTGCAATGGCAAATGAAAAAACATCGTTCCCTTTCAAAATACAATTGGTTGACATAAATCCTCCGTAGCTCCATCCCCAAATTCCGATTCTAGATTTATCTACGTACGAATAATTTCCGATTACTTTGGCTGCATCGATTTGGTCTTCTACTTCATATTTCCCTAGCTCTTTGTAAGTACATTTCTTAAAATCTGCACCCTTATATCCTGTTCCACGTCCGTCAACGGTTACGATTATATATCCTTCTTGAGTAAGCATATAATGAAAGTAATCATCGGAGCTGTTCCAAGCATTATCTACTTGTTGTGATCCTGGACCTGAATATTGGTGCATCAAAACAGGATATTTTTTGGCAATATCAAAATTTTTAGGTTTAATCATCCAGGCATTGAGCTTGTGTCCTTTTTCGGTGGTGAGTTCATAAAACTCCTTTTCAGGCAAATCAAACTCTTTTAATTGCTCTTTTAAGTCTGAATTATCAATTATAGTCTTGATTTCTTTTCCTGATTTTACTTCGTTCAAAGTATACTTCGGAGGTGTGTTAGCAGACGAAAACGAATTGATAAAATAATCATAGTTTGGGCTAAAAGTAGCTTTACTAGTTCCGTTTTGTTTAGATAAACGAACTTTATTTTTCCCGTTTAACCCAATTTTATAAACATCTCTATTGGTAGATCCGTTTTCGACAGATTGATAAAAAATAGTTTTGGTTTTGGCATCAAACCCATAATACTCGGTTACTTCCCAATTCCCTTTTGTGATTTGATTTAATAACTTTCCGTTTTGGTCATAGTGATAAATATGATTGTATCCATCTTTTTCGGATGTCCATATAAAGCTATTATCATTCAAAAAAGTAAGATTATCATTAATATCAATATAATATTTGTCTTTTTCGTTCAGAATAATTTTTGAAACGCCTGTTTGTGCATCAACAAAGTGGAAATCCAAATTATTTTGATGTCTGTTCATGACCTGAACACTCAACAAATTAATATCATTAGTCCATTTTATTCTAGGAATATAGAAATCGTTATAATTCCCTAGATTTATTTTTTTTGTTGTTTTTGCATTTATATCATAAATATGTAACGAAACTTCTGCGTTTTTTTCACCTGCTTTTGGATATTTGAAAACGTGTTGTGAAGGATACAATCCGCTACTATAAACATCCATTGAAAATTCTGGAACTTGTGTCTCGTCAACTCGGATATACGCTAAATAACTTCCGTTTTTACTGATTTCAAAAGCTCTTACAAAGCCAAACTCTTCTTCGTATACCCAATCAGTAATCCCGTTGATGACATGATTTTGCTTTCCGTCTGTGGTGATTTGAGTCTCGATATTTGAATCTAAATCAAGTAGATAAAGGTTATTCTGAAAAGCATACACAACTGATTTTCCGTTTGGAGAAAGTACGGGTTCTTGTATTTTTTTATCAGTGAGCTTTTGGAGCTTTTTGGTCTGAATATCATACACGTAAAAATCAGCTGTGAATGAGTGTCTAAAAATATATTCAGAATTTGAAGCAATTAATATCTTTTTCTCGGAGTTATCAAACGAATAACTATCTATAGATGTAAGTTGTGTAAAATCACGAGTCGAAAAAAGTGTTGATTTCTTCTGAAGTGTTGCAAAGTCATACAAATCAATAGAATACACTCTATTACCCCTATCATAATTCAAGATAGTATATTCATTTGAATTATTCATAGACTGTAGTTCTTGCATTTGTTGGGTTCTAAAATAACCTCCCCATATTTGCTCTAAGGTGATTTTTTTTTGAGCAGTAAGGCTTAAAGAAACAAATAAAAACAAATACAATATTTTTCTAGCACCCATTTTTTGTAAGATTAAAATAAAAACTTTCAAGTTTAAGCAAAAAATCTGAATTAGGAGATATTTAGTCTAAAAACTTCTAGAGTTAGAGGAGAATTGGGAGAGCAAAATTCTTCAACCATTCTAAAAACGTGTAATTTTTTACACACTATCCACACAAAACCTCAAAGAAATCGAATCAATACAAAAATAGAAATAGTTCGATTTAAATATAAAAACCCTGCTAAAACAATAGATTTATCAATTTTTTCTGATAAAAAATAAAAATAAATCAGCACTGGCACTTGTATTGTATTTTACTATTTGAAAAAAAACTATATAAATTCTATTACTTATGAAAACGCCAAAAGACGATAAAATTCTTCCACCTCCTATGAGTACGCTTTCGGAAGTAATGGAAAAACTAAAAGAAAGAAACTTATATAATGAGTTTACTTTTATTCCACAAGAAGGGATGCAAGGGTTTGATAAGACTTATCACGCTCAAGAGTTGACTATCATCAGAACTTATCGCTTCGAGGGTATGTCTGACCCGGGAGATAACACTATTTTATATTTACTCAAAGATCCGAACGAAAACATTGGTTTTATATTAGATGCTTATGGAAGCGAGTCTAATTATGGGCTGCCTTTTGTAGAGTTTATAAAAGCAATTCCCGTTCAAGAAGAAATAGACTAAAAATCAAAATTAATTATTAACCTTTAAAACTAACTATTATGAGAAGTTTATTATGGCTGGTAGCTACTATTTGTATTATAATTTGGATATTAGGTTTAATAGGAGTTGGAAATGGAATGGGACTAGGAAACCTAATTCATGTATTGCTAGTAATAGCAATTGTGGTAATATTATACAATATTATTGCGGGTCGCAAACCTTTAGACTAACCAAGGATTGGAGTAACCAATCAAAACATTAATCTTTAAACACCAAAAACTATGAGTGTACTACGAGACAAATTAAAAGGAAACTGGAATCAGATTAAAGGGAATCTTAAGCAAAAATGGGGGTGAACTCACCGACGATGAGTTGCTGTATGAAGAAGGAAAAGAAGATGAACTTATCGGTAAAATCCAACATAAAACAGGAGAAACCAAAGAAACTATCAATAATTTTATCGAAAAAATGAAGTTTTGATTGCTCTTGACTTGTGTAAATCAAAGAGGCTGTCTATGACAGCCTCTTTGATTTACAATAAATATTCTATTTTGAATCTATAAGTCAATATTATACAGTTTCAATTTATTATAGAGTGTCTTTCTGTCAATATTTAAGAGTACTGCTGCTTTGGTTTTATTATTATTAGTTTCTTTAAGGGCTTCTCTAATAATTTCTTCTTCGTTATGGTGTGAATACAACGAAAAGTTCTTTGTTGTTTCTTCAGGGACTGCGAGCATTTCTTGAGGAAGCACATCAAGGCTAATCACATTAGATTTAGTAAGCAAAACACATCGTTTAATAATATTATTCATCTCACGGAGATTACCATACCAAGGATAATTTTTAAACAACACAATTACCTCATCACTAAATCCTTCTACGTTTTTTTCTAAATCTTCATTTGCTTTTGATAGAAAATGATGTGCAAAAATCATTAAATCTTCTTTTCGCTCTGCAAGTCTTGGGACTTTAATACTGAACTCGTTCAATCTATGATATAAATCCTCTCTGAATTCTCCGTTTTTAACCGCTTCTGCCAAATCTTCGTTAGTAGCAGCAATCACGCGAATATCCACTTCAACTTCTTTATTGCTCCCGATAGGTTTTACTTTTCGTTCTTGCAAAGCGCGAAGTAACTGAACTTGTACTTCATACGAAAGGTTTCCGATTTCATCTAAAAAAATGGTTCCTCCGTTTGCAGCTTCAAAATGCCCTATTTTATCATTAATAGCTCCAGTAAAAGAACCTTTCAGGTGGCCAAAAAATTCACTCGAAGCCAAATCTTTCGGAATAGCTCCACAATCAACAGGAATAAACGGTTTATGCTTCCGCTTACTTTGGATATGAATAGAATGGGCAATATATTCTTTCCCTGTTCCACTATCTCCAATTATTAAAACTGACATATTAGTTGGAGCAACAAGAGAAATATGTTCTTGCAACTTATGAGAGATGCTGCTAGTTCCTTTTACAAACTTCCCGTCAGTATTATTGTTTTGCTTACTCTTCTCAGCACTTTTAGACTCATCCACAAAACTTGGCTTTTCGTCCTTTTTAGAAAGTGAATTATTTATGGTAAAGAGCAACTCCTCTGGATTTATTGGTTTGCCAACATAATCATACGCTCCTAACTTCATTGCGTTAACAGCTGTTTTTATATCTGTGTATCCAGTCATTAAAATCACTTGAATACCAAAATCCTTTTCTTTTGCTCTCTTAAGGATTTCCATTCCATCACTATCAGGGAGACGAATATCTGTGATAACTACGTCAAACTGATTTTTATCAATTATATCAAAAGCTTCTTTTCCTGTGAAACTGTTCGTCACATCAAATCCCTTTTTCTTTAAAAAAGTCTGAAGTAAGGTACAGAAAGCCACATCGTCATCTACTACTAAAATCTTTTTGCTCATATTAGGATTGATGGTTTATTTCACAAAGTTAGAGAAAAAAATGGATTTATCTTTAAATCAAAAGTGGATTCAAAAAAAAAGGAAGCACTCCTGCTTCCTTTTCTCTTTCAGAGGATTACTCCTCTAAAAAAAACCACCTTACTCAATACTAACTTGTAATCTTATGTAAAAAAATCTTTCGATTTTGAGATTGCATTACACTTAATTAAATAGAGAGAATCATGCCAGTATGATAGAAATCAACAAGATTTATTAAAATACAGAGAAATAAAGGGATCCCATAGTATTATTGCTTTTTTTAGGTTTTAAAAAAATGGGCAAATCGTGGAATTCAGCAACATACAACTGTAGAATTTATTGTGGAATTAATGTTTTTCGGAGGTTTCAGCCCGAAAGTGTATCTTTGCTATTTAAATTTTGTTTATGATTATTTCAGAGAATGATTTTATCCCGAGTTCATATAATTTTTCAGAAGAACAAGGAATTGTAAAATGGGAAGCTCCAAGCAATATTGCACTAGTTAAGTATTGGGGAAAAAAACAACATCAAATTCCCGCTAACCCTTCAATAAGCTTTACACTCTCGGACTGTAAGACAATTACAGAAGTAGCTTTCGTGAAAAAAGAAGGATTGGATAATTTTTCGTTCGACTTTTTGTTTGAAGGGAAACCAAAAGCTGATTTTCATCCAAAACTCGAGCAGTATTTTCAAAGAATCGAACGCTATCTCCCTTTTCTGAAATCCTACCATTTCACGATTGACAGCAAAAATACTTTTCCACACAGCTCAGGAATTGCATCTTCAGCTTCAGCTATGGCTGCACTTTCTTTATGTTTGATGGATATTGAACGGGAGTTTACAGAAATTTCAGATGACTTTTTTTACAGAAAAGCTTCGTTTTTAGCTCGATTAGGTTCTGGAAGTGCGTGTAGAAGCATAAAAGGGAACCCAATTGTTTGGGGAAAACATTCAGAAATCCCTCATAGTTCAGATCTATTCGGAGAAGAACTTCATTTCGAAATACACGAAAATTTTAAAAACTACCAAGATTCTATTTTATTGGTAGATATTGGACAAAAACAAGTTTCGAGTACGGTCGGTCACAACCTAATGCACAATCATCCATTTGCTGAAAAGCGCTTTGAACAAGCCAACAAAAATATTTCAGAAATTTTAGAGGTTTTTAAATCAGGAAATTATCAGAGATTTATCGATATTGTAGAAAGTGAAGCACTTACTTTACACAGTATGATGATGACTTCTGAACCTTATTTTATTCTTATGAAACCCAACACATTACAAATCATTAACCATATTTGGGAATTCAGAGAATCAACCAAAATACCCGTTTGTTTTACACTTGATGCAGGAGCTAATGTACATATTCTATATCCTGAAAAATACAAAAAAGAAGTACTTGATCTGATTAAAAATAAGCTTATTTCGTTTTGTCATAACGCACAATTTATAACCGACAAAACTGGAATTGGAGCAACTAAATGTATTAATTAAAGTGATAAAACAGTAATTTCTACATAATTCGTTGTTTATCATAGTGGTTTTTTGTTACATTTGGAGCTATTTTGTGCCGTGAAAAAGTAAGTAAAACTTCTTTCAAAATAAGCAAAACATAAAAATGATTACACATATTCAAGGAAAACTAATAGAAAAATCACCGACTTACGTGGTTATAGACTGTACGGGAGTAGGTTATTACATCAATATTTCTCTACATACTTTTTCCCTTCTTCCTGATTTGGAGAACATTAAACTCTACACTTGCCTTCAGGTAAAAGAAGATGGGCATACTCTTTATGGATTTATGGAAAAATCCGAACGAGAAATCTTCAAGCTCTTAATTTCTATTTCAGGGATTGGTCCGTCAATTGCCAGAACAATGCTTTCTTCACTTACTCCCAAACAAGTAATTGAAGCTATTGCTGCTTCTGATGTTGTAACTATACAATCCGCTAAGGGAATTGGTGCAAAAACAGCTCAAAGAGTTATCATTGAACTTAAAGAAAAAGTGTTAAAAATCTATGATTTAGACGAAGTTTCTACACTTTCAGACAATACAAATAAATCTGAAGCGTTATCTGCTTTGGAGGTTTTAGGATTTAACAGAAAATTGGCAGAAAAAGCCGTTGAGAAAGTTCTGAAAGAAACCCCACAAGCATCAGTTGAAAACATTATCAAACAGGCATTAAAAAACCTATAATCCTTGAAAACAATACATAAGCATACCATTAAACAGCTTTTTGTCAAAGCATTATTTTTAGGAATATTATTCTTTGGATTCAATGTAAATGCCCAAGAAGAAGAGGAACAAGTAGAGCCGAAATCTGGTTATGATTCAGGAACGCTTGAAATGCAAAATCCTCCGAGTATTTCGGAAGTCTATGAATATGACCCCGTATTAGATAAATATGTTCTGAATAGCAAGTTAGGAACTATCAACATTAGTTATCCTCTTTTTCTTACTCCCAAAGAATATGAGGAGCGACTTATGAAAGAATCAATCAGTGATTATTTTAAACAGAAGTCACAAGCTATAAATTCTGAAGACCCTAATGCACATAGAGATGTACTGCCTGGTTACAGAGTACACTCTAAACTATTCGAAAGTATTTTTGGGAGCAACACCATCGATGTTAAACCGACAGGTTCGGTAGAATTGGATTTAGGAATACGTTATTCTAAACAAGATAATCCTGCCTTATCTCCTAGAAACAGAAGTGTGTTAGGTTTTGATTTTAATCAGAGAATTAGCGTGGGACTTAACGGAATGGTAGGAACAAGATTAAAGGTTTCGGGAAATTACGACACTCAGTCTACCTTTAATTTTCAGAATCTGTTTAAGCTCGAATACACTCCAACCGAGGATGATATTATTCAGAAAATAGAAATCGGAAACGTGAGTTTTCCGCTTAACACTTCACTTATCCGAGGGGCTCAAAGTTTATTTGGGGTGAAAGCACAATTACAATTCGGAAAAACCACTGTGACGGGTATCTTTTCTGAACAACGCTCACAAACCAAAGGAGTAACTGTAGAAGGTGGAGGAATGTTACAAGACTTCGAATTATTCGCTTTAGATTATGATGCAGACCGACACTATTTCTTATCACAATATTTCAGAAATAAATATGATGATGCGCTACGAAATTATCCGCTTATCGATAGTAGAGTACAGATTACAAGAATTGAAGTCTGGGTTACCAATAGACAAAATCGTATAAACGCTACTCCGCTCGACGGGTTCAACAACAGAAATATTATTGCCTTACAAGATTTAGGAGAGGCACAACTCCAGGGGGTTCCGACCAGCCAGATAGTTGTTAACTCTGACCCTAACTTTTTTAATACTCCAGCCAACACTCCTTCTGACAATGCCAACAACAAATACAACCCAAAAGATATAGGTGGAGCCAATAGTTTTTTAAACAACAATATTCGTGATGTTGCTACAGTAAATCTAGGTATTCAGCTTCCAGGTCAGGCACCAGGTCAAGGGGTAAACGAAGGAACTGATTATATTAAACTTGAGAATGCCCGAAAATTAAATCAAAATGAATTTTCATTTCATCCCCAACTTGGGTATATTTCATTGAATCAGAAATTGAACAATGATGAGGTATTGGCAGTAGCGTTTCAATATACAGTGGGTGGCCAAGTATATCAAGTAGGAGAATTTGGTACAGACGGAGTAGATTCTACTGTTTTTACACCAAACCCTGATCCTAACTTGGGGGAAATTCCTACTACACAAGCTTTGATTTTGAAAATGCTGAAAAGTAATATTACTAATGTAAGTCAGCCTATTTGGAATTTAATGATGAAAAACATCTATGCTATTCCAGGAGGAAGCCAATTAGAGCAAGATGGTTTTAAATTCAACATCCTCTATACTGACCCATCACCGTTAAATTACATAACTCAAGCAGATGAATCAAACCCTTTACCTCAGGATGTAGAAGCAACCCCTTTATTGAGAGTTTTTCATCTAGACCAATTAAACTATACTAATGACCCTCAACCAGGAGGAGATGGTTTTTTTGATTATGTTGCTAATATTTCAGGAAACAACCCATTGTCTGAACAAGGTCAATACGGAAATATGGGAACTCCTCAGAATAGCAATCAACCAGGAGGAATGGGAGGAAATAATCAAAATCAGAATCAACAACAAAATACAAATACTTTTAACGGAATTACCATTGACCCTCGCTTCGGTAGAATTATATTCACAACAGTAGAGCCTTTCGGAAAGCATCTTTTCGAAAAATTAAAATCTTCTCCAACCTCGACCGAGTTATACGATGACGAGACTACTTATAACCCTAATCAAAACAAATACGTCTATACCCGACTATATAAAAGTACCCAAGCAGCCTCTCTTCAGGAAAGTGAAAAAAATAAATTCTTACTAAAAGGGCGTTTTCGTTCTACAACAGGAGATGGAATCTCAATTGGAGCATTCAATGTTCCTCAAGGATCGGTTGTAGTGTCAGTTGGAGGAAGAATTTTAGTTGAAGGTCAAGACTATACCGTAAATTACCAACAAGGGAAAGTGCATTTGATAGACCCTTCTATACAAGCTTCAGGTATACCGATTGAAATCAAAGTAGAAAACAATCAGGTTTTTGGTCAGCAGACCAAGCGTTTTTTTGGATTTAATATAGAGCATAAATTTACAGACAAGTTTCTAGTAGGTGGAACCTTTTTGCGTATGGCAGAAAAGCCTTTTACTCAAAAGTCTGCTTATGGACAAGAATCCGTAAACAATACTATATATGGAGTTAACCTTAACTATTCTACAGAAGTTCCCTTCTTCACCCGACTGGTCAATAAACTACCAAATATAGATACAGATGTTCCTTCTAATTTTTCAATTAGAGGAGAAGTTGCTTTCCTTAAATCTGACACTCCAAAAGGAGACAAGTTTGATGGAGAGGCAACTGTTTATGTAGAAGATTTTGAAGGCTCTCAAACCAACCTAGACATGAAATCTCCTTTTGCATGGAGCCTTTCAAGTGCACCTATTGGGTTTGGAGGAGAACTCCCTAATCCATTACCCGAAGACCCTCCTGCCTCTGGATACAAAAGAGCACGACTTTCTTGGTATACTATAGACCCTGTTTTTTATACTAGCCAACGTCCTTCTGGGATAAGTGAAAATGATTTAGCCTCTAACAAAACTCGTAGAATATACATACGAGAATTATTCCCAGTAAATGATATTGCACAAGGGCAAACAACAGTTGTACCGACACTTGATTTAAGCTATTATCCTACAGAAAGAGGTCCATATAACTTTAACCCACTTGCAAACGGAACCAATACGCTTCCGAACCCTCAAGATAATTGGGCGGGTATTATGCGAGGAATTACTTCGACCAATTTTGAACAAGCTAACGTAGAATACATACAGTTTTGGATGCTAGACCCGTTTGTCGGAAACCCAGGAGATGTAGCTAACCCTTTTAACTCTGGTCAATTACGAATTAATTTGGGAGAAATATCCGAAGACATTCTGAAAGATGGTCGTAAGATGTATGAAAATGGACTTCCGGAAGCTGGTTCTAATCAAGTTACTCAACCAACAGCCTGGGGAAAAGTACCTGCATCTCAATCACTTATTTATGCTTTTGATACAAATGAAGCAAATAGAGCCGCACAAGATTTAGGATTTGATGGATTAACCGATACAGAAGAAGCTCAAAAATTCCCTGCTTTTGCGGGATTAGAAGATCCTGCTCAAGATAATTATCAAAATTTCTTGGCCGCTCAAGGGAATATTTTAGAAAGATATAAGAGATACAACGGCACTCAAGGGAACTCTCCAGTAAATTTATCTGACAACAGCAGAGGCTCCTCAACTCTTCCTGATGTGGAAGACGTAAACAGAGACAATACAATGAATACTATAGATGCGTATTATGAATTCTCTATAGATATTCAACCTAATATGCAAGAAGGGCAAAATTACATTACAAACGTAATGAATACCACTGCTACTTTTCAGGGTCAGGGACCTAATGGTGAAACTTCTACTCCTGCAAGATGGATTCAATTTAAAGTTCCTTTAGCAGAGGGAACTCCTATTGGAGGTATTTCTGATTTGCGTTCGATACGTTTTATGAGATTGTATGTAACTGGTTTTTCTGAAGAAATTACACTTCGTTTCGGAACCCTAGATTTAGTACGTAGTGAATGGAGACGTTATACTTATTCATTAGACCCTTTTGAAACTGATAATGACAGCGACAATACTTCTTTTGATATTCAAACGGTAAATGTTCAAGAAAATGGAGATCGTTCTCCTATTAACTACATTACACCTCCTGGAGTTCAAAGAGAACAACTCTACCAAAACAACACTCTTATTAATCAGAATGAACAGTCGCTTTCAATGAGGATTTCAAGTGCGGATGGAAGTTATACTGGAGGATTAGAACCTCATGATTCTCGTGCTGTTTTCAAACAAGTGAATGTAGATATGCGTCAGTACAAACGCCTAAAGATGTTTTTACATGCTGAGGCATTACCTCTATTATCTGCTGAAAACCCAGATGGAGAAACCTCTGGTTTACAAGATGATCAGATGGTGGCATTTATTCGCTTTGGTAACGATTTTTCTCAAAACTTCTATCAAATTGAAGTTCCTCTTAAAGTTACTCCAGAAGGCGCTATCATAGACACTGACGTGTGGCCAGAAGCAAACAACTTAGATATCAGTCTGGATTTGCTTACCCAACTTAAAATAGCGGCAATTCAGATGACCCCAGATGACTGGAGTATGTTGCCTCCAGAAAACAATGGAGTTTTCTATCAGTATGTACAGCAATTAGACCCTAACTCTAATAGTAATTTAAGAATCGGTATCAAAGGAAATCCAAACTTTGGTTATGTGCGTACTTTAATGCTGGGAGTTAAAAACATTTCTACCTCTAATATTAGAGGGGAGGTTTGGTTTAACGAACTTCGACTGGCCGAAATGGATAATCGAGGAGGTATGGCAGCCACAGTAAGTATGGATGCAAATTTTGCGGACTTTGCAAACTTTACAGCAGCTGGAAACATGAATACTATCGGATTTGGAGGAATAGAAGACAAGCCTGCACAAAGAAGTAGAGAAGACAGATACCAATACAACGTTGTTTCGAGTTTTCAGTTAGGAAAACTTCTACCTGTTAATTGGAGAGTCCGACTGCCTTTCAGTTATTCGATAGGAGAAGAATTTATTACTCCAGAGTATGACCCTTACTATCAAGATATCCGTTTAGAAGAATATCTTGACGGAATTTCGGATGGAGCCACAAGAGATAATGTAAAAGAGAGAGCTATAGAATATACTAAAATCAAAAGTATTAACTTTATTGGAGTAAAAAAGGATAAGAATCCTGAACAAAAACCACGAATCTATGATCCTGAAAACATAACTCTTTCTTATTCTTATACAGAAACTAATCACCATAATTATGAAGTGGAAGATTTGTTAGATCAAAATGTACAAACCACTGCAGATTATAGTTATAGTTTTGATGCAAAACCAGTAGAGCCCTTCAAAAACAGTGAGTTTATGAAGAAGAGTAGTTATTGGAAAATCCTTCAGGATTTTAACTTTAACTACCTGCCTTCAAACATTACTTTTAACACGAGTATACTGCGCAATTACAACAGACAACAATTCCGTCAAGTTGAAGTACAGGGAATCCCGTTAAACCCACTTTATAGACGAAATTATATGTTTAATTACAACTATGGTTTCAATTATAATCTTACTAAAAATCTCAAAATAAATTATAACGTAACCACAAGTAATATTGTTCGTAGTTATCTTGATGAAGACAATGTACCGATTGATTCTTATTCGGTTTGGGACGATTATTGGAATACGGGAGAGCCTAACCAACATACTCAACAAATAGTGTTGAATTATGAATTGCCTTTTGAAAAAATACCTTTCTTAAGCTTTTTAAAATCAAATTATACTTATAATTCTAATTTTAACTGGTTGAGATCTTCTGACGGACTTCGAACCATAGAAAGCGAAGGAATGTTCTATGATTTAGGAAATACTATTCAAAATTCTAATTCCCACAATTTGAACTCTACCCTTAATATGGACTTGTTCTATAAATATATCGGTCTTACCAAAAAGCCTCAAGCAAAAGCACCAACAAGGCCAACTTCAGGGGGAGCCGTTCCTGGGCAAAGGGTTTCGGGAGGAAATCAACCACAAAGCAGTGGTAGAGGTGTGTTTATAGAAGGGTTAATAGGAGTTGTAACTAGCTTAAAAACTGTTCAGTTAAACTACACCGAAAATAATGGTACGGTTTTACCAGGCTATTTACCAGCTATTGGTTTTTTAGGTACATCAAGACCAACTTTAGGATTCGTAATGGGAAGTCAAGAAGATGTAAGATACGAAGCAGCACAAAATGGATGGCTTACAAATTACCCTAATTACAACCAAAACTATACGCAAGTAAGTACTAAAACGCTAAATTTAACAGCATCTTTAGAACCTTTCCCGGATTTAAAAATTGACTTATCGGCTGACCGTAATCATTCTGAGAATTTTTCGGAACAATTCGATGTTACTGACGGAGTATACAATGCTAGGTCTCCTTATGATTCAGGTAATTTCTCTATTTCAACCAATATGATTAGAACCGCTTTTTCTAAGAGCGATGAAAATTTCTCAGAAGCTTTTCAAGACTTCAGAGACAATAGGATTATTATTGCAAACCGCTTGGCAGAAAATAAAGGTATTGATTTAAGTGACCCAACCAATATAGGGGCGGATGGATTCCCTATTGGTTACGGAAAAACCTCTCAAGAAGTGTTACTTCCAGCGTTTTTCTCTGCCTATACGGGGCAAGATGCATCAGGGGTTTCGCTTGGAGTATTGCGCAACCTTCCGATTCCTGGTTGGAATTTACGATATACAGGACTTATGAGATATAAATTCTTTAAAGATAAATTCAGACGTTTTTCAATACAGCACGCCTATAGATCTTCGTATTCTATTAATGCTTATCGTTCGAATTTTGATTATAATCAGGATCCAAACGGATTTGATACAGCAGGAAATTATTACCCAAAAACTATTGTGTCTAACGTAAATTTAGTAGAGCAATTCAACCCATTAGTAAGAGTTGAATTTGAAATGAAAAATTCAGTACAGATTAGAGCAGAGGTAAAGAAAGATCGTGCCTTGTCTTTGAGTTTTGACAACAACTTATTGACAGAAATGCAAGGGCAAACTTATGTTTTCGGAACGGGATATCGCATTAAAGATGTAATAATAAATACTACATTAGCAGATAATGCAACGAATACAATTAAAAGTGATTTGAACCTTAAATTGGATTTGAATTACACGAATAACAAAACTATTGTGCGTTATTTGGATTATGATAATAACGAATTAGGAGGAGGACAAAATATGTGGTCTGCAAAATTTACGGCAGATTATGCTTTTAGTCGTAACTTTACAGTAATTTTGTACTATGATCATTCGTTTTCGAAAGCGGTTATTTCAACAGCTTATCCAGTTACGAATATCAGAGCAGGGTTTACATTGAGATATAATTTTGGAAATTAAAATACTAACTATAAATCTTATTAATTAACATGAACATTCCAAACGAATTAAAGTACACTAAAGATCATGAATGGGTGGTTGTAAACGGAGATATTGCAACAGTAGGAATCACTGATTTTGCCCAAAAAGAATTAGGAGATATTGTTTATGTCGAAGTTGAAACACTTGATCAAACATTAAGCAAAGACGAAATTTTCGGAACAGTTGAAGCTGTTAAAACAGTTTCTGATTTGTTTTTACCTCTTTCAGGAGAAGTTATTGAGTTCAATGAAACTTTAGAAACAGAACCAGAACTAGTAAACACTGATCCTTATGGAGACGGATGGATGATTAAAGTAAAAATTTCTGATTTATCAGAAATTGACGGACTGCTGTCAGCTGAGGATTACAAAAATCTGATTGGTGCCTAAAAAGTTTTACTTTTGGAGTTCCTTTCTTTGGACAATTACTATTATTGTCTTGAGCTTGGTGTCTTTTTCTAAACCTCCAGAAGTCCTTTCAGAACTTGGTTCGTATGACAAATTAGCTCACTTTGTGTTCTATTTTGTATTTGTTTTTTTATGGGGAAATTTTATTTTCTATACTAAACAGGTACAAGGTAGGACACTTTTTTTCATCTTCTGGACAGCTCTGATTTTGGGAGGAGCTATAGAAGTAGCTCAAGAGCTATTTACTGAAAAAAGAACAGCCGACCTATACGATATGCTTGCTAATTTTATAGGAGCTCTAGTAGGAATAGGAGTTTTATATTTGTACCGAAAAAAACAAAAAACACAAAAAACACTATAATGCAAATCAAACAATATTTAGATTCTACCTATCTTAAAACCGCTTCTCAGGCAGGATTATCTGAAAGCGAAAATATAGAAGTATCCAAAAGTTTTATCCGAGAAGCAATCGACCATGATTTCAAATTGATAATGATTCGTCCAGAGGTAGTTTCGATAGCACGAACTATGATTGACAAAGCAAACTCAGAAGTATTGGTCGGGACTGTAATTGATTTTCCTTCAGGAAATTCTTTGGTCGAAGAAAAATTAAAGGAAGCACAACAAGCCATTAAAGATGGTGCAGACGAACTGGATTTTGTTATTGATTATACAGCTTTTAAAGAAGGGAATTCAAACAAGTCTAAACAAGAGGTTTTGGAATGCAGCAAACTTTGTCTAGACAACAACAAAACTGTAAAATGGATTATTGAAACAGCTGCACTTAACCCAATGCAAATTATCCAGATTTCAGCACTTATAAAAAATGTAATTATCGCTCATTTTGACGAAAGCATTTATGATAAAGTATTTGTAAAATCTTCGACTGGTTTTTACAAAACCGAACCTGGACAACCCAATGGAGCAACAGTGGAAGCCATCAAACTTATGATTGAAAACTCATTTCCACTTCCTGTAAAGGCTTCGGGAGGAGTTCGCAGTTTAGAAGAAGCTGAACAAATGATTAAAATAGGAGTAAAGAGAATTGGGACTTCTTCTGCTAAAATTATTGCAGACGGGGGGACGTCAAAAAGCAATTATTAATGTTCTTACCTTTGAGTATAAAATCTATAAAAATGAAAAAACACCTATTCCTTTCTCTCTTTTTGGGAATTCAGTTGGCTATGGCTCAAACCAAAGTTTCTGAAAAACCTCCTGTATTTGAAGGTTGTGAGAATTTAGACGCCCGCAAAACAGAATTTTGTTTTTATAACAAATTACAGGAATTTGTTTTTCATAACTTCGAAGTGCCTGAAATTGCTTCTAAAGAAGATTATAAAGCAAATATTATTGTACTTTTTCAAGTAGATAATCAAGGTGAGTTTACAGTTTTACACACTAATACTCCCTATCAAGAAATAAACCAGGAAATAAACAGAGTGTTTTCGAAACTGCCAAAAGTAACACCTCCTATTCATAATGGGAACCCTACTTACGCAAAATATACTCTTACTGTTACAATTCCTCTACAAGAACCCGTTCCCTTTTCGTTGAATGATTCACAAGACAAACCTATATTCACCAAAACCAAAAACCAACCCCTTACAGAGCTGGATAGTATTGTTTATCTTAAATTTGAAAATCCACAGCTTCAAAGTCAGTTAAACATTCCGTTTTCTCATAATTATTACGCACAGTTTGACAGAGCTATGAATCAAATGGGGGCAAATAATCATACCGCTCAAAAACCTTATACCTATGCAGAAGTTTCTAAATACTACGATTTAGAAAAATCGTATCAGGATATTTACAAAAATAAATCTGGTTGGTGGGGACGTAAACTATGGAACGAAAACCTGGTAAGCATACAAGGAGAAAACTATTGGTTTACAATGAATCCTGTTTTAGATTTACGCCTAGGAAAAGACTCTGACAGTGATTTAGATTATACTTACAACAATACCCGAGCTATACAAATTCAAGGTGCTTTAGGAAAAGAACTCCATTTTTCGACCGTTTTGTATGAAAGTCAAGGGCGTTTTGCCGATTATTATAATCAGTATGCTATCTCTATTCGACCTAGTGGAGGAAATCCAGCGGTTATCCCTGGCATTGGAATAGCAAAAGAATTTAAAGAGGATTCTTTCGATTTCCCTTCTGCTGATGCGAATCTGACCTATACTCCAAGTGATTTTATCAATCTACAGTTAGGTTACGGACGCAACTTTTTAGGAGATGGATATCGTTCGCTTTTGCAAGGAGATGGAGCCTCTCCATATCCTTATTTTAAGATTAATACTACTTTCTGGAAAATAAAATATACCAACACTTATATGTGGCTCAAAGATTTGAGAGATGAAGTGACCGTAGATCGAACTTATGCTACAAAATACATGGCTAATCATTATCTCAGCTGGAATGTATCCAATAGACTCAATATAGGTGTTTTTGAATCCGTCGTATGGACTAATTCAAATGAAAGAGGTTTTGATATGAACTTTGTCAATCCTATTATCTTTTATAGAACCGTAGAGTTCAATTCGTCTTCAAAGTCTGGAAATGCACTTTTAGGACTTACCTCTAAATTCAAAATCAATAACGAAATAAATCTTTATGGTCAGTTTTTAATAGACGAATTCTCTTTAAATGATGTAAAAGCACAGGATCAAAGTTGGAAAAATAAGTTTGGATATCAGATAGGAGCTAAATATTATGATGCTTTTGGGCTGGACAACCTACTTTTACAAGCCGAATATAATATTGTTCGCCCTTATGTATATTCACATTCTGATCCTATCACCAACTATGCTCACAACAACCAAAGTATGGGTCACAATTGGGGAGGGAATTTTAAAGAATTAATTTTAGTAGCACGTTACTTTAAAGGTCGTTATTTTGCAGATGCAAAACTCACTATAGGAACAAGAGGGCTTGATTTTAATACGGATGAAGACAATTTTAACTACGGTGGGAATATTTACTTAGATTATGACGAAAACCGCCCGTTTGATACAGGGGTAAAAACAGGACAAGGAAACCAAACCAAAGTCTTGATTGGAGATATTCAAGCAGGATATCTAATTAATCCGAGTACTAACCTAAAAGTTTTTGCCAATATAACTTACCGAAACTTCGACCCGCATACTAATACTGCGGCCACTTTTGATCAAAGTACAACTTGGTTTTCGGTCGGAATCCGTTCTGATTTATTTAACTGGTATTTTGATTACTAATAAAATAATTTAGACAACCTTTCTTAACAGGTGGAATCAACCCATAAAAAAAACCAAGTATATACTTGGTTTTTTTTATGGGAAATAACAAGCTATGTATCCCTTTTTATTTTTTAGAAAGGTTCTCAAGCATCACTTGAGTCATTTTGTCTAAATCAAATTCATGCTTCCAGTTCCAATCTTCTCTAGCTCTGCTGTCGTCAATACTTGAAGGCCAACTATCTGCTATTTTTTGCCTAAAATCAGGATTATATGTAATTGTAAAATCCAGAATATGTTTTTTGATTTCTTGCGCTATTTCTTTTGGAGTAAACGAAATAGCCGATAAATTATAAGAAGAACGAATTTTGATTTGTTCTTGTGGTGCTTGCATTATCTGAATAGTAGCTCGAATTGCATCATCCATATACATCATCGGAAGCCCTGTATTTTCAGACAAGAAACATTCATAAGTTTGACTTTCTAAGGCTTTATAATATATATCTACTGCATAATCTGTCGTTCCTCCTCCAGGAAGTGTTGTCCAGCTGATAAGCCCAGGATAACGAATACTTCTGACGTCCACTCCATAAATATTATGATAATATTCGCACCATCTCTCGCCTGCTTGCTTACTAATACCGTAAACGGTCGAAGGCTCCATCACCGTAAACTGCGGAGTATCTATTTTTGGAGTAGTCGGGCCAAATACAGCAATACTCGAAGGCCAAAAAATCTTCTTAATCTTCCCTTCTTTAGCTAAATTTAACACATGAAAAAGCGAATTCATATTCAAATCCCATGCAAATGCTGGGTTTTTTTCGGCAGTAGCCGAAAGAAGTGCAGCCATCAGATATACATCTGTGATTTTATATTTCTCGACCAACTCCTGAATTTGATTAAAGTCTAATGCATTTACAACTTCAAAAATCCCGTCATTTACTACCGAATTATTTAGTTTTCTAACATCTGAAGCAATGACGTTTTCTATTCCATAAATTTTGCGGAGTTGTTGTGTAAGCTCTGTTCCAATTTGACCACAAGCCCCAATAATAAGAATTTTTGTATCCATAAGAGTGTTGTAAAAAGAGATAAAGGTAGCATCTTTTTGCTTTATTTCAAGTTGCTTTAAAAAAAAATTACAGTATTATGGCAACAATATGTCAAAAAAAGTGTTTCATAAGTTCTAAAAAGCAAATATTTGATAATTTAATAGTTTGTAAATGAGTATATTCCAAAATCAAAAATGATTGTGTATCTCAATATTTGTCCGTAAATTTGCGCTCATTTTTGTTTGAATTTTAGAATGACAGTCACTCCAAAAAAAGTCGCTTTTTACACACTGGGATGTAAACTGAATTTTTCAGAAACTTCAACTATTGCCAGAAACTTTCAGCAAGAAGGTTTCGAAAGGGTTGATTTTGAAGATAAAGCAGATATTTATGTCATCAATACTTGTTCTGTTACTGAAAATGCAGATAAGCAGTTCAAACAAGTGGTCAAAAAGGCTCTTAAGCAAAATGACAAAGCTTTTGTAGCAGCTGTAGGATGTTACGCTCAGCTTAAACCCGAAGAGCTAGCTTCTGTTGATGGTGTAGATCTAGTATTAGGAGCCACCGAAAAGTTTAAAATTACCGATTATCTCAACGATTTATCCAAAAATGATTTTGGAGAAGTCCATTCGTGTGAAATTGAGGAAGCGGATTTTTATGTGGGTAGTTATTCTATCGGAGATAGAACTCGTGCTTTCTTGAAAGTTCAGGATGGATGCGATTATAAATGTACTTATTGTACCATCCCTTTAGCTCGTGGAATTTCTAGAAGCGATACTCTAGAAAATGTTTTGACAAATGCCAAGGAAATTTCAGAGCAAAACATCAAAGAGATTGTGTTAACCGGAGTGAATATTGGAGATTACGGAAAAGGAGAATTCGGAAACAAAAAACACGAACATACTTTTTATGAACTTGTTCAAGCCTTGGATAAGGTCGAAGGAATTGAAAGGCTTCGCATTTCATCTATAGAGCCTAATCTGCTCAAAGATGAAACCATTGATTTTGTAGCCCAAAGTAGAACTTTTGTTCCTCATTTTCACATCCCCCTACAATCTGGAAGTAATGATATTCTCAAAAAAATGAGAAGGCGTTATTTAAGAGAACTATATGTGGAGCGAGTAGCAAGAATCAGAAAAACAATGCCTGACGCTTGTATTGGAGTGGATGTAATTGTCGGATTCCCAGGAGAAACGGATGAGCATTTCTTGGAGACGTACAATTTTTTAGCAGATTTGGGCATCTCGTATCTACACGTATTCACCTATTCTGAACGAGATAATACTGTCGCAGCCGAAATGGAAAATCCAGTTCCAATGAATATCAGGAGCAAACGCAGTAAAATGCTCCGAGGCCTTTCTGTAAAAAAACGAAGAGCTTTTTACGAATCTCAGCTAGGTAAAATCAAAACTGTTCTTTTTGAAAACGAAAATCACGAGGGATATATTCACGGGTTTACAGAAAATTACGTAAAGGTTAAAACCCCTTGGAATCCTTATTTGGCCAATACTCTCCAACCCGTTAAGCTACTTAACATAGATGAAGACGGATTAGTACGAGTGGAAATGCTAAATCTATCTTGATTATTTAAATACCACAGAAATACTACTTTCATATTCTATTCCTAAAAGACTTGAGGCCGTTCCTCCACTGCGTTGATTACCTTTATAAAGAGCAATTTCGAGTAGTCCTGAACGGTTGAAGATGGCTAATTTACCTCCATCTTCTGCATTTTTTTCGGTCGAATAATTGATATATGTGTTGTGTATTTTTGTAATTCGATAATTCCTGAAAAGAATATCAAAATTCCTTCCTTCACGAAGTTGTTCAAACAAATCCCTTGAAATATTACTTATGGCATTCCCAAATCTATCTATATAGATAATATTTCCCGTAATCTTGCTCTTATCTTCAGAAACAACTGCTTTGAGTGGTTGCACCTCTTTCAGCGAAGCGATGACTTCTCCCATCTCAAAAAGGGACTTTCCATTTACTATTTCGACAGCGGCTTTTATAAATAATTCTGTCGCATCTTCATTCTCTTCAAAAGGAAGCGCAATAATGGCTTCTGGGGTTTGGTCAGCAGTAACTAAGCTTAAGATACCACTATCTGCAGAAATAAAATAATGATTGTTCCAAAGCACTATAATCGGCCTTTTTTCGCGAGTAAATTCTGCGTCCGCCAAAACCAGATGGATGGTTTTTTCAGGGAAAAAACCATAGGCTGACTTGATAACATAAGCTGCTTCTTGAAGGACAAAAGGCGAAATTTCGTGCGAGATATCTACGAGTTTTGCTGTCGGAAGTTTTGAATATATAGCCCCCTTTAAAGCACCAGCGTAATGGTCTTTAAGTCCGAAATCGGAAGTGAGGGTGATTATCATTATAGGTGAGGAGTTGTAATTATTTAGTACAGTACAAAACTATGAATTTTTGCGCAAGGAAAAATAAACCAATCTTATAAATTTTATGAGTATCTTTGCGAACCTTTTTTTATTAAAAATAATGTCAAAAAATATTACTCCATACAAAAACTCTGAATTAGGTAAAAAACAACAGGTAGAACAGATGTTTGACACCATATCAGACGGTTACGACAATCTTAATCGAGTGATTTCGCTTGGTTCGGACATGAAGTGGAAAAAGAAAATAGTCTCTCTAATTAAAAAGAAGAATCCTTCAACAATATTAGATGTCGCTACTGGTACTGGCGATTTAGCTATAATGCTATCCGAAAGTCAGGCCCCCACAATAATAGGCGTAGATATATCCGAAGGAATGCTTAAAGTAGGTAGAAAAAAGGTTGAAAATAAAAATCTTTCGGACCGGATAACACTTATTCAGGCAGATTCAGAAAATCTTCCGTTCGAAGACAATCATTTTGATGTAATTACGGTTGCTTACGGAATTCGCAATTTTGAAAACTTAGAAAAAGGGCTTTCAGAAATGTTTAGAGTACTTAAACCAGAAGGAACTTTTGTGATTCTCGAAACTTCTGTTCCTACAAAATTTCCGTTCAAACAAGGTTATAAATTTTATTGTTCTTTTATTCTTCCCCTTATAGGAAAGTTATTCTCGAAAGATAAAAAAGCATATGGATACCTCTCCGAATCGGCTTCCAATTTCCCTTTTGGAGAAGCCCTAAACAATATTTTGACAAAAATTGGGTTTATAGAAGTGGTAGACAAACCACAAATGTTTGGAGCCGCTACTATATATATAGCTTCTAAAAAATAATGAAAAGAATATTTGCCTTATTATTTATTGTATGGGCACTGCAAATGCAGGCTCAATTTAACACCTTTGGAAAAAACCCAATTATAAATATGGAAACTTTCCAAAAGCAAAGAGTACATTGGGGATACTATCTAGGATTTAATTTTTATGACTTTAAATTCGATTATAAAGAAAATACCCCTGACGAAATACAAGTTGACAATGCCACCAGTTTTAATGTGGGGTTAGTCGGAAATCTACGCTTACACGAATTTATTGATTTGCGTTTAGAACCTGGGCTTTATTATTCTCAAAGGAATCTCACCTTTCCAGGCTTACAGAACCCCAGAGATCGTTTAAGAGAAGTAAAATCTACCTATATAAACATTCCGTTGCTTTTAAAGTTTTCTTCTTTAAGAACTGGAAATATTCGTCCTTATCTAGTAGGAGGAGCGTCTGCTTCACTTAACTTGTCTAGTAATTATAACTCGAAAGACGATAACTCCGAGCAGCGATTCCGAATGAATCAATGGACATATAATTATGAAGTTGGATTTGGAATTGATATTTTTCTGGAATATTTTATTTTCTCTCCTTCAATAAGAGGATCCTTCAGCTTCAACAACGAACTTATTCCCGACAACAACCCAGATAGCCCTTGGACAGGTAATATTCAATCCATGAAAACAAGAGCTGTTTTTGTCAACTTTACTTTTCATTAAAACGACAATGTTATTTTATAAAAAAAGCGACCGAGAATTTCGGTCGCTTTTTTTATAAGGCTTATTAAAATTATATTTTAAAAGTAATAACTGGACGTTGAGCCGTATTTACTATATCTTCTCCGATACTTCCGTTCAAGTAATGGCTTATTCCTGTTCTTCCGTGAGTTCCTACTCCTATTAAATCTGCATTAGTACGCTTAGCAAAATTAAGCACTCCTTTTTCTACACTATAATCATTGTAAACATGTAGCGAATAATTCGGCAAGTTAAACCCTTTTAAAAACGAAGTCATTCTTTTCTCAGACTCTTCAGTTGATCTAAAGCTTCCTGGAGTGTTAATCATCAGCAAATCAATACTTGCTCCGAAAGCTTGTGCAAAAGCAATTGCATTTTCGAAAGGTTTTTTGATTTCATCTGAAAAATCAGAAGCAAAAACAAATTTGTTAATTTCCTGAATGTTCAATTCACTTTTGATAACTAAAACAGGTATATCTGATGTACGCACTACTTTTTCTGTATTAGACCCCACAAATAGTCCTTGAACTCCTGAAGCTCCATGAGAACCCATTACTACTAAATCAATATTATGAGCTTTACTAGCTTTGATAATCCCTTCAAAAGCTCTTTCGAACTGAACAGCCTCTGTTACAGGAATACCTTCTAAAAAACTACTGTTTTTTACTTCTTCAAAACGATCGCGTGTTTTTTTAATAAAAAACATCACCTCTGGGATATCTCCTGCTGTCCCAGAAACCTGATCTACTACTTGAGAAGGAAGCTCCAACATATGAAGTAAAATTATCTCTCCATTATTCTTTCTTGCGATTTGAGCAGCAGTTCTTAACGCATAATCAGCGTGTTCAGAAAAATCGGTGGGTACTAATATTTTTTTCATTTTTTGTTATTTTTTGTTTTATTTATTATCTTTTTATGAAAGAATAAAGGTAAAAATAAACTTTAATATATCATAATTATTTCAGATTAAATTTATTTTAAAGACAAAAGACTATAACAATAGCTTTTGTTTGCTTACTTTTGCATCAATTTTAAAAAATGAATTTATGAAACCAGATTTATTCCAAGCACCTGACTATTATTTACTTGATGAATTACTTTCGGACGAACATAAATTAGTGCGTGATGCAGCACGTGCATGGGTAAAAAAAGAGGTTTCCCCGATTATTGAAGAGTATGCCCAAAAAGCAGAATTTCCAAAACAAATTATTAAAGGCTTGGGAGAAATCGGTGGATTTGGACCTTATATTCCAGTAGAATACGGAGGAGCAGGACTCGACCAAATTTCGTATGGACTTATTATGCAGGAGATTGAAAGAGGAGATTCTGGAGTGCGCTCTACTTCATCAGTCCAATCTTCTTTAGTTATGTATCCTATTTGGAAATATGGAAACGAAGAACAAAGAATGAAATACCTTCCTAAATTAGCAACTGGAGAAATGATAGGATGCTTTGGACTCACTGAACCAGATTATGGATCAAATCCTGGTGGAATGGTAACAAACTTTAAAGATAAGGGAGACCATTATTTGTTGAACGGAGCTAAAATGTGGATTTCAAATGCACCTTTTGCTGACATAGCTGTGGTTTGGGCTAAAAACGAAGAAGGAAGAATCCATGGACTTATTGTAGAAAGAGGGATGGAAGGTTTTACAACTCCAGAAACACACAACAAATGGTCGCTTCGTGCTTCGGCTACTGGAGAACTTATTTTTGATAACGTCAAGGTTCCAAAAGAAAATTTATTACCTAACAAATCAGGACTAGGAGCTCCTCTTGGATGTTTAGATTCAGCTCGCTACGGAATTGCTTGGGGAGCTATTGGAGCAGCGATGGACTGTTATGACACTGCTTTAAGATACGCCAAGGAAAGAGTTCAGTTTGACAAGCCTATTGCGGCAACGCAGCTTCAGCAAAAAAAATTAGCTGAAATGATTACTGAAATTACCAAAGCTCAATTACTGACATGGAGACTTGGAGTACTTCGCAATGAAGGGAAAGCAACTTCAGCTCAAATTTCAATGGCAAAACGCAACAATGTAGATATGGCTATTAATATTGCTCGAGAAGCTAGACAAATTCTAGGAGGAATGGGAATTACAGGAGAGTATTCTATTATGCGTCATAGTATGAACCTAGAGAGTGTAATTACTTACGAAGGAACACACGACATTCACTTGTTAATTACAGGAATGGATATTACAGGCTTTTCTGCCTTCAAATAATAAAAACATACTTTTATAAAAAGCCTTGAATAATTTTCAAGGCTTTTTTATTTGAATAAAAAACCAAACCAGAAATTATTTTATAACTTTACCCTAAACTTAAAAATCAAAACCTATGAACAAGTTCGTTAAAGCTCTAATTGCAGGATATGGAGCCAAAAAGCTCGGAGGAGGATGTTTAGGAACAGTAATAGTTTTTATAATTATCTGGTGGTTATTAGGTAAATTCTAATTGTAGTTTACCCAAAACTAATCCTCTTTTATATCATTATGAATAACATCCAGGCATTTCTTAAAAGCACTCCTTTTAAAAAATTCAAACAGAATAAATTAGGAATGATTTGTTTGATGTTCATATTTTTAATGATAGGCATAAGTCTTTTAGCTTATATCATAGCTCCTGACAAAACCCAACACGCTAACTGGGGAGATTTGTCTATAAAATCAAAACAACCTGGTTTTGAAGTTTTGATACTTAAAGTCCCTATAGCTAACGCTCCTGAATTTGACTTTTCAGAATATTTTTTTGGACAAAAAAATCGATTCTATTATTACCCTATTCAACATTTCGAAATACAAGGTAATAAACTTCTATATACCCCCTATAGCGATAACTCTAATACCGAAATGGTAAAAGAGGTTTTTCTTTCAGATTTTCGTAGCGGAATAACTCCTACAGAAATAGAAGAAGAATATATTAGAACTCAAAAATTTTATCTAGGTACTGATAAATCTGGAAGAGATTATTTAAGTCGGATGATTGTCGGTTCGAGAATTTCGCTCTCAATAGGTTTTGTAGCTGTGTTTATTTCGCTTGTGGTAGGATTGTTTTTTGGAAGTATTGCAGGATATTTCGGAGGAAAAACAGATGCTTTTGTAATGTGGTTAATAAATATCGTATGGTCTATTCCAACCTTGCTTTTGGTTATAGCAATAACACTTACACTCGGCAAAGGCTTTTGGCAAGTGTTTATAGCAGTCGGGCTTACGATGTGGGTAGAAGTTGCTCGAGTAGTCAGAGGGCAGATTATAAGCATCAAACAATCACAATATATAACCGCTGCCAAAGCACTTGGTTATTCTCATTCAAGGATACTGACAAAACATATTCTCCCTTCGGTAATTGCTCCAATAATTGTGATTTCAGCAGCTAACTTCGCCTCTGCTATTTTGGTCGAAAGCGGGCTTTCTTTTCTGGGATTGGGAGCACAACCTCCAACTCCAAGCTGGGGAGGAATGATTAAAGACAGTTACAGCGATATTATTTTAGGGAAGCCTTATTTAGCATTAATTCCAGGAGTTGCTATTCTGCTTCTAACGTTGAGTTTTATGATGGTCGGCAACACCCTTCGTGACACTTTTGACGTAAAAAAGTAATACGTATCTTAAAAATAAAACAGATTTTTATCTATATAATCCCAAACCTTTTCAGGAAGCATTGGTTTTATATTTTTTTTCTCTTTAATTCCGTTTCGAATAAAAGTAGACGAAATCTCTACAACAGGAGCCTCTATTTTATGGACATTCGGATGATTTATTAATTGATTTTCGGCATTTTCGGTGGCATGGCGAGGGTAAACATAAATAGAATGTCTTTCTAAGATTATGTTATAATTTTTCCATTTATGAAACGTGGTTAAATTATCTTCCCCCATTATTAAAGAAAATTCGTGTTTAGGGTATTTTTCTTCTAAATGAACCAGCGTATCTACCGTATAATTGGGTTGAGGAAGGCTAAACTCAATATTTGAAGGCTTTAATTTTGGGAAATCTTCAGTTGCTAGACGCACCATTTCTAACCTATGATAGTCGTTAAGCAGAGTAGATTTCTGTTTGTGAGGATTGTGAGGAGTGACTACCAACCAAACTTCATCTAAATCAGAAAATTCAGCCAGATGATTGGCGATGATAAGATGCCCTACATGAATAGGATTAAAAGTTCCGAAATAGAGTCCGACTTTCATCTCTGCTAGCAGTTATATAACTAAAATTTATTTTTAATCTTTATTCGCAATAAAATCACTGACCAACTTGTAAGCTTCTTTTTTAGCGGTTTCTAAATCATTATTTTTTACGATTACATCAAATTGAGGAGCCGTTGCTAATTCGGCGGATGCTTTTGCAATACGCATATTTATTTTATCGTCTGATTCTGTAGAACGTTTTTTTAAGCGAATTTTAAGCTCATCAATACTCGGGGGTTTTACAAAAATGGCTAATGTTTGTTCAGGGAATTTCTTTTTAATCCGAAGCCCTCCCGAAACGTCAATATCAAAAATCACATTTTTACCTTCATCCCACAGTCTTTGAACTTCACTTTTCAGTGTTCCATAAAAATTATCCCGATATACCTCTTCCCACTCTAAAAAATCATCAGCTTTTATGTGATTTTTAAATTCTTGGATACTCATAAAATGATAATCTTTTCCGTTCACTTCATGATGCCTTGGCTCTCTTGAAGCGGCAGAAACTGAAAAAGCTAGATTGAGTTCTTTTTGTTCTAAAAGGTGCCTTACTATAGTTGTTTTTCCTGAACCTGATGGAGCCGAAAAGACAATGAGTTTACCTTGTTTCATTAGTTGTGTATTTTGTAAGAGGTGCAAAAGTACGGATTTTTATTTTGTTATAATTCCAATTTCAACTGTTCTGGAAGTAGCCTAAAACTTTTTCGATGATAAATAGTCGATCCGAATTTTTGAATGGCATTTCTATGCTCAACCGTTGGGTAGCCCTTATTCTTTTTCCAATTATACATCGGAAATTGTTCGTGTATAGTATCCATAAAATCGTCCCGATAAGTTTTTGCTAGAACTGAAGCAGCAGCAATACTTAGATATTTACCGTCACCTTTGATGATGGTACTGTAAGGAATATCCGAAAAAGGCTTAAACCGATTTCCGTCCACAATCAAAAATTCGGGCTTAGGATTGAGTTTCAGCACGCATTCCTGCATCGCTTGTATAGAAGCATTCAGGATATTAATTTTATCAATTACATCAGGGTTTAAATGAACAACCTCAAACGAAATTGCTTTATCCTCAATATAAGGGCGCAAATATTTTCGTTGTTTTTCGGATAATTGTTTGGAATCGGTAAGTAATTCGGATTTAAAATCGTCAGGCAGAATAACAGCTGCAGCGGTCACAGGACCCGACAAGCAACCTCTGCCCGCTTCGTCGGTACCAGCTTCTATCAGAAATTCCGAAAATTTGGATAATAACATAAGACAAAAATAAACATTAGGAATCAAAATTTAGCATTAAATAAGTTGTTATCCTAAAAATAAAGAGGTTATCCTAGCCAGCCTTCTCGGTCTAAGCTCCTGTACTGAATAGCTTCAGAGATATGATACGAAGCTATGTTTTGAGAAGCCTCTAAATCTGCTATTGTTCTAGCTACTTTTAGGATTCTATCATAAGCCCGAGCAGAAAGACCTAACCTTTCCATAGCTTGTTTCAAAAGGGTTGTTGAAGCCTCATCTAAAACACAATATTCTCTGATTTGCTTACTACTCATTTGAGCATTGTAATGAAGATTTTCAAAATGCTCAAATCGTTTTGTCTGAATTTCTCTTGCCTTAATTACTCTTATGCGTATTTCCGAACTGGATTCAGGATTTTCCTTTTCGGACAATTTATCGAAAGGAACGGGTGTCACTTCGATATGAATATCAATTCTATCCAAAAGGGGACCTGAAATTTTGCCCATATAACGTTGCATCTCATGAGGCGCAACACTGTGTGATCCATCATTAAAATAACCGCTTGGACTTGGGTTCATACTAGCTACTAGCATAAAAGAAGAAGGATAAGTAACCGTGAATTTAGCTCTAGATATAGTAACTTCTCGATCTTCGAGAGGCTGTCGTAATACTTCGAGAACTTTTCTTTCAAATTCAGGTAACTCATCTAAAAACAATACGCCATTATGTGCTAATGAGATTTCTCCAGGTTGAGGATAGCTCCCACCTCCTACCAGCGAAACAGCCGAAGCAGAATGATGAGGATTCCTGAACGGTCTTTGATTCATAAGTCCTGTTTCTTTAACTTTTCCGGCTACACTATGGATTTTTGTAGTTTCTAAAGCTTCGTGAAGTGTCATCGGAGGTAAAATTCCTGGGAGGCGTTTAGCAAGCATGGTTTTCCCTGCTCCTGGAGGTCCAATCAAAATTATATTATGTCCTCCTGCTGCTGCAATCTCCATACATCTTTTGATAGACTCCTGACCTTTGACATCCGAAAAATCAAATTCAGGAAAATCAAGAGTTTTCATGAACTCTTCTCTTGTATCAATTATAGTGGGCTCTAAAGTGGTCTTTTGTTCAAAAAAGTCAATTACTTCTTTAATACTTTCTACTCCATAAACATTTAAATCGCTAACTACAGCAGCTTCTTTTGCATTTTGTTTTGGAAGAAAAAAGCCTTTGAACCCTTCTTCGCGAGCTTTAATCGCAATAGGCAAAGCACCCTTAATCGGTTGAAGCGTTCCATCCAACGAAAGCTCTCCCATTATTAAATATTTTCCGACTTCTTCCTTGTTTATTTGCGAAGAAGCGGCTAAAATACCAATCGCCAGCGTAAGGTCATAAGCGGAGCCTTCTTTTCGTAAGTCAGCAGGAGCCATATTAATTATAATCTTTTTACCTGGCAGTTCGTAACCTATGTTTTTGAGCGCTGCAGCAATGCGGTAGTTACTTTCTTTAACTGCATTATCGGGCAATCCCACCAAATGATATCCTATGCCTTTGTCTACATTTACTTCCACAGTAATGGTGGTCGCTTCTATCCCAAAAACAGCACTTCCAAAAACTTTTACTAACATATCTGTCTGATTTTGAATATAAATATACAGAATTTTTACCGATTTAAGTAGCATAAGTTTCAGATTGGTTCTAATATTGCACCTACAGTTTATGATATAATTGCATATATTTGCTGTATCTCTTTTGAATTTCTAAACACAATGCGAATATTTTTATCTTTTTTAGTTATTTCTGTTTCTTTTTTAGGCTTTTCTCAAGTTCCTGACCAAGAAGAATTATACCACTATAATAAGATTGAAAAAGACAGTATTAAAGAGATTGACATCACAAAAAAGGACAATGATACCCTATTAAAGTCTAACGATTTATATTATCGAGAAGATCAGTTTTATTTTGGCATCACCTATAACCTATTGCAAAACAGAACGGAAGGAATTTCTCAAAATGCCTTTTCTGCAGGAGTTCATTTGGGCTTTTTGAGAGATATTCCTCTAAATAAAAATAGAAATATAGCTCTTGCTATTGGAGCTGGATATTTGTTTAGTAATTATAGAACCAATCTTCATATTTCTGAAGTAGACAATGATATAGTTTATCAAATTGCAGAGAATTTTGACAGAAGTAAGTTGTCTTTGCATTTTATAGAAGTTCCGCTCGAATTTAGATGGAGAACATCCACCCCAAAAAACACAAAATTCTGGAGAGTTTATTCGGGTTTTAAAGTTAGTTATTTGACGTTTAACCGCTCTAAAATAACAGGTGATTTCCCTTCCGAAACGATTAGAAACAATCCCGACTTTACTAAATTTCGTTATGGAGTATATCTCTCTGTCGGTCACGGAAATATCACCTTTCACGCTAATTACAGTCTGAATCCAATTTTTGAGAAGGCTTATATAAATGGTAAAGCTATTGAACTTACATCTTTTAATTTAGGCTTAATGTTCTATATTCTGTAATTAGGAAACCCATGCAACAGCCTCTTGAAATTTTAAGAAAACACTTTAAATTTGATAACTTTAAAGGCCTTCAAGAACCTATTATCAATTCTGTTTTAGAAGGCAAGGACACCTTTGGGCTCATGCCTACAGGAGGAGGAAAATCTATGTGTTTTCAGATTCCTGCTTTAGCTAAAGACGGTTTATGTTTGGTAATTTCCCCTCTCATTGCACTCATTAAAGATCAGGTTCAAAGCCTACAGAAAAGAGATATTAAGGCTTTGGCTATTATAGGGAATTTAAGTACTACCGAGATCTCTGATTTGTTAGACAATGCTCTTTACGGAAATTATAAATTTCTATATTTAGCCCCCGAAAGACTGCAACAGGAATGGATTTTAAATCGAGTTACTGCGCTCCCTATCAATCTAATTGCCATTGATGAAGCACATTGTGTTTCGCAATGGGGTCATGATTTTCGCCCTGCCTATTTGGACATTAAAAAACTCCGAACACTACTTCCTAAAGTTCCGTTTTTGGCTCTTACAGCCTCTGCTACCCATACCGTAAAAGAAGATGTCATCCAGCAATTAGAACTCAAAAATGTAACTGTTTTTCAATCTTCGTTTGAAAGAAAAAACTTGTCTTATAGGGTTATAGAAACTCAAGATAAATTTTATCAGATTGAAAAAATTCTAAAAGAACACCCTAACCCTTCTATTATTTATGTACGGAACCGCAGAGCATGCCTTGAAGTTTCAAACAATTTAAATTCTCTTGGAATACCTGCAACTTTTTTTCACGGAGGGTTATCACTCTCAGAGAAAGAAAAAAACATGAGTTTATGGATGGACGAAAAAGTACAGGTCATTGTCGCTACTAATGCTTTTGGAATGGGAATAGACAAAGCTAATGTCCAGAATATCATTCACATTCAACTTCCCGAAAATCTCGAAAGTTATTATCAGGAAGCAGGGCGTGCTGGACGAAATGGGGCATTTGCTCAAGCTAGTATGCTAGTTAGCCCACACGATATACTTAAAGCAAAGCAACAATTCTTGGAAGTCCTGCCAGACAAAACTTTTTTGACCAATGTTTATATAAAGTTGTTCAATTATTTTCAGATTGCTTATGGAGAACTCCCTGAACAACGATTTGATTTCAGCTTTAATTTATTTTGTGCAAAATACAATCTCCCTGTACTAAAAACTTATAATGCTCTGACGTTTTTGGACAGACAAAGTATCATTTCGCTTTCGCAAGAATTTTCAAAAAAAGTAAGCCTACAGTTTATTATTCCGGCCAAAGAAGTGATTCGATATATGAGCTTGAATCCGAACGACGAAGAGATTATTTCGACTATATTGCGTTCTTATACAGGAGTATTTGACATTGAAACACCTATAAATACTATTTCTATTGCCAAAAAAACAGGAACTTCGGAACCAAGAGTTTTAGCTCTTTTGGATAAACTAAATCAGATGGAAATCATTCGATATAAAGCTCAAAACAATGATGCTTCTATCGTATTTAACGAAATTCGAGAGGATGAAAAAACCATTAACCGCATTTCAAGATTTCTTCAGACCCAAAACGAATTAAAGACTTCGCAACTCAATTCGGTTATCCAATATGTGAGCGATGATAAAACTTGTAAAAGCATTCTCTTACTCCGCTATTTTGGAGAGAAAAACCTTTCCGAATGTGGCATTTGTTCTGTATGTACTTCTAATAAAACAATAGATTTTGATGTAAAAAAAGAGGCTGTTAAGGTGATACAACTCCTTTCCGAAAAACCGTGTACTTCAAGAGAATTAGAACAAACATTAAACATTGAACAGAGCCTGATTCTAGAGATTATTCAGTGGCTACTTGAAGAAGAAAAGATTAAGATAAATCCTAGAAATGAATATTTCCTGTCGTAAACCGCTAATGGATTTAAGAAATTAAAAAAGGCTTAACATATTGATTATTCAATCGTTAAGCCTTTATTTTGTAGCGAAGACGGGAATTGAACCCGTGACCTCAGGGTTATGAATCCTGCGCTCTAACCGACTGAGCTACCTCGCCTTTTAATTGAAACCTTATCTTCAATCGGGTTGCAAATTTAAAACGATTTTTTCAACTAAACAACATAAAAAATAAAAGTTTTTTATAAAATGATTTTTTTTTATGATTCAGATTATATATATTTCGGAAATTATATTTTTAGATAGATATGTCAGAAAAAGTTAAATACGAAATAGAATTCCCTATAACCGTATCTCCTCAATTACTATATCAGTATATATCGACATCTTCAGGACTTTCAGAATGGTTTGCTGACAATGTGAACTCACGAGGGGAAGTATTTACTTTTATATGGGACTCAGAAACTCAAAAAGCAAAAATATCCACCAAAAAATCATCCGAAAAGGTTCGTTTTCGTTGGCTAGACGAAGATGATAGCGATAGCGAATATTATTTTGAATTTAGAATACAAGAAGATGAACTCACCAAGGATGTATCTTTGGTAGTTACTGATTTTGCTGAAGAAGACGAAATAGAAGAGGCAAAACAACTTTGGGAAACGCAAATTGGCGATTTAAAACAAGTTTTAGGCTCAGCTTAATTTTTTAAAAATTATTAATTCAATATCTTTACACTCCAATAAAATGGAGTGTTTTTTTATGATAAATTTCAACGGAACGATTATAGACTCAAGCCTTAACCAATTGCACAACAATCGAGCTTTTTTGTTTGGAGATGCAGTTTTTGAAACCTTAAAAGTTTTAGATAACAAAATCTTGTTTTTTGAGGATCATTATTTCAGACTTATGTCTTCGATGCGGATTTTACGAATGGAAATCCCAATGAGTTTTACAATGGAATATTTAGAACAACAAGTATTATCGTTAGTGGCTCAAAAAGATATCGCTCCGAGTTATAGAGTTCGAATCACCGTTTACAGAGATGCGGAAGGTTTTTATATGCCTAAAAGCAATGAAGTTGGATATATCATAAACGCTCTCCCGCTCGAAAACTCGTTATATACAATTGTCGACCAACCTTATGAAGTGGATTTATATAAAGACTTTTATGTAACTAAGCAACTTTTGTCTTCGGTGAAATCTACCAACCGAGCAATAAATATCACAGGAAGCATATTTGCTAACGAAAATGAACTACAAAACTGTTTGCTTGTAAACGATTCTAAAAATGTAATTGAGGCTCTAAACGGGAATCTGTTTATGCTTGTAGACAAAAAGCTCGTTACTCCTCCTGTTTCAGAAGGCTGTATAGGTGGAATTCTGCGAAAACAGATTCTGGCCATAGCCAAGAAAACAGAAGGAATCGAAGTCGTTGAGGAGCCTATCTCGCCTTTTGAACTCCAAAAAGCAGATGAGTTATTCATCACCAATATTATTACGGGAATTCAGCCCATAACAAAATACCGCAAAAAAGAATTCAAAAATGATTTTGCAAAAGAATTGCTAGTAAGGCTAAACGCTATGGTAAGACTTGGATAAAAAAAATAAAAACAACTTTTATTCTCTAAAATTCCTTATTTTTGTTTCTTAAAAAACGATGCATTTTAAATATCTGGAAATTCTTTACTTTCTTTTTCTGCTGATAATTCCTATCATCATTCACTTATTCCAGTTACGTAAGTTTCAGAAAGAGTACTTTACTAACGTAAAATTTCTCAAAGAATTAGACATTAAAACCCGTAAAAGCTCTCAGCTCAAAAAGTGGTTATTGCTTTTTACAAGGTTGTTTTTGCTCACATTTATTATTATAGCTTTTGCTCAACCGTTTTTTAAGGCCAAAGACACCCAGGGCAAACACAACGAACTCTTTGTTGTTTTGGATAATTCGTACTCTATGCAAGCCAAAGGAAAGCAGGGCGAACTCCTCAAGCGTGCCGTTCAGGAACTCTTAGAGAATATCCCAGAAGAACAGAATTTTAGCCTACTCACCTCAGATAACTCTTTTTACGACACTGATATTCGTTCAATTCAAAAAGACTTACAAAATTTAGATTATAGTACTACGCCCTTTTCAATTGAAAACGAAATGGCGAAAATCAAAACGCTCAAACCTAATAAAGGGAAAGATATCATTATCATTACTGACGCAAAATCCTTAAAGCCTCAGGATCTTCAGGCATTAGATCAAGATTACAATATCATTCTTTCGGTTCCAAAAGCAGAAAATACTCATAATATTTCGGTTGACAGTGTGTATATTCACCAAATCTTGGATGAATTTTATGAATTAAAAGTGAAAATTTCAGAATATGGATCTACCAAAATCGAAACCTCGGTAGCTCTTTACAACCAACAAGAATTAGTGGCCAAAACGCTGTTAACTGAAGGTCAAAACGAAATTATCTTTACTATCCCGAAAGAAGACTTTAACGGATATGTATCGGTTGAAGACAATTCTTTGGAATACGACAATTACTATTTTTTCAGCATTTCAAAACCTGAAAAAACTAAAGTTACGGTAATCGGAACAGAAACAAAAAACGAATTCTTGTCCAGAATTTATAACGAAGATCATTTTGAACTGACTAATTTTGAACTGAAAGCACTGGATTATAACACCATCGAAAGTCAGCATACAGTGGTTTTAAATGAGTTAGAAGAAATTCCGCAATCCCTTATAGTAACACTGAGGGCTTTTGTCGAAAACGGAGGAAATGTCATCGTAATTCCGTCCGAAAAAACCACGGCTCAAAACCTAACTGACTTCGCTTCGCAATTCGCAAATATAATTTTCGACCCTATTCAGAATCAAAAGAAAATGGTTACGAAAATCACTTTCGAGCATCCTGTTTTTAGAAATGTCTTCGAAAGAAAAACTGATAACTTTCAGTATCCAACTGTAAACCATTCGTTTGGCATTAAGGGGAACTTCCCTCCTGTTCTTTCTTATGAAGACGGGAGTGTTTTTTTGACAGAAATCAAAAAAGATATTAGCTCTCTCTATCTTTTTTCAGCACCAATTAATAAGCAAAATAGTAATTTCCAAAACTCTCCATTGGTTGTTTTGAGCTTTTATAATATGGCTCAGAATCAGAATAGTTCTGGGGTTACAAGTCAATTTATTGCTGATGGAAATCCATTTTTTGTAGAGGCAAATCTGGCGAAGGAAGAAATCCTTAAAGTAAAAAATCAAACTGAAGAATTTATCCCATCTCAACAGATATTCAATCAGAAAGTACAATTAAACTTTAACGAATATCCCAACAGTGCTGGAAACTTCGGAATCTATAAAAACAATGAATTACTAACATATATCGGTTTTAATTACAACCGAACCGAATCAGATTTAACACTAGATAACGGCTCTATATTGACGAATTTCGTTCAAAAGAATATTGAATCCATATTTATCGATTTACAATCTGAAAGAACCGACAACAATATTTGGAAATGGTTTGTCTTGCTAGGTTTACTATTTTTGATTATTGAAATATTGATACAAAAATTTATAAAATAGGCTTTCTTAAGTTTTACAACACAACAACACATGAATATTATACTAAAAAAAGCTAAAATAATTGATTCTCGAAGCACCTACCACCATCAAGTAGTGGACATTAAAATTGAAAAAGGAATCATCACTGAAATTTCGAAATCTATTAAACCAGAAAAAGGTTTTGAAGTAATTGAACATGAGAATCTTCATGTTTCAGAAGGTTGGTTTGATAGTTCTGTAAGTTTTGGAGAACCAGGTTTTGAAGAGCGTGAAACTATTAAAAACGGTTTAGACACCGCTTCAAAATCAGGATTTACGGCTGTAGCTCTCAACCCTAATAGCAATCCTGTTTTAGACAATCAAGCTCTTATCAACTTCGTAAAACAAAAAGCAAGCGGACATACTACCAAATTATATCCGATTGCAGCTATGACCCAAGATAGTGATACACATAATTTGGCGGAGCTTTTTGATATGAAAAACGCAGGAGCTGTAGCCTTCGGAGATTATAAAAAATCAATCGAAAATGCCAATGTCCTAAAACTTGCTTTGCAATATGTTCAGGATTTTGACGGACTGGTGATTGCTTTTTCACAAGATAAAAACATCAAAGGAAGTGGTATTGCTAACGAAAGTGAAAGCTCGACAAAACTCGGGATGAAAGGAATTCCGAATCTGTCTGAAGATCTACAAATTGCCAGAAACTTACTCCTTTTGGAATATACTGGAGGTAGACTTCACCTACCCACTATTTCGACCAAAAAATCAGTGGAACTCATCAAAGAAGCTAAAGCAAAAGGTCTTAATGTAACTTGTAGCGTTGCTGTTCACAATCTTTTCTTTACGGATGAGGTTCTAGAAGGATTCAATTCAAACTACAAAGTAAATCCACCACTCCGTACCAAAGAAGATGCTCAAGCCCTTATCAAAGCTGTTAAAAACGGAACGATTGATATGATTACGTCAGACCATAATCCACTTGATATTGAACACAAGAAATTAGAATTCGACAAAGCCACAGACGGAGTAATCGGATTGGAAACTACTTTCGGAGTTTTGAACTCCATACTTCCTTTAGATTTGATTATCGAAAAACTAACACTTTCAAAATCTATTTTCAATATCGTGAATAATCCGGTGGAAGTCGGACAAAAAGCAAATCTGACACTTTTCAATCCCGAAGGAAATTATGTTTTTGAACAGGAAAATATTTTGTCAAAATCCAAAAACTCTCCTTTTATCGGAAAAAAATTAAAAGGAAAAGTATACGGAGTCATCCATAAATAAAAAAAGCCTTGTTTAAAAACAAGGCTTTTTTTTACAAAATCGGAGAGTTTAAATTATCTCTCACAATTTGCGGTCCAAGTCTCACCATCTTTAATGTAAAGAATTTGTAAGGTTGAGGCGTCGATTCTAATCAATTGCGTATCATCCCAACCGATATTTACTAAACCATTATCCCCATCATTTTCAAACTCTACTCCTGTGATATTAGGAATTCCGTTAGAGAAGGCGAAATTATAGCTGTTCCCAACTTTTGCTACCGTTACACTTCCGTTGTCTGAACTAATATTCTCTTCTCCGTCAGTATAACTTACACTACCGTCATAAGTTCCTACAAATAAATCGTTATTAGCAGGATCATCATCTTTACTACAAGAAAAGGCTAAAAAGGCTAAACAAACAATACCGAAAATTTTAAATACATTTTTCATAACATAAATTTTTAATTGGTTATGCCTTTAAAAATTCAATAAACATTCCTAAAAAATTATAATAAAATCATTTCTAACGCTTATATATAGATAAAACAAGGGTTAATAGGGGTTTTTATTTGTTTTTATAAAACATTTAGTCAAATAAGAAAGTGTAGAAATTCAACACTTTTTCCTATTTTTTGTGTAGAAAAGTTAACAATAGGGAATAAAAATACCCTATCAAATTTTAAAAAATTTGATAGGGTAAAGCTTATTTATATAAGCAATTTATTTTCTCTGCTCAATCCATTTTCTGGCATTGACAAAAGCTTCTAACCAAGGAGAAACTTCGTCTTTTCGCCCTTCAGGATAGTTAGCCCAGTTCCATTGGAAGATGCTTCGTTCAATATGAGGCATTGTTACCAAATGTCTTCCGGTAGCATCACACATCATTGCTGTATTAAAGTCTGAGCCGTTCGGGTTAGCGGGGTAACCTTCGTAAGAATATTTAGCCACAATGTGGTATTTATCTTCTGAATACGGCAGTTTGAATTTACCTTCACCGTGCGAAATCCAAACTCCCAGCGTAGCTCCTTCGAGCGTAGAAAGCATTACGGAATTATTTTTCTGCACTTTAACCGATGTAAATCCACTTTCGTGTTTACCAGAATCGTTGTGATGCATTTTCCCGTGAATCTCGTGATTTGGGTTGATAACTTCTAACTCCATAAACAGCTGACATCCGTTACAGATTCCAACAGACAAGGTATCTTCACGTTTAAAGAAGTTTTCTAAAGCCTTTTTTGCTTGTTCGTTATACAAAAATGCTCCTGCCCAACCTTTGGCACTCCCTAATACATCCGAATTTGAAAAACCTCCCACAGCTCCAACAAACTGAATACCTTCGAGAGTTTCACGACCCGAAATCAAATCAGTCATATGGACATCTTTTACGTCAAATCCCGCCAAATACATTGCATTTGCCATTTCTCTTTCGGAATTACTTCCTTTTTCGCGAAGAATAGCTGCTTTAGGTCTAGCGCTGTTTAGCAATATTGGTTTTTTTCCTGTAAAATGTGATGGGAAGCTAAATTGTAACGGTTGGTTTTTATAGTTTTCGTAACGCTCTTTGGCTTTATTGTTTTTGGTTTGTTTGGCATCCAAAAAATACGAAGTTTTATACCAAACATCTCTCAACTCAGCAACAGAAAATTCAAATTTATCTTGCCCATTTACAATCGAAATTTTATCTGAATGTGTAGTTTTTCCGACAGTAAAGAATTCTATGTTATTGTCTTTTAAGATTTGTTCTACATCAGAATTTGCTTGGAAAACAATTCCGATATTTTCGGCAAACAATAGTTTGGCAGTATCTTTTTCGCTTAATGCAGAAAAGTCAAATTCAGCCCCTACATTATTCTCTGCAAAACACATTTCAAGTAGTGTCGTAACCAGTCCTCCGCTTCCGATATCATGTCCTGCTTCAATTTTTCCTGATTTTATTAAATCCTGGAATACGTTAAATGCTCTTTTAAAGAAGTCCGCGTCTTTAATAGTTGGAGCTTCGCTTCCGATTTTGTTCAGAACCTGAGCAAACGAAGAGCCTCCTAGTTTAAAGTTATCTTGCGAAAGGTTGATATAGTAAATATTTCCTCCATTTTTCTTTAAAACAGGCTCAACAACTTTATTGATATCGTTACAATTTCCGACAGCCGAAATAATTACCGTTCCTGGAGCAATCACCTCCTCATTCGGATATTTTTGCTTCATCGAAAGCGAATCTTTTCCGGTTGGGATATTTATACCAAGTTCGATAGCAAAGTCCGAACAGCCTTTTACAGCTTCGTATAATCTAGCATCTTCACCTTTGTTTTTACAAGCCCACATCCAGTTTGCCGAAAGCGAAACACTTTTCAATCCGTCTTTAAGCGGAGCAAAAACAATATTCGAAAGCGACTCTGCAATGGCATTTCTGCTTCCTGCCACAGGGTCGATTAGTGCTGTAAGTGGTGAATGTCCGATGGTGGTTGCAATTCCTTCTTTACCTTTGTAATCAAGAGCCATTACCCCTACATTGTTAAGGGGCAATTGAAGTGTTCCCACACATTGTTGTTTGGCTACTCGTCCTCCTACACAACGGTCCACTTTATTGGTTAACCAGTCTTTACAAGCTACAGCTTCGAGTTGTAATACTTGATTCAGGTAGGTTGGAATTTCACTCACCGAATATTTCAAGTCCTGATATTGGGTCATAACCGAAACGTCTTCCATAATAGTTTTCGGACTACTTCCAAACATATCTGAAAGGTTGAAATCCATTGGTTTGGTTCCTTTTTTCTTAGATTCAAAACAAAAGCGATTGTCCGAGGTCACCTCACCCACTTCATACATAGGCGAGCGCTCTCTGTCAGCTATAGTTTTTAGTTTTTGTATATTTTTCTGGCCAATAACAAGCCCCATTCTTTCTTGAGATTCGTTACCGATAATTTCTTTATCGGAAAGGGTTGGATCACCCACGGGCAATTTGTCTAAATCAATCTTTCCTCCAGTTTCTTCAATAAGTTCCGAAAGGCAGTTCAAATGTCCTCCAGCTCCGTGATCGTGAATAGAAACAATAGGGTTTTCGTCTGATTCTACCATGGCACGAATGGCATTGGCAGCTCTTTTTTGCATTTCGGGATTCGAACGTTGAATTGCATTAAGTTCAATTCCTGAACCGAAAGCTCCAGTATCAGCACTTGATACTGCAGCACCACCCATACCGATACGATAATTTTCACCTCCAAGAATGACGATTTTATCGCCTTCTTTCGGTTTTTTCTTAATCGCTTGTTCTTTTTTCCCGTATCCGATACCTCCAGCAAGCATAATTACTTTGTCATAACCAAGTTTTCGGGTCTCTTCTTCATGTTCGAATGTCAAAACTGAACCAGCAATAAGTGGTTGACCAAATTTATTTCCGAAATCGGAAGCTCCGTTAGAGGCTTTAATCAAAATATCCATTGGAGTTTGGTAGAGCCATTCTCTTTCGTTCATCGCTTTTTCCCACGGACGATTCTCTTCTAATCGAGAATATGAAGTCATATAAACAGCTGTCCCCGCCAACGGAAGCGATCCTTGACCTCCTGCCAAACGGTCTCTGATTTCTCCTCCAGAACCTGTAGCTGCTCCATTAAAGGGTTCTACTGTAGTCGGAAAGTTATGTGTTTCTGCTTTAAGCGAAATCACGGATTCGAATTCTTTCGTAGCAAAAAAATCAGGTTTATCAGCTGATTTTGGAGCAAATTGCTCTACTACAGGTCCTTTGATAAAGGCTACGTTGTCTTTGTAAGCCGAAACAATATCGTTTGGATATGCTTCTGATGTTTTTTTGATGAGTTTGAATAAAGAAGTTGGCTTTTCTTCTCCGTCAATAACAAAAGTTCCGTTGAAGATTTTATGGCGACAATGTTCTGAATTGATTTGAGAGAATCCAAATACTTCAGAATCTGTTAATTTTCGTCCAAGCTTTTGAGAAAGATTTTCTAAATACTCTACTTCTTCAGCATTTAAAGCTAACCCTTCTTTCTGATTAAACTCCGAGATGTTTTCGATTTCTAAAACAGGTTCAGGAGTAATATTTATTGTAAAGATATGCTGATGTAATCCGTTGTATTTCTGGAAAAGCATCGGGTCAAAATCTGTAGCGTTTGCCTCTGATTTAAGAAATTCTTCAATGCGAAAAATCCCTTCAATACTCATATTTTGAGCAATTTCTACCGCATTAGTACTCCAAGGCGTAATCATCGCAGCACGAGGACCTACAAAAAAACCGTCAAGTTCTTTTTGTTCTATTTTTCGTGCGTTGCCGAAGAGCCAACAAAGTTTAGAAATAGTTTCTGGGTATAAATCAGAAATCGCCTGAACAGCGTAAACCGTTTGGTTTTGATTTTCAAAAAAGTGAATCATTGTGTTGTTGTGTTGAAAGATGCAAAGTTACTTCTTTTAGTCTGAAAGTCAAAAATCTTTAAAGTCATAATATCGAATGTCTTAAAGTTAAACAGACTCTAATCAATAAAAAAGGCCTTACAGCTTCCAAACTATAAAACTCTTACAAATGTTTATCGTATTCTTTAGAGTAAAATTCAACAGAAAAATACTTTTAATCTTTGAGTAAAAAAATAAATTTCAACCTTTTCTAAAATTATTTTGATTACATTTGCCCTTTATTTAGAATTATTATAATTAACAATAAGATGAAAAAGATTTTCATAGGAAGTATGTTGGTTTTAGGAGGTTTACTAACAACTCAAGCACAATGCAAAACCATTACCAGTATTAACGAAAATTTTGATAATTGGAAAGATATGGACCAATGTTGGCATGCCGATGGAGGTGAAGCTATGGTCTATCACAAAGAAGGAAGAATCGTTTTTTATTCTATGATGAATCCTGAAGAGAATATGACTCTTTCTACTCCAAAAGTGAAAGCAGGAAAATATTCACTTTCGTTCGAAGCATTGAACAAAGGTTCAAAAGCAACATTGGTACTTTATCGTATTGAGGATAATTCAAATTCTTCATCCTTTAAAACAATTTCTAAAGAAATTGAAATAACCGAAGGTACAAAAAACTTTACCGTTACTCTTCCTGTAGATGCACACATTGGATTCAAAGTAGTTCTTACAGGAATCCATCACGCTTTTTATATAGATAATGTGGTTTTAAAAGCCATTTCAGAATAAGAAAAAAGCACCTTCAACCAAGGCGCTTTTTTTTATATTCTTTGTCTAATAGCCTCATACAAAAAGGCTCCACAGGCAACCGAAACGTTAAGCGAAGAAATCGTTCCAAACATTGGAAGTTTGGCTTTATTGTCTACAATTTTTAGAACAGACGGATTGATTCCTTTGTCTTCCGAACCCATTATGATAGCGACTCCTCTATTGAAATCCATATCATAAATTGTATCTTCTGTTTTTTCGGTAGCAGCCACAAGAGCTATGTCTGAAGACTGTAAATAAAAAACAGCATCTTTTACGTGATCAACCTTGCAAATAGGAATATTAAAAACAGCCCCTGCAGAAGTCTTAACAGTATCTCCATTCACTGGAGCAGCTCCTGTTTTAGAAATAATAATTCCGTTTACTCCTGTACATTCAGCTGTTCGGATAATAGCTCCAAAATTGCGAGCATCCGAGATTCCGTCCAAAACTAAAAACAAAGGTTTACTGGTGTTTTCAGAAACTTTTTCGAGCAACTCTTCTATTGAGTAAAATTTAATTGGAGCAATTGTAGCGACAACTCCTTGATGATTATTAGGGGTATATCGATTTAGTTTTTCGACAGGAACATAGCTAAAGCTAATGTTGTTCTTTTTGAGAACAACAAAAAGTTCTTTCATCAAATTACCTTGAGCTTCTTTTTGAATGAATACTTTATCCACTTCTGCTCCTGAATTGATGGCTTCAATAACAGCTCTTATACCGAAAATAATGTTTTCTTTTTCCATAGGGCAAATGTACATCAAAAACTATGAATGTTAAACTCTGAATAAGAAAAACAAAAAACCTGAATATTAGAAATATTCAGGCTGTTATAAATATTAGGAGGCTTAAAATTATTGTTTCTTAACAAATTTGGTCAAGATAACTATAGATTGTCCTTCTATTTTCCCTTCAATCTGTTCATGGTTATCGTGAACCAAACGAATATTTCTGACTGCAGTTCCAATTTTGGCATTCAGTGTAGAACCTTTTACATCTAAATCTTTGATAAGTGTTACGGTATCTCCATTTATCAAAATGTTCCCATTACAATCTTTGTGCATTTCAGAGGCTTCACCAGTATGATCGCCTGTTTTTTCGGCCCATGATTGATTTTCTTCATTCAGATACATCATATCCAACGCATAAGAAGCCCAGCTCTCATTTCTAAATCGATTTAACATTCTCCATGACACCACCTGAACAGCAGGGACTTCGCTCCACATAGAACTCACCAAAATACCTTCCCAGTATTTACTGTCTAACTCTTCTTTCTTTTCGATTTGATTTAAACATTTTTCACAAATCAGAATCGAACCACTCTCGTCATAATTTGGAGCAAACGGGACTTCGTACACCAAAAGATTGTCAGTACTCCCCGATAATTCACATTGATTGGAGCTTCTTTGTTTTAGTTGGTCTTCTATTTTCATAAGGCATAAAATTAAAAAGCAAAGATACTGTTTTTTGAATAATTACAATTTCACCCTAAATATTAATGTTAAATCAATAAAATTTAGCTTAAATAAGAATGATTTATTATTTAATTCGCTGTAAATTTACCTCATAACATTTTTAAATATGAAATCATTTTGGACAATATTATTTCTTAGTATAGTGTTTTTGGGGTTTGGACAAGAAAAATTCAGTAAAAAGGTCGTAAAAGAATTTCAAAAAGAAATAAATAATCTTTATGCCGATTCTGAAAAAAGTCCTCTTTTAAAAGAAGATTTGTACACTTTTAAATCACTGGATTTTTTTAAACCCAACAAAAAATATTTTGTGAAGGCTAATTTAAAGAGAACTCCCCATGAAGAACCCTTTGAGATGCCTACTTCAACAGACCGAAAACCCCTATATATAAAATATGGCGAAGTATATTTTATAATAGACGGAAAAAACCTAAAACTAGATGTTTTTCAGAATGTAGAACTGTCCAAAAATCCGTTGTACAAGAATAGTTTGTTTTTACCTTTTACTGATTTAACAAGCGGAATTACCACCTACGGAGGAGGACGTTACATTGACTTAACCATTCCAAAAGGCAATGTAATATATATAGACTTTAATCAGGCTTACAATCCGTATTGTGCTTATAATTACAAATATTCTTGCCCTATTCCTCCTGAACAAAATGATTTAGAGGTAGAGATAAATGCAGGAGTGAAGTTGCTAAACAAATAAAAAAAAGATTTTATTATCACTATTATTACGTTAGGATTATTGACTAATTATTATTCTGACATCCACAAATTGTAAAGTTTATAGTAAATATCAAAATCAGTATAATTATTGCATCTAAAGTAGATTTAAAGTAACTTTGCAGTTTATTTTACTTTCATAAAAATGAACAAACTTTTAGTTGTTGGTACAGTTGCCTTTGATGCTATTGAAACCCCATTCGGAAAAACAGATAGAATTTTAGGAGGAGCAGGGACTTTCATAGGGCTTTCTGCATCAAACTTTGATATAGAAATCGGAATTGTATCGGTTGTAGGAGACGACTTCCCACAAGACTATTTGGATCTACTTACAGAGAGAAACATTGACATTTCGGGAATCGAAATCGTAAAAGGAGGTAAAACTTTCTTTTGGAGTGGGCGTTATCACAATGATTTAAACTCAAGAGATACTCTTGAAACCCAGCTTAACACTTTAGCTGATTTCAAGCCTATTGTTCCCGAAAACTTTAAAGATGCAGATGTAGTAATGCTCGGCAACTTGCATCCAAACATTCAAATGGAAGTTCTTAATCAACTTCCAGAGAGGCCAAAATTAGTAGTTCTTGACACCATGAATTTTTGGATGGACTGTGCTTTGCCAGAACTAAAAGAAGTTCTGAAAAAGGTAGACGTTATCACAATAAATGACGAAGAAGCAAGGCAGCTATCTGGAGAATATTCACTGGTAAAGTCGGCTCAAAAAATCCATGAAATGGGACCTAAATATATCATCATCAAAAAAGGAGAGCACGGAGCATTACTCTTTAACAATGACGAAGTGTTTTTTGCTCCTGCATTGCCATTAGAAGAAGTTTTTGACCCTACTGGAGCAGGCGATACATTTGCAGGAGGTTTTTCAGGATATATTGCTCAAAGCGAAAATATTTCGTTCGAAAACATGAAAAACGCAATTATTTTTGGTTCAAACCTAGCTTCGTTCTGTGTCGAAAAATTTGGAACAGAGCGCATGCTCGAACTGAAAAAAGAAGAAATCTTCAGAAGACTTCAACAATTTAAAGCACTAACACAATTTGACATTTCATTACAAAAATAAATTTATGAGCCTCTTTGTGAGGCTTTTTTTGACCAAAACAACACACAAAACCTATGAGCGACAGCATTAAACACGAATGCGGAATTGCAGTTCTCCGACTTCTAAAACCTTTAGAATACTACAAAGAGAAGTACGGTTCTGCTTTTTACGGAGTAGAAAAAATGTATCTCCTATTAGAAAAACAACACAATAGAGGGCAAGATGGAGCTGGATTGGCAAGTGTAAAATTTGACGTAAAAGCCGGAGAAAGATATATTTCTAGAATACGTTCAAACGAACCCCAACCTATTCAGGATATTTTTACTCAGATCAATCAGAGAATCAACACCTCGTTGAGCGAAAATTCTGATAAGGCAAATGATGTAAAATGGCAAAAACAAAATGTTCCCTATATCGGAGAGTTATTTTTGGGTCACGTTCGTTACGGAACGTATGGACAAAACAGCATTGAAAATGTTCATCCGTTTTTACGCCTGAATAATTGGATGCACAGAAACCTGATTGTAGCAGGAAACTTTAATATGACCAACGTAAAGACTCTTTTTGAGAACTTAGTTGAGCTTGGAATGCATCCTAAAGAAATGACTGATACCGTCACAGTTATGGAGAATATTGGACATTTCTTAGATGATGAGGTTTTGGACTTGTACCAACAATGCAAAAATGAGGGCCTCTCAAAAAGAGAGTCTTCGCCCGAAATAGCAGAAAGAATTGACATCGGAAAAATATTGAGAAGGGCTTCCAAATTCTGGGATGGAGGCTATGCTATGGCTGGTCTCCTTGGACATGGAGACGGTTTTGTCTTTCGCGATCCCGCTGGAATTCGTCCCGCTTTCTTTTATCAGGATGACGAAATCGTCGTAGTAGCTTCAGAAAGACCCGTTATTCAGACCGCTTTTAATGTTCCGTTCGAAGAAATCAAAGAAATAAACCCAGGTAATGCTTTAATCATCAAGAAAAACGGAAAAGTATATCAAGAAGAGATTATTACTCCTCTTCCTAAAAAGGCGTGTAGCTTTGAAAGAATTTATTTTTCAAGAGGAAGTGATGCAAAAATTTATGAAGAGCGCAAACAGCTTGGAAGACTTATTCTCCCAGATGTCTTAAAAGCAATAGATAATGACACTGATAATACCGTTTTTTCATACATTCCAAATACAGCAGAAACTTCTTTTTTTGGATTAAGTGAAGCCGCTAACGATTTTTTAAATCAAAGAAAAAATCAAGAAATTCTCCACACAAGAAAAACGCTTACTAAAGAAAAATTAGAAGCATTACTTTCGGTTAAAATTAGGACCGAAAAAATAGCCATTAAAGATGCTAAACTCCGCACCTTTATCACTGCTGACAACTCTCGTGATGATTTGGTAGCTCACGTGTATGATGTAACTTATGGAGTAGTAAAACCTACGGATAATTTAGTTATTATTGATGATAGTATCGTAAGAGGAACAACCCTAAAAACAAGCATCATCCGAATGTTAGACAGATTAAATCCTAAAAAAATTGTAATTGTTTCGTCGGCTCCACAAATTAGATATCCAGATTGTTACGGAATAGATATGGCAAAAATAGGAGATTTTGTAGCTTTTAAAGCGGCGCTCGAACTCTTAAAAGAAACAGGAAAAGAATATATTATACAAGAGGTTTATAAAAAGTCAAAAGCTCAAGAACAATTAAAAGATAATGAAGTGATTAATTTCGTTAAGGAAATATATGCTCCTTTTACGGATGAGCAAATTTCAGATAAAATAGCAGAACTTGTTGCTCCAGATGATTTAAAAGCAGAACTAAAAGTTATCTTCCAGTCAGTCGAAAATTTACATCACGCTTGTCCAGAAAATCTGGGAGATTGGTACTTCACAGGCGACTATCCTACCCACGGAGGAAACAGAGTGGTCAATCAAGCTTTTATTAACTTCTATGAAGGAAATAACAACAGAGCTTATTAAATCATTAAAAAAGCAGCCACAATATTGTGGCTGCTTTTTTAATGATAAAAGTTTACCTATATTTTAACCTCTACTCTCCTTCTGAATTTATCGGGATAAACCAGCCTAATTATTACTTTCAATCACATTGAGAATCCATTTATCAAATGATTCACTTCCATTCAAAAATTCGGTTTTTATAGGAAGGTAGAAAAGTTGGTTTTTGTCAAATTTATCTTTGATTCGTACATAATCCTTTTCTGTTGTAATAATCTGTTTTCCTTTTGCCTTTTCTTTAATATACTGGATTTGCTCATCCGTAAAGTTATGATGATCGGGATATTTCAACAAAACATCATTTTCATTTTTCAGAAAATTAAAAAAAGGTTCTGGTTTAGCTATACCTGCTAAAATTACTTTTGCCTGTGATTGAACATATGAAACCTCTTGTTTTGCATCTGCAGAAAAAACATAATTGTCATAACCTATGGTCGTGAAAAACAATTGTTGGTTATTGTTCAGTTTTAATTTTTGTTGAATTCTATCTTTTTCACTTTGAGACAATATGGAAGGACATTTGGTAACAATGACAAATTCAGCTCGGTTAGCTCCTTTTCGAGATTCTCGCAAATTACCTACTGGCAATATAAAATCATCACAATATAAATCGTCATACGCCGTAAGTAAAATATATGTTTGGGCTTTTACTTTGCGGTGTTGGTAGGCATCATCTAATAAAATAATTTCTGGCGAATTATGGCATTTCAACAGGTTCTGAATTCCATTAGTTCTATTAGAATCAACAGCAATTTGAATGTTCTTGAATTTTGAAAAAAACTGAAACGGCTCATCACCTAGTTCTTCGACGGTAGTATTTTGATTAGCCAAAACAAATCCTTTTGATTTTCTTTTGTAACCCCTACTCAATGTTGCAATCTGATATTTATCAGATAAAAGTCGTATTAGATATTCGATTTGAGGAGATTTTCCTGTCCCTCCTGTACTTAAATTACCTACAGCAATAATCGGAATAGTAGCTGAATAGGATTTGAGAATCTTATTGTTATAGCAAAAATTTCGAAGACTTGTTATCAGCCAATATAAGCCTCCAAGCGGAAATAATAAAAAGCGTAATTCTTTCATATTACAAATGTAATAGTTTAATATGCAAATTGTAATACTTATGAGATTAATACATGAAAAAGAGGCCACCAAATGGTAGCCTCTCTTGTTTTTTGCGTTAGAAAGAATTTT
>JBEBWA010000019.1:0-48090 GCA_040392465.1 Flavobacterium suncheonense
CCATCTCCATTGTCAACTAAATCAACTGTACCCACTAAACCTGCAATCTCATCAATTGCTGCCTGAACATCTGTAGCTGTAAGACCACTAGTTGTATTGTCAAATCCAATCGCACTAGCATTAGTGTCTATTACTGCAAGGGTAGCACCAGAATCATCTACAAAAGTATAAACACCGTCAAGCTCGGAAACAGCCACGGTGTTAGCATCAAAGGTAAGAGCAACTCCGTTAGCATCCGTATAAGTAAAAGTACCATCTCCATTGTCAACTAAATCAACTGTACCCACTAAACCTGCAATCTCATCAAGAGCTGCCTGAACATCTGTAGCTATAAGACCACTGGTTGTATTGTCAAATCCAATCGCACTAGCATTAGTGTCTATTACTGCAAGGGTAGCACCAGAATCATCTACAAAAGTATAAACACCGTCAAGCTCGGAAACAGCCACGGTATTAGCATCAAAAGTAAGAGCAACTCCGTTGGAATCTGTATAAGTAAAAGTACCATCTCCATTGTCAACTAAATCAACTGTACCAACTAAATCGGCAATCTCGTCAAGAGCTGCCTGAACATTTGTAGCAGCAAGACCATTTACTACATTATCAAAAGCAATAGCACTAGCATTAGTATCAATAGTAGTTATTGTATTACCCGCTCCATCAATGAAGGTATAAACTCCATCTATAAGAGTAACACCTACTGTATTTGCGCTAAAAGTAACTGAATCCCCACTCTCATTAAGGTACGTAAAGGTTCCGTCACCATTATCTGTAATTATGGTATCTGTTTCGTAGAGTCTAACAATATCCTCTATATCAATATGTTGTATATTACCTTGGTCGTCAACAAAATTAAATTGATTATTAGCAATATCCCACACTACTATATTTTCAGGGATATCACTTGACACCGTGAGTTTTCGCCAAAGATTCTGATGCCAATAATAGTACCCTGGAACAATATCATTTTGTGCAACTGTTGCATAGACCAACAAACTCTCAACATTACCATTGGTAATAGTAGTAGAATCTGCAGTACTAATCAAAGGAACTTGAGGTATTAAAACACCTCTGTCTCCTGATACTATGTGAAGTTGGGTTGAAAGATCGGGAGTAGTAGTTCCAATCCCGACTTGTGCGTGAATTTTAAGCACGCCAAAAACAAACACTAATACAAATAGTATTTTTTTCATAGCTTCTGAATTAAGTAAGTTAGCTTCTTTTTGTTTTTATATATTCTAATTTTGACCTTAAAATATATTTGAAAAATATCTCAACTTAAAGATTACATCCTTAAGGGTCAGATACAAATCGGGGCAAAGGTATAACTATATTTAACACAAGCCTAACTCTATGCTAATATTTTTTTTAACAAATAATTTTGTTAAAAAGTTAATTAATTAACGCTTTTAAGAAATTAAACTAATTGCCTGCTGAGAATCAAACAGTTATACAAAAGCAGGATGGTTGAGGAAAAAGAAATAGTCACTTTTTTTCCAAGAAAATACAAAGTAAAAAAAAATAAAATATTGATTATTAAACGTTTATCTTTTTTCAATAAGCACTATCCTTCTAGCTCCATCTGGATAGTTTCCCATTCATTTAAAAGCTCTTCTAGTTCTTTTTTATTTTTTTCGTAAAGAGAAAAAAACGATGTATTGTTTATAAGTTTTTCATAATCTTCAGCCAATCGAGCATTGTCTTTAGCGATTTGCTTTTCGAGTTCTTGTACTCTACTTTCAACTTTACTTAATTTATTTTGTAAAGATTTTCGTTGTTTTTGTTCTTCAAACGAAAGGTTTTTCTCTACTTTAGTTTGGGCTTTAGGAGTGACCTCTCTTTTTTCAATATCTCTCATATTATCAACTTTCCGTTGTTCGAGATAGAAATTGATATCTCCTAAATATTCTTTTATTTTTTGATCTTTAAATTCATAAACTACATTAGACAATCCTTGAAGAAAATCTCTGTCGTGAGAGACAACCAATAAAGTGCCTTCAAACTTTTGCAAAGCCGCTTTTAAGACATTTTTGGATTTGATATCTAAATGATTCGTTGGCTCATCCATCACCAGCACATTAATTGGCTGTAAGAGCATTTTACACAAAGCCAATCGATTGCGTTCTCCTCCTGAGAGCACTTTTACTTTTTTATGTACATCATCTCCCCTAAACAAGAATGCACCTAACATATCCCGAACTTTAGAGCGGTTAGTATCATTAGCTGCATTTTCCATCGTTTCTAAAAGTGTAATCTCACCATTGAGGTAGTCTGCTTGATTTTGGGCAAAATACCCTAGTTGAACATTGTGCCCAAGTTTAATATTTCCTTCGTAATCAAATTCGTTTAGAATAGCTTTGATAAAAGTGGATTTTCCTTGTCCATTTTGACCTACAAAAGCAATTTTACTTCCTCTTTCTACTAAAAGTGATAGATTTTTTAGAATGGTTTTCTCTCCATATTTTTTTGTCACCTTCTCTGCTTCTATCACTACTCTACCTGGAGTCACAGAGACTGGAAATGAAACAGTCATCACAGAATTATCATCTTCGTCAACTTCAATTCTTTCGACTTTGTCCAGTTTTTTTATTAGCGATTGTGCCATAGAAGCTTTAGAAGCTTTAGCTCTAAACTTTTCGATTAGCTTTTCCGTTTCTTCAATCTTTTTAGCTTGATTTTTTTGAGTAGCTAATTGCTTTTCTCTGATTTCGTTCCGCAGTTCTAAATATTGAGTATAAGGCTTCGGAAAATCATAAGCTTTTCCGAGAGAAATCTCAATCGTCCGATTAGTGACATTATCTAAAAACATTTTATCATGCGAAACAATAACGACAACTCCTTGATAATTTCTTAGAAAATTCTCTAACCAAATAATGCTTTCTATATCCAAATGGTTCGTTGGCTCATCCAAAAGCAACACATCGTTATTCTGAAGTAACAACTTAGCTAATTCAATTCGCATTCTCCATCCCCCAGAAAACGTATCAGTCAACTTGTCAAAATCTTCTCTTTTAAACCCTAATCCCAAAAGGATTTTTTCGGTATCTCCTACATAATTATATCCTCCTATAATTTCGAAATGGTGAGTAATATTACTCAGTTCTTCAATAAGATTTAGGTAGCTCTCACTTTCATAGTCCGTTCGTGTAGCGAGTTGATAGTTGATTTCTTCAATTTTCTTTTCTGCCTTTTTGATATCCTCAAACGCTTCATAGGCTTCTTCTAGAACTGTTCTTCCTTTAACAAAATCAATATCTTGTTTTAAAAATCCAATTCTTATTTCTTTTTCGGCTGCAATAGTTCCTGTATCTGGCTGCATCTCTTTGGACAAAAGCTTGAGCATCGTTGACTTCCCTGCCCCATTTTTTCCGACAAGACCTACCCTATCTCCTAATCCTAATCTGAACGTAATTTCTTCAAATAGGTATTCTCCCCCAAAAGCAACAGATAAATTGTGAATATTAAGCATTATTATAGTATAAAAGTTATGAAAAGGGCAAAGATAATGTTTACCTTTGTAAAAAATTATTTAGGGGCTGTTATATTTGTGACAGGCTTGATTTCAAAAACAAAACACGCTTAAAAATGTGTAAAAAAGGTTCAAAATTCAATAGCATCGTCAAAGGAAACTGTCCAAGATGCCAAGAAGAAAGCATGTACGAGAGTAAAAATGCTTTTAATATAATCACCGCTACCAAAATGCATGAGAAATGTTCTAAATGTGGACTCCGATATATGATCGAACCTGCTTTTTTTTATGGTGCAATGTATGTTAGCTACGGAGTAGGAATTGCGTTTGGTTTTGCTGTATTTATCATTACTAAAATGCTTTTGGAAACCTCTTTAATGACTTCGTTTATTGCTATTGTAGCGACGCTCATTATTTTTTACGGCATCATTATGCGCATTTCCAGAAATATTTGGATTAATATTTTTGTCTCGTATAATCCGACTGCCAGAGGCGAAAATGTAGACGGAGAAATTCTTTAGTTTGAAAACTCAAAACAAAACAATTTTTATGGACAAAATAAAAGACTGATCCGAAAAGATTAGTCTTTATTTATTCTTCGTATCGCTCTATTTCTCGATCGTAAAAATCACCTGCTTCCTCGATAAGTTTTTCCATTTCGCTGGTAATCTCATCTTCTTCTGAAGGGTCTATTTCTTCAAGAAATTCTACTTCATCATCTTTGAGATTAATTATAAATCTCGGAAAGTCTAAATGAATTATAAATATATCATCTGGATAATCCGTATTATCTGCGAGCACAAATTTTGGTAATTCCATAGTTCTATAAATATTATTTATGATTAAATCTATTGTTCTATTTGTTCTTTAATCAATCTTTTTGCCTGTCTTTCGAACCTTATCATCAAGAAAATACTTGCTGCGGTTAGCCCTGCTAAAAGCCCTATCCAAACTCCAACAGCACCAAGATTAGTTTTAAGCCCTAAGTAATAACTTATCGGAAATCCAATCACCCAATAAGATATAAAAGTAATGATAGCAGGAATTTTTACATCTTGTAGTCCTTTGAGAGCTCCTAAGACAACTGCTTGTACCCCATCAGAAATCTGAAAAATCGCTGCTATAATCAATAGTTTAGATGCAATTGCAATCACCTCTGTATTTTCAATAATTTTTTCTGGGTTTTTTACTTCCAAAAAAATATGAGGCAAAACTTTGTGCAAAAGTATAAAAACTAAAGCAAAGGTAGCCTGAAGTATAAGTGACAACAAAATTATTGAACGAGCAACAGTTCTCAGGTAATTATAATTTTCTAATCCTTTTTGATTTCCAACGCGAATCATAGCTGTAACCGAGAGTCCAGCAGCAAACATAAACGTCAAAGAAGCCAGACTTAAAGCTATTTGATTAGCTGCTTGAGCATTCTTTCCGATAAATCCTGTAAGCCATACAGCCGAAGTAAACAATACTACTTCAAAAAACATAATAAGTGAAGATGGAAGACCGATTTCAAAAATCTTGCTTAATAGCTTCTTTTGTAAATTTTTAATACTAAAACCAGAAAAATAATGTTTCAAATCACTGTCTCGCTTGAGCATAATATGCATCATTATAATCATAATAACTCTTGAGGACAATGTTCCGACTGCTGCTCCAAGGATTCCCATCTTCGGAAAAATCCAAAAACCATAAATCAAACAAAAGTTAATTACAAAGTGTACAATATTAGCTACTACAATAGCATACATAGAGTATTTGGTTTTTGACATTCCGTCTGCAAATTGCTTATACCCCTGAAAAACCAACACTCCAATAAGTGAAAAAGCAACAATATTTACAAATGGTCCTGCTAGCTCAACCACTTCTTCGGGTTGCCCCATATAATGCATTATTGGCTTACAAAAATAAACCAAAGCAAATAGAGCAATTCCGATACCTGAACAGAGAATTAGTCCGTGATGAAAAGCATTTCGCACCCCTTCTTTATCTTTTCTAGCATCATTTTGGGCTACAATCGGTGTTATTGCAGTCGAAAATCCAATTCCGAAAGACATCGCTACAAAGATAAAACTGTTTCCAAGCGAAACCGCTGCCAATTCGGCCGCACCAAGCTTCCCTACCATTACATTATCGACAATAGCAATGAGAGTATGCCCCACCATTCCAAGAATAACTGGATAAGCAAGTTTTATGTTTTTAGAGAATTCTCTAAAATAAACAGATAAATTCATAAGATTCTAATCGGAAAACGGTGCAAAAGTACTCCGAAAAAACCGATTAACAATAGATGTCTCGCTACATTTATTGATTGTACAAATTCAGGAGGTAACGGATTAAATCAGTCGTGGTCAAAATTCCAACCAAATTATCCGCATCAACAACCGGGAGTGCATGAAATTCGCGAGTTGCCAAAATCTCAGCAGCTTCTTTAATTGTAGTATCAGGAGAAATACAAATTAAATTTTTGGCCATTACTTGTTGAATGGTAAACACATCATAAACCGTAACATCAACCACCTCTTCATTTCCGTTAAGAGTATCAGCAATACTTATTTTTAACAAATCCGTATAACTTAACATCCCGATGATTTTAGTACCATTCATAACGGGAATATGTCTAATTCTTTTCTCTTTAAAAAGCTTTTCAGCCTTTGCTAAACTATCGGTTACATTTAACTTTATGACATTAGCAGTCATAATAGTAGATACAGGAACTATTTGTTTCATCTCGCTAGTGTTTTATTACATTTATAGACTATAAATGTAATAAAATTACCTTGATATCTACAAAACAAACCTCTTCATTATCTAAAAAATAAGTATATTTACACCCGACAACTTTTTTCTCCTTCGAGAGAGAAAATCAAAAAAATAAATTATTTTTGTGTTAGGTTTTGTAATTTATAAAAATACTTGTACATTTGCAAACTCAAAATTAGAGGAGATATTACATAAAATATAAAAAATATAGCGATGAAAAGTGGAATTCACCCGGAAAATTACAGATTAGTAGCTTTTAAAGACATGTCAAATGACGATGTATTTATCACTAAATCTACCGTGGAAACTAAAGAAACTATTGAAATTGATGGAGTAGAATATCCTGTATTCAAAATGGAGATTTCAAGAACTTCACATCCTTACTACACAGGAAAATCTAAATTGGTTGACACTGCAGGACGTATTGACAAGTTCAAAAACAAATACGCTAAATTCAAATAATATTAGTTTAGTTGTTCAATTTATAAAGAATCCCCCTCGTTTGAGTGGGATTTTTTGTTTTTATTGGTTTAGCATTTTCTTTATCTTCTTAAAGAAAACAGGAAATTCTTTTTGGAAGATTTCTGGAGATTCAAAATAATTTTCTATAAGCACAGCCAAAAACTCATATTTATTTTCAAAAGCATAATCTCTAAAATAAGTAGAAGCTTCTAACTTTTCTCTTTTTTCTTCTTTTCTTATCTCCAGTAGAAGCCTCATAAAATACTTTTTGAAATGATGAGAATTCGGATGATCTTTTTTCATCTCAAAATGAAGAGCATGAGCAAATTCATGAAAACCTAAATTGATATTATCACCCATTATTTGGTTTCCTTCTAAAAAATGCTTCCACGAAAAAACCAACACTTTATTCCTGGGGTTAAATTCTCCTTTATGGTATTGTTCAGTAATAGTTGAATAATAAATATCAGGGTAAACCAAAATGGTTCGAAAAGAAGTATAAGTATATCGCTGTAATCCAAAAGTCAACGAAACAGAGGCTGAGGCAATCAGCACTCTCATCTGCGGAGTCACGCTCAATCCTTCTCTAGAAACAATAGGATGTTTTTCCAAAAAAACAGCAACCCTGTGTTCAAAATATTTTCTCTTTCTTTCGGATAGTTTTTTGTAATAAAAAACTTCATTCCGAAGAACAAATTGCTCTCTATCCGGAAGGCTTTTTAGAAATAAATATAAATGTGTATAGAGAGGCTTTCTATAAAAATAAGTAAAAAGTAAAAAAGCAATCCAGAACAACACCCCAACGGCTATAGCCTGGAAAAACAACATAACACCAAACTCTATATTACTATCCCTCAAAACATAACCTTGTTTATATTTTATTTAAGAGCAGAGTAGGGCTATAACTGACTAAACTCTATACTTATAGTGACCCCATCGGGATTCGAACCCAAATCGTCAGAACCGGAATCTGATATTCTATCCATTGAACTATGGGGCCTTTGATTAAAATAACAGAGGATAGAAAACACTATTTCTGTACTCTATCCTCTATGTTCTGCCTTCTTATTTAGACAATTCGGCAAAATATTTATAGAACAACGGTATAGTCTCGATTCCTTTCAGATAATTAAACACTCCAAAATGTTCATTTGGAGAGTGAATAGCATCGCTATCCAAACCAAATCCCATAAGAATGGTTTTAGACTTTAATTCTTGTTCAAACAACGCCACAATCGGAATACTTCCTCCAGAGCGAACTGGAATAGGACTTACTCCAAATGTATCCGCATAAGCTTTGTGTGCTGCTTTATAACCAATACTGTCAATCGGTGTTACATACCCTTGACCTCCGTGATGTGGAGTTACTTTTACTTTAACGGAGCTTGGAGCAATACTTTCAAAATGTCTTTTGAAAAGTTCGGTGATTTCTTCCCAATCCTGATTCGGAACCAGTCGCATAGATATTTTAGCAAAAGCCTTACTTGCTATAACCGTTTTAGCCCCTTCACCTGTATATCCTCCCCAAATTCCGTTTATATCAAGCGTCGGACGAATAGAGTTTCTTTCGTTAGTAACATATCCTTCTTCTCCATATACTTCCTCAATATCAAGTGCTTTCTTATAATTTTCTAAAGAGAACGGAGCTTTTGCCATTTCGTTTCTTTCTGCCTGCGACAATTCTTGAACCTTGTCATAAAAACCTGGAATGGTAATTCTGTTATTTTCATCATGCAACGAAGCAATCATTTTGGCTAGTATATTTATCGGATTAGCCACTGCTCCTCCGTACAATCCAGAATGCAAATCTCGGTTTGGTCCTGTAATTTCTACTTCTACATAACTTAATCCACGAAGCCCTGTAGTGATTGAGGGTTGTGAGTTCGAAATCATTCCTGTATCAGAAATTAAGATTACATCATTACTTAACTTTTGTTGATTTCGTTTTACGAACCAAGACAGTGATGACGACCCTACCTCTTCTTCTCCTTCAATCATAAACTTCACATTACAAGGTAAATTATTGTTTTGAATCATATATTCAAAAGCCTTTACATGCATATACATTTGCCCTTTATCATCACAAGCTCCACGAGCAAAAATTGCTCCTTCAGGGTGTATAGGAGTCTTTTTGATTACTGGTTCAAAAGGAGGAGAATCCCACAAATCCATCGGATCAGGTGGTTGCACATCATAATGACCATACACCAAAACAGTAGGTAAATTCTTATCTATAATTTTCTCTCCATATACAATCGGATAACCAGGTGTTTCACATATCTCGACCAAGTCACATCCCGCCTTTTCAAGGCTTTCTTTTACAGCAGTTGCCGTATTTATTACATCTTGAGAATAAGCAGAATCGGCACTTACAGAAGGTATCTTTAGAAGCTCTATAAGTTCTGCTATAAATCTGTCTTTATTCGAATCAACGTAATCCTTTATATTATTCATTATCATATAAAATTAAACCCCAAATATAAAAAAATTATAACCAATTAAACAGAGAACTCTTTTAAACTTTTCAGACCTTAAGAGCTCTGTGTTCATGGCAACAAAGAAGATTACTCAAGTTCACATACAATTTATATTCACTCACAAACTTTTACTCCATTTGAAACAATTTATTTTATTATAACTTTTTCAACCCAAAAAACTCATACTAAATTTATTTACCATAAAGAATTAACAGTCCAATCTCTAATTTCATAACCTTTTTTTAATACATTTGAAACTATATAATTAATTAAATTACAAGAATGAAAAAAATTATTTTTACAATCTTATCTCTTTTATTAGTCACCAACTTGTTTTCGCAAGAACGTTTTTGGTCAGAAATATCCGAAGACAGAATCTCGCATTTAGAAAAACTCCCTAGAGGAACAGAAGTTCTAAGACACCGCGTTTTCAGTCTGGATTTTACAAAACTCAAAAATGCTTTACAGACTGCGGTTAATCGAGAAGGCCAAACAGAATCAGATTTAATTATTCCCTTCCCTAATGCTAATGGAGAACTTCAGGATTACAGAATCTATGAAGCTCCCGTTATGCATGCTGATTTAAACCAAAAACATCAGAATATTAAATCGTATATCGGGATTGGTTTGGATGACCGAACAGCAACTATTCGTTTTAGCACTACTATTTTTGGCTTCCACGGAATGATTTTTTCAGGGAAAAGCCAAACAGCTTATATAGACCCTTATACCAAAGACTTGAACAACTACATTGTATATTTTAAGAAAAACACGGCAACTGCCAATCCTTTTGAGTGTGCTGTCGAATCTAATACACCCGAAATCGCACCTGGCCTTCATTTTTCTCCGCTGAATACTCAAAAAGAAATGCTAAACGGCTCTATGCGAAAGTTCCGTTTAGCAATGGCGTGCACTATTGAATATGCTAGTTTCCATATAAATGCGGCAGGTCTGAATGCAGGAACATTAGAACAAAAAAAGGCAGCAGTACTTGCTGCAATGACTGTTACAATGACACGCGTAAACGGAATTTACGAAAGAGATTTATCTGTAACTATGGAGTTGGCTCCTAACAATGAAGATATTATTTTTATAGACGCTGACGATTTTGATAATGACAACAATGACTTGCTAATCAATCAGAGTCAGACTGTTATTGATTCTATTATACTATCTGCAAATTATGATATCGGACACACTGTTAGTACTGGAGGAGGAGGTGTTGCTCAACTCTATTCACCTTGTTCGTTTAGCAAAGCACGAGGTGTTACTGGAATCTCTGCACCAGTAGGAGATCCTTTTGATGTGGATTATGTATCACACGAAATGGGTCACCAATTCGGAGCAAACCACACCTATAACAACAGTTGCGGATGGAACGTAAACGACAATACTGCTATAGAACCTGGAAGCGGTTCAACTATAATGGCATATGCAGGAATTTGCCCTCCTAATGTACAAAATAACTCTGATGCTTATTTTCATACAATAAGCCTGAATGAAATGAAAAACTTTTTGTTGAGTTGGGGAAATTGCTCGGATAATATCAGTAACGAAAACACACAACCCACTATTACTCCCATCCCCAATTATACCATCCCCAAAGGGACTGCTTTTGTATTAAAAGGAAACGGCTCTGATAGTGACGGAGACGAATTGACCTATTGTTGGGAGCAAACAAACAATCAAAGTTCTATACAGCCTCCCTCACCCACCAGTACAATTGGACCTAACTTTAGATCATTATTCCCGTCAGAGTCTCCTGACAGATATATGCCTAAACTATCTGATGTGTTGCAAGGAAATCTTACTCCGACTTGGGAAGTTGTTCCAAGTGTAGGAAGAACAATGAATTTTGCACTGACCGTAAGAGACAACAACATCAACGGAGGGGAATACGAAAGAGTAAATATGAGCGTAACCACTTCAGGAAGTATTGGTCCCTTTACGGTAACTTCTCAAAACGCAAATACAAATTGGGAAATAGACTCTCAACAAACTATTACATGGGATGTAGCAGGAACTACCAACGCCCCAGTAAGTACCTCGATGGTAAACATATTGCTTTCGGATAACGGAGGGGCAAGTTTTGATTATGTTTTAGCTTCAAACACACCTAATGACGGAACAGAAACTATAACCGTTCCAAATATAGGAACATCCAATGCTCGTATAATGGTAGAAGCAGTAGGAAATATATTTTATGCCGTAAATACCTCTCCTTTTTCTATCGGAAATTGTCAGGTACACATAAATTCCACGTCAGAACCAATACCCGAGGGAGGAGGAATCAATGAACCTGGAACACCTTTGGTCTCAACCCTTAACATAACTGATGAAGTAACCCTCAATAATCTCAAAGCAGTTGTAAATATCAATCATGATTATATACAAGATTTAACGATCATTTTGGAGCATCCTAACGGGACACAAGTTATGCTTTGGGACAGAAACTGCGGTGACGAAGATGCTATTAACGTAACTTTTGAGCAAGGAGCAGCGGCTATTACGTGCTCCAACCCTACGGCTGGAACCTATAGCCCTGTGGGAGACTTATCGGTTTTGAACGGGCTTTCATCTGAAGGGGAATGGAAGCTGATCATCACAGATTATTATTTCGTGGATGCAGGCTCTTTAATTTCGTGGGCTCTAGATTTAGGCTGTACAGCTAATGCAAATACAGGCAATTTCAATAAAGCGAATACTAAGATTTATCCGAATCCAAATAAGGGTAGTTTTATTGTTGCATTTGATTCACAGCCATCCGAAGATATCAATATTACTGTATTTGATATAAAAGGCAGAAAGATATTCGACAACATATATTCGAACACGGGAACAACTAATCAAACTATTGATTTAAACCCTGTTCCGACTGGAGTGTATATCGTAAAAATAAAAGGCGAAACAACTTCCGAAATTCAAAAAATCATCGTTCGATAAGAAGGTAGACTAAAAAACCCGGATGTAGATCCGGGTTTTTATTTTTTAAACTTCGATAAAGCCCCTTTCGTAAAGTCAGACAAAACCAATCTTCCAGAAATAGCAGCTCTTTCGTAGAGTAGCGTCTCCCAATCTGATGTTCCTTCCCAGATTACTTTTTTCATTTCGTATAGCGCATCTGGATTACAATCGGCTAGTTTAGAGCAAAAGACTTCGAGTTCCTTATCCAAATCTTTGATATTTTCGTACACTTCTGCATACAGCCCTTTGCTTTTTGCCCAATATGCATTCTTCCATACGTGTGGAGCAAGAGTCATTTCGCTCATCGCTGACTTTCCGATTTTTCGAGAGACTGCAGGCTCAATCACAAAAGGGCCAATTCCGATAGCGAGCTCAGACAACTTTACAGCTGCATCAACACTTGCCAAAGCATAATCACAAGCAGAAGCGATTCCTACTCCGCCTCCAACTGCTTTTCCGTGGATTCTACCTACAATAATTTTAGAGCAAGTACGCATCGCATTGATAACATTGGCAAAACCAGAAAAGAATTTTTTACCACCCTCAGTATCGTTCACTGCTAATAACTCGTCAAAACTTGCCCCAGCACAAAAAGCCCCTTCACCTTCACTTTTGAGTAAGATGATATTTACTTCGTCGTTTTTGCTCAACAAATTGAGTTCTTGAGTTAGTCTGTTTAATAACTCACTCGGAAACGAATTGCTTTGCGGATGACCAAATTCTACAGCAGCTATCTTGTTTTCGATTTTGGTATATAACGAACCATTAGGTCTTGTAGTTGTCATTTTATATTGTTTTTCTGAATATCAATTTATCATTCAAAGATAAGAAAACCAAAACAGCTATCTAAATTTTATTCCCATATAAACAATTTTATAATTTTTTAATACATTAGCAACAAACAATAAGAGTTTTTTAGGTTTTAAAATCTATACTTCAAATTTACCAATAACTTAAAAAACTCAAAAAACACTTATTTATAAAGTTACAAATAAATTAACTATGGCAGATTGTATCAACTGTGGGGAGTATACTGAATACAATGGTGGACATTGCTTTAAATGTTATGCAAAAAGAAATCAAAAAGCGGAGAACAATAAAAAAGCGAATAATAGATATTACGATTCTGAAGATGAGGCAGTAGGGCTTTCAGACCAAGAAAAAACCTATCGCTATGGTATGATTAAAGGACGTATTGCAGAAACTTTAATTCAAGAACTTTTTTTGAGTTTAGGTTATAATGTTTTTCGTTATGGAATGGAAAACACAATTCCAGGAATCATGGAGCTCCTAAAAGGTGTTCGTTCAGATGTCGCACAAGAAATAAGACGTATGCCTGACTTCGTGATGCAAAACCCGAAAACAAAAGACGTTTATTTTGTTGAAGTAAAATTCCGAGCAAATGGAGAATTTAAATTTAAAGATCTTCCAAAAAACTATCCTTACGAAAATGCCTATATAATTCTCGTTTCTAAAAAACATATCAAATGTATTACGGTAATAGAATTACAAGAAGGAAAAGAAATTACACCTACATCACACAATTATTTAGGGAACCGAAAAGAATTTGACCTTGACAAAGAAGTAATCATCGATTTCTGTAAGTTTGCAATACAGTTTTTTGAAAATATATAGCATAATGCTATTTTTCCTTATTAAACAATAAGTTCAAAAACAAGGTAAAAATCCCTTCTATATCACAAAACCTCTCTTTTAACTTTTTATTTTAATTGTATTGGTTTAGTTTAGAGTCTTGAAAACTATAGTCTGATTCGCATTAAAAGCTTTCTAATTGTTATTGATAGTAGTGATACAACTTATCTATATTAATTCTGCTTCATAATTTTAACCTTAAAAGTCAACATCTAATAAAAAATTCCTCACCAACATTCTGACATAAAATTAAAATAATAACCTAACTTTGCGATACTATCAAATGATAGTATCGCAAAGAATAAAGCCTCCTTATAATATATCCTCTCCAATCTTGCAGTACCTTACTTTTATCTCACAAAAAATAGGGAAAGTAAACGATAAATATCTTATAAAAACGAACCAAACATTAAGAAAGCAGAACCAAATCAAAACGATTCATTTTTCTTTACGTATTGAGGAAAATACACTTACAGAAGACCAGAGTACCGCAATACTTGAAAACAAAAAAGTTGTTGGTCCTGAAAAGGATATTTTAGATGTTCTAAACGCTTTGGAAGTTTATAAGAACACCTATAAACTAAAACCTTACAGAGAAAAAGACTTTCTTACAGTACATAAGCTTTTGATGTAGAAACTTATCTCAAACCCAGAAAAGTATCGGAAACAAGGTGATAGAATTGTCAAAGGTTCAAAAGTCGAACATATCGCACCGCCTCATGAAAATGTGCCCTATCTGATGAAAGATTTATTTGACTATATCAACGATAAGTCTGAATTGACCCTGATTAAAAGTTGTGTTTTTCATTATGAAATGGAATTTATCCATCCTTTTTTAGATGGAAATGGAAGAATGGGAAGGTTATGGCAAAACTCTACTATTAATACAAGAATATCCACTATTTGAATTCCTTCCCTTTGAAACTTTAATTTCAAAAGTCAAGAAGAATATTATAAAGCCCTTTCTCTATCCGACAAAGAAAGTAATTCTACAAAGTTCATAAAATATAGGTTAAAAATCATTGACCTTTCTTTAGCAGATTTATTGGAGATTATATGAATTACTTTAAAGAAATATCAACGGCGACAGCCAGTAGAGACTTGAAAAATGCTGTAGATAATGATTTAATTATTAAAACGGGAGACAAAAAAACAACTAGCTATCAACCTCGATAAATTGAGCGGAAATTTAAAACTTGGCATAATATTTTCTATCTATTTTAGAAAAACTCTCTTTTAACTTTTTCTTTCAATTGTATTGGTTTAGTTTAGAGTCTTGAAAACTATAGTCTGATTCGCATGAAAAAACTTTTTGATTTTTATATTCATAGCAGTATCCACGTGAGTCTAGCTGTTTTGTCCTTAACTTTAGTAAGCTATTATTACTTTGAAATCCCTCTTGATTTTCGAGTGCTATTCTTTACTTTTTTCTCTTCCGTTGTCGGATACAATTACACCAAACACACTTGGGTTTTATTTAAAAAGAAAGTTACAAGAACTCAAAGAAGCATTCAGTCACTAACTTCTGTAAGCTTGTTGATTGCAGGCTTTTTCTTTTTCAAATTAAATCTCGCTTCACAATTTGCCATACTTCTTACAAGCCTCTTTACCGTCTTGTATGCCCATTCTGTTTTTAAGCACAAAAACTTACGAAGTATAGGTGGAATAAAAATTTATGTAGTAGGGCTTTGTTGGGTCGGAATCACACTCTTTGTACCTCTTCTGGAGGCTGATTCTCCTATCAATTCGGATGTGATAGTCAAGTGTTTTCAGCGATTTCTACTCATTATTATTCTGATTTTGATTTTCGAAATAATTGACCTTAAAGAAGACAGCCCAAGTCTGAAAACTGTTCCGCAAACTATCGGAATACCGAGTACTAAACTAGTCGGAATAATTCTTTTGACAGTATTTTTCTGTTTAGAATTTCTGTTGAGTGATATTCGAATCTCCCAACTGGTTATCAACGCCATTTTAGGGATTGTCGTTTTGTTTTTCACCCTCATGGCAAACGAAAACAAGTCAAAATACTACACTACCTTTTGGGTCGAAAGCATTCCTATATTGTGGTTTATATTAATTGTGCTTTTTCGTTAGGTCTTCCAAAGCTTTATCAATTTCAGGGAATTTAAATTCAAAGCCACTCTCTCTTAATCGAGTCGAAATCACATTATAACTTTTCAGTACAAAATCAGGCTCTACTCCTATAATTTTAGTTCCTATAATAAGTAAAATTTCAGGCGTAGGAATCCCAAACGAAATCTTATTTACCTTTCTGAAAGTACGCATCATATCAGAATTAGTAACTGGATTGGGGCTTGCCATATTGACAAATCCCTCAAGGTTATTTTGGATAGCAAAATCAATAATTCGAGCGAAATCTTCGATGTGAATCCAGCTCATAACCTGTTTTCCGCTGCCTTGTTTTCCGCCTAACCCCAGTTTCGAAAGTTGATTTAATTTCTCAAATGTATCGCCCGATTTTCCGAGAACGACTGCAGTTCGCAAGGCTAACTTTTTAGTTTTGGAATTTGAATTTTGAAAGAATTCTTTTTCCCAAGCCATAATAACCTCCGTTAAAAATTCAGGCTCTATTTCTTGAAAATATTCGTCTCTAGGATGGGTAAACGAAGTTTTATAGATAGTAGCCCCAGACGAATTCATCCAATATTTCGGAGGATTTTGGCATTCTAAAACAGCTTTATTTAGCACTTTTGTACTGTCAATTCTAGAGTTTAGAATTTTCTCTTTATTTTTTGGATTATGCCGTACGGCTACTGATGTTCCAGAAAGGTTAATCAGCAAATACGAATTTTCAAGTTCGTTTTGCCAATCAGAAAGGGTTTGACCATCCCAATTTACGTAACGGATAGTATCTTCAGTTTTAGATACTCCTCTGGATAAAATGACAACCTCAAATCCTTTTTTCAGATAATATCTAGACAAATACCTTCCGATAAAACCTGTCCCTCCTGCTAAGATTACTTTTCTCATTTCGTAAGTTTTTTTGGCTTTAAAAAAGTGAGTTATAAAGACATCCAATTTTCTAACATTTTCATTCCGTCAGGGGTCATTATTGATTCTGGGTGAAATTGAACTGCTCGAATATCAAAAGTCTTATGTCGTAAAGACATGATATTTCCACTTTGATCTACTGAGGTTACTTCCAGACTTTCTGGCAAATCGACCCTATTAACAACCCACGAATGATAACGTCCAACCTCTATTACCGAGGGTAAATCTTCAAACAGGATTTCATCAAGTACTACAATATTTACAGGTGTTACCATTCCGTGAACTACTTCGTCGAGCTGCACAAGACTTCCTCCAAAAACTTCTGCAATGGCTTGTTGCCCCAAGCAGATGCCTAAAATAGGTTTTTTACCCGCATATTCTTTGATAAGCGGTTTTAAAATTCCTGCCTGATCTGGAATACCAGGACCAGGGGAAAGCACAATTTTATCAAAATCTTTAGCGTCTTCTGGCTCGAATTCGTCATTTCGAAATACTTCTACTTCGGCACCCAAACTTTCCAAATAATGGACTAGATTATAGGTAAAACTGTCATAATTATCAACTAAAAGAATCTTCATTCTATTCGTTTATAAGTTTGATAATCCCTAAAACAGCTATAAAAAGTGTAATACTCCCAATAAGGTAATTCACATTTTTCATAAAGAATTCGGCCTTGGATTCTATTTTTTTAATGAAATTGGCATAGAAGTAAAATACAACCATAGCTCCAAAAGAGGCACCAACCGAAAACAAAGTCAAAAACAACTTATCAAACTGAAAATATCCGTAAGACCCAAGTGTTACACTCAAAACTACATAAAATGGAATCGGAAATACATTAATAAGTGACAGGAACATTCCCATCAAAAAATGACTGCGTTTACTGCTAATAATTACTTCCTCTTTCTGAATACGTTTTTTTTTCGAAAAAAAGAAAAAATAGATACTCAGTAGCAGAAATATCCCAATTCCGATTTCTTGAATCAAATGATTAACATCTGTCCTTTTATCTATAAACCGAGAGAAAATCGTAGCAACCAAAGCCTGAAAAAACACGACCACACTGGCTCCCGAACCCAGTGCAAAAGCTCTGGATTTCCCCTGTTTTAGACTGATTTTAGCCACAGTCACATTTATCAATCCAGGCAAAAGCGTGGTAATAAAGGTGATAGCTAAACCCAGAAAAAAAGGAAATAAATATTGCATCTATTTTATTTTGAATTTGATATAAGTAATAGCTTTATTAACCTCTAAATATTGTTTTTCGTAAAAGGTCTGAATAGAAGTCACTACTTCTGGAGCACCTTCATTTACATATACATTGTGGTTGGCATACATCACCTCGTGTCCTTCTCCATGAAGCAACCCAAGGGTATAACCATGCATGAATTCGCTGTCAGTTTTCAAATTTACAATTCCGTCCTCTTTAAGCACTTTTTTATACTTCTGCAAAAAGCACGAATTAGTAAGTCTGTGTTTAGTTCGCTTATATTTAATTTGAGGATCCGGAAAGGTAATCCATATTTCGTCAATCTCCTTTTCTGCAAAAATATGCTCAATAAGTTCGATTTGAGTTCGGACAAAAGCAGTATTATTCATTTCCTCTTCAACCGATGTTTTCGCTCCTCTCCAGAATCGAGCTCCTTTGATATCAATTCCGATGAAGTTTTTATTGGGATATTTTTTGGCTAACTCAACCGTATATTCTCCTTTTCCGCAGCCCAATTCTACAATTATTGGGTTATCATTCTTAAAAAAATCGCTATTCCATTTTCCTTTAAACACAAAGTTATCCGAAACCACTTCCTCTCGGGTTGGTTGAATTACGTTCGAAAAAGTTTGATTTTCGTTAAAACGCTTTAATTTATTTTTACTTCCCACTACAAAGAATTATTTTTTGGTAAAAGTAGGGAATAATCATTTAACAAAAAATTCTGTTACTTTGCCTTAAAGTTAATTTAACTACTTTGACCACTACAAAAAACATATTAGTAGCTCCACTGAACTGGGGTTTAGGCCACGCAACAAGGTGTATTCCTATAATTGACAAGCTTAGAGAATTCGGTTTTAATCCCATCTTAGCTTCTGACGGAGATGCTATTAAACTTTTAAAAAAAGAATTTCCTAGCCTTACAACTATTGAACTTCCATCTTACCAGATTAAATATGCCAAAAATGCCCGATTCTTTAAATGGAAAATGGCTTGGAGTATTCCGAGAATGCTCAAAGCAATCCAGAATGAGAAAAAAATAACCCAAAAAATTATTGAACAATATCAAATTGACGGAATAATTTCGGATAACCGCTTTGGAGTGGTAAACAAAAGAATTCCGTGTGTTTTTATAACTCATCAGCTGAATGTACTTTCAGGAAGCACCACTTTTCTTACAAGTGCTCTTCACAGAAATTGGATAAAAAACTTTCAAGAATGTTGGGTTCCTGACTTTCAAGACCTCCCTCATCTATCAGGAAAATTAGGCCATCTCAAAAAAACAAAACTCAATATAAAATACCTCGGAACTTTAAGTCGATTCGAAAAAAAGGAAATAGAAGAAATGTATGATTTAGCTGTGGTTCTATCAGGTCCTGAACCTCAACGAACAATATTCGAAAAAATGATAGCGACTCAAATCCACCTGTTTGAAGGGAAAGTTATTTTTATAAAAGGAAAAATCGAAGACGAAGAAAAATCAGAAAGCCTCGGAAATACTACTTTCTATAATTTTATGAAGACAAAAGATTTAGAACAAGCCCTCAACCAAAGTAAAAAGGTGCTCTCCCGTTCAGGTTATACTACAATTATGGATCTGGTCAAATTACAGAAAAAAGCATTTTTTGTCCCTACTCCTGGACAGACCGAACAAGAATATTTGGCCAAACACCTCCAAAAACAAAAAATAGCTCCTTATGCTTCACAAGATAATTTCCGAATAGAATTACTAAACGAAATTAATCTCTATAAAGGTTTCGAAGACGCGTCTTTGGAACCGAATTGGGAATACTTGTTTGGGATTTTTAGAAAAAACAGATAATCTACCCTTTCTTAAGACTATCGTGAGAATGTGACTGTGTTCCGTTATTCCAAAATGTAAGTATATCGGTAGCCACAGCTGCACCACTCCCAGCTGCAATGGCAACTTGACTTCTATGCCCCGCCAAAACTCCTGCTACATAAAGATTTTCTGCTACTTTATGGTCTTGGTTAAGAAGTTGGATTCGATTTTTCTCAGGAATTGTTTTTTGATGAGGGATAACATAATTCATTAACCCTTCAATACTAAAAGTATTTGATGCCCCTACAGCCACCACTACCATTTTGGCTTCATAAATATTGTCATGGGTATGAATCTGATAATAATTGCTAAACGAAATCACCGAAGTAGCTTTTTCGTTAGGAATTTGTTCGATATGAGGGTAGGATTCTTGAAGGTGTTCCAAACTCTCCACCATAACCTCTGAACCTAATTTTCCATTCGGAATTCCATAGACATTATTCAGTACAGCTTCTTGAAGGTTTCCTCCTCTTTGGTGGGTTAAAATTCCGATTTTTTTGTCCTGAACAAAAACTTTTTTATGAGCTGAACCCAGTACTAAAGCACACGAAACTCCTGCTACTCCGCCCCCTATTATCAGCACATCAAACATAGCTTAACGATTTTTGTATTTATCTTGAATGGATTTTGAAGTTTTAAATATAAACAACAAACAAATAGCACAAAGTGACGCTACAATTCCGATAAGAGCAATAAGACTGTTCCCTGAAAATAAATGTTGAAAATCAAGTTGTGTGACATTAAAAATAATTAAACCGCAAGCCAATGCGATAAGGATGTATATAAAAATTTTCATTTTTATTTATTTGAAATAAAGTATAAAATTACGAAGTCCTTTTTTACATAAAAAGTCCTTTAACATTAGATGCGAATAATTTAACAGCGATAGCCAAAAGAATCACCCCAAAAACTTTTCGGATAACTCCAAGTCCACCTTTTCCGAGTACTTTTTCGATTTTTCCGGATGATTTTAGGACCACATAAACCAAAATAGTATTCAACAAAATGGCTACAATTATATTGACACTTTGATATTCTGCTCGCAGTGATAAAATAGTTGTCATCGTTCCTGCTCCTGCGATTAACGGGAAGGCAATCGGGACAATCGAAGCGGTATTGGGGGCTTCATCTTTATATAGACGTATTCCGAGAATCATCTCCAAAGCCAAAAAGAAAAGGACAAAAGCTCCCGCTACTGCAAACGAGTTCACATCTAGTCCGATAAGTTTTAGTATTTCGTCTCCAACAAACAAAAAAGCAACCATTATAAAAAAAGCTACTACCGATGCTTTTTCAGATTGAATATGCCCCACACGAGAGCGCAAATCAACAATAATCGGAATACTTCCTAAAATATCAATTACCGCAAACAAAATCATAGTTACAGTAAATGTTTCTCTCCAACTAAATCCTAAAAACTCCATCTAATTCCAGATTATATGTTATTACTCCTTGTTTTATGCTACAAAAGTACTTCATTATAATTTAACCACAAAGTCAACAATTAAAGTAGAATAAAGTCGTCTTTAACAAGCACTAAAAACAGTCCTAAGTAGGCTTTTTACAGCTCTATTAAATTTACCAGCAACCTATAAGCACCGTCTGTTCCGTGAGGAATTTGTCTAAAAAAGCTTATTCCAGTATAAACAAAATGTCCCTTCCCATGTTTAGCGATAAGTAGCGATCCTTCTTTTGGACTTTCATGAGTATCATTCATTTTGAAAACAGGTTCAAACTTCTTGTTCCATTCTGCAGCAAAATACAATCCTCTCTCTTGAATCCAATCATTAAAATCACTTTCAGATATTCTGTTAGGATACAAAAGGACTCTATGATTAGGATTTACAAAGGTAACTTTCGACTGTTCTTCGGTTACTCTTTCTCTGCCTATTTTAAGCATATAAGGTGCAAAATCAGATAAATCTGTCGGTTTTCCTCGGTATCCAGTTGTGATGTATTGCATAATTACCGTACCTCCGTTTTCGACATATTGATTTAAAATTTTGCCTTTGAGTTTTAATTCTGGAAGGGTATTATAAGCTCTGATACCAATAATTACTGTCTCGAATTTGGTCAGATTGGTTGGTGTAATATCACGAACCGAAATGAGTTGTACATTATATCCGATTTCCTCTAATCCTTTCGGAATCTCATCTGTTGCTCCCATTAAATAAGCAATGTTTTGTTTGGATTTTTTCAAATCCAAACGAGTAGCTTTGGCTTGGGCCACTTTCAAAACGGATTGTTTCGGAATATGGCCATAATCAACCTCTATAAGTTCTTGATTATAAGTCTTGCTATTTGTTTTGGCCATGATATTTAAAATTGCCTTATCAGGATTAGAAGGAGGTGTAAGTATAAACTTCACCATATTCTCCTCTCCTTTTCGCTGAATATTAAATGGAATTTCTTTTGGAGAAATCAGCCACCCTTTTGGGGTTTCAACTGTAATCGTCCCTTGTGAATCATCTTGCATTGCCTTTACTTTTACTGAAACTTCTTTTGGATTGTTATCAGCAAAAACTAATACATTGTCAGCAAAAGAAACCACTACATCCGGCAAAACCACAAACGGACGATAGGTTTCACCATTTTCAGGAGAATTGAATTTGTAGATTATATTTTTGGTAAAATCTATAGTTGTTCCTTCTATGTCCAGCACAAAAGTTACAGGAAAATCATTTTCGGTTTGCGGAAGATTTCGCAGTTTTTGATTGGTAACCACAAACATTCCCTTGGTTCTGTCTTCTTTTAACCAGTATGGACTGGAATATTCAGTATTCGAAGGAATTACGATGTCTTTGTCGGTGAAGTAAATAGCTTTATTGTTTTCTAACGGTTCGTTTTTCAATAGCTTTTTACCCAAAAACGAAATCTCTTTTAGAATTATCTTGGCATTCGATCGATTGATTGTTTCAAAATTCAAATTAAACTTTTCAGACTTTGTAACGCTTTCCGAACTCGAGACTGCTTCAAGGTACAAACCCGAACAAGCTAAAATAATATTTTTAATCTGTTCCGATTTTTGGTTTCTCCAATAATCATCTTTTATTTTTTGAATGAGTAGATAAGCCTGAGTTAACTCTCTTAGATGAATAGATGGATTTTGGAAATTGAAATTTTTCTCTATTTTTTCTAAAATTTCTCGAATTGGTTCCCCTTCTGGAATACGAGTCCATGAAGTATTTATACCTTCAAAGACATCTTTTTGTCCTTTGGGCAAATCACCTTTTATAAGCTCGAGATATTCATTTTCACTCCCTCGGTTTCCTGTCGTTCCAAATCCTTGGCATTTGTGTTGACTGCGACTAAAGGCTGCAATTTCTCCGTTGCTTTTTCCGAGAATGGGATAAAAAACATTAGCATCAAGGGTTACATGATTACTTTTATCAGCTCTATCAAAGGCTTCTTGAGAAGCAAAAGCCCAAGGCGAAGTATTATAAAACAATCTTCTTGGAGCGTTTGGATCATTTTTCACCACCTCAAAAGCTTCTAAACTCAAAACTGCAGAAGCCGTATGATGTCCATGAGTGGTTCCTGGAGTTCTATGATCGAATCGGTTAATAATTACATCGGGTCTAAAATCACGGATACATTGAACCAAGTCTTCCAAAACCTGTTGTTTATCCCAAATTTCAAAAGTTTCGTCAGGCACTTTCGAAAATCCAAAATCGTAGGCTCGTGAAAAAAACTGCTTTCCCCCATCTACACTTCGTGCTTTTAGAAGTTCTTGCGTACGAATAACTCCTAAAAGTTCTCCCATTTCAGAACCGATTAAATTTTGACCTCCATCTCCACGAGTAAGCGAAATATAAGCTGAATTAGCTTTTACTTCGTTCCCAAAGTAAGAAATAAGTTTGGTGTTTTCATCATCGGGATGGGCAGCTACATATAACACAGAACCCAAGAAATTTAATTTTTGGATTTCGTGATAAATCTCGTTCGATGATAATTTTTTAGGTGTTTGAGCAAATAGGTTTACACTTATTAAAAAGAATAAAATGGCTTTTAGTTTCATTTTGGTTTTATTTCTAAACGAACAAAAATAAGATTTTCAGATAAATAAAAACCTTTGAAGTTGAGTAATTTTGACAATTTAACTTCTTTCCTTTCTTAGAAATAACTTATTTTCTTGGACTTTAGCTTTCCTCAACATCATCCGATTCTTCCTTCTCTTCGGGTTCTGGATGAGTTGTAGTTACAGTAAAAGTAGGCGCCTCAAGTTTCTCTTTTACTCCCACCTGATTGGCCAAATAAGGAACTTTATTATACCACTGCGGAATTTTAGGAGTATCATCTCCTATTAGATATCCCCAAGGCTCGAGCGAAGGAACATTGTCAAAAATCACTTTCAGAATAGCAATAATCGGAATTGCTAAAAACATCCCGGCAATTCCGGCAATCATCCCCCCTATAAAAATACCGATAATAGAAGCAAAAGCATTAATTTCTACTTTGGAACTTACCACCAAAGGAACAGTGATATTATTGTCAATGAGCTGAACCCCAGCTGTGACAACCAAAATCCATAAAATTAAAGATAAATCAGGCGATCCGGTAAGCGTAGCAAAAACTGTAATCACACAAGCTATAATATTTCCTAAATAGGGTATAAGTCCCAAAATACCTGTGATAACTCCCAAAAGTAAAGCGTGTTGTACTCCTATTATTGTAAGTCCAATCGTAGTCAATGTAGCAATAATTGTAATCTGAATAAGCACTCCAAACAAATAGCTCTGAACAGCTGTTTTGATATCGTAAAGTATTTTTTTGAGACTTTGCTGGTTGCCTCCACCTATTAATTTAGACAAGAAGGTTATTAAATGATTTTGATACAATAAAAATAGAAACATATAAATCGGAATCATCGCCATATTAAAAAGCGTGTCCGAAAACGATAAAATAAAATTCGTTATCATCCCTGTTATAGAAGATTTAGACTCGCTGGTCGCATTGCTAATAAAATCTTTTTGTTCCGATTCATCTACTCCGAACGATTCTTGAACAAAGTTGTGCAAATTGCTTATATGGATAGTAATATTCTTTTCTATAGTTTCCCAATCCTGTGAAAAATTACTGATTTGAACCGAAATAAAAACCAAAATCCCCAATATAAATACCACAAAAAGGGTCACCGTAATAATCGAAGCTACTACGTTCGGAAAACGAAGTTTTCTTTTAAAAAAAGAACTTATCGGGCGTACTAAAATAGCAAACAAAAGAGCCATGATTACAGGAACCAGAACTCCTTTTCCGATGTATAAAATCATGAAAATTATTGTAATAGCAAGTAGAACTGAAGCTAATCTCACATAAAACGGAAGTCGGACAAAGTCGTTCATATTCCAAAATTTTGGATTTGTATCTAACAAAAATAAGGAATATTTTTTTTGCTACAAGTGATTATTTAGCCCTTGCCGAAAAACAGGTTAATCAGCTATAAAACATTTTCTGTACCGAAGAGTTCTATTAGGGCTAATCTGTAAAATCTCTTACTTCTTCTTTTTGATGGACAATAACGATCCCTTTTTGTAGCAACAAGTTATTAGGAAAGGCAATCTCTTCTCCGTCAGCTGTTTTTAATAGTGTATAAAAAGATTTAATATCTTCGATTTCGGCTTCCACAGGAAAATCTTTATCCATAATGCGAATGCGATCTCCAATTTTGAAAGGAAACGAAAAGAACAAAATGATTCCTGCCGTTACATTGCTTAAAATAGACCATTGAGCAAAAAAAGCTACTCCAATTATGGTCAGAACAGAAGAAATAACCAAAACTAACTGTTTTCCTTCTACTCCCCAAATGGCTACAAGCGAAATAACGGCTAATGCATTAATAAGATAATCAATATACTTTGTAACTAAATTGGTTCTTCCTTCTGAGAAAAAAGCCTTTTTCCCAAATTTTCTGATGATAGAACTCAAGACCAGACGGAGAATTACAAAAACTAAAATAGCTGTTATTGTTGCTATAATTTGGTTGGTATATTCTCCCAAAAATAAAGGTTTTAAAGTATGAAGCATAACAATTCTTTATAAAATTTATGGGTGGGCAACCCTACCACATTAGTGTACGAACCTTCAATTCTCTCAATTCCTACAAGTCCAATCCATTCCTGAATTCCGTAAGCCCCTGCTTTGTCAAAAGGTTTATAATAATCGAGATAAAAACGAATCATTTCATCGGTTAATTCCGAAAAAGTCACTTGGGTGGTTACATTAAAAACCTTTATTTTCTGAATCGATTTAAGGCAAACAGAAGTAATCACTTCATGTGTGTTTCCTGATAGTTTCTGTAAAATTACAAAAGCATCTTCATAATTTTTGGGTTTCCCCAATACTTTTTCTTCAAGCCACACAATGGTATCACTAGTAACCAAAATTTCGTTGTCTTTCAAATCGAATACTTCTGCTTTTAGCTGGGCCAAAAAATCCGTTACTTCGCTACCTTTAAGATGTTCTGGATAAACCTCCTCGACTTCTTTTAACCTGATTTCAAAGTCCAAGTTTAAATCCCTAAAAAACTGTTGTCTTCTAGGAGAGGCTGAAGCCAAAATTAACTTGTAATTTTTAAGTTTTTCCGAAAGCATTATACTGCTTGTTTTATAAATTCAATATTATAAACTACAACCAAAATAGTTAAGATTCCGAAAAGTATAACTCCTTTTAAAACAAGACTTAAATGGGAGTAATCTTTCTTTACAGATGCATTCCACAATCGGATTAGAGCATAAATTACTGGAGCCAGTAGTAGAGCAAAGATATAAATAACGGCAAGATATAAATCATTTTCGAACAAGTATACAAAACTGTACCAAATCAAAGAAACAATAGCTATGACAAGTAAAACCGAAAGGATTACTTTGGCTTTTTGTACCCCAAAAACTATTGGAAGTGATTTTACTCCATTGTCTAAATCTCCTTCTATATCCTCAAAATCTTTTACAATTTCGCGAATAAGACCTAGCAAAAAGGCAAAAAAAGCATATTCCATCAATATTTTAAAAAGAATTCCTAAACCTTGTTGGTTTTCAAAAGTGATTATAGGAAGTAAATCATAAACTCCCACAATCAAAACACTAATTCCGAGTATAACAGCTATAATAAAATTTCCTATAAATAAACTTTTTTTCAGACTGGAAGCATACAAATAGAGCGTCGCAGCGATAACAATAAAAATTCCCGCAAAACTTGGTTTACCTATGTAATTAGATAAATAAAACCCAATCCCTACCCCAATTATATTCAGGACAATGTAATAGTTGTAAGCAGTGGTTTCAGAAATATATCTATTGATAATTACTTTTTCGGGTTTATTGATAGCATCTATGTTTTTATCAAACACATCATTGATGAGATAGCCTGCAGCCGCTATACAAATTGTCGAAAGGACCAGTAACAGAAACTGCCAATCTGTAAGAGCCAAAACAGGAAGTTGTTTTTTGAGTAATCCAAAATGAAAAACAAGTTGCATCAAAGCTAGCATTATCAGATTTTGATAACGAATAAGTTTAAGAAAATTCATCTTACAAAATTTAAAATCGGGTTCAAAGATACTTCTAAAAATTAAAACTATGATTTAAAAAAAGTAGTGCTCTTTTCTGCTCCTAACATGTAGTAAAACAAGAGGTTCAGCAAAGTTGAAGTGTTGATTTCAAGTGATTTAATAGAAAAAGTTATCAACAATGTGGGAAAAAGTGGTATAAAGTGGTAAAAAATTCTATATTTTTGCTTCAATAAATCAATTTAGGGAAAAAGTGAGTACCATAATCGGGACATACGAATGTAAAATTGATACCAAATCCAGAGTGATGGTACCAGCTCAACTCAAGAAACAATTAGATTCTTTGAGTGATGGCTTCGTATTAAAACGCTCGGTTTTTCAGTCTTGCCTCGAATTGTATCCGATGAGAGAATGGAACACACTTATGGAAAAAGTAAACAAACTCAATCGCTTCAAAAAAGAAAACAATGATTTTATCAGACGCTTTACTTACGGAGTACGAATGATTGAGATTGATAATGCTGGTCGATTTTTAATACCAAAAGACTTAGTTGGTTTTGCTAAAATCGAAAAGGAAATAGTATTAAACTCGGTAGGGAATTTCCTAGAAGTATGGGACAAAGCCCTATATGAAAAAGCAGTGGATGAAGCTTCAATGGATTTTGGAGACTTTGCCGAAAGAATTATGGGAGGAATAGATGATGAGTAACATGGAATATCACAATTCAGTCTTGCTTAAAGAGTCGGTTGATGGGTTAAACATTAAACCAGACGGAATTTATGTCGATGTAACTTTCGGAGGAGGAGGGCATTCAAAAGAAATTTTAAAACGCTTAGGAGAAAAAGGAAGATTGATTGCTTTTGATCAAGACCAAGATGCTCTTGCAAATACCCTTGACGATTCAAGGTTTTTACTCATAAACGAAAATTTCAGGTATATAAAAAGATTTTTGAGATTCCACGGAATTCGTCAAGTAGATGGAATTCTAGCAGATTTGGGAGTGTCTTCGCATCAATTTGATGTGGCAGAAAGAGGTTTTTCTACTCGTTTTGAAGCGGATTTGGATATGAGAATGAGTCAAAAAAGCACCTTAAGCGCCTATGAAGTCATAAATGAATACGAAGAACGCCACTTAAGGAAGATTTTTTCGGAATATGGAGAATTAAAAAATGCTACAGGAATTGCCTATGCTATTGTAAATAACAGAAAAGGTGAACCTATTAAGAATTCTGAAAGATTAAAAGAGGTTTTAGTAAAATTTCTCCCTGCTCACAAAAGCAATAAAATTTTGGCTCAAATCTATCAAGCAATCCGGATTGAAGTAAATCAAGAGATTGAGGTACTAAAAGAGTTTTTAGAACAAAGTCTTGAAATATTAACTCCTAGGGGTAGATTAAGCATCATCTCTTATCATTCGCTAGAAGATCGATTGGTAAAAAGATTTATGAGAAACGGTATGTTTGAAGGAGAACCCGAACGCGATTTTTTTGGAAATTTTGAGGTGCCCTTCAAAACAATCGAAAAGCTGATTGTACCTACAGCAGAAGAAATTGAGCACAACAACAGAGCGAGAAGCGCAAAATTAAGAGTAGCAGAAAAAATATAAAGTCTCCAAGTGATTGAGGGGTATGAAAGGTGGTTTATATAACATATTACGAACAAAATTTTTGATAGACGATGATGCTATTAAGCATTGGAGGTTTATAATTTTCTTGGTTTTGTTAGCTATTGTAATGATTGCCAATACCCATCGCTTCGAACAAAAGCTGTTTCGAATAGCAGATTTAAATGCAGAAAATAAAGAATTACGTTCAAAGTTTGCTGACACCAGAACAGAACTTATGAAGCTCAAAATGGAATCGACTATATCAAAAAAGATGAGCGAAATAGGAATTTTTCCACCTGAAATTCCACCGGTAAAAATCAAAGTAGTAAACGACCAAACCAATAATTAATAACGCATAACAAACAAACCAATTGCAGGACAAAAAAATATCATATCGGATTTTCTTTGTAGCCTTCGGGATGCTTTTGATTGCTCTTGGAATCTTGTTTAAATTAACACGAATCCAATGGGCAGAAGGAGAGTATTATCGAAAAATAGCAGAAGAAAACACGATTAAAAGTTTTGATGTCCCTGCCAATCAAGGAAACATCTACTCTGCTGATGGTAGCTTATTGGCTATCTCAATTCCAAATTATACCATCCGCTTTGATGCAGTTGCTTCTAAAGACGAGGACTTTAATCAAAATATAAAAGCGCTTTCCGATTCATTATCAGTGATGCTAGGAAAACCTGCAAGCTTTTATAAAAACGAACTAACTAAAGCCCGATCTAACCGAAACCGATATTATCTGATAGCGCGCAATTTGAATTATACTAATTATATGCGCCTAAAAAGTTTCCCTCTTTTCAATTTAGGAATGTATAAAGGAGGAATGATAACCGAACAAAAAACTGTTCGTCAACACCCTATCGGAAGAATCGCAGAAAGAACTATAGGTTACAGAAGGCTAAACGCAGACAGCACCTATACCAATATAGGTATTGAAGGTGCTTTTCAAGAATACATCAACGGGAAAGACGGAAAAGTTGTCAAACAAAAAATGGCAAAAGGACAATGGAAACCGATAAATGACAACAACGAAATTGAACCACAAGATGGATACGATGTCATTTCGACCATAGACGTTTATATTCAGGATATTGCACACCATGCACTTCTTAAACAACTGGAATACTATGAAGCTGACCACGGATGTGTAGTAGTTATGGAAGTGAAGACAGGCGAAATAAAAGCGATTTCTAACTTAGGAAGACAAAAGAACGGAACCTATACAGAGACAATAAATTATGCTGTGTGGGAATCCCAAGAACCCGGATCTACATTCAAATTAGCCTCATTAATAGCTTTGTTAGACCACAAAAAGGTAGATACAGCAAAGGTCTATGACACTCATGGAGGAGAAATTGTCATTTATAACAAAAAAGTACGCGACTCTAAAAAAGGAGGCTACGGAAAAATTTCTCTAGCTAGGGGAATTGAAGTTTCGTCCAATACCGCAATTGTTCAAGCAGTTTATGATTCGTACAAAGACAATCCTGCTCAATTTGTAGAAAAGCTTTATGCGATGAACCTCAACGAACCTTTAGGGCTTCCGTTTCAGGGTGAAGGCAAACCTATAATTTATCATCCAAAGCACAACAAAGAGCGTTGGTCAGGAATTTCACTTCCGTGGATGGCTTATGGATATGGAGTTCATCTCACACCTCTGCAAACACTGACCTTCTATAATGCAATTGCCAACGGAGGAGAAATGGTAAAGCCACTGTTTGTAAAAGAAATCAAAGAATGGAACAAAACCATCAAAAAATTTGATAAAGAAGTGATTAACCCTAAAATATGTAGTGACGCAACATTGAGTCAAGTTCAAGAAATTCTTAAAAACGTTGTAGAAAAGAAAGGTGGTTCAGGACGTAAACTATATTCTCCTAACTTTTCGATGGCAGGCAAGACAGGAACAGCCCAGGTGGGTTATGCTGTGAGAGACAGTATGTATTATTCCTCTTCGTTTGCAGGCTACTTCCCTGCTGACGACCCAAAATATTCTTGTATTGTTGTGATACACAAACCATCGCGCTCTAAAGGATATTACGGAGCAGATGTATCTGGACCTGTATTCAAAGCAGTAGCTCAAAAGATTTTTACTGACTCTCCTACTCATAACGAAGTAAGAGATTTGAATCAGTCGCACCCTAAACAAGAACAAAATTATCAAAAATATAACACGCTGGTTAACAACACCAAAACCACTATTCCGAATGTAAAAGGAATGCCAGGGATGGATGCTGTAGCACTGTTAGAAAACTTAGGTTTAAAAGTAAAAATAATAGGAAACGGAAAAGTGAGATCACAATCCATTCCTGTTGGAGAAAAAATAGCGAAGAATCAAACTATAGTTTTAGAATTATCATAAACGACTCTTGCCAATTTGCCACAAATGAAGAATTTAAAAGACATCTTATACAGAACTTCCATCGAAGCCATTAAAGGATCGCCCGACAAAGCCATTAGCAAAATCGAGTTCGATTCTCGCAAGGTTTCGAGTGGAGACGTATTTGTGGCTATCAAAGGAACTGTAGCAGACGGGCATCAATACATCAACAAATGCATTGAGCAAGGAGCTGTGGCAATAATTTGTGAAACTTTTCCAGAAGAAATAACAGACGGAATTACTTATATTCAAGTAAATAATTCGCAAAAAGCCTTGGCTTTTATGGCTGCAAATTATTATGATAATCCGTCAGAAAAATTAAAACTGGTGGGAGTTACAGGAACCAACGGAAAAACGACTATTGCAACGCTTTTATATATGATGTTTGAAAGTGCTGGATATAAATCGGGGTTGCTTTCGACCGTAAAAATAAAAGTTCATCAAGTAGAATATCCTGCTACCCATACTACTCCCGATTCACTTGCGATAAACTATTATCTGAGCGAAATGGTAGAAAGCGGAATAGAGTTTTGCTTTATGGAAGTAAGCTCTCACGGAATTCACCAATCCAGAACCGAGGGGTTGCATTTTGCAGGAGGAATTTTTACCAATTTATCTCATGATCATCTTGACTATCACACCACTTTTGCTGAATATCGAGATGTAAAAAAATCCTTTTTTGACAATCTGCCAAAAACAGCTTTTGCTCTATCAAACATTGACGATAAAAACGGAAGTGTGATGTTGCAAAACACCAAGGCTCAAAAAAGAACCTATTCGCTTAAATCCTATTCGGATTATAAAGCTTATGTGTTGGAAAATCAATTTATAGGATTACTCCTAAAAATTGACAATCAGGAAGTCTACACTAAACTTATCGGAAACTTCAATGCTTATAATCTACTTGCTATTTATGCTACAAGCCTAGAACTAGGCTTGGAAAAACAAGAAGCTCTTACACTTTTGAGTAAACTCGAAAGCGTATCGGGAAGATTTCAATATATCATATCAAAAACTAAAATCACAGCTATTGTCGATTATGCTCACACTCCTGATGCTTTAGAAAATGTACTGAATACAATTACCGATATCCGAACCAAAAATGAACAGCTCATTACAGTTGTCGGTTGTGGAGGAGACAGAGACAAAACCAAACGTCCAGTAATGGCTCATATTGCAAGCAGTTTGAGCAATAAAGCGATTTTCACCTCAGACAATCCGAGAACGGAAGACCCTGAGATGATTATTGCAGAAATGGAAAAAGGTGTAGAGCCTCAAAACTATAAAAAAACACTTTCGATTTTAGACAGAAAACAAGCCATCAAAACTGCTTGTCAATTAGCTGAAAGTGGAGACATCATCCTGATAGCAGGAAAAGGTCATGAGACCTATCAGGAAATAAACGGAGTTAAATATGATTTTGACGATATGCGAATTGTAACCGAATTGTTAGAACAACTAAATAAGTAGCCGTATGTTATACTATTTCTTCGAGTATCTAGACCAAAACTTTGATTTACCTGGAACAGGGGTATTTCAATACATTACGTTTCGTTCGGCTGCCGCAGTTTTGCTGTCGCTTCTGCTTTCAATGGTTTTTGGTAAACAAATTATCAATTTTATTAGACGCAAGCAAATCGGAGAAACTATCCGAGAATTAGGTCTTGAAGGACAAAACCAAAAAGCGGGGACACCAACTATGGGAGGTTTAATCATCATATTTGCTACCCTTGTTCCTGTTTTGCTTTTTGCTAAACTAGATAACATTTATGTCATTCTACTTATAGTCACTACTATCTGGATGGGACTTATCGGATTCTTAGATGATTATATCAAGGTCTTTCGTAAAAACAAAGAAGGTCTAAAAGGAAGATTCAAAGTTGTAGGACAAATCGGATTAGGACTTTTAGTAGGTTGTGTGATGTATTTTAATGATTCTATAACCATCAGAACTGATACAACAAAAGGAAATGTAGTAATCGAAAATCTAGATGGAGTGCCTACTAAAATGTTGGAAGAAAAATCAACAGCAACTACGATTCCATTCTTTAAAAACAATGAGTTTGACTACGCAGAATTGATTTCGTGGATAGGTGATGATTATAAAGATTATGCTTGGTTAATATTTATACCTATCGTAATTCTAATTGTTACAGCGGTATCTAACGGAGCCAACCTCACCGACGGGATTGACGGATTGGCGGCAGGATCCTCTGCCATAATCGTGGTCGCCTTGGGGATATTTACGTTTGTTTCGGGTAACATTATTTTTTCGAATTATCTGAATATAATGTACATCCCTAATTCAGGAGAAATGACCGTATTTATATCTGCTTTTGTTGGGGCTCTGGTCGGCTTCCTTTGGTATAATGCTTATCCGGCTCAAGTATTTATGGGAGATACTGGAAGTTTAACCATAGGCGGAATTATTGCGGTTTTAGCTATTTCTGTTCGCAAAGAATTGTTGATTCCTGTATTGTGCGGAATATTCTTTATCGAAAACCTATCGGTTGTAATGCAAGTTTCGTATTTCAAGTACACTAAAAAGAAATATGGCGAAGGTCGAAGAATCTTTTTAATGGCTCCTTTGCACCACCACTTCCAGAAAAAAGGTTATCATGAGAGTAAGATTGTAACCCGATTCTGGATTATAGGAATTCTTCTAGCAATCATTTCAATAGTTACTTTAAAATTGAGATAATGAAACTGGTTGTTTTAGGAGGAGGCGAAAGTGGAGTGGGTACTGCACTTTTAGGAAAAAAAGAAGGTTACGAAGTTTTTTTGTCAGACTTCGGTAAAATAAAAGAAAAATACAAAGACGTTCTTATACAAAATCAAATTGAGTGGGAAGAAGAAAAACATACAGAAGCAAAAATTCTGGACGCTGGTGTGGTGATGAAATCTCCTGGAATTCCTGATAAAACTCCAATAGTAAAAAAGCTAAAAGAAAAAGAAATCGAGGTCATTTCTGAAATTGAATTTGCCTCACGATTTTCAAAAGCCTATACGGTAGCAATCACAGGAAGCAACGGAAAAACAACAACCACAATGCTTACTCATCACTTGCTCAAATCAGCAGGACTGAATGTAGGAATGGCAGGCAACATCGGAGACAGTTATGCAGAGCAAGTAGCCAACGAGAATTATGATGGATATGTGTTAGAGTTATCGAGCTTCCAATTGGACGGAATCAAAGATTATGCACCACATATTGCTGTAATTACCAACTTGAGTCCCGATCATCTGGACCGGTATGATTACAAATACGAAAATTATATCAATTCAAAATTTCGTATTACGATGAATCAGACCGAAGAAGATTATCTGATTTATGATGCAGATGATATTGAGATTGAAAAATGGTTAAAAAACAATAAAACTAAAGCCAAATTAATCGGCTTTTCACTTACAAAAAAAATAGAAAACGGAGCTTATTTAAACCAAGACATTATGATGATAAATATCGACAAAGAAGAATTAAAAATGCCAACAAGTACAGTTGCACTAGAAGGGAAACACAATCTTAAAAATGCAATGGCGGCAGCTACGGTAGCCCAAATACTACGTGTTCGCAAAAATACAATTCGTGAGAGCATGTCGAATTTTCAAGGAGCTGAACACCGTTTAGAAAAAGTATTGAAAATTCAAAATGTACAATATATCAATGACTCAAAAGCAACAAATGTCAATTCTGTTTTCTTTGCATTAGACAGCATCTCGACACCACTAGTCTGGATTGCAGGAGGTGTGGACAAAGGAAATGATTATTCAGAATTGATGCCTTTGGTAAGAGAAAAAGTAAAGGCAATCATTTGTTTGGGGATAGATAATCAAAAGATTATTAATGCCTTTGCCAATGTAGTTGATATTATGATTGAAACTCAAAGTATGGAAGAAGCGGTAAAGATTTCTTCGCGAATTGCAGAAAGAGGAGAAACAGTATTGCTTTCGCCTGCTTGTGCAAGTTTCGATTTATTCGAAAACTATCAAGAAAGAGGAAGACTGTTTAAAGAGGCGGTAAGAAATTTGTAAATTAAAATTGTAAAATAACTACTGATGAAGTCACTAATTCACAATTTAAAAGGAGATAAAACCATTTGGGCAGTTGTAGCCCTTTTGGCTATTGTTTCGTTTTTACCAGTGTATAGTGCCAGTAGTAATTTAGCCTACGGAGCCTACGGAAGTGGCAACACCTTAAATTATTTAATTAAACATCTGGCACATGTAGGAATTGGTTTTTGCATGATTTATGTAATCCATAAAGTTCCGTATAATTATTTCAAAGCCATATCAATTATGGCAATCCCAGTTGTGGTTTTGTTGTTACTTTACACTCTTTTACAAGGAAAAACTATTGGAGGTGCCAATGCGAGTCGCTGGGTAGAAATTCCGTTCGTAGGAATCGGTTTTCAACCTTCTACGCTTGCCTTTGTTATCCTAATGCTATATGTAGCGAGGTATTTAGCCAAAATAAAGGATAAAGAAATATCATTCAAATCATCTTTATGGGAATTATGGCTTCCTGTTTTTGCAGTAATTGTACTTATTCTTCCAGCGAACTTTTCAACAGCAGCGATTATGTTCTCTATGGTAGTAATGTTGGTTTTTATAGGAATGTATCCCCTGAAATATTTAGGAAAAATTATTGTTTCTGGGCTCTTGTTCTTAACCTTATTTATTCTGGCTGCCAAAGCCTTTCCGGGAGCATTTCCAAACCGTGTCGACACATGGATTAGCCGTGTCGAAAATTTTACGAGTGGTGCTGAAAATGAAGAAGAAGCTTATCAAATAGAAAAAGCCAAGACAGCTATCGCAACTGGAGGTATTAGCGGAGTCGGGCCGGGAAAAAGTGTTCAAAGAAACTTTTTACCACAATCATCTTCCGATTTTATTTATGCCATTATCGTAGAAGAATATGGACTTATAGGAGGGCTTACCGTAATTGGATTATATCTGATTTTATTTTTTAGATTTATAATAGCCGCATTAAAAGCCAAGAATTTTTTTGGAGCATTGCTCATTGTAGGGCTAGGTTTTCCTGTAATTTTTCAGGCCCTCATCAACATGGGAGTGGCAGTAGAATTGTTTCCGACAACAGGACAAACACTACCACTTATAAGTAGTGGAGGAAGCTCTATTTGGATGACGTGTTTAGCAATTGGAATAGTATTAAATGTAACCAAAAAAGAAGAAGAAATTAAAGAGGAAGAAAAAGAAAAAATGCAACGTGAAAAAGCCCTAGAAAGATTAATCGAAAAAGAAATTGAAGAAGAGCAAGAAAGAGAGCGATTAAGAGAAGCGGGCATCGAAGCAGGAGAAAAAGACATTACAGAGGAAGAAAAAATAGCTGTAAAAGCACTAAAAGATTTAAAATAACATGAAACCAAGATTCATCATATCAGGAGGCGGAACAGGAGGACATATCTATCCTGCTATTGCTATTGCTGATGAACTTAAATCAAGGTTTCCGGAGTGTGAAATACTGTTTGTAGGAGCTCAAGACAAAATGGAGATGCAGAAAGTGCCACAAGCAGGATATAAAATCGAAGGTCTTTGGATTGCTGGAATTCAACGAAAGTTATCTTTAGAGAATTTAAAATTTCCGTTTAGGTTAATGAGTAGCTTGATGAAATCCCGAAAGATTGTCAAAAACTTCAAACCTGATGTGACTATCGGAACAGGAGGTTTTGCCAGCGGAGCTGTAGTAAAAGTAGCAGCAGAGATGGGGGTACCGACTGTGATACAAGAACAAAATTCCTATCCAGGAATTACCAACAAATTGCTTTCTAAAAATGCAAAAGCGATTTGTGTGGCTTATGACGGATTAGAAAAGTTCTTCCCTAAAAACAAAATCGTTTTAACAGGGAATCCAGTTCGTCAGGATTTGCTAAACGTAGCAGACAACAGACAAGATGCTATCAAACACTTCAACTTAGACCCTAACAAAAAAACATTGTTGGTTTTGGGTGGAAGTTTAGGAGCCAGAAGAATCAATCAACTGATAGAAAGCGAAATGGATTTTATCCTAAGTCAAAACATTCAGATTATCTGGCAATGCGGGAAATTCTATTTCGAAGAATATAAAAAATACAACGAAAAAGAAGGCGTTCAGGTGCTTTCGTTTATCGACCGAATGGATTTGGTTTATGCAGCAGCAGATATAATTATCTCTCGTGCCGGAGCTTCATCGGTTTCGGAATTGGCGATTGTCGGGAAACCAACGATTTTCATTCCATCTCCAAATGTAGCCGAAGATCACCAAACCAAAAATGCTAAAGCAATTGCTGATAAAAACGGAGCCATCTTAATCAAAGAATCCGAATTGAATATTCGATTTAAAGATGTATTTTCTGAAATAGTGCAAAACCAAGAATTACAAAGAGAATTAAAGCGAAACATAAAGACTTTAGCCAAACCAAATGCCACAAAAGATATTGTGGATGAGATTGTAAAACTATTATAAATTTTGAATTTTAAATTATAAATGATTATACCCTTAAATTTAAAATTCAGCATTCAAAATTTAAAATGAAAGAGTACAAAAACATATTTTTCATCGGAATTGGAGGCATCGGAATGAGTGCTTTAGCTCGATATTTCCATTCGGTTGGAAAATCTGTTTACGGATACGACAGACATCAATCTGAGCTTACCCTAGAACTTGAAAAAATGGGAATATCTATTCACTATACGGATGATTTGAATAACATTCCAGATTCTTTGACCAAAGAAAACACTTTGGTTATCATCACTCCTGCTGTTCCGAAATCGCATTCGCAGTGGAACTATTTTATCGACAACGAATTCGAAATCAAAAAGCGTTCAGAGGTGCTAGGACTCATAACCAAAGACACCTATTGTTTTGCGGTAGCAGGAACTCACGGAAAGACAACGACAACTGGAATTTTAGGTCATATCCTATACGAAAGTGGTGTTGATGTAACAGCTTTTGTAGGCGGAATTGTAGAAAATTACCATTCTAACCTTATCGGAAACGGAAAAACTGTAACTGTAGTTGAAGCTGATGAATTTGATCGTTCGTTCTTGAGATTACATCCTGATATGGCTTGCATCAACTCTATGGACGCAGATCATTTGGATATCTATGGAGATAAATCGCATATTGAAGAATCGTTTATAGAATTTGCAAATAAAATTCAGGATAAAAACAAACTTTTTACCCCGTCTGAATTAAATCTAAACGCTACAAAAATTGGATTTTCAGATTCAGATGATTTTCAGGCAAAAAACATCAAAATCCAAAATGGAGCTTATGTTTTTGACGTAAAAACAAAAACGGGAGATATAAAAGACATTCGTTTTTATCTGCCTGGAAAACACAATTTGACCAATGCTCTCACAGCACTTTCGATGGCAAAAACTTATGGAGTGTCTGACGAAAACATCAAAAAAGCTTTAGAGAGTTTTAAAGGGATTGAAAGGCGTTTTTCTTACAAAATAAAAACAGATAATCTGGTTTTGATCGATGATTATGCTCATCATCCAACCGAGATAAATGCAGTTTATACGGCCGTAAAAGAGCTGTACCCAAACAAAAAAAATGTAGCTATTTTTCAGCCCCATTTGTTTAGTAGAACCAGAGATTTTCTTGACGGATTTGCCGCAAGCCTGTCACAATTTGATGAAGTAATCTTGTTGGACATCTACCCTGCTCGAGAACTTCCGATAGAAGGAGTAACCTCTGAGGTTTTGCTTGGTAAAATAAATAATCCAAACAAAAAATTAGTTCCAAAAGAAGAGCTTAACAGTTCGGTATTGAATTCTAATGCTCAAATTGTTGTGGTTGTAGGAGCAGGAGATATTGGAGAGATGGTAATATCTTTAAAAAAAGATTTAGAGAACAAACGATAAGAAAATAAATACTTAAAAAAATGAAGCGATTAAACTGGAATAATATACGACTTCTACTGATGCTAATAGCAGTAGTAGTTTTGTATGCTTTTAGTTTAGAAAAAAACAACAATCGAGCTATTGCCGAACTTGAAATCAATTTTCTAGGAGACAGCAGACTGTTTATAACCGAAGAAACGGTTAATAAGTTGTTAATAGAAAAAATAGGGCGAGATAGAACCGTTGTTAAAGATGAATTAATTTTGAAAGCGTTGGAAGGTGTGCTTACAAAGAACCAAACAATAGAAAGTGCGGAGGTCTATGTAACCATAGATGGCAAACTAAATGCGGAAGTAAAACAGAAAACTCCTGTAGCGAGAATACACGACAGAAACAACTCATTTTACATTGATTATCAGGGAACTAAAATGCCCCTTTCAGATAATTTTTCGGCTCGTGTTCCTTTGGTTTCTGGACGTTTTTCTGACGAAAATAAAACGGAGCTAACACGATTGTTCAGGTTGATTTATGACGATGAGTTTTTGAAAAAAAATATCATTTCGATAGAGGTTAAAGACGATCAAGACATTGTTTTAAAAAACCGAAATTATAATTATGATATAATTTTTGGGAAACTAACAGACATGGAGCATAAGTTTAGTAATTATAAGGCTTTTTTTCAGAAAGCATCACAGGATACTTTAATAGACAAATACAGCCTAATTAATTTAAAGTTTACAAAGCAAGTAGTTTGCACCAAAAAGTAAGAAGATTATGGAAAGAGAAAACATTGCAGTAGGATTAGACATTGGTACAACCAAAATTGTAGCAATGATTGGCAAAAAAAATGAATACGGAAAACTCGAAATTATTGGTGTAGGAAAAGCCAAAAGTCTTGGGGTAGCAAGAGGTGTTGTAAACAACATCACTCAAACCATTCAATCTATCCAACAAGCTATTGCAGAAGCAGAAAATAACTCAGGATACAAAATAAACGATGTAGTAGTTGGAATTGCTGGCCAACACATTCGCAGCATTCAACATAGCGATTATATAAGTCGTCCAAATGCAGAAGAAGTTATAAATGAAGAGGATATTGAGCAACTTATCAACCAAGTACATAAACTAACTATGCACCCTGGGGAAGAAATCATCCACGTACTTCCACAGGAATACAAAATAAATGGTTATGAAACTACTGAAGAGCCTATCGGAATGTATGGAAGCCGTTTAGAAAGTAATTTTCATGTAGTAGTAGGGCAAGCATCTTCTATCAGAAACGTAGCCAGATGTATCAAAAGCGCAGGACTAGAATTGTCTGGTCTTACACTTGAACCTCTTGCGTCTTCTGACGCAGTGCTATCACAAGAAGAAAAAGAAGCTGGAGTTGCTCTAATTGATATTGGTGGAGGAACAACCGATTTAGCCATCTTTAAAGACGGTATTATTCGTCATACTGCTGTAATTCCGTTTGGAGGAAACGTAGTAACCGAAGATATTAAAGAGGGATGCTCTATCATCGAAAAACAAGCCGAACTTTTGAAAATAAAATTTGGCTCAGCGTGGCCTGGAGAAAACAAAGACAACGAAATTGTTTCCATTCCAGGACTTAGAGGACGAGAGCCTAAAGAAATTTCGCTTAAAAACCTATCGAAAATTATTCATGCACGAGTTGTAGAAATTATCGAACAAGTTTTTAATGAAATTAAAGCATATGGGTATGATGACCCTAAAAAGAAACTAATCGCGGGAATCGTTCTTACCGGAGGAGGTTCAGAGCTAAAACACATCAAACAATTAGTAGAATATATCACAGGAATGGACACCCGAATTGGGTTTCCAAATGAGCATTTAGCCGGAAATTCGCACGAAGAATTATCTAGCCCTATTTATTCTACTGCTGTCGGACTAGTAATGAATAGCCTACAAAACAATACCCGTAGCGCTAGTCCTGAAGTTCCTGAAATAAAAACAGAAAAACCACTATCGGAACCTGTTTTTGAGCAAGAAATAGAAATTGAAGAAGAGGAAGAAATTCCTCAACCTAAAAAAGAAGTTTCTCAACAAAAAACACCGAGAAAGAATTTCTTTGACAAGTACATAGAAAAGATTAAAGATTTTTTAGAAAACGCAGAATAAAAATATAGAGTTATGGTAGAAAACACAGAATTCACGAACATAACATTCGACTTGCCAAAAAACCAATCGAATGTAATTAAAGTTATCGGAGTAGGTGGAGGAGGAAGCAATGCCATCAATCATATGTTTAAGCAAGGAATTAAAGGTGTTGATTTTGTAGTATGCAATACAGATGCCCAAGCTTTGCAGAACAGTCCTGTTCCAAACAAAATTCAGTTGGGAGTTAACCTAACCGAAGGTTTGGGAGCTGGAGCAAATCCGCAAGTAGGACAACAGTCTGCAATCGAAAGCATCTCCGAAATTGAGAAAATGTTGGATACAAACACCAAAATGGTTTTTATCACAGCAGGAATGGGAGGAGGAACAGGAACAGGCGCTGCTCCTGTTATTGCACAACTTTCAAAAGAAAGAGATATTCTAACCGTCGGAATTGTGACAATGCCTTTCCAGTTTGAAGGAAAAAATCGTTTAGAACAAGCTGTAGAAGGAATCGAAAAATTGCGTAAACAAGTAGACTCTCTTATTGTTATTAACAACAATAAGCTTCGTGAAGTTTATGGAAACCTTGGCTTCAAAGCAGGATTCTCAAAGGCTGACGAAGTATTATCAACTGCCTCAAGAGGAATTGCAGAGGTAATTACGCATCACTATACACAAAATATTGACCTCAAAGACGCCAAAACAGTTCTTTCAAATAGCGGAACAGCTATTATGGGATCAGCTACTGCTTCGGGCGAAGACAGAGCAAAACAAGCCATTATTAACGCTTTAGACTCTCCTCTTTTGAATGACAATAAAATTACGGGAGCTAAAAATGTATTGCTTTTAATTGTTTCGGGTTCAAACGAAATCACCATCGATGAGATTGGAGAAATCAATGAACACATTCAGACCGAAGCAGGACATAATGCAAATATCATCATGGGGGTTGGAGAAGATGAAACCCTTGGAGAAGCTATTGCTGTTACAGTAATTGCTACAGGCTTTAACTCTGACCAACAAAATGACATCGTAAATATTGAACAAAAAAAGATTATTCATTCGCTTGAAGACGAACAAAAATTAGAACATAACCTCCTTACAAAAGAAGTTGTTTCTACTTTTGATTTTTCGTCCGAAACGATCGAAGAAAGCCCTGTTGCTGAAGCCGAAATTCATTCCAACCAACAGGATAAAATCATTTTTACACTAGAAGAAGATGAACCTCAAATTCAGGCAGAGGAGCAAAATTTTCAGATCGAAGAAGTGACTCCTCAAGCGCCAATACAAGAAACTCCATTTGAAGTTTTTCAGGCTGACTTGATTCCAACAACTGAATTTATTAAAAATCTAGATGTAGTATTCGAAATTGTTCCAGCTGTAAAAGAAGATTTTAAGCCTGCTTTTGAAGAAAAGATAGAACTGCCTAAGCAAGAAAACGAATTTCTTTTTGAACTTTCAGAAGAAACAAAACAAATTAAAGTTAAAGATCCTATCCATTTAATTCCGGTGACAGAAGTTAACGAAACAGGAGTTAAAAGATATTCTTTAGAAGAATATATGGAGGTTGAAAGTTCTTTAATGAACTCAAAACCAGTTATTGAGACTAAAGAAGACGTGCCTGCTGAACTTAATTTCACTCTAAAACAAGAAGATAAACCTACAAATCAAAGAGAAGACTCATTTATAGCAGATAGCTTACCTTTGACAGAGATGACTATTGAGGAAGCCTTGAGAGCACGAGCTGATGAACGCAGAAAAAAGATGAAAGACTTCAATTATAAGTTTCATAACAATACCCAAAAAATTGATGCATTAGAAAAGGAACCTGCTTATCGACGTCAGAACATTGAGCTTAACCCACATAGTACAGAATCAGAAAAATCACGTACTACCTTAAGCACTGATAGTAACAATGACTTACAATTGCGCAATAACAATTCTTTTCTGCATGATAATGTAGACTAATCATAAAGCACAATAAATAAAAATCCCAATCTGAATCAGATTGGGATTTTTATTTATAGAAAATTCTGTTAATATCCATATTACATTTAACTTCTAAACACATTAAACAAACAGTAAAATTTTTCATTTTCCATAGTTTGAAGTAAAAACACCTCTTTTCAAAAATTAAAACAAATGATATAAATTAATTTTTTATCATAAAAATGTAAACTTCACAAAAAAGACATTTCCTTAACAGTAAAGGGTTTTATTTATATTTATCATAATTTAAGAAGATAAAAAAATTTATTTAATCAAATATATTAACTCATTGTTTGATTTAATTCCGAATTTTATATACATTAGCACCCATCATTTTTTTAATATAATCACGATATATATAGATAAAAAGCGATTTTTATCTATATATGTCAATTTTTAATTTTTTAATTTTTTAATTTTTATGAAAAGAAGCTTACTCTCATCAGTTGATTTTCGGACAGAAGCAAAAGACAAATCCTATTGGCGGTATTTGTTTTTAATGTCTTGTCTGATTTTCTTTGGTACGCAAACAACGTTTGCACAGACTTATTGTATCCCGACATCTCCAAATGGATGTAATTCAGGAGACAATATCAACACCCTTATAATAAATAATGGTTCAGGAATAAACCATATTGATTCAGGATGTTCGACAGATGGTTATGGAGATTTTACAGGGACTGCTGGATTATTTGGAACTTTCATGCAAGGAGAAACTTATGAGTTTTCAGTAACCCACACCTATCAAACTGAACAATATATAAGAATATATATTGATTTTAATGAGGATGGTGATTTTGAAGACGCAGACGAACTATTGTTCTCATCTTCTTTTGGTAGTACTGCAGGACTAACAACAGGTAGTTTTACAATACCGCTAACAACTCCTTTATCATCTTCTACTCGTTTAAGAGTTATAGACACTTATAATGGACTTTCTACAAACTCTTGTTCTCTCGACGCTAATTATGGAGAAACTCATGACTATTCAGTGGAAATTCTACCTCCACCATTATGTCCAACTCCATCAGGATTAAGTGCAGATGTTCTATCCCTTACTTCTGCAGAATTACAATGGTCAAGTGCCGGAAATAACTTCGATGTACAATGGGGTCTAGAAGGGTTTACACTGGGAACTGGTACTACAGTGCCAGGAGTTACTTCCAATTCTTTAACTTTGTCAACTCTTGCCGCAAACTCTTCCTATCAGTTTTACGTTCGTTTAAATTGCGGTACTGACGGGTATAGTAATTGGGGAGGCCCTTATTTATTCTCTACTAGTTATTGTGCAGTTAGCTCTACATACGAATGGGACTATATTACCTCTTTTAGCACATCGCTAGGTATTACTAACATCTCAAATAACAGCGGGGGAATGTCTCCAGGCGGTTACGGAGACTTTACAGATATGTCTGTATCGCATTTTGAAACAGGAGAAGTAAATTTTACGCTGACCACAAACAGTTATTTCGGAGTAAATATCTGGGTTGACTGGAACAACAATATGATATTTGAAGAATCCGAAAAAGTGTATGCTTCAGGATTTATGGGTAGCGGTCCATTTACAGGAACATTCACTGTCCCTGCAGGACAGGCTGTAGGTGATTACAGAATGAGAGTTCGCGGAAGCAACGACAATAGTAATCCTCCGCCTTGTGGAAATATCAATTGGGGTGAAGCAGAAGACTATACTTTTACAGTAATTCCAACCCCTACTTGTATGCCTCCTACACAATTAGGAGCAAACATCAACTCACTTACTGAAGCAGAACTTTACTGGACAAGTGAAGGCACTTTGTTTGAAGTTGAATACGGAGTACAAGGATTTACTCCAGGAACAGGTACTATTGAAACAGGAATAACAACCAATACGGTTACTCTATCAGGACTTACAGAAAACACCTATCATCATTATTATGTACGTCGTGATTGTGGAGATGGAGATTTAAGTCCTTGGACAGGACCTTATACTTTCTATACTAATTATTGTGAATCTACAACCCAGTGGGTGTATGAATGGGAATCTATTAGCTCATTCACTACAACCATGGCTATTACAAACATCTCAAATAACAGCGGAGGTAATTCGTACCCTAATGGTTATGGAGACTTTACAGATATGTCTGTTTCTCATTTCGAGACAGGGGAAGTTAGTTTTACACTGACATCTAACGCATGGTTTGGAGTGAATATCTGGGTTGACTGGAATAACAACATGCTATTTGAAGAAGACGAAAAAGTATATACTTCTGGAGACTTTACAACTCAAGGTCCATTTACAGGAACATTCACTGTTCCTGCTGGCCAACCTCTTGGAGATTACAGAATGAGAGTTAGAGGAAGTAATGATTCTGGAAACCCTTCTGCTTGTGGTACTATATACTACGGAGAAACAGAAGATTATACTTTTACAGTAATTCCTACTCCAACTTGTATGCCTCCTACTCAATTAGGGGCGAATGTTATCGATCTTAACACAGCTGAAGTTTATTGGACAAGTGAAGGTAATTCGTTTGAAGTTGAATACGGAGAACAAGGATTTACTCCAGGTACTGGTACTGTTGAAACAGGAATAACAACTAATACAGTTACCTTAACAGGTCTTACAGCCAACACTTACCATCAATATTATGTACGTCGTGATTGTGGAGATGGAGATTTAAGCCCTTGGACAGGACCTTATACTTTCTATACTAATTACTGTGAATCTAATTCTATGTATCAGTGGGATTATATTACATCCTTTAGCACTACCATGGCTATTACGAACATCTCCAATAACAGTGGAGGATGGTCGCCAAATGGTTATGGAAACTTTACAGATATGTCTGTTTCGCATTTTGAAACTGGGGAGGTTAGTTTTACATTGGACACCCCTAGCTGGCTTGGAGTGAATATCTGGATTGACTGGAACAATAATATGGCGTTTGAAGACGATGAGAAAGTATATACTTCTGGGGATTTTACAACTCAAGGTCCATTTACAGGAATGTTCTCTGTACCTGTTGGTCAGGCTGTAGGTGATTATAGAATGAGAGTTAGAGGAAGTAATGATTCTGGAAACCCTTCTCCTTGTGGAAATATCAATTATGGAGAAACAGAAGATTATACTTTTACAGTAATTCCTACCCCTACTTGTATGCCTCCTACCCAATTAGGAGCAAACATTGTAGACCTTACCACAGCTGAACTTTACTGGACAAGTGAAGGGGATTTGTTTGAGGTTGAATACGGAGTACAAGGGTTTACCCCAGGTACAGGTACTGTTGAAACAGGAATAACAGCTAATACAGTTACCCTAACTGGTCTTACAGCCAATACTTACCATCATTATTATATTCGTCGTGATTGTGGAGATGGAGATTTAAGCCCTTGGACAGGACCTTATACTTTCTATACTAATTATTGCGAATCTACTACGATGTATCAGTGGGATTATATTACATCGTTTAGTACTACCATGGCTATTACGAACATCTCTAATAACACGGGAGGAATGTCACCAAATGGTTATGGAAACTTTACAGATATGTCTGCTTCTCATTTTGAAACAGGAGAGGTAAGCTTTACGTTGACTACAAACAGCTGGTTCGGAGTGAATATCTGGATTGACTGGAACAATAACATGCTATTTGAAGATGATGAAAAAGTGTATGCTTCAGGATTTATGAGTGGAGGTCCATTTACAGGAATGTTCTCTGTGCCTGCAGGTCAAGCTGTAGGTGATTATAGAATGAGAGTGAGAGGAAGTAACGATTTTAGTGATCCTCCTGCTTGTGGGATGATATACTACGGAGAAACAGAAGATTATACTTTTACAGTAATTCCTACCCCTACTTGTATGCCTCCTACCCAATTAGGAGCAAACATTGTAGACCTTACCACAGCTGAACTTTACTGGACAAGTGAAGGGGATTTGTTTGAGGTTGAATACGGAGTACAAGGGTTTACCCCAGGTACAGGTACTGTTGAAACAGGAATAACAGCTAATACAGTTACCCTAACTGGTCTTACAGCCAATACTTACCATCATTATTATATTCGTCGTGATTGTGGAGATGGAGATTTAAGCCCTTGGACAGGACCTTATACCTTCTATACTAATTACTGTGAATCTAATTCTATGTATCAGTGGGATTACATTTCATCGTTTAGCACTACCATGGCTATTACGAACATTACCAATAATACTGGAGGAATGTCACTAAATGGTTATGGAGACTTTACAGATATGTCCGTATCTCACTTTGAAACTGGGGAGATTAACTTTACGTTGACTACTAACAGTTATTTCGGAGTGAATATCTGGATTGACTGGAACAAGAATATGGTGTTTGAAGATGATGAGAAAGTATATGCTTCAGGATTTATGAGTGGAGGGCCTTTTACAGGAATGTTCTCTGTACCTGTTGGACAAGCTGTAGGTGATTACAGAATGAGAGTTAGAGGAAGTAATAATGGTGCAGACCCTTCTGCTTGTGGTATGATATACTACGGAGAAACAGAAGATTATACTTTTACAGTAATTCCTACTCCTACTTGTATGCCTCCTACGCAATTAGGAGCAAACATCGTAGACCTTACCACAGCTGAACTTTATTGGACAAGTGAAGGTGATTTGTTTGAAGTAGAATACGGATTACAAGGATTTACCCCAGGTACAGGTACTGTTGAAACAGGAATAACAACTAATACAGTTACCCTAACGGGTCTTACAGCCAACACTTACCATCATTATTATATCCGTCGTGATTGTGGAGATGGAGATTTAAGTCCTT
>JBEBWA010000020.1:0-44309 GCA_040392465.1 Flavobacterium suncheonense
TCGAGATTGAAATCGAAGCTATTAAACGTGAAAATGACGAAACCAAACTCAAATCGTTAGGATTGGATTTAGCCAACCTGAAAGAAGAGCGAAACGAAATTTTTACCAAATGGCAAAGCGAAAAAAATCTGGTGGACAGCATCCAACAGACAAAAATCGAAATTGAGAATTTCAAAATGGAAGCCGAAAGAGCCGAACGGGATGGAGATTACGGTAAAGTTGCAGAAATCCGTTACGGAAAAATAAAACAAGCGCAAGAACAACTTGATAAATTGCAAGAACAACTGGCTGAACAAGGCGAAAATTCGCTTATCAAAGAAGAGGTAACCAGTGAAGACATAGCTGAAATTGTAGCAAAATGGACGGGAGTTCCCGTAACCAAAATGCTACAATCTGAAAGAGAAAAGCTCTTGAATCTTGAGGGTGAACTTCATAAAAGAGTAGTCGGGCAAGAAGACGCAATTATTGCTATTTCGGATGCGGTTCGCAGAAGTCGAGCAGGATTACAGGATTCTAAAAAGCCAATTGGTTCATTTCTGTTTTTAGGAACAACTGGAGTAGGTAAAACTGAATTAGCAAAAGCTTTAGCCGAATATTTATTTGATGACGAAAATGCAATGACGCGTATTGACATGAGCGAATATCAGGAGCGACACAGTGTGTCAAGACTGGTAGGTGCGCCTCCAGGATATGTCGGATATGACGAAGGAGGACAACTCACCGAAGCGGTACGTAGAAAACCTTATTCGGTAGTACTGTTGGATGAGATTGAAAAAGCCCACCCAGATACCTTTAATATTTTGTTACAGGTATTGGACGAAGGAAGGCTTACTGACAACAAAGGTCGTCTGGCTGATTTCAGAAATACGATAATTATTATGACATCCAATATGGGTTCACATATTATTCAAGAGCGATTTGAAAATGCTGGAGGAAATCTTGAAAGTGCAACCGAAGCAGCTAAAGTTGATGTTCTTGGGCTGTTAAAACAAACCGTACGACCAGAATTTTTGAATCGTATTGATGAGATTATAATGTTCACCCCACTTTCGGAGAGTAACATTCGTGAAATTGTTGAATTCCAACTCAAAAATGTTGCTAAAATGCTAGAGCAACAGCATATTGCTTTAGAGGCAACCCCTGAAGCGGTTGATTATTTAGCTAAAAAAGGTTACGATCCAGAATTCGGTGCAAGACCTGTAAAGCGAGTTGTTCAGCGAGAAGTACTTAATGAACTTTCTAAACAAATTCTGTCTGGAAATATAATGATAGATAGTATTATCCTACTGGATAGTTTTGAAGATAAATTAGTTTTTAGAAATCAATAATTGACAGAGGCTTATTCGAAGAGAATAAGCCTTTTTTTTAAAAAATATAGAAATTAAAATTTTCTTTTTCTAATCAAAAGCCAAATTACAACAGGTGCTCCAATAATTGAAGTAATTGCATTTATCGGAAGGACAAAATCAAAACCAGGCATTTGTGAGAAGGTATCACAAACTAACATAACAATAGCACCAAGACTTATTGTTGCCCAAAACAATGTTTTATGGTCAGAGGTTTGAAAAAGTAATTTGGCTAGATGAGGGACAGCTAACCCGATAAAAGCAATTGGCCCTACAAAAGCAGTAATACAACCTGACAATAAGCTTGTAGCAATAATGATAATGTTTTTGGTCTGGTTAAAGTTGACTCCCATGCTTCTTGCATAGTTTTCTCCTAACAAAAGGGCATTTAGAGGTTTTATACATATATAAGCCAATACGAGTCCAATAATTGTAATTATAAATAGGAGCAAAATGGCCTCCCATGATTGATTGCCGAGATTTCCCAAATTCCAAAGAGTAAATTTTTTAAGTTGCTCGGCCGAGCTAAAATAGGAGAGTACGCTTACTACAGCAGAAGTAATACTCCCAAACATAAGCCCTACAATGAGTATGGCCATAGTATCTTTGAGTTGTTGCGAAATAGCTAAGACAGAAATCATCACTGCAAAGCTCCCTATAGCAGCAGATAAAACCAATCCATATTGGGAAATAAAGAGTTCAGATAAGAAAACGGGTAAGAATCCTGAACCTAAAATCACAAAAGCAACTCCTAAACTTGCTCCTGAACTCACTCCTAAAACATAGGGACCTGCAAGAGGGTTTCTGAAAAGAGTTTGCATCAGTAATCCACTTAACGAAAGTCCGATTCCGACTAATACGGCTAAAATCGCTTTCGGCAATCGATAATTCAGTACAATATATTCCCAAGTTTGTTTTCCAGATTCTTCTCCTATCAGAATATTAAAAACTTCTTTTATAGGAATAGCAACCGAACCTACACTTAGGTTTATTAAAAACAAAAGTATAATAGTTGATGCAATTCCGATTATTAAAATTTTTTGTTTCATCTGTTTTGGCTAAACTACAAATCTATTTTAATATAGAAATAATCTGTTCTGCTAATTCTGTCCCGATTCGATTTTGTGCTTCAATAGTAGCTGCTCCAGTATGTGGTGTAAGCGAAATTTGAGGATGCATTAATACCTGAACAGCGGGAGTTGGTTCACCTTCATACACATCAAGACCTGCAAAGGAAAGTTTACCAGACTCTAAGGCTTCAATAAGAGCCACTTCGTTTACAATTCCTCCTCTAGAAGTGTTTATAAACCCAATACCATCTTTCATTTTATCAAATTCTTCTGGACCGATCAAAAATTCATTTTGATGTGGCGTATGAACGGAAATAAAGTCGGATTGTTTTAATACCTCATCCAACGAAACTGTATCAATAGTAAAGTCCATTGATTTTCCGTCAAAGAAATCAAGAGTTACTATAGAGCTTTTTACGAAGGTATCCGTAGGTAATACTCGCATTCCTAGTCCGAGAGCAATTTTAGCAACGGCTTGCCCGATGCGACCAAAACCCACAAGACCTAAAGTTTTTCCACGAAGTTCTAACCCGTTTGCGTAACTTTTTTTTAGTTCATTAAAACGAAGATCTCCTTCTAAAGGCATATTGCGATTAGAATCTGTCAAAAAGCGAACTCCCGAAAACAAATGAGCAAAAACCAGTTCTGCTACAGATTCTGAAGCAGCAGCAGGGGTATTTATTACTCGAATACCTCTAGAAAGAGCATATTCGATATCTATATTATCTGTTCCTACACCGCCTCTTCCGATTACTTTTAAAGACGGACAATTTTCAATTATATCCTTGTTGACTTTAGTAGCACTGCGTACTAATAAAACTGAAATATTATGTTTGTTAATATAATTAGCGACTTGTTCTTGTGCTACTCTAGTGGTGATTACTTCAAATCCGTGTTTTTCTAAAAGCTGAATTCCGTTGGACGAAATTCCGTCATTGGCTAATATTTTCATTTATTTGGTTAAGGTTTTGGTTATAAAGTTATAGGGTTAAAACTTTATAGGTTTAAAAACATCACTACTCATCCACTTTAAAACTTTGCATTATTTGTTCGGCTACTTTTTCGTATCGGTTAAAATCTCTTTCTAAAGAGGTAAACGTAAGTATATAAAGTCGGGAATCTTTTAAAAAATAATGTTGAAGAAATTTTAAATCTTCCCCATAAAATGGGAAGCTCATAATTATTCTCTGGTATTCTTTAGAGGGTGTGATTATTCGTTCTGAGGTAGTTATGGTTGCTTGCGTTTCTAAATCGGCTCTTTCGGTTTTTACGATTTCGTCTAAAGTCATTTTAGAGGTTCCTAATTCACGAATCAAAAGATTGATGTTTTCAGTGAATTCATCTTCTAAATCCATATAGATATACAAATCTATTTCAGAGAGTGGGTTTGAGTCCACCATCCAGTCTTTATGCACTTTGATAGAATAGTTATTCTTTTTGATTTCTTTAAAATTTGTATCATCAATTGATATTTCGGGTTGTGCAGGTATTCCCGAGCGGGAACCTTCGTTTTTACACGAGATACTGATAATTCCGATCAAGAGTAAAAGTAAAAAATTAGTTTTCATAATAGTCTGTTTTAATGCTTTCACAATTTTTTAGATTCACAAGGAAATCATATAGTTCTCTCAAATTCTCTCATTACCTCAATCAAAACTTCAACGCTTTCTAAAGGCATAGCATTGTAGATGGAAGCTCGGTAACCACCTACGGTTCTGTGTCCGTTAAGTCCTGAAATTCCCGCATTTTTCCATAAAGAATCGAAGCGTTCGGCTTGTGTCTGGTCTTTCAGTATAAAAGTTACATTCATTTTGCTTCGGTCTTCAGCTTTAGCGGTTCCTGTAAAAAGTGGATTTTGGTCAATTTCATTGTACAGCAGTTCAGCTTTTTGATTATTGAGTTTTTCTATCTCTAGAATTCCTCCTTTATTCTTTAGCCATTGCAAAGTCAGAAGTGAGGTGTAAACGGCAAAAACAGGGGGGGTATTGTACATACTTTCTCTGGAGATATGTTCTTTGTAGTCTAAAATATTCGGAATTATTCTTCCTGTTCTGCCGAGAATTTCTTCTTTTACTACCACAAGAGCAACACCAGAAGGCCCCATGTTTTTTTGAGCTCCTGCATAAATCAAATCAAATTTCGAAAAATCCAGTTCTCTCGAAAAAATATCCGAACTCATATCGCAAACCATAGGAATAGTAAGAGATGGAAATTCTTTCATCTGTGTTCCATAAATGGTATTGTTGCTCGTGCAATGAAAATAATCAGAGTCAGGAGAAAGGATATAATTTTTTGGGATATAACTGTAATTTTCATTTTTAGAAGAAGCAACTATTTCAGTTTTTCCTAAAAACTCAGCTTGTTTAATAGCTCCTGAAGCCCAAGTTCCTGTTTCTAAGTAAGAGGCTTTTCCGTTTATTTTCATTAAATTATACGGAACTCGCAAAAACTCCATACTTGCCCCGCCTTGTAGAAAAAGTGCTTGATATCCTTTTTTTTGTAATCCTAAAAGTTCTAATACTAAACAGCGGGCTTCTTCTATGACAGCTACAAATTCCTTACTTCGGTGAGATATTTCAATCAAAGAAAGGCCCATTTCGTTAAAATCAAGAACAGCCCGAGAAGCTTTTTCTAAAACCTCTTGTGGTAATATTGAAGGACCAGCACTAAAGTTGTATTTTTTCATTAAGAAAAGGGTTTAAAAAAGTATGAATTTTGGATTTGTCCGTAGCTTACATAAGCAGTTTCTGTTTAAAATTAAATCGCATTCAGAAATGCAATTGTATCCAGATTATCGGCATAGTCTGATAATTTAGGAAGTTGTGTCTCTCCAAATTTAACGGAGTTTTTAGTAAGGTTATTACTTACAATACATTGGATTAGCTCGTCGTCTTGATGTAATCTATTTTTAATCTGGTCAATATCTGAATAATATTCGTAGAAAACAGAAGCAATAGGAGAGGAGTAGGAAGAGTCTTCTTTTAGGACTAAAAATCCATTATCTAAAATCAAATAGTTACTCATCAAAAAAACGGCTTTGTTGTAATCATAATTATTGATGTACTTCTGATTGTCAATAATTTCTCGATAGTGATACATGGCATTAAAAAACTTTTCAAAATCGTAATTTTTAGGAACAAAAAGTTTAGATACATTTCTACACCCCAATCCGAAATATCTAAAAATATCTTTTCCTAAACTAATTAATTCTTCAAGGCTTTCATCTCCAGTCAAAACAGCTACTGAATTTCGATTTTTCCGAATTATACTTGGCTTACTTTTAAAATAATATTCAAAATAACGAGCTGTATTGTTGCTCCCTGTAGCTATAACTGCATCAAAATCTTTTAGCTGGCTATCTATAAATTCGATATGATTTTTTAGAGAGGGTTCGACTTGGGTTAAATATTTAGCCAAAAATGGCAACAATTGTTTGTCGTTTGATGAAGTTTTTACCAGTGCTTTATGTCCTGATACAAGTACGCTTAAAAAATCATGGAATCCGACAAGTGGAATGTTTCCTGCTAAAATAAGTCCTATTGTTTTCGGAGATTTTTCAGAAATCTGATAAGAGCTAAGCCATTGGTCAAGACTCTGTGAAGTCAAAGCATTAGCCCAAGACTGTACAGAAAAATAAACTTCACTTTCTACAAACCACCCATTGTGATGCTTTTGATTTTCGATAAGATTCAGAAAATCATCAAAGAATAAATCGTTTTTTAGGACTTCTGGATTTTTAACTATTTCACCTTCTTTGAATTGTGCTAAAAACTTACCAAGTTCTACAAACGCTTTTTTTATTTTTTCTAACATCATATTATTTGGTTATGAATGGTTTTGCTCGTAATTTTGCACAAAAATAAGAAATACTTATTTAGCCAACTGCCAAATATATTTAAACTCTGAATTTATCTGACTTTTGGCTCACCTCAAAATCAATAAAAATGGCGATTATAATAACAGACGATTGTATCAATTGTGGGGCTTGCGAACCAGAATGTCCAAACAATGCAATTTATGAAGGAGCAGATGATTGGAGATATAAAGATGGAACAAAATTAAGTGGAAAAATTGTTCTTCCAAACGGGAAAGAGGTAGATGCCGACGAAGTTCAGGAGGCTATTTCAGATGATATTTATTATATAGTTCCCGATAAATGTACCGAATGTAAAGGCTTTCACGAAGAACCTCAATGTGCTGCTGTTTGTCCGGTTGATTGTTGTATTCCAGATGAGAATAATGTAGAAGACGAAGAAACATTGCTCAACAGACAAGCATTTTTGCATAACGAATAATTTGAGTCGTAATGTCTAAAGTCATAATGTTTTTGACTTTAAGGCTTTCGGTTTAAGACTTTAAGATTTTAAAAATGAAAATAGCACTATTAGGATACGGAAAAATGGGAAAGGCAATCGAGAGAATTGCCACAGAAAGAGGACATAAGATTGTTCTTAAAAAATCAATTTCAGATTCTTTTGATGGACTCGAAAATGCGGATGTAGCTATTGATTTTTCTGCTCCCGACAGTGCTGTATCTCATATTTCTGAATGCTTCAACAAAGGGATTCCAGTGATTTCAGGGACTACTGGCTGGCTTGAAAAATATAACGACATAGCTACACTTTGTAAAGAAAAAGAGGGAAGCTTTATTTATGGCTCTAACTTTAGTTTAGGAGTAAATTTATTCTTTTTGTTAAACCAGAAATTAGCCATAATGATGAACGCATTTCCTGATTATAAAGTCGAAATGGAAGAAGTTCACCATACTCAAAAATTAGATGCTCCAAGCGGAACGGCTATCTCATTAGCTAATCAAATTATTGAGAACACTCCTTACACTTCATGGCAATTAGGCCAAACCCAAAATCAAACAATTGGCATTGAAGCCAAGCGCGTCGAAAATGTTCCGGGAACCCATTCTGTTTTTTACAAATCTGCTATTGACGAAATCGAAATTAAACATACCGCACACTCTAGAGAGGGTTTTGCTCTTGGAGCGGTAATGGCTTCGGAGTGGATTATCGGAAAAAAAGGAATTTTCACAATGAAAGATGTGTTGGGTTTGTAACTTTTTGAATATCTTGCAGACTTATTTAATGTTAATGTAGGCTTGCGAGGTGTCAATAACTAAACAAGTCTGTAAAATAAAATACTTATGTCATTTACAGGTTGGATTATATTCTTCTTAATCATTCAGGTGGTTCACTTTTTAGGGACTTGGAAGCTTTATCAAAAAGCGGGAAGAAAACCATGGGAGGCTCTTATCCCGATTTATAACGGAATTGTGTTGATGCAAATCATTAACCGTCCAAAATGGTATGTTTTCTTACTCTTTGTTCCGATTGTAAATTTATTGATGTTTCCTGTAGTTTGGGTAGAAACTATTCGCAGCTTCGGAAAGAATAAAACATCTCACACTTGGCTCGTACTCCTTACACTTGGGTTATATATCTATTATTTAAATTACGTAGAAGCTGATAAGTTGACTTATATTGAAGACAGAAGTCTTAAGCCTGTAAATGGGGTGGCAGATTTTGTGAGTTCAATAGTTTTTGCAGTAATTGTGGCTACAGTTATCCATACTTATTTTGTTCAGCCCTTTGTAATCCCTTCAAGTTCACTTGAAAAAACCCTTTTAGTAGGAGATTTTCTGTTAGTAAGTAAAGTGAATTATGGTGCGAGAACTCCGATGACTGCTGTAGCTCTTCCGATGGTTCACGATACAATTCCACTTGTTCCAACAAGTTATGATGGACTTCCAAAATATGTAAACCGATACAAATCCTATCTTAAAAAACCTCAGATTCCGTATTTTAGACTTCCAGGTTTTGATGAGGTTAAAAAAAATGATATTGTGGTTTTCAATTGGCCTGCCGATACAGTTCGCTTCTTTTTTCATGACCATACAGCTATGAATATCCGCAAACCGATTGATAAAAAATCTAATTATGTAAAACGGTGTGTAGGTACAGCAGGAGATTCTATTGAAGTTCGGGATGGAGATGTATATATCAATGGAGAGTTACTGAAATTATCCGATAGAGCAAAACCGTTGTTTTTGAGCAATATCAAACTTAAAGAGGAAACTTCTTTAGAAGTTCTTTCTAAATATGGAATAGAGCAAAAAGATTTATATGGTTATACCTATGTAATAAAAAGTTCCTTATGGGATGATATCGCTGTTAAAAATTATTTTGCCAATCCACAAAATCAAGTGAATCTTATAGAGCAGAATAGAGATAGTATAAATGTATATGCTTCTGGATATGTAAATAACCCTGAATTAGTTCAAAAATTAGGAATTCAGATAGATGGAGTTCAGGCTAATATTACTGTGGATCAACTAGAACAACTCAAAGATGAACCAAGTGTAACAAGTGCTTCGAGAGTGAAAAGACCCGAAGGAACAGGAATATTTCCTCGTGCAGACCTCACATGGAGCGAAAGTAACTGGGGACCTATTTATATTCCGAAAGCGGGAGATGTTTTGGAATTAAACAAAGAAACATTGCCATTTTACAGAGATATTATTTGCGAATATGAAAATAACGATTTAAAAGTAATAGGGGATGAAATTTTAATTGATAATCAACCTGCAACTTCTTATCAAGTAAAACAGGATTATTATTGGATGATGGGAGATAACCGAAACTTTTCTGAAGATAGTCGTTATTGGGGTTATGTTCCTGCTGATCACGTTGTGGGGAAACCTGTGTTTATTTGGTTTAGCTATGATTCAATTAACGGGAAAGTTCGTTGGGACAGAGTATTTACAACCGTCGGAGGAGACGGAGAACCTGTTTCATATTTCCGTTGGTTTTTAATTGCATTAGCAGGATATTTTGCAGTAGATTATTTTTTGAAAAAAAGAAAGAAAAAGAAAGAAACAACTCTATAATAAGAATAAAAAAGTCGGCTGATTGAGCCGACTTTTTTATTCTTATTATATAAGTGTTACTTACTCCATTCCGATATAGAATCTCTATTTAGCTTTACATAATCTGCATTTCCTTCTTTTTCGGCTGCTTCAAGAGAGCGTTGAGCGGTTTCGATAGCTCCTTTTTTATCTCCTGCTTCAGCTTGAATTAGTGATTTTAAACGTAGATACCAAAATGGAACTTCTCTTCCTCTCATGTCTACAGCTTTATTTATCCATTCAAGTGCTTTATAAATATCTGTATGGGATTGGTAGTAATAATTTGCTGCGTTATAAAAATCTTCTGCTCCAGGTCCTTGAAGAGCTTTTTGAATACTGGCATGAGCTATTTTTTCGGTAGGAACTTCAAACTTTATAGGTACCATAGTTTTTTCCCATGAAATCTCAATATGACCGAAATCGTTATCCAAATGATTAATTCCAATAGTAAATGTTTCGACATGATTATTAAGAGCAATAGGTTTTGCTGTTGTTTTTAAAGCTATTTTCTCTTCATTCCATTTTTCAGGAAGCCCCCAATTATAAGTGTCCATATAGAAGTATATATCCCAATTGTCGGGTCTTGGAGTAACATATATAGCATATTTACCTTTAGGGAGTTTTTTTCCTCCAATTACCACATCGTCACTAAAATCAATAATAGTGTTAGCGTTTGCTCCTGTTCTCCACGGCTTTCCGAATGGAACAAGATTTCCGAAAATATTTCTTCCTTTTGTGCTTGGTCTACTATATTCTATTGTCACTTCAGTAAGACCAACAATTTGCTGAACTTTTGCTGCAGGGCTGGCTGCAGGGGTTTGTACTTGAGATAGACCCAAGGTTGTTGTTAATAAGGCAATAGTTATTGCAATAATATTCTTTTTCATCTTTATATAAATTTAGGTTTTGACACTATAAAGTTAAGGTTTATTATAAGTGCTATTTGTTAAATATTATAAAAATGACACAGATTCTTTTCTGAATAGAAGAGAATTGTGTCATTTTTTGTTTAATGAGGATATTTTATACTACTCCTTGTGCAAGCATTGCGTCAGCAACTTTTACAAATCCTGCAATATTAGCTCCTTTTACATAGTCAATATAACCATCTTCTTGGGTTCCGTATTTAACACAAGAAGCGTGGATGTCAGTCATAATTTTCTTTAAGATTCTATCAACTTCTTCTGCTGTCCATTCAATACGAAGTGAGTTTTGAGACATCTCCAGTCCAGAAGTTGCTACTCCACCTGCATTTGAAGCTTTTCCTGGAGAAAACATAACTTTATGTTTTTGGAAATATTCTAATGCTTCGGGTGTTGTAGGCATATTTGCTCCTTCGACCACACAAATGACTCCGTTTTCTACTAGTTTTATTGCTCCTTCTAAAGGTAGTTCGTTTTGAGTAGCACACGGAAGTGCAATATCTACTTTTTGCATCCAAGGTGATTCTCCCGGGAAGAACTGAACACCAAATTTTTTGGCATACGGCTCTACAACATCATTATTAGAAGCGCGAAGCTCTAACATGTAATCTATCTTTTCTCCTGAAACTCCATCAGGATCATATATGTGTCCGTCAGGTCCAGAAAGTGTAACTACTTTTGCTCCGAGTTCGGTCGCTTTGGTTACTGCTCCCCAAGCAACATTTCCGAATCCAGAAACAGCAATAGTTTTTCCTTTTATATCCATTCCTTTGGTAGCAAGCATGGCTTGTAAGAAATATACAGCTCCAAAACCTGTAGCTTGCGGACGCATAAGAGATCCTCCCCAAGACATTCCTTTACCAGTTATGACCCCAGTGAATTCGTCTTTTAGTTTTTTGTACATCCCAAACATATAACCAATTTCGCGAGCTCCTACTCCAATATCTCCAGCAGGTACATCGGTATTAGGTCCTATATATTTGTATAATTCGCTCATAAAAGCGTGACAAAAACGCATTATTTCACCATCAGATTTACCTTTTGGATTAAAGTCGGAGCCTCCTTTTGCTCCTCCCATCGGAAGGGTGGTAAGTGCATTTTTGAATGTTTGCTCAAATGCAAGAAATTTGAGAATGCTTAAATTCACAGATGGGTGGAAACGAAGTCCTCCTTTATAAGGACCAATTGCTGAATTCATTTGAATTCGATACCCTCTGTTTACTTGTATCTCTCCTTTGTCATCTACCCAACATACTCTAAAAGTAATAACCCTCTCAGGTTCCGCCATTCTAAGAAGAATGTTTTTACCTTTATAGATATCTTTGTCCGACATAAACGGCAGAATAGTTTCTGCTACTTCTTTTACGGCCTGGAGAAATTCAGGCTCGTTAGGATTCTTTTTAGCAACAATTTCTAAAAATTCGGAAATGGAATTTCCCATAAGTTAATATTTTAATAGGTTGTTTATAATAGCAAATATACATCTTAATACAATATTTTAGGATACTTTTTTTAATATCTTTCTTAACTTATTTGTTATAACTCATAAAGTTCAAATTCTTTTTGTTAATATGGGTTTTTCGCATAATTATAGGTGATTTATAGTAGTATAATTAGCATAAATAATTTAAAAATATCTTTTAAATAGAAATAATTTAATATTCATGCTGAAATTCCAATGTATTTTTATCTATATTTGTGGGCGAAGAACTAATCTTAGTTAATAATGAAAAATAAACTTATACTATCCATCGCGTTAGTCTTTGGTTTTGTTGGCTTGTCTTTCTCTCAATTTATCGCACATGAATTAGGCGTAACGGTCGGAACTGTTTCTTTTCAGTCAGATTATGGAGAACGGGGAGATTTTAAATCTACTTCTAATAATATTGGTTACAATATAGGGTTAGTTTATTATGTAGACTTCTCTTGGATTCCACTTTATCGTTTAGAGTATATAGAAGATCACTTTAAACTTAAAGCAGAGATTTCTTATACAAATGTCAAGTTAGAACATCACGGTAGATGGGTAGAAGGTAATTCTACTTTTGCACAGCAACTTCGAGCTATGCATGGTTCCACCTCTATTATAAATGTTGGTGTTGAAATGGTATGGTTTCCGTTGAGTATAAAAGAGTCTCGTTATCAATATCCTGGAGCTCTTAGTCCGTATTTGTCTTTTGGACCACAATATAATCATTATAGCCCTACTGTAGAATCTGATTTAGGTCTTATAGGGAGTAAGTTTACTACACCTGATAAATTTATTTCAGGGCATACTAATCAAGCTGGAGAAACTCTATCTCTGGTAGGAAGTATCGGTACACGCTTTAAATTAGATACTCGTTCTGATTTTATTGTCGATTTTAGAGGTCAATACTACTTTTCGGATTGGGTAGATGGATTGAACCCTAATAGCGTCGCTTATCCAGAAAATAAAAAGAACGATTTTTCGATTGGAATTAGTGTAGGATACATCTATTCTTTCGATTAATTATACTCTAAAAGTTATTTTCTGAACCTCTGAATCTATACAAATCGTTTAGGTTATTTCGTTAATTTTGTTTTCGAAACCATAAAATATGAGTTTATCATATTATAGGTTTATATTTGTATGAAATATAAGAACTTTATGGGTTTAATTAAGCGAAATCCTTTTGGACATATACTATTTTTAAAGAGATGGTTAATTCTATTAGCTGGGTCGATGACCCATAGGCGTTATAAAGGATTTAATCAATTGAAGATTGAAGGCTCGAATATTTTAAGGGATCTTCCAGAAACTGGAGTTCTTTTTGTTTCAAACCATCAGACTTATTTTGCAGATGTTGTAGCTATGTTTCATGTCTTTAATGCAAGTCTTAAGGGTAGAGAAGACAATATCAATAATATTGGATATTTGTGGCGTCCTAAACTCAATATATATTTTGTAGCGGCCAAAGAAACTATGAAATCTGGTTTATTACCAAGAATATTAGCCTATGCTGGTGCAGTAAGTATTGAGCGTACTTGGAGAGCAAAAGGAGAAGATATTACAGAGAAAAAAGAAGTAAATTTACAAGATACCGAGAATATTGGTGTAGCTCTTGAAGATGGGTGGGTCATTACATTCCCGCAAGGAACAACAAAATCATTTAAACCTATACGCAAAGGGACAGCTCATATTATTAAAAATTATAAGCCAGTGGTTGTTCCGATTGTGATTGATGGATTTCGACGCTCATTCGATAAAAAAGGATTGCGTACTAAGAAAAAAGGAATATTGCAATCGATGGTTGTTAAAGAGCCTTTAGAGATTGATTACGACAACGAAACCATTGATCAAATAGTAGAAAAAATAGAATATGCCATTGAGCAACATCCGTCATTCTTAAAAGTGATTCCGATAGAAGAGCTTGAATTGCAACAAGAGTTAAACAAGCAAAGACAGTGGGATTATTAATATGATTTATTTAGCACTATGAAAAAAATAATTTTCACACAACAGGCTCCGGCTCCAATAGGCCCTTATAGTCAGGCAGTATTATCAGGTAATACATTGTATGTTTCGGGTCAAATTCCTTTAAATCCTTTGACTGTTGATTTAATGATGAGCTCTATAGAAGAGCAGACCAAACAAGTAATGGAGAATCTTAAGGCTATTTTGACGGAGGTTGAAATGTCGTTTGATAATGTAGTAAAGGTGACTATCTTTATTACTGATATGAATGATTTTTCTAGAATAAACTCAGTGTACGGGAGTTATTTTTCAGAAGAAAATGCCCCGGCAAGAGAGACCGTTCAGGTATCTAGACTTCCTAAAGATGTGAATGTTGAAATTTCTGTTATCGCAATTAAGTAAAATTCTTTAAATAATATTTGGTAGGTTGTCTATTTTTTGTACTTTTGCACACTCGATAAGGCGTCGTGGCGCAACTGAATAGCGCATCTGATTACGGCTCAGAAGGTTGCAGGTTTGAATCCTGCCGACGTCACAAAAAAATCCGTAAACCAAAGGTTTACGGATTTTTTATTTAAGTTACTTTTAAAGAAGGCTATTTTCCGTTAAATTCATTCATGGTCTGTGAAAGCCCTGCTCTAACGAAAGATTTTATAATTTCAGTTGATTTTTCACAACGTTCTTTAAGGGCTGTTTTTTCTTCTTCAGACCATTCTCCAAGAACATAGTCTACTTGTTGACCTTTTTTAAAACTATCACTGATCCCAAAGCGAAAGCGAGCATAATCTTGACTGCCTAGAATTTGATTGATGTTCTTTAGTCCGTTGTGTCCTCCATCACTTCCTTTGGCTTTGATGCGAATAGTTCCGAAAGGTAAATTTAGGTCATCAGTGATAACTAATATATTTTCTAATGGTATTTTCTCTTTTTGCATCCAATATTGCACAGCTTTTCCACTTAAATTCATATAAGTATTTGGTTTGAGCAGAAAAAGTTGTTTTCCTTTAAAACGATAGGCAGCGAGAGCCCCTAGCTTAACTCCTTCAAAATTCAATCCTTCTACATTGGCAAAAAAGTCCAAAATTTTAAAACCTATATTATGTCGAGTATTTGCGTATTCAGCTCCTATATTTCCGAGTCCGACAATTAGAAATTTATTCATCCTATCTTCTGGTTCGTTTTCTTTTCTCCCGAAAAGTTTTTGTAAAAAAATCATGGGGTAAAGATAATTGGTTTAAACAAAAAAATCAAAGACTAGAGTAGCTATAACTATATTCCTTTAAAAAAGTATATTTTAATCATTATATTAGACTAATACAAATACAAGTAAAAAGTTTATATAAGCAAAGAGCTGTTAATTAACAGCTCTTTATTGTTTTTATTTTACCTTTCTTTCTGCGTGTTGCATTTTAAGTTCAAGCTCCTTGAGTTTAAGTTCTTTGTCTTTGAGTTTAAGTTCTTGTTTCTGAACATCCATCGCAGACATTTTTCCTTTTAGTTTATCTTTCTCGAACTTGTTTTTAGATTTTTCTAAATCCAATTTTGCTTTTGCATATTTGTCCGAAGATTTAATATAGACTTTTTGAGCTTTTTGCTGAGCTTTAGCTTCCTTTTCGGCTTGTTTTAAGGCTTTTGCTTGTTTTTCAGCTTGTTTGATTTCTTTTTCAGCTTGTTTTTGTTGTGCCTTAGCTAATTTAGCTTCTTGTTTTAGTTGTTTTTCTTGGGCTTTTAATCTATCTGCTTCAATCTTGGCCGCTTTTTCTGCATTTTTTTGCTCTGCTTCTGCTTGTTTCTGTGCATTTTCAGTTTCTTTTTGACGCTCTAATTCCTTTTGATCAAAGATAGCTTGCTGTTTAGCAATTTCAGCCCTTTGTTCTTCAGTTAATTCAATCTCTTTTACGGGAGCCACAGAATCTTGAATAACTGATGTAGGCTCTTGTGCAAAAAGTTTTATAGAGCCTGTAACGAGCAATGCTACTACTAAAAGTGAGTTTTTAAGTTTCATAATTTTAATTTATTTCTGGGTTTCACAAATTACTTTGCAAAGATAATACCATTTGCTTATTTGTAGACTTAATAGACAAGAGATTGTTAGTTTAAACATTAGTGTCTGGCCCAGATATTTATGTACTGTTGGCTTATTTTAAGGTAATGATGCTCTCTTTTAATAAATGATTTTGCCTGTTCTGCTACATCCTTTATTTTGTGTGGATTTTCTATTAAATAGGATAATTTTTCTACGAGATAATCTACATCCGGAAGCGTATTAATAGCTACTTCATCTTCTTGTAAACCATAATATTCTAAAAATTCCTTTTCTGCTCCTGTAAATACAACTTTTCCTTTAGCCATTGCCTCAAGAGCGTTATATCCTTGATCATAACCGTAAATTTGGTCAAGTAATATATGACAACGATTGTATATATTAATGTATTGCGAATAAGGCAAGTCTTCTGTAATAATTATATCTACTTGATGTTGATATTTGTGTCGGATAATCTCTAGAGCTTTTTCAAAGTATGGAATTCCCTTTTTGAGATAGGCATTTCTGTTTATCCCTAAAAAGATAATCACTTTATCATCTATGACTAAATTTTCAACTTTAAGTTTATCAATATTGATGGGATTAGGAATAAGACCTAAAAATTTAGGGTTATTTTGTAATGGTACTACATAATCAAAATCAGAAGCAATAACTCCATTTATATTCTTGTAAAGAAAATCAGATATCTCTTTAAATTCGGGTTTTAAATAATGCAGAGAATGATTAAAGTGTTTTTTTAGTGTTTCATCTTCCGAAAAGACATCAAAGATGGAATATCTAAATTTTCCTTCTTCCGCAAATTTTACAGAAACATAATCTGCTCCACAACAAAGCAAGAATACCTTTTTATTTTGCTTGATGAGTTTTTTTAAAATTAGTTTTTCTAACCACGGAAAAGTTTGAATAGGAGTTTCGTTAATAAGCTGGACCACATCATAGTTTTTAAACTTCGGGAGCGCTAAATAAAAACGAATCCCCCTTTCTAAGACAAATAAGTCTTTTTTAAAAAATAGTTTAAAAATTTTGTTAGGAATCTTAAAAACTGATTTTATGGTTGTTTTAGCATCGTAATTAAAGTCAGTAGAAAAGTTTTTAAAAGAATCTTGCATTCCAGCCAAAAAAACTTCGTTTTTAAGCTCTAGTAATCCTTCTTTTAGCGAATTGTGTAATCTGCTGTATTCACCAACCAGTAAAACTTTCATAAATAACTATATTTGTATTCAAAAGTACATCAAATATACTATGTCCGAAAAGAAAACCTATAAAATCTGCCTTGTGGGAAACTCTTTTGCCAAAGGAGGTTCAGAAAAAGCACATGCTAACTTGTCTAAATTTTTTCATAAAAAAGGCATAGAGGTTCATAATATTATTTTTGAGGATTCTTTAGGATATGACTTTTCAGGTGCACTTTTCAATGTAGGGAAAATAAAAAACAATACTTTTTTTCAAAAAATAATACGTTATAAAAAAGTATATGATTATATCAGACAACATCAAATTGATTATGTGATAGACTTAAGATTCAGAGGGACTTTTTATGGAGAATATATTTTATCCAGATACATTTTTGGTCAGACAAAATACATTCCGAGCATTAGAGGTTCTCGTTTTAACGGATATTTTACGAGCAATGATTTTATAGCTAAAAGAATATTTAAAAAGGCTTATAAAATCATTACGGTTTCTAGAGAAATGGAAGGCGAAGTTCGACAAAAATACGGATATAAAAACCTGCAAACTATCTATAATATTGTCGATACAGACAGAGTGGCTCAGCTTGCTAAAGAAGAAATTCCTGAGGAAATAACTTTTCCATATATCGTCGTTTTAGGCAGAATGGCTTCTTATAATATTAAACAACAAGACGTAATAATTAATGCCTATTCTCAATCAGTTTTACCTCAAAAGCAGATTAAACTATTGTTTTTAGGAGATGGTGAAAAACGCAGTGATTTTGAACAACTTGCCCAAGATTTGCATTTGTCCGATAAAGTTGTTTTTCTAGGATTTAAAGAAAATCCATATCCCTATCTTAAAAAGGCTGAATTTATGGTCTTGGCCAGTAAAACAGAAGGATTTCCGAATGTGATTTTAGAAAGTTTTGCTTGCGGAACTCCTGTAGTGAGTTATGATTGCAAAACAGGACCTAGCGAAATGATTGAACATAAACAAAATGGACTTTTGGTTGAAGATCAAAATATTGAAGAACTTACTAAAGCAATGAATCTGATGATAGAAGACAAAGAACTTTGTCAATTTTGTAAATCAAATACACTAAAAACAGCTATGCAGTTTTGGTCCGAAATTATAGGAAAACAATGGCTCGAATTGATGAATGTAAAATTATAATTCATTATTTTTGTGAATAAAATAAGATGAAATCAGCTACTATATCTAACTGTGTAATTATTTCAATTCCCAAAATAGAAGATCCGAGAGGGAATCTATCTGTTATTGAAAAAGATACTGTTCCTTTTGAAATAAAACGGGTTTATTATCTGTATGATGTTCCGAGTGGAGCCGAAAGGGGAGGACATTCTCACAAAGAGCAAAAAGAAATTTTGATTGCTTTAAGCGGGAGTTTTGACGTGATTCTCAATGACGGAAAACAAGAAAAAACATTTACGCTTAATAAACCTAATCAAGGATTACTCATAGAAACAGGAATTTGGAGAGAGCTCAAAAACTTTTCTTCAGGTGCAGTTTGTTTAGTAATAGCTTCGGATGTTTTTGATGAAGAAGATTATATCAGAGATTTTGATGAATTTATATTATCTAAAAACTGAATTCCCAAATCCTAATACAGCGAGATTGTTCTTCACTTTAACCAAGATGGATAAAAGCCAAGCTGGAAGCTGAAGTAATAAACGCTTTCTGAAAGGTAAATTGCGAAGATGAATAAGCTGATAAAAGGTCTGGAATTTCTCTTTTTCGTAATTTAATTTACTTTCGATAGCTAAAGAAAAGCGGTTGTAATCCAAGAAACGTTTTAGATTCATATTGCTTTTTTCTATCGGGATATATTCGAAAAACTCTGCTTTACCTGTTATTTTTTTTCGATTTCTAGAAAGACTTTCTCTGTCATATACATATCGAACTCCTATCTTCCAAATAAAAACAATAGGGAATTGTAATCCGATACGAACCCATAAATCGGTGTCTTGTCCGGATTTATAATTTGTATTGAAATTTCCTGCTGTTTCAAAAACTGTTCGCTCAAAGGCACTTGCAGAAGTAAAAAGCACGGACTCCTTCATGCTTGCTTCAAAATAATCTACAATTTGATAATCATCTGTTTGAATTATGGAATAAGAAGGAGAAATAACTTTATTGTGGATTTCAAATTCAATAGCGCACGCAAAAACTTTTTGTTCAGAACACAACTCGATATGCTTGTGTATTTCACTCAAAAAATATGGATACCAATAATCATCCGCATCTAAAAAGCAGATAAACTTTCCTGATGATTGTTGTATTCCAAAATTGCGTGCAGCAGAGACACCCTTATTTTCCGTTTTGAAATACCGTATTCTTGTGTCGCTTATTTCAAAAACTTTTTGTTCGCTTTGGTCGGTAGAACCATCGTTTACTATGATGATCTCAAAATCACTAAAAGACTGATTCAAGACACTTTTTAGCGTGTTTGGAATATAATTTTCTTTATTATAAAGAGGAATGACAACTGAAAAAAAAGGCATCTTTATGATTTTAAGGAACAAATATAACCCAAACGGTATACATCAAATAAAAAAAGGTTGGGATTTGAAGATAGAATTTGTTTTTTAATTATTGGTTTAAATAAATTAAAGACAACTGAAAATATTTTTCTAGTATACGTTTTTTGGATGATAATCAGGTATCTAGCTATTTTTATGTAATTGGGCGAAAATTTTTGTTCTTTTATCAGAAAATGTAAACTCTCTAGAGCTAATTCGGTTTTCTTTAAAAAAACTTCATTCTCTTCTATCCCCATATGATAAACGGGATTGTCAATGTGCTTTATAGGTATTTTCTGTTGTTGTAGTTCATACGAAAACAGCACATCTTCATATCCATAAAAATGAAGTTTTTCATTAAAGCTAACTTGGTCAAAAATAGACTTGTGAAGTAAAAAATTAATCGAAAAAAAGCTTAAATGCTCACTTCTTTGTCTTTTCAGGGCCGAGAGAGCTTCTCTTTTTCTTCCGTACGTCCATCTTAATTGTTTATTATTACTAGGTTTTTCTGATGAATAATTCATACCTCCACACAAAACCTGATGAGAGTGGTTGATATGCTTTCGGTAATTGTAAATAAATCTATTTTCAACAGGAAAAGCATCAGCATCCAAAAACAGAAGCCAATCGTATTTAGCTTTTTTTGCCAATAAGTTCCGAATAGCACTTCTTCCGATATTTTTGTCTAAAATTTCGAAGTGACAATTTTCTAATAAATTTATTTTTTCATTGTCAAAATGAAGGGAAGAAGTGTCATCTAAAACAATGATTTCATATTCAATCCTTTCTTTCTTGCATTGTTCAAACAAATTTTTGACCAAAGGAAGAACATTATAATTATATGTAGGAATAAGAATTGAGAGCATTTTATTTCTTTAAAATTTTATTTCTTATTTCTCTACTAATCATAAATACGACAAAAATCATCAAATATTCGAAAGGGAAACTGAATCTTGCATTATTTCCGAATGTAACTATAGCCTGAAGTATAGAAGCAGCAAGAACTATAGAAATCGCAACCAATTCAAAGGTAATCTTTCTGTCTTTTAAAAATCGAAATAGATAAAAAGGGATTAGAAGCAGGAAGATAATTTTAAAGGTTACCAATATCGGGTATTGAATTTTCCATAGGGTTTTAAAAAATCCTTCCGAAAATTTGTTTGGAAATGATAAATAATTCCAATAAATCTCATTATCCCAAAAATTCACCCAAGAAATAGCTATGATTTGTTTTATATATTGTTCTTGGTTCAGAGCAATAGTGGCTTTTGCATATTCGCCCAAATAAGCAGAATAATCAGGAAAATAATCTATGCCCGTAACCGCTTTTATATCGTCTCTTCCGTACCAAATGCTCATGGCAACATCCTTGTTTTCGCGCATTGTTTTTTCTCTATGATAGGCATAAACTTCGCCTAATTCTTTATATTGATTAGTTGTGTTTTCTGCAAAATGAACACAATTTTGAGCTGTGTTTAGCCCAAAAAATGTTGAAGAAACAAAATGACCTGTGTGAATTTTATTGACATATGACCATCCAAAGTAGATCAAGAATCCACTAATTAGTATGATGACTTTATGGGAGGTTATTTTTTTGAAGCTAAAATCTTTAAGTACCGAAAATCCATAAATCAGACAAGGGATAAATATGAAAAAAGGTTTAATATAGGTGAGATAACTCACCAAGGCAAACATTAACCAATTCGTTTTTTTGTTTTTGCTTTCAAGAAACCCATCAGAGAGCAAGTAGAATATCCAACTAACAAAAAAAAGAATTAGTGTTTCATACATTATGGATGTTTCATAAAGGAATATATGAATGAAGCTCCCCGAAAACAACGTTATTAAAAAGGAACTTTTAGAATTGAAATTTATGTTTTTTAGAGTTTTATACCAAAATACCCAAGTTATAATTCCAATAAAAAATTGGCCAATCATAACAGCAATATTGTTATTTAAACAAAATGCCATAAATAAAGGGTAACCAAAAGTACGTTCTCCTGTATAATGTTCAAAAGCAAAATTTCCTAGAATAGAAGTAAGGAATTTAAAATTATTGGACATTGGGTAAACGGTGACCGATAGGTATAACAAAGATAAAATTAAGCGATAAATGAATCCGAAAAGAATAATCTTTTTGACATAATTGTCATTCCATAAAAAGGATTTTATCGTTTTAAACATCTGTTATATGTTTACTTAAACAGTTTTTTGGACGACTTCAAATACAATTCCTTCGTCACATTTAATGGTTTTAGCTGGGAATTTCATAATTAGTGCATAGTCATGTGTAGCCATTATGATAGTTTTTCCGTTTTGATTGATTTCTTTCAGGAGTTGCATCACTTCTGCGCTGGTCTGTGGATCAAGATTTCCTGTTGGCTCGTCAGCCAAGATAAGTTCTGGGTCGTTTAATAAAGCTCTTGCAATAGCAACCCTTTGCTGTTCTCCTCCGGACATCTGATGAGGCATTTTATTGGCTTTACCTTTCATAGAAACTTTGTCTAAAACTTCATCTATCTTAAGTTTTATTTCGTCCTTATCTTTCCAACCAGTTGCTTGTAGCACGAATTCAAGATTTTTATATACCGTTCTGTCTGGTAATAGTTTAAAATCCTGAAAGACAACACCTATTTTTCTCCTTAAATACGGAATGTTTTTTTGCTTTAGTTTAGCCAAATCAAAATCTACTATGTTTCCCTGTCCTTCAGCAAGAGGTAAATCGGCATAAAGCGTTTTCATAAAACTACTCTTTCCAGAACCTGTCTTCCCGATTAGATATATAAACTCGCCCTTGTTAACTTCGATATTTACATCTTGAAGAATAAGGTTTTTGTCCTGATATATATTTGCGTTTTGTAAAAATAGAACGGGTTGATTCATGAGGTTAATTTTTGGTAAAGTTAGCAAAAAATAGATTGTTGTAAAATCATATAGAAACAAAAAAAAAACTCAAGATAAACATCTTGAGTTTTTAGCAATAATTAAATTTATAATTTAAGATTGAGGTAAGGTTTTTTTCTTTTCTAATACGTTTGCTTTAGTATCAGTAGTTTCTTCTTTTACAACAGTTCCCTTGATTCTTAGAGGAACTCTTTCTTTATTAACAGCATTTGATTCTACTGTTACCGTCTTGTTGATAGGCCCAGGGTTCATGTTGTATTTTACTTCAATTTGACCGCTCTTTCCTGGCATAATAGGGTCTTTCGGATAAGAAGGAACCGTACATCCACAAGAAGAGTTTACTTTTGAAATAACTAGAGGTTGATCTCCTGTGTTAGTGAATTCAAAAAAGCGAACTCCATTATCTTCACTCTTTTTAACAGTCCCATAATCAATGGTTTCTGTTTTGAATTCAATTTTTGGTCCTTGAGCATAGGTAACAGCACCGAACACTAGTGCAACTAAAAGTAATCCTAACTTTTTCATAGTAATAATGTAATTAAATAGTTATAATTTGGTTTGTAAAAATAAGTGTTTTTCTGAAAAATATTTTTCAGAAAAACATTTTGATAATTATCAAAGGTTGTGCCAAGGTGCTAAGTTAAATGTTAAATATACGCCTTCGCGCTTAATATAAATATGTACCTTTGTACTTTTATTGATATACACAAATATAAAATGTTTCAGTTAGGAAAAACAATAGTATCAGAAGAAATTCTTGAAAAAGAATTCGTTTGTAATCTTTCTGCCTGTAAAGGAGCATGTTGCGTGGATGGAGATGCAGGAGCGCCACTGACACAAGAAGAAACACAGATTTTAGAAGAAATCTATCCTAAAGTAAAGCCTTATCTGCGAAAAGAAGGAGTTCAAGCCATTGAAAGCCAAGGTGCTTGGATTACGGGTTGGGACGGAGGGCTCGAGACTCCGCTGATTGAAGGAAAAGACTGCGCTTATGTAATTTTTGATCAAGGAACCGCTCTATGTGCAATTGAACAGGCCTATAACGAAGGAATTGTGGACTGGAAAAAGCCCGTTTCCTGCCATCTTTATCCGGTTCGAATCAAAGATTTTTCAGAATTTTCTGCGGTAAATTATCACCGTTGGGATATCTGTAATGATGCATGTACACTTGGAAAAGAATTAGGAGTTCCGGTTTATAAGTTTGTAAAAGAAGCCCTTATTAGACGATTTGGACAAGAATGGTATGACGAATTAGAGAAAGTAGCAGCAGAATATAATAAATAATTTTTTTAGTTCTAAGTGTATCCCCTTATGAAAATCTCATCTATTTTGAATGTTAAGTTCCCTTTTTTTGTGCTCTTTGCTACCACTTTATTTTTTAGTAACTGTAAACAGCAAAATGAAAGTTTTAAAGCAATATCAATAGAGAATCAAATAGAATTTGCAAAAGGTTTTGAATTATATGATTACGGTGATTTTAAATTGTTAAAGGTCAAAAATACCTCTCCAGACTCGAACAAGTCAGAAACTTATGTTTTACATAAACAAGACTTTCAGATTCCTGATAGCCTAAAGACCTACATATCTATTAGTGTTCCGATTAATAATATAATTGTTACTTCTACCACGCATATTCCTTCCTTAGAAATGTTAGCAGCAACTCAAACTCTTATTGGTTTCCCGGGGTTGAATTATATCTCTTCTGAAACAGTTAGGGAAAAAATTAAAGAAGGACAAATCAAGGAAGTTGGGCAAAACGAAAGGATAAACACCGAGATTGTAGTAGACCTAAATCCAGATGTACTGGTTAGTTTTGCTATAAACGAAAGCAATCAAACTCTCGAAAATCTGAAGCAAGCAGGAATAAAAGTTTTGCTAAACGGAGATTGGAATGAGAAAAACCCTTTGGGTAAAGCAGAATGGATTAAGTTTTTTGGAGCATTATACGATAAAAATAATAAAGCTAGTGAAATCTTTGAAGGAATAAAATCAGATTATCAACTGGCTAAAGAATTAGCTTTAACCTCAACCGAAAGACCTTCGGTTTTGACAGGAAATATTTTTGAAGATGTGTGGTATCTGCCTAAAGGAGATAGTTGGAGCGCTACGTTTTTGACGGATGCTAATGCTCAATACTTTTGGAAAGACACTTCAGGGACTGGAAGTTTAGCCCTTTCGTTTGAAGAGGTTTTTGATATAGCTCAAAATGCAGACTTCTGGATTGGAGCTGGTATTTATACTTCTTTGGACGAAATGAAAAAGGCAAACCCGCATTATGAGGCATTTAAAGCGTTTAAAGAAGGGAAAGTATATTCATTTTCTACTAAAAAAGGTATAACTGGAGGAACAATCTATTATGAGCTGGCACCTAATCGTCCGGATTTAGTACTAAAAGATATCATCAAAATTACTCATCCCGAACTCTTGGAGGATTATGAGCTACAGTTTTTCGAGCAATTAAAATAAAATACTAATCTCTTTGGAGTACTCGTACGGTTTAGCAAAATGAACGAAAAAGATATATACAAAACTATAGAATTGGCTTCTGAAGAAGTTTTGTACAAAGAAAAAAACAGTAAATTTTTTGGATATTGCTTCCCAGTCCAATCAGAAGAAGAAGTAAGGCTAGTATTAGATCAAATTAAAAAACAACATTTTTCTGCACGACATTGGTGTTATGCGTTTCAAATAGGTACAGAGTTGATTCACTATAGAGCCAATGATGATGGCGAGCCAAGCGGGAGTGCAGGGCTTCCTATTTATGGACAAATACAATCGTTTGAAGTAACCAATATTTTGGTAATTGTGGTTCGTTATTTTGGCGGTGTAAAACTAGGAGTAGGAGGGTTGGTTAGCGCTTATAAAGAAACAGCAAAAATGGCTCTCGAAAATGCTGAAATCATTGGAAAAACTATTGATGTTTATTATACAATCAAGTTTGGATATAAAGATATGAATCGTGTGATGCGGGTAATCAAAGAAAAGAACTTGAATGTGATAGGTCAAAAGTTAGAGCTCGATTGCGAAATTGAAATTGCCGTTCGAAAAAAAGAAGCTCGAATGATTTTTGATATTTTTGAAATCATGTATGAAGTCGAAATTCTCAAAAGAAAATAGATTACATAAACGGAGAAATCAGGCGAACTATTTTTTCGCTAATTTGGTTTATTTTATGACGGTTTTTCCATCGTTCAGGATTGACTTGAATAGAATCCTGGAGGTCTGTATAAAAAGAGTCTCGCACTTCTTTCGCAATTTGCTTATCATAAATCAGAGCAGAAACTTCAAAATTCAAATCAAAACTTCGCATATCTAAGTTGGCAGTTCCTACAGAGGCTAGTTTGCCATCCACAACAAAAGTTTTGGCATGTATAAATCCTTTTTCGTAAAGATAAATTTTGACACCTGCTTTTAGCAAATCATCAAAGAATGACTGGGTTGCAATATTTACAATTTTTGAGTCTCCGTTTTTCGGAACTAATAACTTTATATCTATCCCACTCAAAGAAGCAATGATTAGAGCTTCTTGCAAAGAGGTGTCGGGGATGTAATAAGGGGTTGTAAGTAACACTTCTTTCTGAGCAGAATTCACAGCCTGAATAATTGAATATAATATGTTTGGCAAATCAGAATCAGGACCACTTGAAACAATTTGAGCGTAATAATTTTGTGTTTCTTCAATTTCTTCAAAAGGAAAATAATCTGAGTTTACGGTCAGATTTTCATCACTACAAAAATTCCAATCTGAAAGAAAAACTCTTTGTAATGTAAAAGAAGAGTAGCCTTTTATCATTAGATGTGTATCTCTCCAATACAGGTCATTCGGAGCTTTATTAATATATTTGTCACAAACATTTATTCCTCCTATAAATGAGGTTTTTCCGTCAATAATTACAATTTTCCGGTGATTCCGATAATTCATTCGGTTTGCCAAATAGATAAGTCGGATTTTATGAAACGGGAAGGCTTGCACTCCATTTTGTTGCAGTTCTCGAGCAATGGTTTTACGGATGGATTTACTTCCGAAATCATCATATATAAAACGCACTTCGACACCTTCATTGGCCTTTTGAATGAGTAAATCTTTTAGTTGGTTTCCAATACTGTCATCTTCATAAATATAAAATTCGATATGAATGTGCTTTTTGGCTTTACGAATTTCATCAAACAATAACGGGAAAAAATTCTCTCCGTTGTTCAATAGTTTGACGGATGAATTAGGCAAGACATACGAGCGTTCTATTTTTTGATTCGAAAGCAACTGAATCAGTTTTCTATTCTTTTTAATAGAAGGGCGATTGGCAGTTAAAATTTTCTGATTATTTTCGGTTAGCCGTTGCTCGAGATTTTTTTGAAAGTGCTTGTCAATTTTTAGTTTTTTGTTATAGATCTTGCGTTTTCTGTAGTTGATTCCGAACGAAAAATAAAATATAACTCCTAGACCTGGAATAAAAACAACAAGTAACAGATAAGCTAATGTCTTACTTACAGAACGGGTATCCCAAATAATGCGAATACATACTGTAACAATAAGCAGTACGTATATGAGTTCTATTGCAATGAGCCATTTTGCTTGTTCAAAAAACATTTTCTAGATTTAGACTACTAAAGTACGAAAATACCTTTTTATATTTTGTATATTGTTACCTTTGTTCCTTAATTAAACTAGAGATGACAAATAACGATATATTTAAAAAACTTCGCGTTGCTTTGCAATTAAGAGATGAAGAAATTGTAGAAATCCTTCAATTAGTAGATTTTAGAATTTCTAAAGCCGAACTAGGAGCATTCTTCAGGGCAGAAGATCATCCAAATTACAAAGAGTGTGGAGATCAGATATTGCGTAACTTTTTAAACGGATTGGTTATTCATTTAAGAGGAACCAAAGAAAATCCGAAGAACCCTAAAGAAGTTTTGGTTCAAAAGAAAAGGGAGCCTAAACAAAAAGTAATAGACCAGAAAGATTCTAAAACGGATAAAAAACCGTTTTCGGATAAAAAAAAGCCAGGTAAGAAATTTGCCCCTAAAAAATCTGACAAACCAAGTTTAGGTAAAATTAAATTCAATAACGGAAAAAAGAAAAAAGATTAATTATAGTATTTCAAAGTTTTTGTTTAGAAATGATTCTTGTCGAAAAAGCTTCAGTTAATGATATTCTGATAATTCAGGAAATTTCTCATACCACTTGGTACCCTACTTTTAAAGACATTCTTTCAGAACAACAAATTGGGTATATGCTTGAAATGATGTATTCTACTACCTCCTTAATTGAGCAAATACAAGTAAAAAAGCACAATTTCTTTTTAGCAAAAGAAAACAATGTTGCCTTAGGTTTTATTTCGGTTGAACTCAATTATCAAAATAGAACCACAGCTAAAATCCATAAAATCTATATTTTGCCCATAGCTCAAGGAATGGGGATTGGAAAGATACTGATGCAAAAAGCAGAAGAATTGAGCCACGAAAACTACCAAAAATCAATTACCTTAAATGTAAATCGATTCAATAAAGCATTGAGTTTTTATGAAAAGCTGGGCTATACAAATAGTAGAACTGAGAATATCGATATTGGCAATGGATATTTGATGGAGGATTTTGTACTGGTAAAGAATCTATAGAATTTATCTATATTGTTATAAAAACATATAATCGAAAATTATTTTAATCTGATTTTTTAAGCATAACTTTGTAACACAAAAAAATAGAATTACTAACCCTTAAAATAAATTAAAAATGGCATTAGTTGGAAAACAATTCCCAAACATTACAGTTGACGCAATCTCTGAAATGGGAGACAATTTGAGAATCAACATTCTTGAAGAAGCTACAAAAAATAACAAAAAAGTATTATTATTTTGGTATCCAAAAGACTTTACTTTTGTTTGTCCTACAGAATTACATGCTTTTCAAGAAGCTTTACCTGAATTCGAAAAAAGAAATACTATCGTAATCGGTGCATCAGTAGATACCAATGAAGTCCATTTTGCTTGGTTGAATACACCAAAAAACAATGGCGGAATTGAAGGAGTTACTTACCCACTTTTAGCGGATACTACTCGTAACCTTTCTAACGCTTTAGGAATTCTTGATGCAGAGCAAGTATATAACGAAGAGTTAGATGATGTTCTTATCGAAGGTTCAAATGTAACTTATAGAGCTACCTATCTTGTTGACGAAACTGGGAAAATTTTCCATGAGTCAGTTAATGATATGCCTCTAGGAAGAAACGTAAAAGAATATCTAAGACTTATTGATGCTTATACGCATGTTCAAACCAAAGGAGAAGTTTGTCCTGCAAACTGGGAAGAAGGAAAAGAGGCAATGAGTGCAAATAGAGAGAGTACAGCAGAATATTTAGCTTCTCACGTAAACTAAAAGAATAAAAATGTTATTAGAATTAGAAAACGATACTTTACAGGAAGTAGTAAATTCCAATAAGAAGGTAGCGGTTCAGTTTTCGGCTTCATGGTGCGGGAACTGTAGAGTTATGAAGCCAAAATTTAAAAAGCTTTCTACCGAAAAAGAAGATATTACTTTTGTAATTGTAGATGCAGAGAAATTCCCTGAATCAAGAAAATTAGCAAACGTATCGAATTTACCTACTTTTGCTACTTTCGTAGACGGAAAATTAGTAGGAGAAACCCAGACCAATAAACAAGAAGTTTTAAACGATTTAATAAATGAAATTACCAGTAATTAAACATTTGACTCAATTTATCGAAGATAATGATGAGGATTATATCGTAGAGGCTCTTGAGGTTTTGGAAAATCTTACAGAACTTTCTTCTCTAAAAGACGAAGAAATTGATGTGATTGCCGAATTGATTTCTAATATGTATGGAGCCTTGGAGGTACATAAAATGACTAAAGAAGGGACCGACAAAAAAGAAGCTCTGAATGTCTTTATGAAAAGAGTGATGGGATCAATTGATAAATAAGAGTATCAAAAAATAATAAAAAAAGGACTGTCTAAATAACTTTTTAGACAGTTTTTTTTTTTGAAAGCTAACTTTAATCATATTTTATAGCTTGTCCATACTTTAACTTTGTTGTTTAGTACAATTAAATCGCTTAATATAAATAGTATGTATTATTGGAAAAAACTTACAGTTCAGCAAAGACGTGAACGTATAGCAGAGGCTCTAAAGGAAGTAGTTAACTTTTCGGATGATATTTCGTTGGGATATCCAGCTTCTAAACTCGATGGGAAAGTGTTTTATGATGATGCACCTTTTCTGAAAGAGGCTCCCACCTTACAGGCTTTTGTAGCTAATCCTAACAATATTGGATGTCATACATTAGGGACTTCGGAAAAAGCATTCAAAGGAACCCAAACTATAGAAAGAGAGGTTCTTGATGTAATAGCAGTAGATATCTTTAAGGCTAAACCCAATTCTTTTGATGGGTATATTTCGCCTGGAGGAACCGAAGCAAATATTCAAGCTTTGTGGATGTATCGGAATTATTTTATAAATCAATATAAAGCTAATCCGAACCAGATAGCTATTCTTGCTACAGAAGATACTCACTATTCTATTCCGAAGGGCTCTAATTTGTTAATGTTGGATTGGCTTCGCATCCCCGTTGATTTTAACACTCGAAAAATTCAGAAGGAAGCTTTAAAAGACTGTATTATAAAAGCTAAAGGCAATGGAAAAAAATATTTTATTGTTGTGGTAAATATGGGAACTACTATGTTTGGTTCTGTAGATGATATTTCGGATTACACGGATATCTTAGAAAGTGAGAATCTTGAGTATAAACTTCATATTGATGGAGCATACGGAGGTTTTGTATATCCGTTTAACAATAAAGAAAATGATTTGAATCTTGGCAATCCAAAAGTGAGTTCGATTACTATTGATGCTCATAAAATGCTTCAGGCTCCATACGGAACTGGGATTTTTGTTTGTAGAAAAGGACTCATCGAAAATGTGCTGACCAAGGAAGCTGAATATGTAGAAGGAATGGATTTGACACTTTGTGGGAGTCGTTCGGGAGCAAATGCAGTAGCCGTATGGATGATTCTTTTTACTTATGGTCCTTATGGTTGGTTTGAGAATATAAGTGTTCTGCAGATGCGAACGGCTTGGTTTTGTAAAGAGTTGGACAAACTAAAAATAGAATATTTTAGAGAACCTTTTATGAATATTGTCACTATTAAATCTAAATACATACCCGAAGAACTTGCAGATAGATTTCAGCTTGTTCCACAAAAGCACGATGAAACTAATCAATGGTATAAAGTAGTTTTGATGGGACATGTAGAAGTAGACGATTTAATGTCATTTATTGAAGAATTGAAAAATGAACAATAAATAAAATAGAAAAGGGATAATTTAAATTATCCCTTTTCTATTTTTATTATCCTCCCATAAATTCTTCTTCTCCAAATCCTCCATCTTGTCCTCTTTGTGGGCGCTCTCTTTCTTTTTGTCTGTTAAAACGGTAAGTAAACGAAAGAGTAATTTGTCTTTCTCTCCATTGCATTTCTGAATAGGTATTTTGAGTTGGCAATTCTGTTTCGTAAATACGCTTTCTGGAATTAAACAAGTCTTGTGCATTGAGAGTTATAGTAGCTTTATCTTTTAATATGTCTTTGCTAAAAGCCATATTTGCATGAATAATTCCTTTGCTTCTCCCTTGAGCATTTTCTTCGGGAGCATTATAGGTTATGTTGGTTTGCCAATCTATTTTATAAGGAAGTGTTACTCTAGAGGTAAGTCTTGAAAACCAAGAATAAGCTACATTATCAAAATTCTCCTGTACCAAATTATTTGATAAATCGTAATAGGTGTAATCTCCTTTGGTCTCATTTCGATAGAGATTTACACTTCCGTTTAATCTCCACCATCTATACGGATTATAGTTTAGGGTGAAATCAAATCCAAAACGCTCTCTTACACCTAAATTAACAGGAGAGGTGATTAGGACATCAATTCCGTTTATCTCTTCTACATAGCGTATAAATTGAGTGGCATCTTGGGTGTGATTAAAATACATCGAGCTGCTCAATGTAAATTTATTTCCCCATTTTTTTAAGAATCCAAGATCAATAGCATCGGTCATGGATGGGTCTAAATCGGGGTTTCCTCTAAAAAGAGATACATTACTCGAGAGATTAGAGAATGGATTTATCATACGTGAACGAGGGCGTGAGATACGTTTACTATAACTCAACGAAACATTGGTCTGGTCGTTAAACTCATATCCGAAAAATACGCTTGGGAATAAATTGTTGTATTTTTTAGTGTTGAAAACCTCTTGGGTATACTGATTGATTTCTATGTTTGTATCTTCCCAGCGAAGTCCACCCATATAAGAAAATTTGTTTATTTTACTACCAAATTGGGTATATAAGGCATGTACATTTTCTTTGTATTGAAGAACATTCGAATAGTTTATATCATTTTCCCAAGTATTTGTAATATCATTAAAATTTTCTACTAAATAGTCTGTAGTTAAATCTACAAAATTCCCTCTATATCCTGCTTCAAATTGGCTGTTTGGTCCAATTGGGAGCGTATAGTCTGACATAATCATCGTACGGGTTTGCTTTTGATCGCTAGCAGTTCTCTCTAATTGTGTAATTTCATTAAGAGTAAGATTTTGTGTAGTAATATCTGCAAAATCTTTGTCTTTGCTCAAAGAGGTAGAAAAATCAACAGTTAGCTTATGCCCATCTTCTTTAAATTTTTTGGTCAGGTTAGAAGAATAGTCCACATCTTCATCATCGCTCCATTCATAATTGTCACGCGATGTTTGATTCAGTAGATTCATACTCGGGTCAAAATAATTAATAGAAACATTAGTAGGATTGGTTCTGCTGTCTTTTCTATATGAAATACTATTTGTCCATGAAAGACTTTCTGTGAGATTCCATTCTACTCCGAATACTCCGTTATAACCTTTGCCCAATCTATCGTTATTTCTTCTTTCTTCAATAAATCCGGTAGTATCTCCAGTGTTTGGATTTAGATTTTCGATGTCGTTCATTGAGTTCCCAGCGCTTCCTCTATGGCTATAGCCTTGGGTAGTGAAAATGTTGAAATTCTCGGTTTTGTAATTGATATTTGCGCTTAATCCATGGTTTTCGGGCTCTCCTGTTGTTGCAATAATAGTTCCGTTTATTCCGTCATTTTTACCTTTTCGAAGGATGATATTTATGATACCTCCTCCTCCTTCAGCTTCATATCTTGCAGACGGATTGGTAATAACTTCCACTTTTTCGACCGAATCAGCAGGTAGCATTTTTAAAGCATCTGCAATATTGATTCCAGCCAGACCTGATGGTTTTCCGTCTATAAGAATTCTAACATTATCGTCTCCTCTTAACGAAACATTTCCTTCTACATCTACAGTTACAGAAGGTACGTTGTCTAAGACATCACTAATTGTCCCTCCTTTTACCATCATATCTCTACCTACATTATAAACTCTTTTGTCCAAACGCATTTCGACTGTAGAGAGTTCTGCAATTATTTCTACTCCTTCAATAAGTTGAGCGTCTGTTTCAAGTGAGATTGTTCCTAGATCTGTATTTCCTTGAATCGCAAGAGTTGTCTCATAGGGCTTGAAGGACATAAAATCAATTTTAATGTCATAATTTCCTTTAGGAACATCAATTGAAAAGAGTCCGTTTTCGTCTGTAGTTCCACCAAAAACAGCACTTGGGTTTTGATTGTTTTTAATGTAAATAACAGAATATTCTAAGGGCTGATTAGTAGATTTTTCTACTACTTTTCCTGAAATTTTGACATGGGAAGGTTGTGCAAAAGCGACTAATGATAAAAGCGAAAAAAATAGAATTTGTAGGGATTTCATTCGAAATAATTTTAGAACACAAAATTAAAATTCAGAAAATATATTTCTCCCAAACATTTGTTAAGGTTAGTAATTAGTAAACTTGTTTTTGGCTAATTTACATTCTCATAATTCGGAAATTACCACTTCTTCTAGGTCTTTTATTCTCTTGTTCTTTGTCTGATTTTCCACCAAAATCCTGCAATTTATACGAAAGAGAAAACATGACATAGCGCTTTAATATAATATCCTCAGTATCAATAATTGCAATATCTGAAATCTGTCTGGAATTGCTTGTGTTTTGATTTAGCAGATCATACACTTTGATTTTTGCAGTCATTTTTTTATTCCAAAAACTATAAGCCAGACTCATATTCCACATAAAAAAATCTTTACGAAATCCGTCTGCTATATTGGAGTTATAGTTATATCCAAAATCATTTCCGAAAACCCAATTTTCGGGGAAATAAGATGTGGCTTCTAATCCAGCTCTATGAAAGAAATTAGAAGATTTTTCAATTCTATAATTCTCGTAACTGGTCTGATTATACGTAAATCGATAACTTGGATAAACAGTCAGGAGGTCTCCGTATTCATAACTAAACTCGATTCGAGGCGAAAGGCTCAATTGATTGGCCTGGAATAGTTCAGCATTAGTAAAGCCTTTATTGAAATTATAGTTATTCCACATTCCGAGTGATATTCCGTACTTGTGACCGCTTTCAGTCTTATAAGATTTGTCCCAATTCAAGCTTAACGAAAAACTATAAGTATCCTCGACATTGGTATAGGTTGTAGTTCGTTTTCTATCCTGGTCAAAAGTACTTACCGAAGTGACTCTGCTATCGTAATAGTTAGAGCTAAACCAAACATTGTAACCACTTCGGCTAGCGTAATCAAAATTGTTAAAACCTAAAGACAACGAATGGTTTTTATTTAAGTCCAAGTCTGGATTTCCTATTATAGTGTTAAGCGGATTGGCTAAGTTCTCAACAGGTAATAATTGGACAGCACTCGGAAGATTTTCTCTGTAATTGTAGCGTAACGAAAAAGATTTAGATTTAGATATCTTGTATCTCAGGCTTCCACTATAATTCGGGGTAACATAATTTCTTTCTAAGTTAGTCTTGTTTCCTAAATACAAAGAAGTGTTGTCCATATTTATAATATTAGAGCCTGCATTTAAATTTAAATCATATTTACTTTTTCGTAATTCAAACCTGAAATTAGGGTTTAAGCTTCTAGTATCTGACCAAATCGAGTTAGAGAGTAAATCATTAAAGTTAGTATAAGCTTGCGAGGTACTATCAAAGTCATAGGTTTGGTTTATATTCGATGATTTTGTTATTTCATATTCGGTTCCAAAATATACATTTAATGAGTCAGTCAATGGTTCTTTGTATTCTGCTTTTAGCTGATAGTTGTCGCTTTTATCTTTTTGATTTCTGTTTTGATTTCTGATGTCATCCCCTTGTGTGGATTGATAAAAATAAGTTTCTGAATTTGTATAACTCTCTGTTTGAGAATCCCGATTGCTGTTTCGAAAACTCACATTAAAGTTCCTTCCTTTTTTTCTGAGTCTTTTATAGTAATAAATTGAATTGCTGAACGAGAGATTATCGTTTTCAGAAAAATCATCACTAAAACTTTCGTTGAGTAAGTTGTCAAATTCATCAACAGAGTCTTCAAAAGAAGTTGTCCTTGATGTGCTTATAGTTTTTGATAAGTTCGGAGAAATCAATAGGGTAGAAGTAGAGTCAATTTTTATTTCTACCCCAAAATTAAAATTGTGGTTAGATTGGTCTCTCTTGGAAGTAGTTTCTGATTGAGTAGTAAATAAATTATCAGGTAAAAGATTTATTCTTCTCGTTTTATTCAGGTTTTCATTAGATGAGTCTGAATAAAAATAATTTCCGTTTACATCTGCTTTTTTGTACCAATTGTCTGCATAGTTAAATCCGAGGACATTAGATTGTGTGATTCCTTTATCCATTCCTCCAAAATTGATTCCGTTAACAGCCATCCCACCTGTGCTACTCATATTCACATTCCGGACGCTGTTCATATTGTCAAAAACCTCGTCCATCGAAAATCCTGAAGCATTGATATTGTTAGACGAAGCCAAAACACTAACTCTTAAATCTCCTTTGAAATAATTAACCAGTCCACTCGACTCATATCGATCGTCAGTTCCGTAACCTGCCATAATTCGGCCAAAGTAACCTTTGTTTTTTTCTTCGTCAATGGTTAGGTTAATACTCAGATCATCTGTAGTAGCTGCTTCTCCAGAAATTTCTTGTTCTTTGGTTTTTTTATCTGTAACCTGTACTTTATTGATGATTTCGGCAGGGAGGTTTTGCAAAGCAATTTTTCCATCCGCATCAAAAAACGGTTTTCCGTTAACTAAAATTTGAGTAACTGATTTTCCGTTTACTGTAATCTTACCGTCTGAAGCTATTTCGATTCCAGGGAGTTGTTTTAATAAAGTCTCCACATTGGCATCAGGTCGAACTTTGAAAGACGATGCGTTAAACTCTAGGGTGTCATTTTTTATACGGATAGGAGGGATTTCAGATTTTATAACTATAGAGTCAATCATATTTCCTTGGAGTTCCAATTTGATTTCCTCCAAATCTATATGGTCAGAAATGGTGTCATAACTCCTAGTGTAGTTTTGATAAATGATGTGTGAGATTTTAAGTTGAGTCACCTTATCTGTTTTTCTGACATTTAATAAAAAAACTCCATTTTGGTCAGAAATTGTGTAATCCACTAATGTGGAATCTTGAACGCGATTCAAATATACCGTTGCTGCCTCAATGCCTAACCCCGTTTCAGAATCAGAAATTTTCCCTTTAATAGTAACATTCTGGGCAATCAAAAAATTATTTGCAGAAATAAGGAATAAGAACAATAGAATTTTTTTCATTATAAATTGGACTATAATAATGGTTTGCAAATATATAGGTAACTTGAAATATAAACGAATATTATATATAAATACAATTTAATATTTTTTTATGTAATGGAAGGGGTAACTAATCTTTATCTTTTGTCAAAATATTGATATTCTCATTGATATTGATGTTGAATTTGTATATTTGTACTCCTCAAAAAAATATGGAAGAACAATTTATCGTATCGGCTCGTAAATACAGACCACAAACTTTTAAAGATGTTGTGGGGCAACAAGCTATTACAGATACTTTGCTCAACGCTATTGATACCAATCATTTAGCTCAAGCACTTTTGTTTACGGGTCCGAGGGGAGTCGGGAAAACGACTTGTGCAAGGATTCTGGCACGAAAAATAAACCAACCTAATTATGATGATCCGAATGAGGATTTTTCGTTTAATATTTTCGAATTAGATGCAGCCTCCAATAACTCGGTTGATGATATTCGAAGCCTGATTGATCAGGTTAGAATCCCGCCACAAACAGGGAAGTACAAGGTTTATATTATTGATGAGGTACATATGCTTTCGCAGGCCGCTTTTAATGCTTTTTTAAAAACGCTCGAGGAGCCTCCGAAACATGCTATTTTTATCTTGGCTACCACCGAAAAACACAAGATAATTCCTACGATCTTATCTAGGTGTCAGATTTTTGATTTCAAACGAATTACGGTTCAGGATGCTAAAAATCATTTGGCAGAAGTAGCCAAAAGTCAGGGAATAACCGCTGAAGATGATGCGCTTCATATCATTGCTCAAAAAGCAGATGGAGCTATGCGAGACGCATTGTCTATTTTTGATAGGGTAGTTAGTTTTTCAGGAAAAAACCTTACTCGTGAAGCAGTTACTGAAAACCTAAATGTACTTGATTACGAATATTATATCAAAGCAACCGAACTTATTTTAGGGAATAAAATTCCAGATTTGCTGTTGTTCTTCAATACTATTTTAGCCAAAGGGTTTGATGCACATCATTTTGTGCAAGGATTAGCCTCGCATTTCAGAGATTTATTAGTTTGTAAAAATCCCGAAACATTACAGCTTTTAGAAGTAGGAGAAACCGCTAAAATCCAATATCAACATCAAGCGACAGTCGCTTCGCAAGAATTTTTGTTAGAAGGAATCCGCATAGCAAATGACTGTGACTTGAAATATAAATCGAGCCAGAACCAAAGGCTTTTGGTTGAACTATGCCTTATGCAACTTGCCTCTGTTACTTTTGACGGAGAAAAAAAAAAGTTGATTTCATAATTCCCGCTTCTTTTTTCCACTCTTCTGAAAAACCAAAAGAACAGCAGGTCGAAAAATCAATTCCACAAATCGTGCAAGTGGCAGAAAAATTACAGGTTAAGCAAGATGTTGTGCCTGAGAATTCGGTGAATGCTCTTTCGATTTCGGGACTTAAAAAGCTCAAAGAACTCCAAGAAAGTACTGATAAGTTTCAGACAGAAAAGCAAAATGTTTTTCTGGAAGAACCTTTTACGTATGATGACTTGATTATTCAATGGAATAAATTTAAAGAGCGTCTCGAGAGCAAAGGTTACATGATTATTTCTTCGATTATGGGAATGAGTGAAGTAGTTTTGGATGAAACTACAATTCGATATGAGGTGCCCAACGAAAGTTCTAAAATTGATTTAGAATCCGAGATTCCAAATCTACTCGGACATCTTAAAGGTCACCTAAAGAATCACAACATTAAGATAGAAATTTCAGTAAACGAAACAATTCAGGTAAAAAAACTCTTAGACAAAAGAGATATTTTTATGCATATGGCCGAAAAAAATCCCGCTTTAGAATTGTTGAGAAAGACATTTGATTTGAATATTTAGATAGTATGATCAATTTTCGAACTCCAATCCCGATAGAGAAATATAATTTTCCGATTGATTATAGCTCGGAGGTCTTTTCGATTGGTTCGTGTTTTGCCGAAAATATTTCGAAAAAACTGGATTACTTCAAAATAAAAAATAAAGCTAATCCGTTTGGGGTTTTATTTCATGCACTTGCTATCGAAAAAGTTTTAGAAAAAGCGGTGAAAGAAATTCCCTTTACCGAAGATGATTTGTTTTTTCATCATGAGCTATGGCATTGTTTTGATGTTCATTCTGAATTTTCATCCGCTGATAAAACTCAGTTTTTAGAAAAATTAAACCGAGTTCTGTCCGAAACTAGAGGAATTCTGACAAAATCAACTCACCTTATTATTACTCTTGGTACCTCTTGGGTTTATAGGTCTAATCAAACTAATAATATAGTGGCAAATTGTCATAAAGTTCCCCAAAAGGAATTTACTAAAGAATTGCTTACTATTGAACAAATCACAAAAAGCTTAGAGCGTATTATTTCGCTTTTTCCGAATAAAAAAATCATTTTTACGATTTCTCCCGTTCGTCATATAAAGGATGGATTTTTTGAAAATAATGTAAGTAAATCAAATCTTTTTATTTCGGTAAATAATAGTAAGAATAATTCTAACGTGAATTATTTTCCTTCTTATGAGATTATAATGGACGAACTTCGGGATTATCGCTTTTTTTCAGAAGATATGCTTCATCCCAACCAGATTGCAATTGATTATATTTGGGAGCGATTCGCTAAAAATTATTTGTCTGATAGCGCTTTGGAAATCTCTGCAGAAGTAGATGTGATTCAAAAAGCTTTAGCTCACAAACCATTTAATCCAGATACACAAGCTCATAAAAAGTTTATTGAAAATACTAAAAGCAGAATCGAAAAGCTTGGAGATATTTGGAAGAATGTATAACTAAAAAATCCCGATTAGTTCTTAATCGGGATTTTTGGATGATATTGGATTACATTCTGTTTAACCAATTTTTAAAACTCACTTCTTGTTCGATAATAGAGTTTAAGTCTGAAATTTTCACTCTTTCTTGTTGCATAGTATCTCTATGGCGAATGGTTACTGTTTGATCCTCCAGAGTTTGGTGATCAACAGTCACACAAAATGGTGTTCCAAGTGCATCTTGTCTTCTGTAGCGTCTTCCAACGGCATCTTTTTCGTCATAACTCACATTGAAATTCCATTTTAAATCTTCAATTATTTTTTGTGCAACTTCTGGTAATCCGTCTTTTTTGACAAGCGGTAAAACAGCTACTTTAGTAGGAGCTAAAACTGCTGGAAGCTTTAGTACCGTGCGGGTTGATCCGTCTTCAAGGGTTTCTTCTTGTAATGAGTTCGAGAAAACAGCCAAAAACAATCGGTCTAATCCCACTGAAGTTTCAACAACATAAGGAGTGTAGTTTTTGTTCTCTTCGGTATCAAAATATTGTAATTTTTTTCCAGAATGTTGTTCGTGAGCTTTCAAGTCAAAATCTGTTCTTGAATGAATTCCTTCCAGTTCTTTGAATCCGAACGGGAAATTAAATTCAATGTCAGCGGCAGCATTAGCATAATGAGCTAGTTTTTCGTGGTCATGAAAACGATAGTTTTCTTTTCCTAACCCTAGCGACAAATGCCATTTTAATCTATTTTCTTTCCAGTATTCGTACCATTTCATTTCCTCTCCAGGTTTTACGAAAAACTGCATTTCCATCTGTTCAAATTCTCTCATTCTAAAAATAAATTGTCTGGCAACAATTTCATTTCTAAAAGCTTTTCCAGTTTGTGCAATTCCGAAAGGGATTTTCATTCTTCCTGTCTTTTGAACATTCAAAAAGTTTACAAAAATTCCTTGTGCTGTCTCTGGACGTAAGTATAAATCCATTGCATTTTCAGCAGAGGCACCTAATTTAGTTCCAAACATTAAGTTGAACTGACGAACTTCTGTCCAGTTTTTAGAACCCGTGTCAGGATCTGCAATTCCCAGTTCTTCAATAAGTGCTTTTACATCAGACAAATCACCTGATTCTAGGCTCTTTGCCATTCTTTGAAGAATTTCTTTTTGTTGTTTGATATATCCAACAACTCTCTCGTTGGTAGATTTGTATTGTTCTTCGTCAAAGGCTTCTCCAAAACGAGCTTTGGCTTTTTCTATTTCTTTTTGAGCTTTTTGATTGATTTTTTCGCAATAATCTTCAATGAGCACATCCGCTCTATATCGTTTTTTAGAGTCTTTATTGTCAATCAAGGGGTCGTTAAAAGCATCAACGTGTCCTGAAGCTTTCCAAGTTGTCGGATGCATTAGTATAGCTGCATCAATTCCAACAATATTTTCGTGAAGTTGAACCATTGCTTTCCACCAATATTCACGAATGTTTTTTTTGAGTTCAACACCGTTTTGAGCATAATCATAAACGGCACTTAAACCATCATATACTTCGCTTGACGGAAAAATATATCCGTATTCTTTTGCGTGGGATACCACATTTTTAAATAAATCTTCCTGCTTTGCCATTTTACGTAGAATAAATACGTTGTTAAAGCCTGCGAAATTACAATAAATCCGAGAAGTTTCCTAAATAAAAAACTATACCATAAACAAAGTTCCCATTTCAAATCGAAAAATCCTCTTGTCATTTGGTCAAAAATAGACTACTTTTGCCAAGTTTAAAAAACCTGCTACAACACAACAACAAAAAATATAATGAATCTGGTAAAATACATATTCGTAACGGGAGGAGTAACTTCATCTTTAGGTAAGGGAATTATAGCTGCTTCGCTAGCTAAATTACTTCAAGCAAGAGGTTATAGAACCACTATCCAAAAATTTGATCCATATATTAATGTGGATCCAGGGACGCTTAATCCGTATGAACATGGAGAGTGCTTCGTAACCGATGATGGTGCTGAAACCGATTTGGACTTAGGGCATTATGAGCGATTCCTGAATGTACCGACTTCGCAAGCCAATAACGTTACTACAGGGAGAGTATATCTTTCGGTTATCGAAAAAGAAAGAAGAGGAGAGTTTCTAGGAAAAACAGTCCAAGTAGTGCCTCATATTACCAATGAGATTAAATCTCGAATGAAATTACTAGGAGAATCAGGGGATTTCGATATTGTAATTACAGAAATTGGAGGAACGGTCGGAGATATTGAATCTTTACCTTATATAGAATCAGTAAGACAATTGCTGTGGGAATTGGGTGAAGGAAATGCTATAACCATTCACCTAACTCTTGTTCCGTATTTGGCTGCAGCCAAGGAATTAAAAACCAAACCTACCCAACATTCGGTTAAGACATTAATGGAAAGCGGAATCAAAGCTGATATTTTGGTTTGTAGAACAGAACATGAATTGTCAGATGAATTAAGAGAAAAACTAGCTCTTTTTTGTAACGTGAAGAAAGAAGCGGTTATTCAGTCTATTGACGCATCTACTATTTATGACGTACCAAATTATATGTTAGAAGAAGGTTTGGATGTAGTTGCGCTTAAAAAATTAAACCTTCCTAAAAAATCGAAACCAGATTTAACGAAATGGAATGAGTTTCTTAAAAAACATAAAAACCCAAAACATACTGTAAATATCGGATTGATAGGGAAGTATGTTGAATTGCAAGATTCTTATAAGTCTATTTTGGAGGCATTTGTTCATTCGGGTGCAGCTAATCAGACCAAAGTAAATGTGGTTAGTATTCATTCCGAGTTTTTAACAAAAGAAAATGTAGCTGAGAAATTAAGTGGACTTGACGGAGTTTTGGTAGCACCTGGATTTGGAGAAAGAGGAATTGAAGGAAAAATAGAAGCTATTCGATATGTGCGCGAGAATGGAATTCCGTTTTTTGGAATCTGCTTAGGGATGCAGATGTCAGTAATAGAATACTCTCGAAATGTGTTAGGGCTAAAAGATGCTAATTCAACCGAAATGAATCCAAAGACCAAAAATCCTGTGATTCATATCATGGAAGAACAAAAAAGTATCATTGATAAAGGAGGGACCATGCGTTTAGGGGCTTGGGATTGTAAATTGAAAAAAGATACTTTAGTTCATTCAATTTATAATCAAGAGATGATTTCAGAACGCCATAGACATCGTTTTGAAATGAATAATAAATACTTGACGAATTTAGAGAAAGAAGGACTCGTTGCTTCAGGTATAAATCCAAAAACCAAATTGGTAGAAGTGGTGGAACTGAAAAATCACCCTTTCTTTATTGGGGTGCAATATCATCCTGAATATAAAAGTACAGTGGCTAATCCACATCCACTGTTCGTAGCCTTTGTAAAGGCAACGGTTGTAAATAAAAAATAAAATAATCTAAAAACTGAACCCTGACACGAGCGGAGCGACTGTTTGAACTAAACAAAAAATAATGGAACAAAAGAAATTTGACGTAAAAACCCTGTTTGCCTTTGTGCTTATTTTTGGTATCCTACTTTGGATAATGTACCAAAATCAGCCTACACCTGAACAAATTAAAGAGTCAAAGGCTAAAAAAGAATTAGTAGAACAACAAAAAGCAGAAGAAAGTGCAATTTCGTCCCAAACGGAATTTACTTCAACAGAAATTATTTCTAATGATTCTTTAAAAATGGTTCAATTGCAGGGAGCTCTTGGAGAATTTGCTCTTTCGGGAACATTGGAAGAAAAAACTACCATTTTAGAAAATGAACTTCTGAAGTTGGAAATTTCTAATAAAGGAGGTTATATTACCAAAGCAGAAGTTAAGAACTTTGAACAATTTCATAAAGGTTCAGGTAGTCTTGTAAATATTATTAAAGATAATAATGCTCAATTTAATATTCGTTTGAGTACGAAGGAAAATCGAATTCTGAATACTCAAGATATGATGTTTGAGCCTGTTTTGACTAAAGAAGGAGAAAATCAAGTCCTAACTTTACGCCTTAAATCTGGAGATGATAAATTTTTAGAATATCGTTATGTACTAAAACCAAATGAGTATATGATGGATTTTTCTATCAGATCACAAGGGCTGTCATCTGTATTAAACACTTCAGAACCTCTACAGCTTGTTTGGGATTTAGAATCGTATCGCAATGAAAAATCAGTAACCTACGAAAACCGTTATACAGAACTTGTTTTTGAGTATGAAAATGGGAAAGACGATTATTTAGGCCAAGGAGAAGAAACATCAAATAGAGCAAAAGACGTAACATATATTGCCTATAAGCAACACTTCTTTACTTCAGTTTTATTGACTGATACGTCTTTTAAGACAGTTGATTTTTCTTCAAAGAATTTAGTAAAAGACGAAGAGGTAGATACTTTAAAGACCAAAGCGTTTGCTTCTGTAATCCCGTTAGAATTTAAAGGAGGTGAAGTAAATTATAATATGAATTGGTACTATGGCCCTACAGATTATAAAATACTTAATAAGTATGATAGAAATTTGGATGAAATTGTACCACTTGGTTGGGGAATCTTTGGATGGATAAATAAGTTTTTGTTTATACCTGCTTTTAATTTGTTATCCTCACTAGTTTCAAATTATGGAATTGCGATTATTTTGTTTACTATCTTAGTGAGAATTGCAATTTCTCCAATAACATATAAATCGTATTTGTCACAAGCAAAAATGAAAGCTCTTCGTCCTGATATTAATGAGTTGAACGAAAAGTTTAAAAAGGACCCGATGAAAAAGCAACAAGAAATGATGGCTTTATATTCAAAAGCGGGAGTGAATCCTATGGCAGGTTGTATTCCTGCTCTAATGCAGATTCCTATTTTCTATGCTTTATTCCAATTCTTTCCGTCTGCGATTGACTTAAGACAAAAAGGATTTTTATGGGCAGATGATTTATCGTCATATGATTCGATTGCGACGCTTTCTTTTTACATTCCATTTTATGGGAATCATATTAGTTTATTTCCTATTTTGGCAGGTATAGCTATTTTCTTTTATATGAAAATGACAACAGGTGATCAACAAATGGCACAACCGCAACAAGAAGGGATGCCTGATATGGGGAAAATCATGAAAGTGATGATTTATATTTCGCCAGTAATGATGATTATATTCTTTAATATGTATGCTTCAGGATTATCGTTATATTATTTTGTTTCTAATCTTATCACTATCGGGATTATGTTAGTTATCAAACACTATATTATAGATAACGACAAAATTCACGCAAAAATCCAAGAGAATAAGACTAAGCCTAAAAAGGAGAGTAAGTTTCAAAAAAGAATGCGTGAGGCTATGGAGCAAGCACAGGAACAACAAAGGCAAAAGCAAAACAAAAAATAATACACTATATTATATATATAGTAATTAAATCCCGGGATTAGTTTCTTGGGATTTTTATTTTATAGTGTTTTGTAGTTACTA
>JBEBWA010000021.1:0-31741 GCA_040392465.1 Flavobacterium suncheonense
CTCTATGAAGAGATAACCATTAAAAAGCCCTCAAAATTGAGGGCTTTTTAATTTTATTACCTGAACACAATCCCTAAATCCACGTTCAAAAAATAACTATCTTTGCATATTCAAATAAACCATATGCAATTCGAGTTACTTAAAAACGACCCCCAATCCAAAGCAAGAGCAGGAAAAATAACTACAGACCACGGAATAATTGAAACTCCAATTTTTATGCCAGTCGGAACAGTGGCTTCAGTAAAAGGGGTTCATCAAAGAGAACTCAAAGAAGATATTAATCCTGACATTATTCTAGGAAATACTTACCATTTATATTTACGTCCGAAAACGGACATTTTAGAGCAAGCAGGAGGCCTTCACAAGTTTATGAATTGGGATAGAAATATCTTGACAGATTCAGGAGGATATCAAGTTTATTCACTTTCTGCTAATCGAAAAATAAAAGAGGAGGGAGTGAAATTTAAATCTCATATTGATGGTTCATACCACTTTTTCTCTCCTGAAAGCGTAATGGAAATTCAGCGTACGATTGGGGCGGATATTATTATGGCTTTTGATGAGTGTACTCCCTACCCTTGCGACTATAACTATGCTAAACGCTCTATGCATATGACGCATCGATGGTTAGATAGATGCATCACTCATTTGGAGAAAACACCATTAAAATACGATTACCATCAGACATTTTTCCCTATTGTTCAAGGAAGTACATATAAAGATTTACGACAACAATCAGCTGAATATATAGCAAATGCAGGAGCCGAAGGAAATGCTATTGGAGGACTTTCGGTTGGAGAACCAGCTGAAGAAATGTATGCAATGACCGAAGTAGTTTGTGATATTCTTCCGAGTGATAAACCAAGATATCTCATGGGAGTAGGAACACCAATAAATATTTTGGAAAATATTGCACTAGGAGTAGATATGTTTGATTGCGTGATGCCTACCAGAAATGCTCGAAACGGAATGCTCTTTACCTCTGAAGGAATCATCAATATCAAAAACAAAAAGTGGACGGATGATTTTTCTCCTATTGATCCGATGGGAATTACTTTTGTTGATACCGAATATTCAAAAGCCTATTTAAGACATTTATTTGCAGCAGAAGAATTTTTAGGAAAACAAATTGCTACCATTCACAATTTAGGATTTTACTTATGGCTGGTTCGTGAGGCTCGTAAACATATTTTAGAAGAAGATTTTTCGGTTTGGAAAAACCAGATGGTCAAAAAATTAGGGGTAAGACTTTAAGACCACTGAGGTATCACTACTATAAAGTGCTACTTTATCAAACGAAACTGGACCGACCCAAGTTAAACCCTAAATTACTATCTTTGCTCTTTAGATTTATTTATGAAAATAATCGATTGGTACATACTCAAACGCTATTTAGTAACATTCGGAATGATGTTACTTTTGTTTGCCCCAATCGGGATAGTAATTGATATATCCGAAAAAATAAATAAAATTCTCGAAAACAATGCCCCTCTAGACGAAACGGTTTTCTTCTATTTGAACTTTACAGTCTATTTTGCTAATTTTCTATTTCCGATATTTTTATTTTTATCTATTATCTGGTTTACCTCTAAACTAGCAAACAATACCGAAATCATTGCTGTTTTAAGTTCGGGTGTTTCCTTTACTAGATTTCTACGTCCTTATATTATCGGAGCTACCCTTGTTTCTGTATTTGCTGTAATGATGAGTTTTTATTTGGTCCCTACCGCAAGTAAAAACTACAACGAATTTCGTTACAAATATCTTAAACGAAATGCAGAAACAAGAGAAAGTACTAACGTTTACAAACAGCTTAACGACACTCAATACATTCATGTAAATTCATTTAATCCTTCGAGTAAAACTGGGTTTGAATTTTCTTTAGAGACTTTTGATTTAGAAAACAGATTAAAAGAAAAAATTCAAGCATCAAGCATCAAATGGAATGATAAAGACAGTACATATAGCCTTCGAAATTTCAACAAAAGAATAGTTGGAGAACGCAATGACAAAATATATTCAGAAACAAAAAAAGATACTGTTCTAAATTTTGATTTGGAAGACTTAACCCCTGTAATTTATATGGCCGAAACACTTTCGATGAAAGAGCTCGACCGATTTATCGAAAAAGAAAAATTAAGAGGTTCTGGAAACATCAATACTTATTTAGTCGTAAAATACAAACGTTATACCGTTCCTATCTCTGCTTTTATACTAACCATTATTGCAGTTTCAGTTTCAGCTATGAAACGTAGAGGAGGAATGGGTATCAATCTAGCTATCGGTATTTTTATTGCTTTTTCGTATGTTTTCTTTGATAAAATGTTTGGAACATTAGCCGAAAAATCAAGTATTTCTCCCATGTTAGCGGTCTGGCTTCCGAATATTATTTTTGGTGTTTTAGCAATTTATCTTTTAAGAAATGCCAGACGATAAAACAAGGAGCTATCTTCATCTTCACTTGATTGTTTTCATTTGGGGGTTTACTGGAGCTTTGGGCGAACTGATTTCAGTTAGCTCAATGGCAAAAGTTTGGTATCGAATGAGCATCGCTCTTGTATTAGTCGGAATTTATATTTGGTATAAAAGAATTCCTTTAAACATCTCGCGAAACCTTCTGCTTTTCTTTTTAGGCTCTGGATTTATAATCGCACTACATTGGTTTGCTTTTTTTGAAGCCATAGAAGTTTCAAACGTATCGGTCACTTTAGCAACCCTTTCAACAGGAGCTTTTTTTGCTTCAATTTTAGAACCCATATTCTACAAGCGAAAAGTCATTAATTACGAAGTGATTTTTGGACTATTCGTGATACTTGGGCTATATATTATTTATGAAGTCAACGGAAATTTTCTTTACGGAATCACCTTGGCTTTAATTGCTGCTTTTTTATCGGCTTCTTTCTCTATTATTAATGGAAAATTTGCAGGAAAATACAGTTCGTCTTATATTTCGTTTTATCAGATTTTAGGAGGGGTCTTATTCATTACAGCTTATTTATTTTTTACGAACGAATTAAACTCAGAATTTTTCGCTTTAAGCACAAGTGACTTTCTCTATCTAATGATTTTAGGTTCGATCTGTACCGCTTATACCTTTGTGGCTTCGATTGATGTAATGAAGCATTTAAGTCCTTATACTGTTATGCTTACTATAAATCTAGAGCCCGTTTATGGAATCATTTTAGCAATTATACTATTTCCAGAAACCGAAAAAATGAGTACTGGATTCTATATCGGAGCAGGGATTATCATACTTACTATTTTAGCAAATGGATACTTTAAACTGAAAAAAAAATAATCTTTTGCTAAGGCCTATCCAACACAAACATCTCAACTGAAAATCTCTATTTTTTAGAAAAAACAAAGTTGATTAAAATTCACAACTAAAAAGATTAGGCTTTTTACAGTTGTTTTCGTATTTTTGTTTCGCTTTTTAAATAAAAACACGACAATTTTCTACTTATGAATTTACACGAATATCAAGGAAAAGAAATTTTAGCTTCTCATGGAGTTAGAGTTCAGAGAGGTTATGTGGCTCAAAATGCTGAAGAAGCAGTAGCTAAAGCCAAACAATTAACAGCCGAAACCGGTACTGGGTGGCATGTAATAAAAGCTCAAATCCATGCTGGAGGTAGAGGAAAAGGAGGAGGAGTTAAATTAGCCAAAAACCTACAACAGGTTGAAGAGATTGCTGATCAAATCATCGGAATGCAACTTATCACTCCTCAAACACCTCCAACTGGTAAAAAAGTTCATAAGGTGCTTGTGGCAGAAGATGTGTATTATCCAGGAGAAAGCGAAACTTCAGAATTCTATATGTCAGTACTTCTAAATAGAGGAAAAGGACGCAATATGATTATGTATTCAACCGAAGGAGGAATGGATATTGAAGAAGTTGCAGAAAAAACTCCTCATCTTATCTTTACAGAAGAGATTGATCCTGCGGTAGGATTACAAGGTTTTCAGGCTAGAAGAATTGCTTTTAACCTTGGACTTTCTGGAAATGCATTCAAAGAAATGGTGAAATTTGTCGATGCTCTTTATTCAGCTTATGTTGGATGTGATGCTTCATTATTTGAAATCAACCCAGTTCTTAAAACGTCAGATAACAAAATTTTAGCTGTTGATGCTAAAGTAGTTTTAGATGATAACGCGCTTTTCAGACACTCGAAATACGAGGATATGAGAGATATTTTAGAAGAAAATCCTATCGAAGTTGAGGCTAAGGCTGTTGGACTAAACTATGTTGACCTTGACGGAAATGTAGGATGTATGGTAAATGGAGCTGGCCTTGCAATGGCAACTATGGATTTAATTAAACATGCTGGATATGAACCTGCTAACTTTCTTGATGTAGGAGGAACTGCAGATGCAAAACGCGTGGAAACTGCCTTCAAAATTATCTTGAAAGATCCTAACGTAAAAGCTATTCTTATCAATATTTTTGGAGGAATTGTTCGTTGCGACCGTGTGGCTCAAGGAGTTATTGATGCTTACAAAAATATGGGAGACGCAATTAAAGTTCCTATTATTGTTCGCCTTCAAGGAACAAATGCTGAATTGGCAAAAGAAATGATTGACAATTCAGGATTAGCAGTTCATTCTGCAGTTCAGTTCCAAGAAGCTGCTGATAAAGTAAAAGAAGTTTTAGGATAAAACTCACTTTGAGTTCTTTATATAAAAAGGCAAGAGATATTCAATCTCTTGCCTTTCATTTTTCTATAATTTCCTTTATCAAAAAACTAAAAACAGTTTTTGAGAAACATTTTAACTAATGTTTTGACTATATTTGTTATGTTATTTCTACTAAATTCATCACAAAATGAAGTATCTGCCGAAAAAAAAATATATTATTACCTCTCTTTTAGCTGGGTTTTTCTTTGTTGGAGTAAGTTTTAAACATGATTTTTTTGAAATTGCTAAACAAATCGAAATCTTTACCACCATGTTTAAAACTGTAAACATGAACTATGTGGACCAAACCAATCCAGGCGAGTTAATGGATATTGCCATTAAAAATATGCTCAAAGAATTAGATCCTTATACTGTTTATTTTAATGAAGCAGATGTTATTAAATTTAAAATAAATAGCGTGGGAGAATATACAGGAATGGGGGCAACCGTAAATCGAAAAAACGGAAAAGTAATTGTTGCAGAGGTCTTTAAGGACTATGCAGCCGACAAAGCAGGACTAAAGGCAGGTGACGAAATAACTCACGTAGCTGATATTAAACTTGAAGACTTTAAAGAAGATACATCACAACTTTTCTCGGGCGCAAAAGGAACAAAAATCAATATAAAATACAAACGACAAGGAAAGATCTCGGATGGAGAAATTATTCTTGATGCAGTCGATGTTAAGGCTGTGCCGTATTATACAAAAATAAACGAGAATACTGGTTATATTGTGCTTTCGCAATTTAATGCCAAAGCAAGTAGAGAAACACAATTTGCTCTTGAAGAGCTAAAGAGCCAAGGAGCCACCCAAATAGTTTTGGATTTGAGAGGAAATCCAGGAGGGCTTTTAGGAGAGGCCGTTAATATATGTAATCTTTTTGTTCCTAAAGGAGAAATCATAACCACCACCAAATCTAGGATTGATAAGCACAACAATATCTACCGAACAATGCGTGAACCCGTAGATACTGAAATCCCCTTGGTTATTTTGATTGACGGACGTAGTGCCTCGGCTTCCGAAATTGTAGCAGGAGCTTTACAAGATTTAGATAGAGCTGTAGTTGTTGGAAGCCGTAGCTTCGGGAAAGGGCTAGTACAACGACCAATAGATTTATCATACGGAACACAAGTAAAAGTTACCATATCAAGATATTACACCCCTTCTGGAAGATGCATACAAGCTCTTGATTACTCTCATAAGGATAAAGATGGAAACGCAATCCGAACCGATTCGAAAAATTATAATGCTTTTAAAACTAGAAAAGGTAGGACTGTATATGACGGAGGAGGTATTCAACCAGATATAGAATTGGAAGAATCAAAATTGAGCCCGATTACTCAAGCACTTGTTCAAGAGGATGGATTGTTTAATTATGCTACACATTACTATTATAAAAATCAATCTGTAGGAAATAAAATACCACAAATAACCGATGCAGATTTTAATGATCTCAAAGCTTGGCTAAAGAAAGAAAAATTTGCATATAATACAGAAACCCAAAAAGCACTTGAAAAGACCCTTGAAACAGCTAAGGAAGAAAAAATAGACCAAAATATTACAGCCCAATACGAAGCCCTTTTACAAGCTTTAAAAAAGAGCAATGAAACGGAATTGGACAAGAATAAAGAAGAAATAAAACGTCTTTTAATCGATGAATTAATTATAAGGTTTCAATATAGAGAAGGACTGTATAATTATTATTTAAAATCAAATACCGAAATTCAAAAAGCGGTACAAGTTTTGAATGACAAAACAAAATACCACAGCATTCTTAAAAAGTAACTAAACCCTAATCAGATGAACAGACTAAGCAATCTAATACTTTGCATTCTGATTCCTTTTTGTTCTTTCTCCCAAGAAGAAATTGTACATTCAGTTTATTTTGATTTTGACAAATACAACCTGAAAGACTCTCAAAAAGAATCAATGCTTAAATTCATACAAGAACTTGACTCTACTATGATCGAATCCATCTCAATATATGGATACACAGATGATAGAGGTAAAGACGAATATAATTATACACTATCTACTAATAGAGCCAATACCATAAAAGATGCACTGATAGCAAAAGGTATCAAAAACAAGATTATTGTTTCAATTGAAGGTAAAGGAAAAATCATGATAGATGATGATTTAATTGATAACTTACCTGAGGTTCGATCCAAAAACAGAAGGGTAGATGTAGTAGCTAACCTTAAAGATATTAAAGAAGAACCTATAAATATTCCCGGTATATATGAAGATATAAAAGGAAATCACATTATTGGAGACCGGATTTATCTAAAAAAATTATTGTTTGCAAGAGGTAGTAGTGAATTAACAAGTGAGTCTAAAAAAGAACTCAATCGAATCGTTCGCTTGTTATATAAACACAAAACTTATCATTTCGAAATTCAAGGACACGTATGCTGTACCCCTACCTTCCACAAAGAAGCTATTGATCGTCGTACTAAAAAACGTGAACTGTCAAAAAATAGAGCCGAAGCAGTATATAACTATCTTATATCTAAAAAAGTTTCAAAGTATCGCATGACTTATAAAGGCTATGGAAATTCACAACCTTTAGGCAAAGACCCCCGACTTGACAGACGTGTAGAGTTTTTAATCACAAAACAATAATCATTTAAATAAAAACCCCCGAGAGTCGGGGGTTTTTATTTAAACTAATTTTTAAGTTTAGCCTTATATTCGTTTTGTTTTTCTACCATATCTAAAGCTCCATAAAGACCTACTAAATATGAAATAGATTGTTGATTTTCGGGATCTATGGTTAAAGCTTTCTCAAAATAAGGAATTGCTTTTCTGTACATATCATCTCTTTGCTTCTTCAATTCATCATACTTTTTTAATTCAGCCGAAGAAAATCCCGTAATAGCATTCATTTGACTTATATATTTTTCTTCTCCTACTAGAGCCAACTCTCCTAAACCAATATGTGCCTCCGTATAGTTAGGATTGATTTGCAATACTCTTTCGTATAGCCTTTTAGCAGCATCTGTTTTGCCCGCTTGCGCATTAATTTGCCCTAAAGTATAAACAAGTTGATAGTTATTAGGATCAATAGAAACAGCTTCATTTATAAGACTTTCTGTTTTTTCCATATTATTATTTTTAATATGAAAATTAGTCTCTGCAATTATCAAATCAATATCTTTCGGATTTTCCTTTCTTGCATCTGCCAACAATTTCGAAGCCCTCTCAGTCTGACCTACTTCCGTATATATCAAAACCATATTTTTCAATATTTGAGGTTTTTTTGATTCTAACTTCTCTTCTTTGGGTTGTGTATATTCTCCAGATTTAATAGAGGCATTCATCAATGCCTTATTATCTCCAAAACTTTCTCTTTCTCCAGTTTCCTTATTGAGAGCTGTATAGTATACCCCTTCTCCTGTATAGTTCATATCTAAAAGCTCCTGATAATACTCCAAAGCTGTATTATAATCAGGAACACTAATAGAGACAGAGGCTGCATAATACAAATTGTTCGGATCTTTATTTAAATCGTATAGAGCTTTAAAAATTTGCGAAGCCTCGCGATATCTTTTTTTACCCTCCAATTCAATCGCTTTTTGAAAAGCATTAGTACTAAATAGAGGCAACACTTCGTTGTTTAACTTATCGCTAAAAGTTTTTCGCTTTGCATTTTCTTCAGCTGATTTTAATCTATTAAAACTTTCTACAGCTTTAGTAAGCGCTGGTACACTATTAGCTTTTAGAGCCTGTTGTAATTCGAAGTTTCCTTTGTGAAAATAAAACTCAGCCTGTTCTTCTGCTGAAGCATTACCAATATAAGGAGTCGTTGTATCTATTAGGCCTTGTAGTTCTTTGTAATCAGCTTCAGTTGGAGAAGATTTATCCAAAATTTTCTTCATGGCTCTAATCTCACTTTTTTGAGCGTACACCCCTGTTGCAATAAGCAACGAAAAGGATAATATTATATACTTTTTCATACTAATTTATATTTGTTATTACTCTTCCGTATTGTCAATTTCTGAAATATTATTGATGTTTTCGTCTAAAATATCTTCTACACTTTCATCTTCTTCGTCTTCTCTCATCACTTTAGCAACAGCCGCAATCGAATCGTTACCTTTAATATTGATTAGTCGAACCCCTTGAGTGGCTCTACCCATCACTCTTAAATCAGAAACTTTCATTCTAATTGTCAAACCCGATTTGTTGATAATCATCAAATCATCTTCGTCTGTAACCACATTGATAGCAATTAGCATACCTGTTTTATCAGTAATGTTCAAAGTCTTTACTCCTTTACCTCCACGATTAGTGATTCTGTACACATCTTCTCCATCATCATCCACAAGTTTAGTACGTTTACCATAACCATTTTCGGTAACCACAAGTATTTGCGAATCATTTACATCATTTTTGTCGATAGAAACCATTCCGATTACTTCGTCTTTTTCATCAGCCAAAGTAATTCCGCGAACTCCCGAAGCAGTTCTACCCATCGGTCTTGTTTTTTCTTCTTCGAAACGAACTAATTTACCTGATTTCGAAGCTACCAATACTTGGCTATTTCCTGTTGTAAGTTTTGCTTCTAACAACTCATCACCTTCTTTAATCGTGATGGCATTGATACCATTTTGTCTCGGTCTTGAATATTGCTCAAGCGGAGTCTTCTTCACTTGACCTTCTTTAGTGACCATAATCACATAATGATTATTAATATAGTCTTCATCTTTAAGATCTTGTGTACAGATAAATGCTTTTACTTTATCGTCATTCTCAATATTGATAAGGTTCTGAATCGCTCTACCTTTACTAGTTTTACTTCCTTCTGGAATCTCATAAACTCGCATCCAGAAGCATTTCCCTTTTTGAGTAAAGAACAGCATATATTGATGGTTAGTCGCCACATACATATGTTCTAAAAAGTCTTGATCGCGCGTTCCGGCTGACTTCTGTCCTACTCCTCCTCTGTTTTGCGTTTTGTACTCTGATAGAGGAGTTCTCTTAATATAACCTGCATGCGAAATAGTAATAACTACTTGTTCGTCTGCAATCAAATCTTCGATACTTACATCACCACCAGCATATTCAATAGTTGAACGTCTTTCGTCTCCATATTTATCTCTGATTTCGATAAGTTCTTCTTTGATAAGATTCATTCTCAAATCTTTGTTAGCCAACAAATCTTTCAAATGAGCAATGAGTTTCATTATTTCTTCATACTCTGCTCTTAATTTATCTTGTTCCAGACCCGTTAATTGACGTAGTCTCATTTCAACAATAGCACGAGCCTGAATTTCAGACAAGCTGAATCTTTCAATTAATTTGGTGCGCGCCTCATCACCATCTTTTGAAGCTCTAATAAGTGCAATTACTTCATCAATATTATCTGAAGCAATGATAAGACCTTCTAAAATATGTGCTCTCTCTTCTGCTTTGCGCAATTCGAATTGCGTTCTACGAACTACCACATCGTGACGGTGTTCCACAAAATGATAAATCATATCCTTTAGATTCAACAATTCTGGTCTTCCGTTTACTAGAGCAATATTGTTTACACTAAATGAGGACTGAAGCTGGGTGAATTTATACAAAGTATTCAATACTACATTCGGAACCGCATCGCGTTTGAGTTCATAAACAATACGCATTCCGTTTCTGTCCGATTCATCTCGAATGTTCGAGATTCCTTCAATTTTCTTTTCATTTACCAAATCAGCCGTACGTTTAATCATTTCGGCTTTGTTTACTTGGTACGGAATTTCGGTTACAATAATGCATTCTCTTCCGTTTATTTCTTCAAAATTGGCTTTCGCACGAATTACAATTCTTCCTCTACCCGTTTTAAACGCTTCACGAACGCCTTCATATCCATAAATTACTCCCCCCGTCGGAAAGTCAGGTGCTTTAATATGAGTGATCAATTCATCTATTTCAACATCATGATTGTCAATATATGCTAATGTCCCATTGATAACTTCCGTAAGGTTATGAGGAGCCATATTTGTTGCCATACCAACCGCAATCCCTGAACCTCCATTTACTAATAAAGTCGGAACTTTAGTAGGCATCACTTTTGGCTCTTCAAGGGTATCGTCAAAGTTTAATTGAAAATCAACCGTTTCTTTATCGATATCTGCCAGAATTTCTTCTGCAATTTTTTTCATACGAGCCTCCGTATAACGCATTGCTGCCGGGCTATCTCCATCAACCGATCCAAAATTACCCTGACCGTCTACAAGCAGATAACGCAAACTCCACTCTTGAGCCATACGAACCATCGCATCATATACCGAACTATCTCCGTGAGGGTGATATTTACCTAAAACTTCTCCTACAATTCTAGCGGATTTCTTATGAGCTCTATTAGACATAACTCCTAGTTCGTACATTCCGAACAAGACCCTTCTGTGTACGGGCTTTAATCCATCTCGTACATCGGGTAGAGCACGAGACACAATAACCGACATTGAATAATCAATGTAGGATGATTTCATTTCTTCTTCAATGTTGATAGGTATTAACCTTTCTCCTCCTTCTGACATAGAAAATATATTTTTTTAGATTATAATAAGAAAAATTTAAAACGGGCTAATTTACGTCTTTTTTTACGAAAAAACAAAAAGAAGCCTTTTAAATCACTATAAGGCCAAACTCGACAGGGTGACATAAAAATTATAAAGTTCTTTAAACAGACGTAAAAGGCTTTAAAAACAAATATCTATTTTAAAATATATTTCGGGCAGCAAACTTTTACTATCAAAAAAATGCTTAAATTCGTTAGTTGAATTCACTAAAAACTCCAATTCTCTTGAAAAAGAACGCTTTTGAAATATATAATGCTTCTGCAGGTTCTGGAAAGACCTATACCTTGGTTAAAGAATATCTCAAAATCTTACTGACTTCGAAACGGGATGATGCCTACAAAAACATCCTGGCGATTACCTTTACAAATAAGGCTGTAGAAGAAATGAAATCCCGAATTATTTCGACTTTAGAGGAGTTTTCAAAAGACACACCTAATTCAAAAGCCTCTACTATGCTTTTGGATATTGCCCGACAAACAGGGATGAACCCTAAAGAAATTCAAGAAAAATCAGAGCGAATTATAAAAAAGATTATTCACAATTATGCTTCGTTTGACATTTCGACCATTGACAAATTCACTCATCGAGTAATTCGCTCCTTTGCATTGGACCTAGGTTTACCCTTGTCTTTTGAAGTTTCTCTTGACACAGAAAGCTTACTGGCAGAAGCCGTGGATAGTGTAATTGCACAAGCAGGAGAAGACGACAACTTAACAAAGCTATTAGTCGACTTCGCAACCGAGAAAACAGATGACGACAAATCATGGGATGTAACCCGAGAGTTTTTGGAAATCAGCAAACTTCTGACCAACGAAAATAATCGCACCGAAATTTCATATTTTCAAGATAAAACCATCTCCGAATTTTTAAAAATAAAACAAAACATCCTAAAAATATGCAAGGAGTTGGAAAGTGATATTGTTTTGAAAGCTCAAAGCTCACTTCAAAACATAGAAAATAGAGGTATTGAACACAGCTCGTTTACGGGAAGTTATGTTCCTAATCACTTCAAAAAAATTGCAGACGGAAACATAGAAATAAAAACCACTCACTATAAGTATTTAGACGCAAATCTTCCGGATTCTAAACCCCGAAGTGCTTCAAAGGTTCCTCAAAACCAAAAAGATTTAGTAGACGAAATAGCCCTTGATATTTTACAAACATTAAAAAGCATCAATCAGCAAGCCGGAAAATTGTTCTTTTACAAAGCCTTTCTAAAAAACCTAACTCCATTATCGGTTTTAAATACAGTAAATCAGGAGCTTTTAAAAATACAACAAGAACAGAACGTGCTTTCGATTTCAGAGTTCAACAACATCATTCACAAAGAAATAAAAGAACAGCCCGCTCCTTTTATTTATGAAAAATTAGGAGACAAGTACAACCATTTTTTTATTGATGAATTTCAAGACACCTCCCAATTGCAATGGGAAAATCTAATACCCCTTATTGACAATGCGCTCTCTGGACAAAATGATTATGGAGAAAAAGGTTCACTGATGATTGTAGGCGATCCTAAACAATCTATTTATAGATGGAGAGGAGGAAAAGCAGAGCAACTGATCAATCTTTCTAACCAAGAGAATCCGTTCTCGAATCCCGAAAAGAATGTAGAAAACCTTGAGATTAATTACCGTAGTTTTTCAGAAGTAATTCAATTTAACAACGGTTTTTTTAAGTTTTTATCTCATACATTTTCAAGAGAAGATTATAAAAACATTTATTTAAATAGTCCTCAAAAACTCAACAACAATAAAGGAGGGTTTGTAAACCTTTCGTTTATTAACGAAAACGACCTCATTGAACAAGAAGATGAACTTTCAGAAAAAACTGATTTATACTTAAAATCGATAGTAGAAACTATCGAAAAAGTCAAAAATCAGGGCTTTGAGTATCGAGAAATAGCAATCCTTATCAGAAGAAATTCCGAAGGAGTTCTTATTGCTAATCACCTTACTGAAAACAACATTCCGATAGTATCTTCTGAAACTCTTTTGATTTCCAACGCATCCGAAGTTATTTTTTTAATCAATCTTTTGGAATTCATAAAAAATAAAAAGAACACACAAGCCAAAGCTAATTTCTTATATTATCTCGGAAAGAATTTAACTGTAACTCCTATTCATGATTTTCTGAAAGAAGGTGTCGCTTTACACCACGAAAAAGAGTTCGAAAGGTGGCTTGAATCCTACGGAATTGTATTCTCTTTTGAAGAGATCCGAAGAAAACCACTTTATGAAGCTACTGAAATTTTAGTCGAAATATTTTTAAAAAAGACAACCAATATTTATGTCCAAAGTTTTTTGGATTTGATTTTAGAACAAAATATCAGAAGTCAATCTAATATCGATGACTTTTTAGAGTTTTGGAAAAAAGACGGACACACCAAGAGCATTCCTTCACCCAAAGGAGATGCCATTCAGATTATGACCATACACAAATCCAAAGGACTAGAGTTCCCAGTCGTAATCTTCCCTTTTGCGGATCAAGATTATTCTCGAAAAAAAGGAAATTTATGGGTGGACAACGAGCTGGAAGAAATAGACCTTCCAAAAGTGTTAGTCAATAATAGTTCATCAGTAGAGAATTACTCTGAAAAGGCCTCCGAAACTTATTACGCAAAAAATCAAGAAGATCTCCTAGATAATATAAACGTAATTTATGTAGCTTTAACAAGGGCTGTAGAGCAATTATACATTATCTCAAAAATCCATTTTAATCCAAAGGGAGAGCTTCAGTTACCTAATTCTATGGCAACCTTTTTTATTTCTTACTTGCAGTATAAAGGTGTTTTTGAACAAGACAAACTTGATTATTCTTTTGGAGAACCCTTCCGAAAATCCGAAAAGAAAGAAGAGCAAAACCTCCGAAAAATTATTAACCCTGTAAAAGAGAGTTTTGACGCAAAAAACATCAAAATTGCCACACTCGAAGCGATCATGTGGGATACTAAACAACAACAATCTATTGAATACGGAAATCTGGTTCACGAAGTTTTATCGAGGATACAATCCAGCAAAGACATCTCCAGCGCGTTGGATTCCTGTATCAACAAAGGACTAATAACACTTGATATAAAAGAAGAAATCCAAGATACAATCCAAAAGATATTAACACATCCAAGCCTACAAGATTTTTATAATTCTGACTATAAAATTCTTAACGAAAGAACCATTATCCGAAAGGGAAAACCTTTAACAAAACCAGATAAGATTGTACTGAAGCCAAACCATGAAGTCTTAATTTTGGATTATAAAACAGGAGAAAAAAACGAAAAACACAAACATCAAGTCGAAAACTATGCTGAAGCTCTCCAAGAGATGAGTCTTACTGTAACTCAAAAAACATTGGTTTATATTGGAGAAAATATTGAAGTAGTAACCATTTAATAAATAAAATATGGAGGAAAATCAAACAACCCCAACTAACTTACCTAAAAAAGAAAACAAACCTGGACTGTTTACGCTTTTTATTGGAGTTTTTCTAATTATAAGAGGAACAATGCGCCTGATGGAAGGAGAAATTGCCGTAATGGGAATTCTGATGTTAGCTGTCGGAATAGCAGGTGTTGTCTATTATTTTATAAAAAAATAACTGTTTTTTTTATAAATCCTCTTAAAAAAAATACCCTAAAGAAAGAGTGATTCGCGGTCTTTCGGATGAGGTAAAATACGAAATATTCGCATTGAATTTATTAATCACCTTAAAAGACAATCCTCCCCCGAACGAGGTGTGCCACTTCCGTGAATTTTCGTGAGCATACCAGACACGTCCGTAGTCAAATCCTAAAAAAGTTTCTAAATGTAGAGGCACTACTTTATTGGGAAGTCTTCCGATATCGATCCGAAAATCATTGCTGTGAACAAAGTACTGTTGCCCTGAAAATCGCTCGTTTCTATAACCTCTCAAACCAGTCTCACCTCCCATAACAGCAGCTTGATAAAACTCATATGTTTCGTTTAAAAGAGCTTTTGCCCTAACAGCCGAAGCTATAGTGTACTTTCTGTTGTAATCAGGATAATAATATAACGAAAGTACTCCCGATAAATAGGGTACATTTCGATTCATATCTCTAAAATTTAGCATAAGCCCAACTTCGGGCTCAAAAAAATACTTAAACGTGCTTTCAGAATTTTGTTTAGATGCGATTCGATAATTTCCTTTTATGTTCAGAAAAATATTTCTTTTATCTGCTAACTCTCCTTCCTGAAAGATGTCATCTCGGTTAAATTTTTGCTCATCAATAATACTATAATTTTCAACTCCAGCTTTGATTATAGCATTTTGAGTTTCTGAAAAACGAAATAGTATCCCCATGTCAAATCCCGCTTTTTGCAACAACACTCTATTATAATCTCTACCAAAAGAACTTTCATAATTTTGACTTTCGTTTCCGAACCCAAAAAAGTTTTGAAAATGATTCGACGAGGTAAGCCAAACATCAGTTGTATAAGCGGTTTTTTCACTTAATGTCGGAAAAGTACCTGAATACAACAAAGAATAATAATGATTCCAACTCAATTCGTGTCTGGCACTAAACGGTGCTTTCTTAAAAACATATCGAGTATAAGTAAGCTTCCCGCCAAAACGAACAGACAAATCGGTATCAAACAAGAGACCTGGCTGAAAGTCTATGGTATGTTTTTTAGGCCGGTTTTGACTATATTCTAAAATATCGGGATTATTGGTTTTGTGCAAAATGGCTTCTCCGATTTCATCTTTGGTTACTAAGGCTGATTCAGGAGTATAAATCTTAACATTACTCGCTGCTTGTCCCAAGGCATAGTCGTTATAATTATCATTGTTTATAATCCGTACAATAATATTGTTTTTAGCAGTTGCTGAAACAGAAAAATTATCAATTCCTCCCAAACCATACAACCATATTTCTTTGGTTTTTTCTGCTGAATAATGATTTTTCAACACTACTTCTTGGGTTTGTGAATTGACAAGTGTAATCGATATCGTACTTAGATCTTGTTCAATCTTAAAGGTATCATCTTGTGCCGTTCCGCCTATAATGACTATCCTCTGCAAAACATCACTGTAACCTTTGACCAAAACATCCAGATTTTGAACTCGACGAAGGAGTGCTTCTTTCAATTCTTTATGTTCTTTAGAATTATGATATTCAAAAGGCGTCTGACTAAAAATCTCGTCAATTACACCTTCAGTAAGCTTCGTCTTAATAAAGTCTGCTTGTTCTATCCAAACAGATTCTTTTATCCCTCTTGCAAGAATTAAATCAAAAACTAAATTATGAGTATTGATCTTTTCTAATTTGAATTTTTTGTGGTAATAATTACCAAGATTTTTAATCCCTAAAGATTTAAGCAAAAAACCAAAAAGCAAACCATCCTTTTTTATAAAAGAAAAGCCTCTTTCAACCGTATGAGGAATATAGGTGTTTTTATCTTTTTCTGATAGAGACCATAAATAAGACTGATTGACATCTAATGAATTGCCAATCAGCATATCCAAGATACGTGAGCGAACATAGGTTTTCTCGTCTATTTTATATTTGAAATTTTCATGCAGATAACTAATAACTTCTTGGGTAGAAATCGTGTTTTTTGGGTTATCAATTACTTTTTGAAACTTACCTTCAACAAAAACTATTCTGTTATCGGTTGTATGTAACTGAACATTTTTTGACAAGCCATTGGTAATAATAGTTGCTAACGGATGGATAAGCGTATAAGCGTCAGCTATAAATCTCTCTGAATAGGTTTCTTCAAAATGTTCCCTTTGGTATAAATCAACAAATTCAGGATAGTACTTAAAGTACGGAAAATCCTCAATCAAAGCAGTCGTATTTAAACCCGCTTTTTCTTGCTCCGAAACTGAAAGGGGAATAGCATATAAATTCCTGTAATGCTGCCCCCACAACAAATTATAAAAACCTGTTTTTTCAGTGAATTTTTTAGGATATAAAGATTGTGTCTTTTCGACAACTTCTTGTGCCCTAACCTTGCTTACCAAAAAAACAAGAAAAAGTAAAACTATTCTGAAATAATAAGGGCTCATCTGCAAAATTTATACTCTACAAAATAAACGATAAAGAGTATAAAACAAAACAAGAAAAAACGTGTTTTATTATAATCTTACTGTTTATTATTTGGTTACAACAAGTTTTTGAGTTTGAACATGATTATTCCCTGATTTTATCTGAACCATATAAATACCATTCTTCAAAGTAGATATTGTAATGGGAGTTTCTGCACTTTCTGATTGCGCCTCAACCAACAATTTCCCTTGTAGGTCATAAATTGATATTTCGATTTTATCTGTACTATTATGTTTGAAGTAAAGATAATCAGTAGCTGGATTAGGATACATTTTTGTATTATTAGCTAAAATATCAGAAACATTCATCGCACATATTTCATTGAATTGGGTATCCAAATAATCTAATCGATTAGTAATCCAACTAGACATATAATCGAGATGATCAAACTCTGTCAAATAGCCTTCCCATGCTATTTCCTCTCTTTGATAAACTCCGTTATTTAAAAGATAATCATAGTTCTCCTCAAACATATCCATTAAAAACTCATGATTAAAAATAGTTTCCTTAACTGAATTCCAGCGTGTTTGAAGTTTTTCTCTAAATCCGTTTTCTGAACAATCAAGCCATAATCGATTATACAATTTATTGGTTAAAAGTCCTGTTGTAATATTTTGTTGACTTCCGTCCCAAATAATACCGAAAGTCCCATCCAAGTCCCAAGGAACATAAAAGTACGGTTCATTAGTATTATATTTTGCCAAGTAAAGATTTTTTCCTGTGTTATCGGTTGCTCTCAATACATTTAGAAAAATGAAATAATCCACCATATTATCTAAATGAAATTTATTCTGATATTGAGCATAAAAATCTGTGTCTGTTCCGTTTTTTACAAAATCCACGAGGTTATAAAGGTTACTCCAATTTATTTCTTCGTCTGGATGTTTATACTCAAATCCGTCCCAAACATCAGAATTATTATCAAAAGGACCTACCCAATTAAAAGTAACTGCTCCGTTCCCCCATTGATCTCCTTTATAAAGTTCTCCTCTAATAGCGCCATTGTGATTTTTGAGTTTTAACTGTTTTCTATCTATTTTTTCAGAAACTGCATATACACCTCTATAATCTCCATTTATAAACATTTCAGAGTAAGTCATTTTTATCCCATTTACAGCTTCAGGTTCATCAGCGATATAGTAAATCGTATGGAAAAGCCTCCACAAATCATTATTGGTTTTGCTCAAAAAGCGCAAAGGCTCATTAAACATGGGCTGTAAATTCCAATCATCATCAGAACGCATTCCAAGCAAACTATAATCTACAGTTTCTTCTCCTGTATTGTCCTCCCAAAACTCTATCTCCATTGATTTTTTTGCTAAAGTTTGAGAATATCCACCTCTATATTCAATTCCAATATCTGATAAAATAGAATCTCCATTACTTTCTGTTAATCGAAAAGAAGCCCAAACTTTTGGAGCATCAACAATAGTATGAGGAGTGGTAATATGAATAAGTGGAAACTCCGTGAAATAAAGCGTATAAATCTGACTGTTACCTGAGTGAACAACCTCATAAGGGGAACCTACTTCTATAGTCTGAACAGGTACAGAAAAAGTATAATTGACATCAAGTGAAATAACCGTTTTTAGATTTGGATAAATCACATTTAAACTTTCTACGCTATTATTAGAAACAATAAGTTTTTTATTGTGGTCTATTCCATACATTTCGGAATTCAAAACAATTATCTCACTAGCTTTTGCGACAAGAGAAAAGACAAAAAGGAATAGGTAAAGTAGATTTTTTATCATAAGAATTATATTTTAAACACATTTATATAAAAGCATTTAATCTGGTTCAAAAATAATTAAAATTCAACAAAACTCTATAGTTAAATCTTTTTTATAATTTTGACCTATTCTATTGCACAAACACTATTATAAAAGTATGTATCATTCAAAGATAACAGGTTTAGGGTTTTACGTTCCAGATAACATCGTAACAAATGATGATTTATCTAAAATAATGGACACTAATGACGAGTGGATTCAAGAGCGTACCGGAATTCAGGAAAGACGCCATGTAAATAAAGAAGAGCAAACCACTACTTCTATGGGAGTTAAGGCTGCAGAAATTGCTATTTCTCGTTCTGGTATAGCCAAAGACGATATTGATTTTGTGATTTTTGCCACTTTAAGCCCCGATTATTACTTCCCTGGACCTGGAGTTATGGCACAAAGAGATTTAGGGCTTAAAACCGTGGGAGCCCTAGACGTACGCAATCAATGTTCTGGATTTGTATATGCTCTATCTGTAGCAGACCAATTTATCAAAACTGGAATGTATAAAAATATCTTGGTAATTGGTTCTGAAATCCATTCTAGAGGATTAGATTTTACAACGCGAGGAAGAGGTGTTTCGGTTATTTTCGGAGATGGAGCAGGAGCAGCTATCCTCTCTAGAGAAGAAGATTTAACCAAGGGAATCCTTTCTACACACCTACATTCGGAAGGGCAGTATGCTGAAGAATTAGCTTTAATTGCTCCTGGAATGGGAAAGCGATGGGTAACTGATATTTTAGCTGATAACGACCCAAGTGACGAAAGCTATTATCCGCACATGAATGGTCAATTCGTATTCAAAAATGCGGTTGTTCGTTTTTCGGAAGTAATCAACGAAGGATTACAAGCAAACAATTTACAAGTTTCCGATATTGACATGCTTATTCCACATCAGGCCAATTTGAGGATTTCGCAATTTATTCAACAAAAATTCCAATTGTCCGATGACCAAGTGTACAATAACATTCAAAAATACGGAAATACCACAGCAGCTTCTATTCCGATTGCCCTTACCGAAGCTTGGGAACAAAGAAAAATCAAAGAAGGAGATTTAGTCGTATTAGCAGCGTTTGGTAGTGGTTTTACGTGGGGAAGTGTGATTATACGATGGTAAAAAAACACCTTTAACGAAAATAAAAGTTATGTATTTTTTTCGTAAATTGCGTATCGCTTTTATAGATATGCTTATATGTCAATAACTACTCCTTTTAGCAAACAAGAACTTTTCCCTCAAGAAGAAAAGCTTGAAATTTCCATCCGGAAAAGTAATCTTTTTATGGGTATCCCTAAAGAGGTTACTTTTCAGGAAAAACGCGTATGTCTGACTCCAGAAGCAGTAAATACGCTTACCAATAATGGCCATAGGATTTTAATGGAATCAGGAGCAGGCATAGGAGCTAACTATTCTGACAAAGAGTACAGTGAGGCGGGAGCTGAAATCACAACCGATACCGACAAAGTATTTTCTTGTCCAATGCTACTCAAAATTGAGCCTCCTACATTAGAGGAAATCCAAAAAATGAACGAAAATGCTCTTTTGATTTCTGCAATACAACTAAAGACCAGAGAAAAAAGCTATCTAGAAGCACTTCAGAAAAAAAAGATAACCGCCCTTGCCTTTGAATATATAAAAGAAACAGACGGATCTTATCCACTCATAAAATCATTAAGCGAAATCGCAGGAGTAGCCTCCATAATGATTGCTGCTGAAATAATCGGAAATCACAAATCAGGCAAAGGATTACTCTTGGGTAATATCACGGGAGTAGCCCCTACCGAAGTAGTAATTCTTGGAGCAGGAACGGTAGCTGAACACGCAGCGCGCACTGCTTTAGGACTAGGAGCAAGCGTAAAGGTATTTGACAACTCACTGACCAAATTAAGCCGTTTACAAAATCAATTAAGACAACGTATTTTTACGTCAACCATTCAAGACAAATTACTTTTAAAAGCTCTAAGACGTTGTGACGTAGCAATTGGAGCAATAAAAGGCAAAAACAGGAGCCCTATAGTAGTAAGTCAGACGATGGTAGAGCACATGAAACCAGGTTCTGTAATTGTAGATGTATGTATCGATACGGGTGGTTGTTTTGAAACCTCAGAAGTAACAACCCACAAAAATCCCACTTTTACAGCACATGGAGTGGTACATTATTGCGTGCCAAACATTCCTTCGAGATATTCAAAAACTGCTTCGCAAACCATTAGTAACATCCTTATCCCTTATCTCTTAGAAATTGGAGAATACGGAGGAATAGAAACAGCTATACGCTGTAATAACGGACTTAAAAACGGGGTTTATTCTTATCACGGAGTATTGACCAATAAAAAAGTAGCTGATTGGTTTGGACTTAGCGCAAGTGACATCAATTTGATTGTATTTTAGCTTCTATTTCTAAGTTCTGAAGATTTTGCCGCAATGTATCTAAAGATTGTAGCATCTGCGTTTCTCCTTCTTCCCTCTGAATTTTACTTTTATCCAATATTGTCTTCATCCGACTTACAATCGATTCGACTTCAATATTGATTTCATTCACCGTTCGCACCACATCTTCTGTATCAATATCATCAATAGTAATATACATTTTGAGCATTTTAAGTTTGGTTTCTAAAACCGTAAACCTGCTCTGTATTTCGGTTACATTAAAAATTTCAGGAATAGTACTTTGCAATGATTCTGACTGATTTACTAAAGTTCTTGTTTTTCTTTGAAAAGCACCTATATCAGTTTGGGGTTTTTGTAGTAATTCATTATAAAAATTATTCCATTCAGGCCATTGCTCTACAATACTATACGCTTCTTCCGTAAAATCAGCAGGTCTAAAATTCCAGCTCTTTTTAATTACATCGTATATCTCCTCTCTTTTAAGTTCCGCTTTTCGGGCTTCTTCTTTGCGAAAAGCATCTTTGTCTGTACAGGATAACAACACAGAAATAAGTAAAAACAAAACTATTTTTTTCATTGATGATTATATAAATGCAGTGACAAAGTTACAAAGTTTTGGTGGAGTTAAAGCGGCTAAAATAATTTTAAACAGATTCTTATATTTGCAGTATAATTTATTATACCATGTTCAAAGACGTAAGACAAAGTCTAATAGCAATATTCTCAGACCCCAACACTTCTAAAGAAATAAAACTTCAATCCGTTTGTGATATACTCCGACACGAAGTATCTCATTACGATTGGGTCGGTTTTTACTTTCACAAAGAAGGCGAAAAAGTATTAGAACTTGCTCAATATTCAGGAACCCCTACAGATCATACCCTCATACCATTCGGAAAAGGAATTTGCGGTCAGGTTGCAGTATCCAACCAAAACTTTGTAGTTCCTGACGTAAAAGCCCAAGACAATTATATTGCTTGTAGTCTTTCTGTAAAATCTGAAATAGTAATTCCGATTTTTATAAACGGAAAAAACATCGGACAAATAGATATTGATTCCGAAACATTAAACCCTTTTACAGCACAAGATGAGCGTTTTTTAGAATGGGTTTGCCAGGAGGTTAGCAAAATACTGACAGATATTAGTTAAGATAAAACGCAGCATGTTTTATTTGTGGCTCCCTACAGTACCTTTAAGCTCTACATATTGGGTAGATTGAATGTCTACTTTTGCCTGTCTAAAAACATTTTGGATGTTTTTAATTAAATCTGATTTTATAAAATACATATTCTCGGGCACAAACGTAAAGGCATTTAATTCATAAACTGCATTTATTTCTTCTAATGAGAGCTGAAAGACATAGGGATAAGGCTTCTCAGAAATATCTTTAGTTCTTAGAGCTGCCTGTAATAAAAGCTCCTCAATTAGGTTATGAGAATAATCATAGCGAACTTTTATTTTTGCAGTAATCACTAGCCCTGTGGTTTTCCCTAAAGAAGAATAATTGATCGTTGCACCGCTCAAAACAGAAGAATTCGGAACAGAAACATCCTCATTATTTATGGTCTTCAGCCTAGTAACCAAAGCATTCTTTTCGATTACAATTCCAGTTGTATCTCCCGTTTTAATCCAATCTCCAGGTTGAAAAGGACGCATATATGTAATGACTAATCCAGCCACAGCATTCGAAACAGCAGAAGAGGAACCTATCGAAATTAAAACACCTAAAAAAACCGAAACTCCTTTAAAAGCCATACTGTCCGACCCTGGGAGATACGGAAAAATAACCACTAGCGTAAACATCAATAATACAAAACGAGCCAACGAATAGGTGGGCTTTGCCCATTCTGGATAAAATCCTTTAATAGTGAGAACCCCTCGCTCAATTTCCAAAGCCAAGAACCGCATCATTCGCAATACATATCGAGCGATAATTAAGATGATAACAATGGTAATAAGTTTCGGAAAATAATTCAAAAACGAAATCCAAATCCTTTTTATCGGATCCGATATCCACTCACGGATTACTTCAGACCAATTTTGAGTAGAAGGAAAAATACTAAAAGCTAAAGGAATAACCGTTATAAAAAGTAATAGAAGTAGTATTATTTTGACAACAGAAAGAACTTTTGATAAAAAGGTAATAATATGCCCTTTTTTTATTAATTCATAATTCCTGATTTTTATCCCATTGAGAAGGCGGTTTTTATTCGTCAAAAAAGCCGTTTTAATCACTCTGAACAAGCGATTAATAACCCATACAATAAGTAATGCCAACCCAATAATAACCAGAAGCTCTGCAATTCGAAACAAATTGTTTTTCCAACTGTTTTGTTGCCTGTGTTTTACTACCGCCTCTTTTATAGTTTTAGCATGGGCTTCGGCAAGGTCTTTTGGAGTGGTATTAGCCCATAAAGCATCTGTTATAGTAACACCCGATAGTATTTCTTTGTGGTAAGTAATATTCAAAAAGCCATTCGAATCTTTCACCAAAATAGAATCGGGAAAGAAAAACGGTTTTTGGTAAAGAAGTTTTAAACTTTCTTCTAATTTCTCTGCTCTTGTATACGCATCATAAGGACCTAGTGAACTATAGATTGAGAACAAAGTATCACCGTAAAAAACAACAGGAACTCCTGCTATATTTTGACGAAGCTTTTCTATTTCAGCCTTCTGTTCTAAAAATAATGAATCAACTTTTTCTTCTATATTTTGTGAAACAGGAGTATCTTTTAGAAGCATTATGCTTTTAAGTTCCTGTGTCAGCAAAGCCATTTTAAGAGAGTCCTTCTCTCGCAATGCCTTTATTAACTTTAGCTCTTGCTGTACTTGATCAATCGTTACAGCATCCTTATTTTGTTGAGCTAATAAACTTCCTGGAATCAAAAGTAAAAAAGCAAACAAAGCCACTAACTGTCTCTTTACTATTTTTTGTCTATGGATAGCTAAAAGCATAAAATCTTTATTTGTTATTCTACTATACATCATATAAGAAATAAAATGAGTAAGGGAATTTAAGTAATAAATAATCTATGATTTGGTCTTACTTTCCGCTTACTAAGTTACAATTTATTTTTGCCCTACAACAAGACTCAAGGTATTGATGCAATAAAAATCAGAGCTTATCTCCATAAGCTAAATCTCCTGCATCGCCTAACCCAGGTACAATATATTTTTTATCATTCAGACTATCATCTAAAGTAGCAATCCAAAGATTACAGGAATCTGGAAGATTTTCTTTGAGATATTGAACTCCTTCGGGAGCAGCTATAACAGCTGCAATATGTATTTCTTTCGGCTTTTGAGTAGATAAAAGTTGGTCAAAAACAGCTACTAATGACTTCCCGGTGGCCAACATCGGGTCGACTAAAAGCAAAATTTTGTCATTTATATTGGGAACAGCCTGATATTCCACTTTAATTTCGAATCTTTCGTCATTATACGGGTGATGTCTATATGCGGAAATAAAACCATTTTCGGAGTCGTCAAAATAATTCAAAAACCCATAGTGCAGAGCAAGACCTGCCCGCAGGATTGAGCATATAACTACGTTATCTCTCAACTCAAACGTGTGCTTTATCGCAAGAGGAGTTTGAACTTCGACGGACTTAAAATCAAGCGTTTTGCTGATTTCGTAAGACATTATTTCTCCGATTCGTTCAATATTTCGCCTAAAACGCATACTGTCTTTTTGAATTTCAATATTGCGTAATTGAGATAAAAAATGAGTGAGAATACTATTTTGATCGGACAAGTAGCGAATATGCATAGGTTGGATATTTTGGTAAATTTATAAAAAGTAATTTTCTTCTGAAAATATTTTATCTTCGCAAATCCAATAAATAGAATTACCTTTGGGTGATTATTAAAAAATAAAAACTATGTTTTCAAGATTTGCATTTTCTATTTTTGAAGAAAGCATCAATGATTACCACATTCACGACAGTGTTAATCAACCTATTAACAATCCTTATCCGAAAGACAAAATTGAACATTTATTGTATCTAAAAAACTGGATCGACACTGTTCAATGGCACTACGAAGACATTATTCGTGATCCAAATATTGACCCCGTTGAAGCGCTAAAATTAAAGCGAAAAATTGATGCTTCTAATCAAGAGCGCACGGATATGGTGGAATATATAGACAGTTATTTTTTAGAAAAATACAAAAATGTTCAAATAAAATCCACCGCAAAAATCAACTCTGAAAGCCCCGCATGGGCTATTGACCGCTTTTCTATTTTAGCGCTGAAAATTTACCATATGAATATCGAGGCAAATCGCGAAGATGCTTCAATAGAACACAGAGCAAAATCTCAGGAAAAACTAAATGTCCTTTTAGAACAAAAGAAAGATTTATCAATAGCTATTGATGATTTACTAACGGATATTGAAAACGGAGATAAGTACATGAAAGTCTACAAACAAATGAAAATGTATAATGATGACGATTTAAATCCTATACTATACCAAAACAAAAAATAATCAGAAAGTAATTTCTAGTGATTAGTCATACAAAAAAGAGTATTGAAATTTCAATACTCTTTTTTATAGATTGTTCTTTCGTTTATTTTACTTTCTGGCGTATCATTGGGTTGGTTTTCAACATCATTTTTTTACATTCATTTACAGCCGCATTATAAGCACTTCCAGGGCCTTGACCACCACTTACTGCAGTAGGAACACCATATACATCTACAGACCCCGAAATACTTCCATTCGGGTTTAACATAGATTGAGTTACATTTCCATCTCCCTCAATAGCATCTGGACAACCATCTCCGTCAGAATCTAAATCCAGATAATCTGGAATACCATCACCATCTGTATCTCTAGTAAATGGAAGGCCACAAAAATCATCCCCAAAGCGAACACGTTGATCATTAAACGCTCCTCCCGTAGAAGAGGTATAACCAAAATGAACTTGCGAAGCCCCACCAAAAATATCATTAATAATATTCGGATTGGTATAGGTCACCGTAGGATTTCCCGAACCAGCTACCGAAAAGGTTAGTGCTCCAGTCGTCACATTCCAAGTTATCGTAACAGTATACCAGTTACCGTTTTCTATATTGGCATTAAAAGAAGATATAGAACTCAAACTTTGTTGGTTTACCGAGCGCCATATATGAATGTGATCGGCCGCGGGGTCGTTGAATGGATCACCAACATTTTGATAAGTATCAATCTCTAGAACAATACCATTTTGAATACCCAGCGCACCTATCGAACTCCCTTCACCCGAAGCACTTTCAGCATTGATTCCGGCAGGATCGTTATGAAATACAGTAGCAATACCATCTGCCCCTCCATCGTTACTCCCATCCGAGAGCCTTGCTTCAAAACTAATAGTGAAATTCTCTAAAAAATTTACTGTTCCATACGACCACATTTGCCCTCTTTGATCACCAACTGACTGTGTAAGACGAACTTCAGTAGCAGAAATCTTGGTAGCAGCGTTTCTTAAATTAAAAAAATCATCTATTTCTCCATTTAACCCTTTCTCCACACAATCCGGAATACCGTCATTGTCACTATCCAAATCCATTCCGGTTGGAACACCATCACCATCACTATCATCAAGTACAACAAGATTTATAATTCGACTTAATCCGTCTGATGTGGTATAAGTAATAGTCACTGGGCCTGGTGAGTTACCTGTCACTACTCCAGTGGTAGGGTTTACCGTCGCAATTAACGTATTGCTACTACTCCACGTTCCTCCCGCAACAGAGTTAGAAAGAGAAGCTGTCCCGTTAACAACCACAAAAATAGAACTACTTGTAATAGCAGGGAGGTAAGTGATACGAATTTGACCTCTAGCTCCTGCTCCTCCATTTTGATTATTCCCATCTCTAAATGCACCTCCACCTCCACCTCCTGGAGCAATTCCAGGATTACCGACACCTTGTGAGTTTAGATTTCTTCCTGCACCACCATTTCCTCCACCTGTTGGCGCGGTGGCTCCTGGGGTCCCTGTAGCAGCCACTCCATTATTCGCTGTTCCGGCAGAAGACCCACCACCTCCACCACGATTAACTCCAGAATTAGGCCCTACGGCACCATTTCCTCCCGTATATGTTACTTGATTACCATAACCCGCAGTAGCTCCTCCACCAGCTGTATTGTTATTATCGGCTTTATTGCTCCCTCCTCTTGCTAAAACACCCGTAGCATTCGAAGTAGGAGCTGAATTCGTATTTGCAGTAGCATTGAACCACGAAACACCACCTGTACCAGTAGCAGCATTCCCTCCTGCTCCTACAGTATAATAGTAAGTTTGTTCTGGAGTAACATTTATCAGACCTCTAGAATAGCCTCCTCCGCCTCCTCCAGAGCCCGAACCATTAGAAGTACGTCTAGCTCCTCGACCTCCCCCTCCCCAAGTTTCTACTCGTATAGAGGTAACGCCTGCAGGCGGAGTAAAAGTACCTGAACCTGTTGTAGTAACAGTTTGCACTACAACTTGTGCAGTAGTAGAATGTACTCCCGAAATAAACAGAATAAAAAACAGGATTTTACTAACTACAGAAAAGTCAGTATATAAAAGATAATTAATAATCTTTGTCATGGTAAGGTAGTTATTTCTTTTTTAGCAAAAGTACATAAAAACTAATAAATTTAACATAAATTTATACTGTATTTCTTTTATACAAAGAGTATTGGATTATTCTTAAGTAATTTATTTCTTGTACCTTTGACTCTTTTAGACATTATTTAATCTAATGGAAAAGATTATTTCGTACCCCATCTCCCTCCTGTATTATTTTTGTTTTGGACTAACGCTTTGTATATTTCACCCTATACAATGGATTTGCCTAAATTTATTCGGATATCATGCTCATAAAAAAAGTGTTGATTATCTAAACTTTTTCTTGGTCTGTTGTACTCGTATTCTAGGAACAACATATACTATTAAAAACCGAGAATTTATTCCGAAGGGAGCTCCTATTATACTTGTTTCAAATCACCAGAGCATGTATGACATTCCTCCTATTATTTGGTTTTTGAGACGGATCCATCCAAAATTTATTAGCAAAAAAGAGTTAGGTAAAGGTATTCCGAGTGTTTCTTACAACCTCAAGCATGGTGGATCGGTATTAATTGACCGAAAAGACCCTAGGCAGTCACTCCCTGAAATAAAAAAAATTGCAGAATATATCGAACAACATAACCGTTCTGTCGTAATCTTTCCAGAAGGAACCCGAAGCAAAACTGGGGTGCCTAAAAAATTTTCTGAAACAGGTTTAAAAATACTTTGCAATAATGCGCCTTCTGCTTATATTTTACCTGTTACGATTAATAACTCATGGAAATTGGTAAAATGGGGAATGTTCCCGATGGGTCTCGGAAATAGATTAACGTACACTATTCATCAACCGCTAAAAGTAAGTGATTATTCATTCGAGGTGCTTCTCGAGAAAACAGAAAAAGTAGTTCTCTCTGGAATTAAGATGTAAAAAGAGTCACTAACGACTCCACATCAATTCCGCAATATTCTTGAAGTTCTTTAACAGTTCCTTGTTCTATAAACTCATCTGGGATACCCAGTGTTTTTACAGGAGTTTGATAGTTGTTTGAGGAGGCAAATTCTATAATAGCCGAACCGAATCCTCCTTTTATACATCCATCTTCTATTGTAATTATCTTTGCAAAAGTTTTAAATATAAAATGTAGTGATTCGTGGTCAAGAGGCTTTACAAAACCAAAATGATAATGAGCAAACTGATTAGGAGAACTGATTTGAGATTGCAGGGCTTCACGCACATTATTACCTATAAAACCTGTAGAAAGAACAGCTGTTCCTTTTCCTGCTTTTAGGAGCTTGGCTTTTCCGATATCTATTTTCTCGAATGGTTTTTTCCAATCAATATCAACTCCTCTACCACGAGGATAGCGTATAGCAATCGGATTAGATATTCCGAGTTGAACTGTATATAACATATTCCTCAGCTCAATTTCATCCAATGGAGCAAAAATTGTCATATTCGGGATACATCTCAAATAAGCTAAATCAAAATTACCATGATGTGTAGCTCCGTCCTCTCCTACCATTCCCGCTCTATCCAAACAAAATATTACAGGAAGATTTTGCAAAGCCACATCGTGTATGATTTGATCATAAGCCCGTTGCAAAAAAGTAGAGTAAATATTGCAATATACAATCATCCCTTGGGTAGCCATCCCAGCCGAAAGCGTAACCGCATGTTGTTCGGCAATTCCTACATCAAAAGCTCGTTCTGGTATTTCGTCCATCATAAACTTTAATGAACTTCCAGAAGGCATAGCGGGTGTGATTCCTATAATTTTTTGATTTTGTTGAGCAAGTTCTAATAGTGTTAATCCAAAAACATCCTGAAATTTTGGAGGGAGCCCATTTTGATTTTTCGGATAAATCTCTCCAGTTGCTTTGTTGAATTTCCCAGGAGCATGATACACTACTTGGTTTTCTTCTGCCTGTTGAAGTCCTTTCCCTTTAGTTGTAACAACATGCAAGAGCTTAACTCCTTTAATGTTTTTTAACCGTTCTAACTCTTCTATAAGAATTGAAATATTATGCCCATCAATGGGACCTGAATAATCAATATTTAGTGAAGTAAAAATATTGTTTTTATTTTTCTGATCATCCTGTTTAATTGAAGTCAAATAATGTTTAAATGCACCAACACTAGGATCAATTCCGATAGCATTATCATTTAAAACAATAAGCAAATTAGCATCGGTAACCCCCGAATGATTCAGTCCTTCAAAAGCCATTCCTGAGGCTATCGAAGCATCTCCAACCACAGCAATATGATTTCGACTTACCTCTCCTTTTAATTTTGAAGCAATTGCCATTCCCAGAGCAGCTGAAATTGCAGTAGAAGAATGTCCTGTTCCAAAAGCATCATATTCACTTTCGCTTCTTTTCGGAAATCCTGAAATTCCGTTTTTCTGACGATTAGTATGAAATATTTCTTTGCGTTCGGTTAAGATTTTATGCCCATAAGCTTGATGTCCAACATCCCAAACTAACAAATCATTTGGAGTATCAAAAACATAATGAAGTGCAAGGGTAAGCTCCACTACTCCAAGACTTGCTCCTAAATGCCCCTCCTTTACTGAAACTACATCAATAATAAAATCTCGTAATTCTCTAGCTAAATCAGAAAGCTCTGAAACGGATAGTTTTTTCAGATCTTGAGGATTGTGTATCTTTTCTAAAAGTTTTTTTTTCATTGTCTTACCGAAAGCAAAAGGCAAATTTACAATTGATTAACCATAAATTCTCTAAATCAGACTAAATAAATTGACTAAATTTCGAATTATTCGATGTTAAATCCAAAATATTATGCATGCATAGCTTTGATATTTCTTTGAAAAACATTAACTTCGTATCCGATTTTCAACTAAAGTGTATAATTTAATCATAAATCAATGAAAATATTAGTTTGTATCAGCCACGTTCCGGATACTACCTCGAAAATTAATTTCGTAAACGGAGATGCTGAATTTGACAAAAACGGAGTTCAGTTTGTTATTAATCCGAATGATGAATTTGGACTGACAAGAGCTATTTGGTTCAAAGAAAAACAAGGAGCTACCGTAACAGTTGTAAATGTAGGGGAAGCAGAGACAGAAGCGACAATTCGCAAAGCCCTCGCAATCGGAGCTGACGAAGCAATTCGAGTAAATGCTAATCCTACTGATGGTTTTTTTGTAGCTAAACAAATTGCCGAAGTAGTTAAAAATGGAGGATATGATTTAGTAATTGCAGGAAAAGAATCACTTGATGACAACGGAGGAATGGTTCCAGGAATGGTAGCTGCTCTGTTAGAAGCAAACTTCGTAAACTCATGTACAGGTATTGAAATTGACGGTGCGACTGCCAAAGTTGTAAGAGAGATTGACGGAGGTAAAGAAACTCTTTCGACTGCTTTGCCACTTGTAGTTGCAGGACAAAAGGGAATTGTTGAAGAAAAAGATTTAAGAATTCCAAATATGAGAGGAATTATGGCTGCTCGTACTAAACAAATCACTGTAGTTGAGCCTGTAGGAGCATCACAGAACACAAAGACGGTTAAGTTTGAAAAGCCTGCTCCAAAATCAGCTGTAAAATTAGTAAGCCCTGATAATCTTGACGAATTAATCAGTTTGTTGCACAACGAGGCTAAAGTAATCTAATTTCAGGTTTCAACTAAATTAAAATTCTTAATCCTAAATTAAAAAAATATGTCAATTCTTATATATGCTGAATCAGCAGAAGGAAAATTAAAAAAAG
>JBEBWA010000022.1:0-30168 GCA_040392465.1 Flavobacterium suncheonense
AAAAAAATATAATTTTCCCCCAACATAATCTCCTTCGGGGCCGCGCGCATCGCCCCCTTCCCAAAACACCATCTACAGGTTTTCTGATTCATTATTTCAAAAAAAAAAAAACACGACTCTAAAAAGAGTCGTTTTTTTTACTTTTCAATTTCTTTAACTGCAAATTGAGATTCATAAAGATTTTTATAAACTCCATTTTCTTTTTTGACAAGTTGTTTGTGATTCCCTTTTTCTACAATTTGTCCTTTGTCCATTACAATAATTTGATCTGCATTCATAATTGTAGTCAATCTATGAGCAATAACAATTGACGTTCGGTTTTGAGTTAGTGTATCTTTTGCGTTTTGAATAAGCTCTTCTGAATAGGTATCAACAGAAGAGGTTGCCTCGTCTAAAATCAATATACTCGGGTTGCTTAAATAAGCCCTTAAAAATGCAATCAACTGGCGTTGCCCTGAAGAGAGCATCACTCCTCTTTCTTTTACGTTATAATCATATCCTCCAGGAAGCCCCATAATGAAGTCATGTAAGCCAATTTGCTTCGAAGCCTTAATCACGTCTTCTCTCGAAATTTCAGGATCATAAAGCGTAATATTGTTATAAATCGTATCTGCAAACAAAAATACGTCCTGCAGAACAATCGAAATCTGTTTTCGTAAACTCCCTATTTCGTATTGTTTTATATTAACTCCATCAATTAGAATTTCTCCACTATTGATTTCGTAAAAACGATTCAAAAGATTTATAATAGTCGTTTTACCTGCCCCCGTACTTCCAACAATGGCTAATGTTTCTCCTTTTGGGATGGTAAGATTTATGCCTTTTAAGACCTCTTCATTTTCTTTATATCCGAAACGTACATCTACAAATTCAATATTTCCTTCAAATGATTTTACTTCTATTGTGCCGTTGGGTTGAGACAGATCTGTTTTCAAGATGTCAAACACACGATTAGCTGCAATCATCCCCATTTGCATCTCATTAAACTTATCTGCAATTTGACGCAACGGATTAAACAACATTCCGACAAGCATAGTATAGGTTACCAAATCTCCCATAGTGGTGCTCCCTTGTTGAATAATATTACTGGCTCCATACCAAATCAAAACTCCAAGCGTGATACTGGAAACGATGTCAGCAACCGGAAAAAACACTGAATTATACAATACATTTTTAAGCCATGCTGTTCGGTGTCTGTTGTTAATTTCTTTAAATTTTTCGTATTCAATTTTTTCTCTCGAAAAAAGTTGAACAATTTTCATCCCTGTTAATCGCTCTTGAATAAATGTGTTTAAATTAGCCACTTGGGTGCGAACTTCTTCAAAAGCTCCTTTCATCTTTTTTTGGAAAATTCGAGTAGCTATAAGTAAAATTGGCATAGCAATCAAAACAATCATAGTTAGCTTCCAATTCATATACAGCATAAAGACAATAGCTACACCCATCTTCATCAGATCACTTATAATCATAAACAATCCTTGACTAAAAATTCTGGCTATAGATTCTATATCAAAAACCGAACGAGTAACTAATTGGCCTACAGCTGTATTATCAAAATATCTCATCCGAAAATTGATAATATGATTAAATAGTTTGTCTCGTATATCTTTAACAATGTCCTGTCCTAGCCAATTAGCCCAATAAACAAAATAAAATTGAGATAGAACTTCGAGCAATAAGACAAAAAACATGAGTCCAATAAAAATCAAAAGCCCATATTCATCTTTAGGCTCTACATATTCATCAACCGTTTGTTTAAGAAGATAAGGACGGAAAGCAGCAAAAAACGAAAGTAGCACAGACCAAACAATAATAGCATTAAACCTCCATTTATAAGGTTTGGTAAATACCATTATTTCGCTAAAAATTTCTTTATTACTTCGTTGTTTACTCATTTTATGCTGAAATTACTTAAAACTATATATACGGATATTCGATTTTGGTTAAATATAAACCATGTGCAGGAACCGAAAAACCTGCTTTACTTCTATTTTTACTTTTGATAATTTCCTCAAATTGTTCAATTGAAATTTTGTGCAGACCCACACCAATAAGTGTTCCAACAATGGCTCGAACCATATTTCGTAAAAAACGATCTGCCGAAATAGTAAAAATTAAATTATTGGCTTCTTTTTGCCAAAAAGCTTCTGATATTTTACAATTATACGTAAATACATCTGTATTTGATTTTGAAAAGCACTGAAAATCAATATATTTAAACAAAGCTTCACAAGCTTTATTCATTTGTTCTACGTCCAAATCCTGATAAAAATACCAGCTAAAAGCATCTTTAAAAGCATCTTTTTGTAAATGAATATGATACTCATAGGTTCGTTTAGTGGCATCGAAACGCGCATGAGCGTCCTCACTTACTAGAAAAATGTCAAAAACTGCAATATCCTTTGGAAGAAAAGAATTTAATTTTTTAGTCAGGTTTTGCCCGTCAATTTCGCAATCAAAATCAAAATGAGCATACATTTCTTTAGCATGAACACCACTATCAGTACGTCCTGCTCCCACAATTTCTATATCAGATTTTAAAAGCAAGGATAGTGCCTTGGTCAATTCTCCTTGTACAGAAATAGCATCAGGCTGTACTTGCCAGCCATGATAGTTTTTGCCAAAATATGAAAAATGTATAAAGTATCTCAATTTTATAAATCAAAGAGACAAAGATAAGGATTTCTACCCTTAAGGAAATGGTAATATTTTTAAAGTTTCTATTTTTATTCCTCTTATCTGGATCTCAAAAGCCTTTATTTTTAAGTAGATAAAAGTAAATGTCGGGCTAATGTCGGGTATAATTACATCAAAATAATTGTGCTGAATCTGCCCTGTTTGTAGTATTGTCAAAAATTTTTAATTTTAACATTATGAAACAACCTGAACTAGGAAAGAAAATTTCCGATTTACGAAAAGAAAAAGGGCTGACTCAAGAAGAGTTGGTTGATCTGTGTAACATCAATGTAAGAACCATTCAACGCATTGAATCTGGAGAAGTAACTCCTCGGAGCTACACTCTAAAAACCATCCTCAAAGCATTGGATTATAACTTAGAAGAAATACATCTAGAAGAAAGGGATAGAATCAGTTATTCTAAAAGTGATTTTAATATAATAAATATTGCTTTCTGGATGGGTATTTTATTTGTAATTGTAGATTCATTTAATATTTTCTTAAATATTGCAATGGAGTTCGATATTGATGTTTTAGAAAATATTATCAACTTTAAAGGATTATATTTTATTACCCAAATAGCTTCCTTTGTTTTGGCTATTGTTTTTTATGGAGGGTTTTATACTTTAGGAAGAATATTTAAAAGTACTTTACTAAAATCAACTGCCATTTTGATGCTAGTAGTTGCTGGGTCAAATTATTTCTTTTCAGTATTTTTAATGGGTTCAAATGATTTTATAAAAACTACTTTTGGAGTAGTATCTTTATTGGGATACGGAGCTGTAGGGATTCCGTTTGGAATAGGAATACTAAAACTAAAGAATAACATAGGATCTTATGCCACTATTACTGGGATTTTCACTATAATTCTCTATGCGACCATGCTGACAGTGATTCTTGTTTTTATATCCGTGTTTTTGATTCTCCCAGTTATGATTCTACAACTAATTCTGTTGTATAAGGTTAAGGAGTATCTACAAATTAGATAAAAGTTGTTAGTCGAAAAAGTATTCACTATTTTTGTCCGAAAGCCAAAAAAAACTTTTATGCTTCACCTAAACGTAAAAAACGAAACTTCAAGACTTCGAGCGGTGGTCCTTGGAACTGCCACTAGTAATGGACCAACCCCAACAGCAGACGAAGCCTATGATCCAAAATCTTTAGAACATATCCTTGCAGGAACCTATCCTACGGAAGCAGACATGGTTAAAGAAATGGAAGCTTTTAACGAGGTTTTCAAGAAATATGATGTTCAAGTTTTTAGACCTCAAATCATCGAAGACTACAATCAAATATTTTCGCGAGATATTGGTTTTGTGATTGATGACATATTTATAAAAGCCAATATTCTTCCGGATAGAGAAAGAGAATTAGAGGCTATCCAATATGTAATTGATCAAATTAATCCTACAAAAGTAGTTCGTCCTCCAGAAGAAGTTCATATAGAAGGTGGCGATGTAATGGTGTGGAATGATTATGTTTTTATCGGAACATACAAAGGAAGTGACTACAAGAGCTATATTACGGCTCGCACTAATATGCAAGGAGTACAATACATAAAAGATTTGTTTCCGCATAAAATTGTAAAAGAATTTGATTTGGTAAAATCAAAAATAGAACCTCGTGATAACGCTCTGCATCTAGATTGCTGTTTTCAGCCAGTTGGCAAAGACAAAGGTATTATTTATAAATCTGGGTTCAGAGAAGAGGCTGACTATATGTATTTAGTGGATTTGTTTGGAAAAGAAAATCTATTCCACATTACACGAGATGAGATGTATCATATGAATTCCAATATTTTTTCGATTGCTCCTGATGTAGTAGTTTCTGAAAAGAATTTTACTCGATTAAATACTTGGCTTCGTGCAAATGGATTTACAGTGGAAGAAATTCCGTATGCTGAAATTTCAAAACAAGAAGGGCTTTTAAGATGTTCAACTTTACCACTAATTAGAGATTAATATAATTGGTTTCGAGTTTCAGGTTATCCATCCTGAAGCTAAAACAACCTGAAACTTTAAACTAACACTAAAATGAATCAAACTACAAACACTATACTGATGATTCGCCCTGTTGCTTTCCGAATGAATGAACAGACAGCTGTAAACAACTATTACCAAAAAGTTTTAGACAACCTTTCTCCAAAAGATGCTAACCGTAAAGCACAAGAAGAATTTGATGCTTTTGTAGAAAAATTACGAGCAGTTGGAGTAAATGTAATTGTTGTAGATGACACGCATCTTCCTGATACTCCTGATAGCATTTTTCCTAACAATTGGATTTCTTTCCACGAAAACGGGGATGTTATTTTGTACCCGATGTTTGCAGAGAATCGAAGACAAGAGCGCAGAGAAGACATTCTAGATATTATCGAAGAAAACGGATTTTTAATCGAAAATGTAACCGATTATACCTTAGCCGAAGAAGCCGATATGTTTTTGGAAGGAACAGGAAGCATTCTGTTGGATAGAGCAAATTCTAAAGCGTACTGTGCTCTTTCTCCAAGAGCTGATGAAGAATTGTTTATCGAATTCTGTGAGGATCAAGATTTAGCCCCTATTATTTTCCATTCTTACCAAACGGTAAACGGAAAAAGAGAACTAATTTATCACACTAATGTAATGATGTGTTTAGGAGAGAAATTTGCGGTTATTTGTGCTGATACAATTGATGATAAGCAGGAAAGAAAACTAGTCTTAGAATCTCTTAAAGCCGATGGAAAAGAGATCATTCTGATTACCGAAGAACAAGTAAATAATTTTGCGGGAAATATGCTGGAGGTAAAAGGAAGAAACAATAAAAGCTATTTGGTTATGAGCAAATCAGCTCATGAGAGCTTAACCCAAGAACAGATTTCGAGAATCTCTAATTATTCAGAAATCCTATCCTCTTCACTAGATGTAATAGAAGCATGTGGTGGTGGAAGCGCGAGATGTATGATGGCAGAGGTTTTTTTGCCAAAAGCATAAATACACGATTTTAACTTCAAAAAACACATTCGAAAAATGGCGTGGATTTTACTCGTAATAGCAGGATTATTTGAGGTAGCTTTTGCCTCTTGTTTAGGTAAAATGAAAGAAAGTACTGGGGTAATTTCAACTTATTGGTTTGTAGGTTTTTTGGTTTGTCTAACTATAAGTATGACTCTCTTATATAAAGCCACACAATCTCTACCTATCGGAACAGCTTATGCTGTTTGGACAGGAATTGGAGCAGTGGGAACGGTTCTAATCGGGATATTTGTATTTAAAGAACCTGCCACTTTTTGGCGAGTCTTCTTTATCTCTACTTTAATCGCTTCGATTGTAGGCCTCAAAGCGGTGTCTTAAATTTTATTCATAAAAAAAGGGAAACTTATATAAGCTTCCCTTTTTTGGGTGAATGAGGGGTCTCGAACCCCCGACCTTCGGAACCACAATCCGACGCTCTAACCAACTGAGCTACAATCACCATTTTCTCTTTCGAGAGTGCAAATATACACAAAAGTTTTCAGTTGCAAAATTTTTATATCAAATCTGATAAACTATTTACTGCTACAGCCCTTTCTACTCTAAATCCTTCTGCATAATCAACACCTATTAACCTACCTAAATCCTTGGCTCTGTATTCAATACTTTCTTGGAAATTTTGTGTAGCAATTGGAGTAATAGGCTCCTTGGAATCTGGTCTAAAAAACTGGGAATCATAAGCAAAAACTGCTTCTAACTTCTTATCCATAAAACCTGAAATATCTACTACAAAATCAGGCTCAATATTTTTCCATTGCATATAATGATAAACCACTTTTGGTCTGTAGGCTTCTTGAACTTGTCCATCTAATTCGGTTTCAATCATCCGTAATCCTGATAAAAAACACGCATCAGAGACTAATTTGCTTCCTTTTGGATGATCAATATGCCTGTCATCAATTGCATTACAGAGTACAACTTCAGGTTTGTATTTACGAATCATTTTGATAACCTCCATTTGGTGTTTTTCGTCGTTTACAAAAAATCCGTCTCTAAATTTAAGGTTATGTCTAACAGTAACTCCTAAAATCGCGGATGCCTTTGCAGCCTCCTGGTATCGCTTTTCAACCGAACCACGAGTACCTAATTCTCCTTGAGTTAAATCTACAATTCCGACTTTTTTTCCTAAAGAAATTTCTTTTGCCAAAGTTCCTGAACAACCTAATTCGACATCATCAGGATGTGCTCCAAAAGCTAATATATCTAATTTCATTTTTCTAATCTGTGTATTATTTTTAGTTAAGTGAACCCATAGCATAAGCTATATAGTTTATAAATGATAAAATTACAAAATTTATTTTTGCATTAATAATTTGAGAATGTCATAACTTATAATATTTCCGTTCAATACTTACTATTTTTCAATATAAAGGACAAAGAATTATATTGTTTATATATTTGTAAAGCATATATAAATCGTTAAATTTCATATCCTTTCAACAAAAAGTAGTCTGAAAACATTTGTTTTCAGACTACTTTAATAATTTTATTTATGAAGAATTTAGTCTTTTACAATTTTAAGTGTTAGAAGCTTTTCTTCTGACATTATTTTTGTCACATAAACTCCTACAGGTAGATTTGACAGATTGATGTTACACTCTTTCTGTCCAGGTTTTCCCTCGTAAACTTTCTTACCTATAATATTATAAACGGAAATCTCATCTATAACACTAGTATATGAAATGTGAAGCACATCTTTTACAGGGTTAGGATATGCTGTAAGGACTTCATTAGAAACTCTACCCACATCAAGTGTTTCATTAACTGTAACTACAAAAAAACATGAATCTAATACAATCCCATTAATAACAATTTCATAAGCTACTATAGTTTCGCCTATCGGGAATTCTTCTCCAGAAGTCAAACCTGTTGTCATAACTAGCTCGCCACCTTCGGTATTATTACACTCATAGTTAATCTCATAGTTCACAACAACTGAAGACTCGCCTTGAAGAACATCAACTTCAATATCTTCGGAACATTCAATTTCACATTCAGGTATAGAAAATTCATTAACTGTAACCACAAAAGAACATGAATCTAATACAAAACTATTACCAAAAACAACTTCATAAGTCACCGTAGTTTCTCCTATCGGGAATTGTTCGCCTGATGCTAAGCCTGACACCATAATCAGTTCAATATCATTTGAGTTATTACACTCGTAGTTAATTTCATAATTTACGACAGCTGAAGATCCACCATAAATAGCATCGACTTCAACATCTTCGGAACATTCAATTTCACAAACTGGAATTAAGTCGGTTACAACCAGCCTGTAATCTTCTGTCTGTGCATATCCATAACCTCCACCAACAAGGGAACAAGGGTCTGTTGCCGAATAATTTTCGTGAAAAATTACTCTCATTCGGGTAGTCCCGATTTGAGCATCTTCGGGTACTGTGATAGTTTCTGTAACTTGCTGTGAATCTAATCCGTTTGACGCAAAAACGCATCCTATCTCATAAACCTCTCCTTCATCATCCAGAACACCATTCTGATTCCAGTCAATAAATACAGTAAAACATCCATCAAAAGCTCCCACAGTATTTCCTTTAGCAACAAAAAGATAATCTTCTCCTGTCTGAACAAGCCCTTCAATATCTAAAAAGTACTCATTGGCAGGTGAGCTTGTTGCAGCAGAGGTCTGATTATCTATGCCGGCAAACACAATACTTGTAATGGGTATCACATTGAAGATTGGAGTTTCACAATACTCAAAAACATTTATGCTGTAATCTTCGATTTGCCCTCGCTCATAAGAATCACAAGGGTCTGTAGGATAATTTTCTTTACTTTTGATTACTCTCATTCTTGTTTCTCCTAAAATTGCGTTTTGAGGAACTTCTATAGAGCCTACAAGCTCCACTCCATCTGTTCCTGAAGAATTGGAGATTGTCCCCAGCTGGTACATTTCACCATCATCATCTAAAATTCCGTTTTGATTCCAATCAATAAAAACAGAAATGTAATTTGTATGATTTCCGTTGGTATTTCCTTTTAGTTTGAAAATATAAGAAAGTTCTGGCTCTACATTTCCAAACTGGTTAATAAAAAACTCTTGTTCTTCGGTATTTAAAGAATCTGAAGATGTATTGTTTATTCCGGCAAATTGTACAGAAGTAACAGGCTCTGTTTCTTGAGTAATTTCCCCGCTGCAATATGTGTCCTGAAGTTCTGTGATGATAAGCATATAATCTTCTACCTGTCCAAAAGCAATATTAGCACAAGCAACTTCCGAGTAATCTAACTGCCAGCTCATTACTCGCATCCTTGTGTTTCCTAGTTCTGCATCAAAAGGAACGGTAATATTATACTGTGCCTGCTGTCCGTCAAGTCCTGTGGAGTTTGTAATTGTTCCTATCTCATATATTTCATCTTCATCGTCTAAAATTCCATTTTGATTCCAGTCAATAAATGCTGTATAATAATAAGTTCCTACACCATTTGTATTTCCTTCAACAGTAAACTCATACTGGCTTCCTCTTTCAATATTTCCTTGCGTATTTAAGAAGAACTCATGTGCAGGAGCATTTAAGCCAGCAGGAGATGTATAATTGATATCTGAAAAAGTTACTTTTGTAATCGGAGCAACCCCAATCACTACATCTACAATACAATAATCATCTTCAAACTCTCCAACAACAACAGTATAATCTTCTGCTTGTCCGTTGTTAATTTCTACACAAGGGTCTGTAGTAAAATCTTCATCGCTAAAAACCACTCTCATTCGAACTTCACCCGAAGCTATCACTGCTGGAACACTGATTGTACCTATTGAATTCTCACTATCAAGCCCTGTTGAATTTGTAATTGATCCTATCTGATAAATCTCTCCATCTTCGCCTAGAATATTGTTTTGATTCCAGTCGAAGAAAACCGTCACATATTGAGTATTGTTTCCGTTAGTATTTCCTTTTACTATAATTTCATAGTCTGTTCCTTGCTCTATATTTGTCTCTGTTTCTAAAAAATATTCTTGTGCTTGTTCATTTATATCCGAAGAAGAGGAGTTACTAATCTCATTAAATGACACGAGAGTAATCGGTCTTACTTCAGAAGTAACCTCTACCTTGCAATATGTGTCCGGAAAGATAACTTCTCCTCCACAATCACCCTCAATCGAAAATACACCATGAAAATTAGACGGGCTTGGAGTCCACGTTGTTCCTCCGTCCGAAGAGTAGTGCAATATTTCTGTATAATCGACATTTGTTTGGATTTCCCAGAAATTAGCACTAGCACCATCTGTACCCATAGTTGTAATAATACCCACCCAATATTTTGTTCCATTTTCACCACCTTCAAGGCTTACAGAAGCAGGTAGTTCAAGTTCTACTTCATACCAAGGAAGACTAAAATTAGAACTAACCTGCGTTTGAGAAACAGGGACAACATTGCTAAAAGAGGTTATCAATGTCCCAGGCATTCCATTATTGTCTTCATAAAAGTAAATATTGGCATCAGTAATGTTGTTGACAATAGTAGGTATTATTTTTTTAACATTCAGTGTAGTGTCAGAAGGGACATCAAAATCATTGGCTATTATTTTCTGGTTCAACCCTAATTCGGCATTTTGAAAATTGTTACCCGGAAAGTTAAGTTCGCACGATTCTGATACTCCACTACATTCTCCGGAAACAACAAACACTCCGTGAAAATTAGACGGGCTTGGAGTCCACGTTGTTCCTCCGTCCGAAGAGTAGTGCAATATTTCTGTATAATCGACATTTGTTTGGATTTCCCAGAAATTAGCACTAGCACCATCTGTACCCATAGTTGTAATAATACCCACCCAATATTTTGTTCCATTTTCACCACCTTCAAGGCTTACAGAAGCAGGTAGTTCAAGTTCTACTTCATACCAAGGAAGACTAAAATTAGAACTAACCTGCGTTTGAGAAACAGGGACAACATTGCTAAAAGAGGTTATCAATGTCCCAGGCATTCCATTATTGTCTTCATAAAAGTAAATATTAGCATCAGTAATATTATTGACAATAGTAGGAAGTATTTTTTCAACGTTCAGCGTGACATCCGAAGCTACATCAAAATCATTGGCTATTATTTTCTGATTCAGCCCGTATTCAGCATTCTCAAAATTATTACTGGGAAAGTTAAGTTCACATTCCGTTTGTCCATAACCTAAAATAGGTATCAAAAACAAAAGACTTTGGTAAAGTAGTTTCATACATTTAAATTTTTGAGTTAACATTTAATTCTTTTTGTAAATTTGGTAGCAAGTATAGAACTAAAACCTCCAACAGTCAAAAAAAGAGATACTTAAAAGGTACTTTTGGATAAAAAACAGTCCTTTTAAAAAACTTATAAAAATGTAAATAACTATAAATCATCCATCTCTAAAGAGCGTGAATCCAATTGTAGATATCAATATTATTTGGGATATTTAGCTTTTTTCTGATTTGATATTTCTTGTTTTGTACCGTTCTGGGCTGTAAAGTTCTGAATTGAGCAATCTGTTTAGTGGTCAGATTGAGCTTTAAAAGAGCGCAAAATTCGACCTCTCCCTTCACTAGTGCAGGGTTAGTTTCTAATAACCTATGAGTAAAATCAGGAAAGACCTTGTTGAAGCTGGTCATAAAAGAAGCATCTTCTTTTTTGGCTAAATCAATAATCTCATTATATATCTCTAAATTAATTTCTTCTACATTATTATTTTCTAAATACTCCTGACTTAATTTTTCATACTTATTGTGTAACCTTTTTCTGTACAAAAAAACCGATATAAATATTGTGAGCAGGGAAAACAGCACAGTGATACTAATCCAAAAAATCAATGATTTATTTTTTTTCTTACTAATTTCCTGTTGTTTGATTTTTTCAATTTCTATTATTTTGTGAAGTGATTTATTTTTGCTCTTCGTTTTTTCTAACTTTAAAGTTTGTAGTTTGGTTTCATATTCTTTCTGTACTACAGGATCATCTGTCTTTTTTGCTATGTCAATAAGCATGCTGTAAGCTTCTTCTATATTAGAGGAATCTCCTATTTCTAAAGCACGAGCTTCAAAAAGAGTTAAATAGCGGATTGCTTGTTCAAAATCCTCTTTGTTTTTATATACAGCTCCTAAAGAAAAATAATTATAAAGCATAATATTGTCATCGTCTCCTATATGCTCCGCCTTTATTTTTATAGCCTGTTTGGCGTGAAATTCTGCTGAATCAACATCATATTGGGTATAAAGAATCCCTAAACTGGAATGGTAGGCATAATCCAAAAAATTCCTGTAATCTCCTTCAGGAAATTTTTTTATTTCTTTTCCGTTTAGCTTTATCATCCGTACCGCATCTTTCGGTTGCTTCAAGAAAGAATAATAGTTCGAAAATATGATATATATATTTGATTTTGTACTTATTATATCCAAATCTGCACTATCTTCACCTTCCAGAATCTTTAAGGCTTCTTCAAGCTCTTTGATAGCGTCCTTATATAATTCATTAGACTTGAAAACTTCAGCCAGATACATTCTTGCTATAGCCTGACTTCTTCTGTTTTTATACTCAACAGCTTTTTTGAACAAATTATCAGAGGCCAAAATTAATCCATCTATGTCTTGCTTGTGAAAATAATAACGACATTTGCTTGCCAGCAGTTGTAATTCTGTTTTTCTTTCTTTTTGGATAATTGCTTCTTCAAGGAGCTCATCAATTATAACAGAGGCCTTCTCTACATCTTTTGTTAATAGAACCTGAACCTGATTGGTTTTATATTGCAATGAAGTTGTATCTTTATGTTGCGTCTGTGAAATACCTTTAAAAAACGGAAAAAGGAGTAGGAAACACAGAACACCTCTGTACTTTACCAAAATATTTTGAAAACCTGACATAAGAGAATTAAATGAAATAATAAACATAATCAACATGATTTTTACTGTCTCAAAGATATATAGAATTAAAAAAGACTTTTCATAGTCACTGACTTATTTACGGTTTCTAAAAATTCGTTTTCGGGATTGCTGTCTTTGGTAATTCCACACCCCATATAGAAACTCACTTTTTGGTTCTGAATTTCTATACAGCGTAAATTCACATATAATTCGGCTGTTTTATTTTCGCCAAAATTTATTTCTCCTAAAAATCCAGCATAAAAACTTCTGTTATATCCTTCGTTTTGCAAAATAAACTCTTTAGCTAAATCTTTTGGAGACCCGCAAACAGCTGGAGTGGGATGCAATTTTTTTATGATTTTCTCCAACGAAAAATCTTCTTTAAGTGTCGCTTGAATATCGGTTCTAATATGCAAAAGAGTTCCTGCTCTCGAGGTAAAGGGTTGTGACAACTGGATTTCATCTGATTCAGACTCAAGGTTTTTTACAATAAAATCAGTCACAAATTGCTGCTCTTGCTTTTCTTTTTCTCCCCAAACCACCTCGGTTTCACTTCTGAATTTTTGAGTTCCTGCATAAGCCATTGTCTGTAGAACATTGTCTTGAACCGAAAGCAATTTTTCTGGAGTTGCGCCCATCCACATTCCTATTTCAGGATGATAAAAGCAATATCTAAAAGCTGTTGGATAGTTGTAGAACATTTTTTTAAACAAAGTTGTTATTTCAAAATCTGTTGGGAAAAAATCTTCTTTCCGGGAAGCAACAATTTTACTGATTTCTCCTTTTTCGATTTCTGAAATAATCTTTTTTACAAATTCTTCAAAGCTAACTTTATCCCATTCAGAATAAGAGTTTTCTATCAGGGGCGTTTCAAAAGCGAGGTCTTCATCCCATACTTCTTGGATGAATTCTGCTTCGTCAAAAGGAATTAAAATTGCTTTTGGAGAATCGTCAAAAGGTGCTAAAACAAATCCTTTTTGACAAAAATCATGAAAATAATTTAACTTATTATCTCTTTGAAAAAGTCCGTTTACCTGTTTAGACAGAGGCTTGGCATAAATTATAAAAGGCAACTTTTCGGAAAAGCTTTTTTGTACTTTATTAAGCATCTTTGGGCAAAACTATGTTTGTTAACTTACAGAGAGAGATCAAATTATCATTTTCATCTGTAATTTTTATCTCCCACAGATGGATTGTTCTACCTTTGTGAATGATTTTGGCCGTGGCAAAAACAGTTCCTTCTTTTTTACTCTTCAGGTGATTTGCCGAAATTTCTATTCCTCTTACCTCATATTTAGAAACATCAATAAACATAAGTGAGGCTGCACTTCCAACACTCTCAGCTAATGCTACAGAAGCTCCTCCATGAAGCAACCCCATTGGTTGATGTACTCTAGGATTTACAGGCATTTTAGCTTTTAGAAAGTCTTCTCCTACCTCTGTAAATTCTATTTCTAAGGTTTCCATCAGGGTATTTTTACATATTTCTTTTCCAAACTTTAGAAATTCTTCTTTTATGAAACTCATACTTTAGGTTTTAAACGATAAAATTACTCAATTTTCAGACATAAAAAAACTGCCTGAAATTTCAGGCAGTTTTACTTTTCTTATTATTTAAGTTTATTATTTCACAAAGAAAGTAACTTTTCTGACCAGTCTACGCGCTGCTGCTGAAGATGCATCTACCGATGTATCTTCTCCTTTAGGCACAATATTAATTCTATCTGCACTAATTCCTGATTTAACTAAAATGTTTTTGATGTTTTCGGCTCTTCTTTTAGCTAAATTGTTGTTATATTCTGAATTCCCGATTTCGTCAGCATATCCAAATATATCAACCGTAGTAGCAGGATTATTCAACATATACGAGCGTACAAAATCTATTCCTTGTGTTGAAAGAGATGTAGGTTGATCCTTATCAAAATCAAAGTAAGCTGTTACGTATCCTTGATTAATAAATCCTTTAGCCATGTGTTGAGCTTCTTGATCTTCTCTACTCTTCACTACTTCAGCTCCATATTTCTTTTCAAAATATTCTTCTAATTCATCTGGAACACCATTATCATTTCTATCAAGTGTTCTTCCTTTACTATCTACAGCAACACCTGCCATAGAATTTGGTTCTACATCTAAATAATCTGGCACTCCATCTCTATCACTATCTAGCATCATATTTTCTATTTCTAGCACTTTAGCCTCCAGATCATATACTTCCTCAGCTAAATTAGGTTCTGAATACCAGTCAGCATGATCTTCAAAAGAACCTAAGTATACCGTAATTCCTATAGAAGCATTGAATATATAGTTGTCTTCGAGACCTCTTCTTGACGAAGAATATAGTGCTCCATCCCATGTATATTGCTGCTTCAGCGTATTGATTGCTGTAAAATCACCTGTTAGAGCCACTCTATCAGAAAGTTTCAATTGTGCTGTAAGCCCTGCCATAAAACTCAACATTTTGTCTTCTTCCTCCATGTTGTCATTATCAAGCATAGAATAGCCTAAACCAGCATGAGCTAATAATCCGATGCTACTAGTCCAGTGATCGAATTCAAATATACTTCTCAAATTGGCTACCCCTTGAAGGTTAATACGATAAAACTTGCTTTCAAACTCTAATTGGCTTCCGTCTGCATTTTCAAAACTGTCATATCCTACATCTACTTTAAGTCCAAATTTAGGACTTAACATATATCTCGCCCCTAGATCCACATGTAAAGGAGCTAGTCTTTCTGTATAGGCACCAACAGTAAAAGGTTCAGTAGGTTTTGTAAACCCAGCATTTAATTCTATTGACCACTTATTGTAGTCAAAATTCTTCGTTGTAGACTCTTCTTCTTGTGCATTGACTGTTGTCAAAAAAGAAGCAAACACTACCAATAGTACGACTTTCTTCATGTTTTCCAATTTTTATATTACAAAAGTATTTCTTTATTTAAAATATTATCACAAAAAATATTTTTTTTTACATTTTATTCCTAATTATACAACTAACAGCCTATAATTATCAGAATAAGTTAGCTTCTGTATTTAAAATATTAGTTTACCGACATAAATTAGTCTATTTTCATTTCAGGTATTTCTCCCTCAATTATTAAATTCGCTTCTGTTGATTTAATAATTTCTTCAACTGTTATTCCTGGAGCTCTTTCTAAAAGTTTAAACCCTTTGTCTGTTACTTCAAGCACGGCTAATTCGGTCACAACTTTCTTAACACATTTTACCCCTGTAAGTGGAAGTGTACAATTTTTGAGAATTTTTGACTCTCCTGCTTTATTAACATGCATCATTGCTACAATAATATTTTCTGCAGAAGCAACTAAATCCATCGCTCCTCCCATTCCTTTTACCATCTTTCCTGGAATTTTCCAGTTAGCAATATCTCCGTTTTCTGAAACTTCCATTGCTCCTAATATAGTTAAATCTACGTGTTTTCCGCGGATCATTCCAAAACTTGTTGCCGAATCAAAAAAGCTAGCTCCTTTAAGAGTTGTAATAGTCTGCTTACCTGCATTTATCACATCTGCATTTTCGTCTCCTTCATACGGAAAAGGTCCCATACCCAGAACTCCATTTTCACTTTGAAACTCTACATTAATCCCTTGAGGGATATAATTGGCAACCAAAGTCGGAATACCAATTCCTAGATTAACAAAATACCCATCTTTGAGTTCTTTTGCAATGCGTTTTGCAATTCCTGTTTTATCTAAAGCCATAATTAATCTCTTTTTCTTACTGTTCTCTGTTCGATTCTCTTTTCGTATTTTTCTCCCTGAAAAATTCTCTGAACAAAAATCCCTGGAATATGAATTTGATTCGGATCAAGCTCTCCTGCAGGAACCAGCTCTTCGACTTCTGCAATAGTAATTTTGGCAGCTCCACACATGCAAGGATTAAAATTTCGAGCGGTTCCTTTAAAAATAAGATTTCCTGCTTCGTCTCCTTTCCAAGCTTTTACAATAGCAAAATCGGCTTCGAATGCATATTCTAAAATATGTGGTTTCCCATTAAAAATTTTGACTTCTTTTCCTTCTGCCACTTCAGTTCCATAACCTGCAGGAGTATAAAAAGCGGGAATCCCAGCCTGTGCAGCTCTACATTTTTCGGCTAGTGTTCCTTGCGGAGTCAGTTCAACCTCCAATTCTCCACTTAACATCTGACGTTCAAACTCGGCATTTTCTCCTACGTACGACGAAATCATCTTTTTGATTTGCTTCTTATGCAATAACAATCCTAATCCAAAATCGTCAACTCCTGCGTTGTTTGAAATACAAGTCAAATCTTTTACATTCATACGAACCATCTCTGCAATAGAATTCTCGGGGATACCACAAAGCCCAAAACCTCCAAGCATAATCGTCATCGAATCTTCAATTCCTTGAAGGGCTTCTTTAACCGAATTTACTTTTTTACTAATCATAATTGCTTTTCAAATTTGTTTCAGCCCATAAAAGTAGCACTTTTTTTAAAGACTTACCAATTTACTTTTTCCTTTAAATAAGTTTTTGAAGCTGTGCATACTGCAAAAGTAAGATTGTTTTTGCATCTCTAATCTCTCCATTTTTAACCATTTCGAGTGCTTTAGAAAACAGTAATTCCACATTTTCTATATTTTCATTTTCTTCTTCGAGCCCTCCTCCTTGGCTTAACTTCATTTCAGGAGAATATTCGGCTACGTACAAATACATCAGCTCTGTTACTGCTCCAGGAGAAACATATACTTCGAAAACTTTTTCTGCATCTTGTATATGATAACCTGTTTCTTCTCGAGTTTCTCTAATGATACAATCTTTGGGGCTCTCTTCATCTAGTGTACCTGCACAAGCCTCAATCAACATCCCAGTCGGATTTCCGTTTAAATAAGTAGGCAAGCGAAATTGCCTGGTGAGTAATACTGTTTTAGTGCTTTTATTATATAGTAGTATAGCTGTTCCATTTCCTCTATGAAATACCTCTCGAGTTTGTACCTGTTTTTCTTGTTTTTCTTCTTGGTATTCAAAAGTAAATTTTCGGAGATTATATTTCTGATCAGACAGTGTTTCTTCAGAAAGAATATTGATTTTCGGATTCATTTTTTTGTTTTTTTAGTTATTATCCTATGAACAAATAGTAGATAGCAAGTCTTATCTCAACAAGTCTATATTTATAATTGTTTTGCTAAAATACAATTCATCATACAAATATGACAATTCAGTCAAACTCTTTTTTATAAAAATATTTATGCTTGCAACTTTGCACCAGAAACGAGAAAGAAAATTATCAACTTAAAATCAAAAATTATGGTTAGTCTTATTATTTCGTTTACAATTTTTATTTTTTCCTTAATTTCGGACATTATCATTCGGTAATAGACATTAAAATCAATTATAATGAAAAGAACCATACAACTTTTATTTAAAATTCTAATTATCGGAATTATTATAAGTTTTGTCATTTCGGGCTGGGCATGGGGGTTTGAAGCTCTCCAAGGGAGAAACTTTGTGATAAACTCTGCCTTCGGAAAAGAAATTATTGCCTATCTGACTTATGGAATAGTACTCACTACTGTTAATGTGCTTTTTTTCAGATACTTCAATAATGAAATTGATTGGGAAAGAAACAAATGGAGCAAATATCGAATTCTGTTAGGTTTTATTATAAGCCTTTTTCTAACGCTGATTGCTGTTTTTTTAATACGGTTTGTAACGGTTGTAGGATTTGAGCAGAGAGACTTTCAATATTTTATTTCGCACGAACAACCTGCACATTATCACGTCTGTCTTTTTATCACATTTATCTTACTCATAGTTTTTCATGCTATACATTTTTATAAAGCCGCTCAAGAAACAAAACTCAAAGAGCAAAAAATAATAGCGGGAACTGCTTCTGCTCAATTCGAAAGCCTTAAGAACCAGATTGACCCACATTTTTTATTTAACAGCCTTAACGTGTTGAGTTCTTTGATTGAAGAGAATCCAGATATGGCTCAAGACTTCACAACCTCACTTTCTAAAATATACCGCTATGTATTAGAACAAAAAGACAAAGAATTGGTTCCTATTGAAGAAGAGCTCGATTTTGCTAGAACTTATATGAATCTTTTGGAAATGCGTTTCGAAAATAGCATCATTTTCACCTTTCCAAGCAACACTTCTTTTAACGAAGAGAAAGTAGTTCCGCTTTCGCTCCAGCTTTTGCTCGAGAATTGTATTAAACACAATATAGTAAGCGAACAAAAACCTCTACATATCAGAATATATTTAGAAAACGGAGATTTAGTTGTAGAAAACAACCTGCAAAAAAAAGACACTTTAGACTCCGAAAGAAAAGGAGTAGGATTACAAAACATCGTAAACCGATATGCCATCCTAACCAAAAGAAATGTATTTGTAGAAGAATCAAACGAATATTTCAAAGTAAAAATACCCGTATTAACCAAACAAATAGAAATCATGGACAATTTACAGTTTAGTCAAGAAAATGCTTACCTCAAAGCAAAAAAAAGAGTAAAAGACATCAAGGAATTTTACGTAAACCTGACATGCTATTGCATCGTAATCCCTTTTCTTATTTTTATCAACCTTTATACTTACTCTCAAGTTCAATGGTTTTGGTTTCCGATGTTAGGTTGGGGAATGGGACTTGCTTTTCATGGTTTCGAAGTTTTCGGATATGGAAAAACATGGGAAGAAAAGAAAATCAGAGAAATAATGGAAAAAGACAAACAAAACAATTGGGAGTAATTAATTTATAATTATAAACAAGATGGAAAAAATACCTACAGACGAAGAGATAAGATACGAAATTGCTCAAAAAAGAGTAAAGAAAATCAAAGGGTTTTATACGCATTTAGCTGTATATGTTTGTGTAAATATATTTATTATTTTTCTCAATATTTCTAATCTAAAATTAGGCGAAAGTTATTTTCAACCTAAAAATTTTGTAACTGCTTTCTTTTGGGGAATTGGGTTGGCAGCTCACGCATTAAGTGTTTTTGGAATAGATGCTGTTTTTGGGAGGGAATGGGAAAAGAAAAAAATAAATGAACTCATGAATAAAGACAACAAACAAAATCAGAAGTGGAAGTAATGAATATAGTTATCATAGAAGACGAAAAACCAGCTGCTCGTCTATTGAGTAGGAAGCTCGAAAAACTGAATCTTCCTGTAGGTCGGATGTTGCATTCTATAGAAGAATCATTAAAATGGTTTTCGCAAAATGAGCAACCTGATTTGATTTTTTTAGACATCCAACTTTCAGATGGGCTATCCTTTGAGATTTTTGAAAAAATCGATATAAAAAGCGCAGTAATTTTTACAACGGCTTATGATGAATATGCCCTAAAGGCCTTTAAATTAAACAGTATTGATTATCTTCTAAAACCCATCGATACCAAAGAGCTCGAACAAGCTGTTTCTAAATTTCGAGAGAGAATCGTAACTAAAAAACTTGATCTGAATTGGGTTAAAAATATGTTCCGTTCAAACGAAAAAATATTTAAAGAACGCTTTTCGATAAAGGTCGGGCAGCAACTAAAAATCGTAACCACCTCCGAAATCGAATGTCTTTTTAGCGAAAACAAAGGCACTTATTTACATACTTTTGAAAACAGAAATTATCCGATTGACACTACTTTGGAGCAGATAGAGACAGAGCTCAACTCAAAACAATTTTTTAGAGTTAGCAGAAAATTTATAATCAATCTGGATGCTATCAAAGAAATTCAGATTTACAGTAATTCTAGATTAAAAATCATTCTGAACTCTTATAAAGAGGAAGACATCATCGTAAGCAGAGAACGAGTAGCTGATTTTAAGAATTGGTTAGGATAATTTACTTTTTTATTTCAAAAATAAGCTGTATTTTCGTAGGCTTATCTTTTTGATATATAAATATAATTATGGATTTTTTGTCATCTTTTCTGAAAAACAACAGACAAATTCGATGGGTACTTTCTCTATTGTATTTGACCGATGATATTTTTTTACAAGACTCCAAGGAGTTTATTTCTTAATCCCTGTCACGACTCTTGACAGGGAACAACAATCTTTTTACCTCATTTAATTTTCAATTTTCATTTGAGTAGTGATACCATCAAAAAGGTATTACAACAAAAACTTGATGGAGAGTCATTTATCACGCTCGTGAGATTGTTCAAATCAAAAATATCATGTCAGAAAATATCATTTTAACCACTGGTTTATACGATTTAATTAAAGATCATATAAGAAGAAAAAAAGTAACTATCCAGGAGGAAGAGCTACTTATCGAAGAACTCAAAACTGCTAAACAAGCCTTAAGAAGAGATATATCAGAAGATGTTGTAATCCTCAACAAAACTGTGACTTATAAAAATCTCTTACAGGAACAAGCTAAAACTGTCACTTTCGTTATGCCAGACAAATCAAAACCAAGTAAAAACAAGATTTCGATTTTTTCGGATGAAGGAATTGCAATGGTAGGCCGTAAAGTAGGAGACACTATTGTGTGGCCTTCGAAAAAAGGAGAATTAAAATTAGAAATCCTCAAAGTCGAAGAAGCAAAATAAACTTCACAAAAAAAGTCGCAAATTAAGTATTTGCGACTTTTTTTAAATAACTCTAATTAAGCGTTTATTTAAAGAAACACTTAACCATCATTGACAATTAAGTGTTTTTTTGTACTAATTTCAAAAAAGAAAATTATTATTATGCTCGCAATAAAATAGAGAGTTGTATTTCTTCTTTTATTTTTATGGCTCCTCCTAACTTTTCTGGAGCAGTTAAATTAAAATCACTAAACTTTAATTCTAGCTCCCCTTTATAATTTCTTCCTTCTTTAATTAAAACAAGATTTTGAAAAGTTTTTCTTTTACCTGCCAAGTTAAGATGAAGCGTATAAAGGTAGTTTCCTCCGCTTAATCGGACATCCGAAAGAGCAATAATTACTTCTGGATATTCTTTTTCTTTGAGGGTTTTTCTAAAATCTCGATTGAGCATAAAATTACCACAACCAAATTCTCTTACAGGTAATTTATAAAACAATGCTGATTTTTTATTCAGAAAAAGAGTGTCTTTGGTTTGGAGTTCATAATCACAAGTAAAGCCACCTATAGATGTTGAACCTTCTACTGTAAACTTCTTTGAATTTAGCAATAGGTATTTATTATTGTTTTGTGAAGTAAACCCCATGCCTACCATAAGTAGGATTAAAAAACCAAAGACACGCATATTTTAATGTTAGAACGCAATTATAGCTTCTGCAACAAATCCGTTGAATTTACCTTCGTGCAAGATACTACTATTATTGTATCCGTCATATTTTTGATTTACATATTCAAGTTTCACTAGAATATTTTTTGTCATAAACCAACCCGCTCCTAAATTGAAACGATCAACAGTAACTTCTTCTGTTGAAGCTAATTCTGCATCAACTGTATTGTATCTACCTCCTACATAAAAGTTTTCTTTAGCCCCGAAACGATATAGCAACTCCGCTCCCAAATGCATAGTGTTTCTTTTATCTTCTTCTGCATCAGTTTTACCTGATACAATCTCCACTAATCCAAAAAATTCTAATCCTTTGTATTTAACAAATGGGTTAACCATAAAAGCAGTCATTTCGTTAGTAAACCCAGGGTCAAACCTACCTGAACGGAAGTTTCCTTTTGAAGTAGCATCAACACCTTCCATCACATAATAATATCTTGAACCCGCTCTGTCTGCAGCATATAGATATGCATTTCCTGTTTGTGCAGTGTGGTACATCGATCCGGTAAGTCTTAATCTTAAATCTTGATCTATTTGTTTGTCATATCCAATTTTAAGCAAAGTAGAAGGGCTTGTTCCACCTTTTGCATCCTGATTAAGTCTTCCATTTGTAATTCCAGCCATAGCTAACCAACCATTATTGCGGTAATATACCTCAGCTCCTACTTCGGTAGTAAAAGCATCCATTATATAATTTCCTACAAATGGATTGTAAATCGCTAAAGCGTTGTCTGATCTTCTGAAGTGAGCGTCTCCATAGTTGTTCTCCATATGCCCAAACTTAAGAGTTACTTTGTCCATCACATTCTGAAGAAATCCCTCTTCAATAAAATCTAATTTATCAATTGTAATATACCCTCCTTTTACGTATGGTTCAGGATGGTGTCTAGAAGATAAATAAGTCCGAAGGTGAAGATTAACTCCATCGTATAACCTTACATCAAAATCTAAATTCGCAGTTGCCAGATTGAAGTTGTTACCAATATTATACAAAGGCACTGCTCCACTGTTTTCATGATCTATAGCCTGATATTGCAACGCAAATGCAGCACCTATTTTTACATAAACATCATCAGATGTATTTACTGTGTCTTTTGGAGCTTCAAATACATTTACACCATTTTTATCATAGGTTCTAAAGTTTCGAAGTTCTTGAGCTTGTCCTGTAAGAGCAACTCCAGCAAGAGCTGCAATACTTAATGCAATCTTTCTCATTTTTTTCAGATTATAAAGTTAGTATTTGGTTTTATTTGAATTTCACGTTAAAAGAGATTTTCACTTCATCTCCCGTCTTTACAGTCCCCATCATAGCGGTAGGTGGTGTGATTCCGTAATCGGTCAATTTAAACGAATAGCTTCCGCTCAGTCCGTACGCTCCTCCTACTACTGTTTCTTTAGCTTTTATACTTACTTGCTTTGTAGTTCCAGCAATATTAAAAGTTCCTGTAAGAGTCCAAGTATCTCCTGTTCTAGAAGCGCTTTTTAAAGTAAAAACCACATTTTTGTTTTTGTTTGTTTTTAAGGCTTCATAAGCTTTGTTATCCATTCCTTTTTTACCACTTTTAATACTTTCAGCAGGCATAGTGATAGTCAAGGATTTGATTTCTGCTAATTTTCCTGCTGTTTCTATTGCAACCATACTTCCTGTTGCGGTTGATGAAGGCATTTCCCAGTCATGAAGTGTTGATGTTCCTGAAACTTTTAAATCAGGTTTTGCATCGAGCTGAAATGTTTTTTGTGCGAATCCGAATTGAACAATAAATACAAATAGTATAGAAGTCATTGCTCTCTTTAAAAATAATCTGCTCATCTTATTTAGGTTTTAAATTATGATACAAATTTCTGAACAAAAAAAACCTATAGACATGATAAATATCAGGGTTTGCTAATAAGTTTCTACTTATTTTCTTTTCAGAAAATCACCTTAAAAGCGGTAAATTAAGCGTGTAAACAAAAAAACAGACTACATCTGTAATCTGTTTTTTTGTTTACACGCTTAATTTACTTTACTAAAATCCAGTAAATTTTATGCCTAGACTAATCCATCGTGCAGGAAGCGGAATAGCACCTACTTCAAAATAAGTAGTATTAAAGATATTTTGAGCATCCATAAAAACCGTAAATTCATTTAGTTTTTGGCTAATGCGAATATCATTTATAAAATAAGATTGTCTTGTTTGTCTTTCGTTAAATCGGGTAGCTAACAAAATCGAAAAATCTTTGTACCCAAAATCAATAGTGTTTGTTACTTGATGTTTGAGCGAATTGATAACATACTTGGAATTCAAATCTGAATTTATATTTTTAAACTGTGAATCCAAATAAGAATACCCCAACATAAAATTAAATCTTGAAACTTCAGAAGTTTTAAGGGTATAAGTTGAACGAAGATTTATTCCAATTGTGATTAAATCCCCAAAATTATTACTTACCCATGGATCTGAATCCTGATTGCGCACCCAATCAATAAAATCGTCTATATTTCTATAAAAATAATTAGCTTCAACCTTAACGTCATTTTTGCTGAATTTGAAACCTATTTCAGACTGAAAGGCATTTTCGGGCTGTACATTAGGATTCCCGATATTTACAACCTGATTCAAATATAAGTCTGTAAAGGATGGTATTCGTTGGCTGGTACCGACATTTCCGACAATTTTAAGTTCCTTTATTAGTTCATAACTCACATCCAAACCAGGATAAATTTGCCAATCATAGTCAGAATTATAGTTTAGGTATGTACCTAAATTCAAATTTAGCTTTTCAGTAATATACGTTTTATATTCGGCATAAAGCCCGAAGTTATCTCGGTTGTGCTCTCCAATATTGGACGAATTGATATCCTCGCTTCTGAATTCTGCTCCAAAACCAAATTCTCCTTTATCCATCCGATAAGTCGTATTTATCTCACCCGAAATAGAATTGGTATAATGCTCACTTCTGGCTGATTCTGTATGACCTAAATAGCAATAATCATCATAATTATATCGATAACTAATCCTCGGAATAAGCACCCATTTGTCAGTCAAATAATGTTTGGATTGAATGCTTGCTAATGTAGTTTCTACAATTTCTCTCGAATCTTTGTCTCCAGGGGCTGCATAAAACCCATTGGCTCCAAAGTCGTTATTAATATAGCCAAACCAAGCCGAAATTTCGTCAGAATTACTGAGTTGATAATTTCCTTGATAGAAAAGTTTATTGTTTTCAAAAGCCGTATTGTAACGGTATCCGTTGCTTTTGTCATGTGACATAAAAACAGAATGTTGGTGTTTTTCTTTGGCTAAAACTCCTCCAAGTTGAATTCCGTTCCCATAAAACATGTCTTCTGAACCCTCTTCGTCTTTTTCGAAATTCGAACCGACATACGCACTCGCCAAAACTCCAGATTTGGTTAGTTTTTTGGTAATGATATTAATGGCTCCCGTAAGCGAATTAATTCCGTAAACCCGAGCTGCAGGACCGCGTACGACTTCAATTCTTTCGATAGCTTCGATTGGAATCGGCAGATTAAGCATATTATGAGCCGTTTGTGCATCAATGATTTTTACTCCGTTAAGCAACACAACCGTTTGCTCAAAACTCCCTCCATCAACCGATATATCCGCCTGAGAACCAAATGGACCTCGTTGTCTTAAATCAATTCCGTTAGCATATTGTAAAACTTCCTGAATGTTGCGAGCAGGAAGTTTTTGAATTTGCTCTTTACCGATGACATACACATTGCGATTTTGTTCAGAAACAGGAGTTGAAAAACGGTTTTCAGAAATAATCACTTCTGGAATCAAAAGCGTATCTCTATCAATTTGGGCTGATAATTTCATACAAGCCAGAGTCAATAATAAAAAGTAAAATTTTTTCATTTTATATTTTTTGTTTTTAGACACGGGTTATAAGGACTTATCGGATTTTTATACAATCCTCTGTAATCTGTGAAATCGATGACTAAAATATTTTAAACTTCGGGCAAAAGTAGTACCTTTCCGTACTATTAAAATAGTCCAGTTTTTAGAAAATGAATAGTCCGGCCCAAATTCCATTTAAAAGCTTTATCCAAATTGACAAAAATTTGCCAACCCCTGTTTATTTACAGCTGGTTCATCAATTTATCAAGGCTATTCAGTTAGGCTATTTACCCGAAGGAACAAAGCTTCCAGGCACTCGTATTCTCTGTATAATATTCAAAATAAACCGAAACACACTTATTAAATCATTCGAAGATTTACACGCTCAAGGTTGGATAGAAATTATCCCAAACAAAGGGACATTTATTCTTTCTAATCATAAAAGTCAAAAACCAAAAGCCCAAAATCAAAAGCTTGTTGAAAAAACACCGAAATTAAATTCAGGTTTTTCGTTTCAGAAGTCCACTATTTTAGAGGATCCGATTGAAAAGAGCGAAATCCTTTTGCAATTCAATGAAGGTCTTCCTGATATGAGATTGTCTGAAATAGACGTTTTATCTAAAATTTACCTTTCGAAACTCAAAGCCAAAAACCCTATAAAATCGCGGGAACAGTTAGCTAATGAAAGTTCTGATGATTTCAGAACACAACTCGTCAATTACTTGAACCTAACCAGAGGAATTCATGTTTCTAAACAAGATTTGCTCACAACAAACAGTCGAGAAATGAGTTTGTATTTAGCCTCAAAACTTTTACTTTCTCCAAGCGATAAAGTGGTAGTAGCCGATTTGAGTTATTATGCTTCAAACATGGTTTTCTTAAATGCAGGAGCCAAAATAATTTCGATCCCAGTAGACAAAAACGGAATTTCGACTAAACACCTCAGACAAGTTTGTCAACAATATGACATCCGAATGCTGTATTTGACTTCTCATCATCATTATCCAACTACCGTTTCTCTCAATGCTAAAAGGAGAATGGAAGTTTTAGAACTTTCTAAGGAGTTTGGATTTATCATTTTAGAGGATGATTATGATTATGATTTTCATTATGACAACAACCCTATGTTACCTCTAAAAAGCTTTGATACAAACGGAATGGTAGTTTATATCGGGGCATTTGGAAAGGCGTTGCCCTTCGGATTCCGAACCGGATTTATTGTTGCTCAAGCTGATTTAATTGATGAATTACACAAATACCAGCAGATATTAGACCCTGACAAAGACATTATAAAAGAACAGGTTCTAGCCCACTGGATCAAAGAAGGAGAAGTGCATCGTTATCTCAAAAAAAATAAAAAGATTTACAAAGAACGAAGAGATTATTTTTCGGAGTTATTACATCACTACCTCAAACAAGAAGTATGGTTTAAAATTCCATCTGGAGGATTGGCTTTTTGGGTGGAATGGGAAAACAACTTGAATCTAGGGAAACTCAAAAAAGAATGTGAAAAAAACGGCTTGTTTTTACCTCAAACCATTTTGTATCAAAACAAAAACATTAGTGCAACCCGACTCGGTTTTGGTCATCTGAATGTTGAAGAAATGCAAAAAGCAGTTATAATTTTGAAGGAATCGGTTGAAGCTCTTTATTTATAACCAACTATTTTAAACTGTTTTTAAACACTTATTCTAATTTCTTTATCTTTGCTTTGCAAACAACCTAATTTCTAGTGAGCAAAACCAACAAACTCAAAATTTTCAATGATCCTATTTACGGATTTATTGCTATCCCGTCTGAGCTAATCTATGATTTGGTTCAGCATCGATATTTTCAACGATTAAGAAGAATCTCTCAAATGGGATTGTCTTACTTAGCATATCCTGGAGCTCATCACACTAGATTTCATCACGCTTTAGGCTGTATGCATTTGATGCAAAAAGCAGTCGAAACCCTGCGTCAAAAAAACGTCGAAATCTCTAAAGACGAAGAACAAGCGCTCTATATCGCAATTTTACTTCACGATATTGGCCACGGACCTTTTTCGCATGCTATGGAGCACAGTATTGTAAACATTCATCATGAAGATATTTCGATTTTGTTTATGAATAAACTCAACCGAGAATTTAATGGGCAATTATCTTTAGCTATTGAAATCTTTAAAGGAGAATATCACAGAAAATTCTTACACCAGCTCATTTCTGGGCAATTTGATATGGATAGAATGGATTATCTTAAACGAGATAGTTTCTATTCAGGTGTAGCTGAAGGGAATATCAATTCTGAAAGGCTTATTCAAATGATTAATGCAGTGGATGACCATCTGGTAATTGACGAAAAAGGAATTTACTCGGTCGAAAAGTTTTTGGTAGCCAGACGTCTGATGTACTGGCAAGCCTATCTTCATAAAACAAGTATCGTTGCCGAACACATGCTGATGAAAACGCTTCAGAGAGCTAAAGAACTTACCGAAGCAGGACAGACTTTAGCGTGTGGCTCCGCTTTTTCTTTTTTTTTGGAAAACAAAATTGACCAAACCAATTTTGACGATAATGTTTTAGAAAACTTCTCAAAATTAGACGATTATGATGTAGTTTCGGCTCTTAAAGAATGGCAAAATTCTGAAGATTATGTTTTGAGCCGTTTAAGCCAGATGCTTATCAATAGGGATTTACTCAAAACCGAAATTAGATCTGACAAAATTTCAAAAAAACGAATTAGTGAACTCCAAGATTTACTTTCTCAAAAAGAAAAAATTAGTTTAAAAGAAAGTAAATATTTTATTTTTAAAGGAAAAATAAGCAACAAAGCATACGACAAAACTTCTGAACCTATTTTAATTTTACAGAAAAACGGAAAAACAGAAGATTTAATTTCCGCTTCAGACAAATCTTACCTAAAATCCCTTTCGGAAGAAGTGTCAAAATATTATTTATGCTATCCGAAAATAGTGAGAGAAAACATAATTTAAATTATATACTTTACGAATTATCACAAATACTTATGATATAAATCTTATCTAACCCTTACCTATCAACTTTATCTTATAAGAATCCTTGTGATTTTTGATTAAAAAACAATTTTCAGACACTTTCTCACTATAATTTTTTAAAATTTTATACTTTTGCCAGAATGAAATTTACTGTACAACAAATAGCAGACTTATTAGAAGGTGAAATCGTTGGGAATTCACAAGCTGAAGTATTTCAACTATCAAAGATAGAAGAAGGCTCTGACGGAGCCCTGACTTTTTTGGCCAACCCAAAATACGAACACCATATCTATACTACAAAAGCGACCGCAACAATCGTCAGCAAATCTTTTGTCCCTGAAAATAACGTAACTACCACTCTTATTAAAGTTGAAGATGCCTATAAGGCTTTTTCAAAACTTTTAGAATATTATAATCAGGTAAAACTGATGAAATCTGGAATTGAACAACCTTCGTTTGTTTCAGAAAATGTTACGTATGGAGAAAACCTATATTTAGGAGCTTTTTCGTATGTTGGCAAAAACGTAAAAATAGGTGAGAACGTAAAAATCTACCCCAACTGTTTTGTAGGAGACAATGTAACTATTGGAGATAATACTATTTTATTTGCAGGGGTAAGAATCTATTCTGAATCGGTTATTGGTAAAAACTGTACTTTCCATTCTGGAACTATCATTGGTTCGGACGGTTTCGGTTTTGCGCCTAACGAAGACGGAACTTTTAGCAAGGTACCTCAAATCGGAAATGTAATTATCGAAGATAATGTCGAGATTGGAGCTTTGACTAGTATTGATAGAGCAACCCTCGGTAGCACCATCATCCGCAAAGGAGTAAAACTAGATAATCAGATTCAAATTGCACACAATGTGGAAGTTGGAGAGAACACAGTTATCGCTTCTCAAACGGGAGTTGCTGGTTCTACCAAAATCGGGAAAAACTGTTTTATCGGAGGGCAAGTCGGAATAGTCGGGCATATCACGATAGGAAATGGTGTTAAAATCCAAGCGCAATCTGGAATCGGAAAAAGTTTACCTGACGGAGATGTCGTACAGGGAAGCCCCGCTTTTGGTTATGGAGATTTTGCAAAATCATTCGTTCATTTTAAAAATTTCCCAAAAATAGTAGCAGATTTAGACGATTTAAAAAAGAAATTATCCGATTAAACACTGGTAAAAACAACCTAAATTGTTTGTCTGCAAAAGATTTACAAAATTCGCAGTAAAAAAATATAAGTTATGGCTAACCAAAAAACCATAAAAGAAGAAATTACTCTAAAAGGTGTCGGGCTTCACACAGGAAAAGAAGTTACTATGACCTTGAAACCTGCTCCGATAAACAACGGATTTACATTTGTAAGAGTTGATTTAGAAGGACATCCAGTAATTGAGGCAGATGCCAATTATGTGGTAAATACTCAAAGAGGAACTAATCTTGAAAAAAGAGGCGTGAAAATCCAAACTTCAGAGCATGTTTTGGCAGCTTGCGTAGGATGTGATTTAGATAATATCATTATCGAATTAAATGCTTCTGAACCTCCGATTATGGATGGTTCTTCAAAATATTTTGTAGAAGCTA
>JBEBWA010000023.1:0-29538 GCA_040392465.1 Flavobacterium suncheonense
TCGATGGTCAATTTAGACTGGAAAGTGGTGGTCAATTTGACCGTTTTTTCCAATAAAAAACCCGAAGTATTCTTCGGGTTGGTTTTGATTTATCGTTACTTTCTGTTTTGGTCTGATCTCCCCAGAGTAATTTATGTTAAAGAAAAAGTCTGTATAACACAAAAACTCATTAACCGTCGGACCAATCTCGTCATCCTTCTCTGTCGCTCTCCAATCCCTCAAAATGATGTCTTGAGGAGTGTTAGCGAAATACTTCTTCAAATCCTCAAAAATAGTGTTCATAACTTTAATTTTTTACTTTGTGAAAAACACAAAAATATCAGTACCACAAAAGTAGTTATTATTTTTCAATAAAAAAGCCCAATAACAATGTTTTGCAAAATTTTGCAAAACATTTGCAAAACAACCCTTATCACAACATTATCTAAAAACTTAACACTTTAAAAATCAAATATTTGAATATTTGATAACCAATAAATAAGATTGCAAGCCATTGCAAAACTATGTTGCAATATATTACTTTTCTTTCAAAATTTTGGTCAGATAAGATTATAAAGTTGCTAAACGCAAAACAAACATTAGAATAAAACCTTATATAATTTCAGTATTTTTTGTTTTATAAGGAAGCTGTAAAAAGCGGAAAAAATATTTGTTATATAAAAGCAAAACCCGATAGCTTGATTACTCAGGGGCTATCAGGAATAGTATTAAGTGATAAATATATGCTTTACTCTGAAAAATAAGGTTTTACATCATTCTTTTCGATATACTCCTCTACTCTGCCCACCTCACCTACATCAACAAATTCAAGAAATTCAGTATTCCTGATTTGTTCCCACAGCAAATGGTTTTTATCGTCTTTCTTTTCAGGCTCGTGTCCTAATACAAAATATTTGCCTTTTTCCTTTCCTTCCAGTTCTATAGCTTTGGTCAGTGATACAAAACGAGCAATATCATTTTCTAAAAAGTGGTGTTTTTTGTCAAAATCAATGGTTTGTCCTGCTACGGGCATTCCGTTTATCCCAATAAAATTAACTTCGATAGGGGCAAACAGATTCTCAAAATGACTTGAATCTAACGGCTTATCCAAATTTACCCGGTTATTGATTTTAGGATATAACTGTTGCTTAACTTTTCTGAATATACTTTCGGTGATAATATCTTCTATTTTTTGATCAAAAGTATAAATATACTTTTCAAATAGTCTTCTAAAGTTTTCAGGGCTGAATGTTATATCAATAGCTTTCGGTTCAGAAAACTGTATCAGGTTATTAGAATACCTTGACAGATAACTGATATAACTTTCGCTTACCCAATTCTTTTTTAAAGGCTTTTTTTCAAAAAGGCTTTTTTTGTCTGCCGTTGTATTAATATCATTTTCTAATGACCTGAGATAACCTCTGACCAGGCTATACCTTTCGGTCTCTATGATTCCCTTTAAAGCAAGTAATTTATCCGTAGAATATCTAAACATATCATACTTCCCGTCAGACATCAAAACCCCGATACTTACTTTTTCATTCAAAGCAGTATTAAGCGTAACGTATAATATGGAGTATATCGTTTTCATTTTTTTTTGATAATAAAAGATTGTACAAATTCCCTGAATTTTGTCTCACAAATTTGATTCCATTCTTCGGTAAACAGATTTTGAACAATTTTATTTTTTGTTTTATCTCTATCTATGTCCCAGGAATCAGGTATTAAATCTAATATTTCATCAAGTTGGTTATAACATTCTACACTGCAAAGATAGAAACTTTCAATTAAGTTATTCACAATTTGTGTTAACTGCTTGTTTTTACCAAACAGAATTTTCGCTAAATCAGTCTTGATTATTGATTCTTCCTCAGTAATATCCGTTATCCCGTAATTCAGGAAACTGCTGTTAAAAATATTGACGTGATCAATCGCATAAAAGAAGTTCATTTTGTCTGGAGAAGCATATAATAACAAATTAAAATTATTGTGGTTTCTATCCTCATTAGCCATCCAAATATCAAAAAGTGCAATTTTCAAAAAATCTTCTTTGTCTCCAAGCTTATCTCTAAAACTCTGTTCCTTAAACAACGAAATTATCGAATAATCAATCTCTTTAGAACTTTCAAGATACAAAGAACCAAAACAATCTTTATTAAATAAATGGGTTGGTATTTTCGGGAATTTATCTTGAGGAACGTGTTCCTTTTTTACTTTTATAAGTGCAATTTCGGGTGTTTTTATACCCCATATTTCAGCAAATTTTGTGGCAAGCAATTCATTAAACAAATTCATTGGTGATTTATCGTATTTACAAACCCAATCCCTAAAATCATCACAGGTAACTAATATCGGACTGCTTCCACTAGTCGGGAATATTCTGTGAATCTCTTCAATGGTTTGAAGCCTTTGCATTAATATTTATGAATTGATCATTTAACAAATATATAAAAAACATCATACAATAACTAAGTTTTCGTTTTGAGGTAAGAAATGAAAACCCATTGAACACAAGATACAGGCTAAAGTACCATAATATTATTATAGTAATAAAATCCTGAAATTTTCAGGATTTTATGGTTTTACGAGAAACCATAAAAAATGTTAAAAAAGATTTGTAAGTTTGTTGTATATAATTTAAGTTGTTAGGTGATATTATTATTAAAAACACTTCCGATTTATTATTCAAATATCAGAAAACAAAAAGCTTAAATAAACTTTGGTATTTTTATTTACAAACATATATCTATCAGGAAAACCAAAAAAACAACACAGACGAAGTTAATTTAGAAAGAAATGAGGTTTTTATAAATACTCTACATCATATTTATAGTAACACTGATATTCAGTTTAAAACACAAATATTAGACATAGATTATAAAAACTGGAAGTTTCTTAATCAACAAGAAAATTTTTCGGAGATTCTCCATTTAATTCACCCGTCAACAAAGCTAATCTCTGAAATTTCTAAAGAAATTAAAGCAGGTAATCAAATAACAGAAGAAACTCATTTATTGATAAATAACTGTATAGAATCTGGAGTAAATAAAACGGAATCTATACTAAACAGTCTGAATAACTATTTTAAATGGAATAATGGCAGTCAAAGTGGAAATGTATTCGACTATAAATCTATTGAGTTGTTTGAAAACTTATTTTATGCATACCATAATGAATATGACTTTAATGATTTTTTAAAAACCTCCGAATTGTATTCTGTTTGTTACTTCATAGTATCTGAAAATGATAAAGTAAACAATATTATAGCTACAGTTTGTAGTGTATACTTTAAAGATAATATTTTAAATATTGAAAATGAAGTTCCTCAAAACAACTCCTATACCAATTCCTACATTAAAAACATTAAAAACTATTGGCAAACATCTGATAATAATAATGCTCAATTCACGTATGAAAAATTTAAAGAAAATAAATTACTTAAATGCATTTGGGATTTGAGTAAAGATAATAACAATGTTTTATGTCTTGATATTATTGATTTAATGATACAAAATGAAGATAATACAGAATTTGAGATTGATAACCCATTTGAAACAATTATTGAAATAAATAACAACAAAAAAGAAAACTATGAGATTTCAGAACTAATTAATAAACTTTTTCAAAATTCTAAATTAGAAGAAGATATTTTAGCTCTTGAAGATCTAGAGCTAATCACAAATGATTATGTTATTTATGAAATTCTCAGTTCTGATAAATCCGAAAAGATATTTGATAAAGTTAAAAACGAATTAAGTATTCTTAATAAGGAAATTTTAAAAGAATCACTCAATTCAGACGACTATTTGTTTGATATATTATTAGAAATAAAAGATAAAGACAATAATTTTACTTTAGGGCATATATTAAATGAAACTCTTTATGAATTTGTATGTGGAGTATTTTTAAAAAACAATGTTACCTATACGTTTAGTAAATGGCAAAAAAATAATTGGTCTAAAATTATAAAGTTATTAGATGAAACCCATTTCGATAATTTTTGTAAAAGAATTTCTAAACTAATTGTAGATGAGAAAGAAAATTTGAGTGAGGAATTTTTTGAATTAAATAATGAGTTTATAAATAAGAACTTTGTAATTGAATTGATAAATAAAGAAATTGAACAAATAAAACTATATGTTCAGGAAGTATTACAAAATCCTTCAGATTTAAATAAATTAAAATATGTTGAATATTTATTTAAATTAGAATCAGGCAAACAAATTAAGTTTGGCAGAGGTTTTAAAGATTTAATTGTAGATTATGTTACACCTCTTTTAAGCCATAATGATGAAGATATTAAGAGAGTTTCAGAGATAGTTGCCAATAGATTTTCTATTAAAAATGAAGAATAATATTATTTGTAAATATTCTTTCTTATATTTGTTCACGTTTTTAAGTCGTTCACGAATAATGAACAAAATAAAATAATGAACGTATAAATTCTTAATATGAAAAATGAGGAAATAATATATAGGGTTTTAAATACATTAGAAAATGAAATTCCAATAAAATGGGATTGGAATACTATTGATATTTATAATAACATTATAGGTATTGATGGTAATTTAACTTTATTAATAAATGGTCAAACATTGAATTTTAATGTAGAAATTAAAAAAGAGTTAAAGAACTACCAGCTATTTAACCTCATACATCAAAAAAGAAATATTGATAATTTTCTTCTTATAGCAGAAAAATTATATCCAAAAGTAAAAGCAGAACTTAAGGAAAATAATATCAATTATATTGAAGCCAACGGGAATATATATCTAAATCAAGAAAATATTTATCTGTATATAAACACTAATAAAACATTACACACACCAAAAGATAAAGGAAATAGAGCTTTTACAAAAACAGGATTAAAAGTCGTTTTTCACTTTCTGTTAGAGCCAAAATTACTCAATCAAACACAAAGAGAAATAGCAGAGGTTGCTAATGTAGCTTTAGGTAATATTCCTCAAATAATAAATGGTCTGTTAGAAACAAACCTGATTTTAAAGCTCAACAAAAAAGAGTTTATTATTAATGACTATGAAACATTATTAAACAAGTGGATAACGGAATACCAACAAACTCTAAAACCAACTCTTTTAAAACAAAGATTTAAATTACTCGACAGAAACCAAAATTGGAAAGAGATACCGCTTAATCTTCAGGAAACTGTTTGGGGAGGCGAGCCAGCCGGAGATATTATAACCAATCATTTACGTCCGGAACAATTAACATTATATACAAAAGAAACCACAAAAGACTTAATGAAAAATTACAGGTTTATCCCCGATAATGACGGAAATATTTGGGTATATAATATGTTCTGGAAAGAAACATTTAACACGCAAACAGCACCCTTACAATTAGTATATGCAGATTTAATTATTGCAGATGATAAAAGATGTAGAGAAACAGCAAATATAATTTTTAATGAGCACATCAAACCAAACCTATAAGGAGCTTGCCATTCCATACTTCAAAGAAGTTTTCGATATAATTGATGAAGTAATGATAAAGTTAAATGTCCCTTATTATTTAATCGGGGCAAGTGCAATAGCACTCGAATTACTGAAAGAAGGAATTAAACCAAGTAGAGGAACTAAAGATATTGATTTTGCTATAATGATTTCTTCAATCAAAGATTTTGAAATTATTGTAAAAGAGCTTGGTAAATACGGATTTAATAAAGTAAAAGCTCCTTGGACATTATATCATCCAAAATATAATGTTGCCATTGATTTATTGCCATTTGGAGAAATTGAAGAAAACTTTACCGTAAATTTTAATGAGAGATACACAGATTTACACGTTTTAGGATTTCGTGAGGTTTTGAAAGATGTAAGTACAGTAGAGATAGAAGATAAGTCTGTTCAGATTCCCACACTACCGGGAATGGTTATTCTAAAGTTCATCGCTTGGAGTGACAGACCGGAAGAAAGAGGAAGTGATTTATATGATATTCTTCGCATAATAGAACATTATTTTGAGTTAGAATATGATGAAATAATAGAAAATCATAACGATACTTTTCCAGAAGAAAATTTTGATAGGTTGAAAATTGCTGCAAGAGTTTTAGGGAGAAAAACGAGTAAGTTTTTAAATGTGTCAGAAGCTATTAAGGAAAGAATTCAAAGTACCATTGATAAAAACACAATTAGTCCCGAAACTTCTGAAATTGCCAAACAATGGATACAGAATAAAGACTGGGATTTAGAATACGCACATATGTTGCTTGAAGAATTGAAGAAAGGGTTGTTTGAAAAATAGTTATTTATTCACTCCTTGCCAACGCTCCGAAATTTTTTGTATGCCTGTTAAAAATGAACTCCTAACGAAGATTCGATCAAGGCAACAAAAACTTTCCCCAAAGCTTCTTTACATAATGTGGCATTATAGTCCCTTCGGGCTACGGGGACAAGCCCACTATAATAACATTATGTAAAAAAGCCGCTCCTGCCCACGCTCTTTAGGGCTTTTGCTCAGGGACAGTTTTTTGATAGCTTTCCGTCGCACCTGCCGGCTATACAAAAAACCGCCCGTCGCAAAAGCCCATAGTGTCCGCAATTTCCCCTCCACCCAATTTCAGCGGTTGCAGGACTAAAAAACCACTTCCAACGCTCTGCCTTATGCCTACGGAAAGTTCATTCCTCCTCATTTCACTATCCTCGGCATCCCTCAGCAAGAGTGACTTATCCGTTCGTTTCACAATCCCCTTGCTCATCATTCATTTTGCAACAAGCAGTAATTCCCAATGCAATTCCAATGCTGATTACTGCTTATATTGCTTCATTCATTTGCCCTGCTATTGTTCCACTCCCGGAACGCCACCCTTGCTTTTCCCTTGCTCCCAAAGTGTTTTTTAGTCCTGCGGGTTGTTTACCCCAAATTGCGGACAAAGGGGTTAAGAAAGGAAACGACTTTTCCAAAAAAAGAGAAAAAAGAAGCCAAAGGTTCGTTTCGGGTTCTCAAAAAGACAAGTTCAAGCCCTGCGGGTGTGGAAAAAAATCTCCACCCATTCGGGTAGTATTTTTCTCCACAAACTTGCTTTTTGGAACCCTTCACGGATAAAATGGCTTTCTTTTTTCCCTTTTTCTTTTGGAAAAATGTTTATGTGTTGAGGTGCTACCGAAACATCGGAAAAAAGAAAAACTAACTTTTTAAATCCGAATGTTATGGCAAATTTCATCATCAAAACCCACACAAAAGGAAATGTTTACAAAAACGAACACTTTTTTATCCTGAACAAAGGCTTAAACAGTGGTAAACCTTTAAATGAGCCTTGTGCAAATTGCTTTGTAATTGTTTTTTCTTCAGATGAAGAAAAAGAAAGTCATTACTGGACAGCTTTCAGTCTTTGGAAGTCTAAATTCTGGCATCCGTTTTTACGGTTGCCTGAATTCAAAAAAGAATTTTCTCTTAAATCAAAAGAGATTTTGGCAGATTTTGAGAGCCATAAAAAAGATGTTGCAGCTCTCAGATTGTTGCAGCAAAAAGAAAAGCAGTTTCACGAAAATATCAACCTTATCAATGATATGCGAAGAGTTATTCTGTATCGCTATTGTAAAAAGTAACTTAAATCTAACTATTATTACACTATTTGTTCTTTATCAGACAGATGTCTGGAAATCTAAAAATTCCAGAGTTTTTTGTGGTGTCTTTGATAGACAAGATAAGGTAATTATAATCTATATAAATATTTTTATAACTCTAAGTATAATTGAACTAATAGAAAACATAAAGCCGAATTAATCAATTAATTGAACTAAATTTACATAAAAATTTATAAAATTGAAAATTTTTATTAAATATATGGTTAGTATTCGCTGTAAAATGATAGTGAAAACCGAATTGGATAAACTCGGAATCATCTATGGTGCAGTAGATTTAGGAGAAATAGAAGTAAAACAAGATCTTACTGCTGAACAGTTGATACAGCTAAAAACAGCCTTGGCAAAATCAGGATTAGAGCTGATGGATGACAAAAAAGCTATTTTAATAGAAAAAATAAAAAATGTGATTATTGAGCTTGTCCACTACGAAGATGAACTTCCAAAAATGAAAAAGTCGGAATACATTAGTCAGAAGCTGAATTATGATTATACCTATCTTGCCAATATATTTTCGGAAGCTACAGGAATTACGATTGAACATTACATCATCATACACAAAATAGAGCGGGTAAAAGAACTGCTTATTTATGACGAGCTGAACTTGTCCGAAATATCCTATAAACTCAATTACAGCAGTGTTGCCCACCTCTCCGCACAGTTCAAAAAAATTACGGGACTGACACCTACTTTTTTCAAAAATTTAAAACAAAAAAAACGTATCAACCTTGAAGATGTGTGAAAGGTATAACTTCTTTTAATTATTCTGTAAGACATATTGTATTGATAATGATAACCTTTGTACGGTAGCAATAAAGCTGCAAATCTAATATCAAAACAAGATGGACACAAGAAATCAAAACACCCCGAACAAACCAAACAATGTTACTTCTGAAAAAGAAATAAAAAATCACAAAGAAGCGGCAACACATTTGGAATCAGCAGCAAAACATCACCTAAATGCAGCAAAGCATTACGAAGAAGGGAATTCTGAAAGAGCTATTGAATGTAGTAATAAGGCACAGGAATGTACCGATAAGGCTATTAACGGAACAGATACAAAACCTCAAATAAGTCTTTAGTCTTTATAATCCATTAAAAACAGGTTTCAGGGGGCTCAATTACTGAAAGGTGATTTTGAAATTTCATCTTGCAGATTGTAATACTTTGGGACTTATTTTTTTAAAAGACCGTTTTGCGATAGTATTTGCTAAACGGTCTTTTTTCTTAATAAAAAATAATAAAAAATGGAACCTAACGAAATTGAAAAATCAAAAGTCTATATCACTATCGAAATTATCGAATACGTTACCAATTCGGTAGTAATGAAAACCATACTGAAGAAATCTACAGGAAATATAAGTGTGGCTTCTTTTGACAGTGGAGAAGGATTAACTGAAAAAATTTCTCCCTTTGACACGTATGCACAGATTATTGACGGAAAGGCAGAAATTGTAATAGACGGAGAATCCTTAATGCTTGAAACAGGGCAATCCGTTATCATCCCTGCCCATAAAAGCAACTATATAAAGCCCAACGGAAGATTCAAAATGATACTTACGGTAATAAAGAGCGGTTATGAATGATAAAAGAACAAAACTGATACAGGAGATATTTAATCTTACGACCATAATTCAAAAAACCTGTCCCGAACTGTATAAAAACCTTTCGGAAACTCCTTTGTTTATTTCTTACGAGGAAAAAGAAATCAAAACTGAAGATTACAGAAAGTATTTGGATTTTTTAAAAAACCAATTGAAAGAATTTTCAAAAACATATCGAAAAACAAAAGGTGTGAATAGTATAAAAACTTACAAAATACTGTAACACAAATAGTTTTAATAATAACAACCTTTGTCTGGTAATACTTCTGTTACAATTAAATTTTATATTATGGATACTACAAAAAAAACTCCAGAAGTTAAAAATGATGACTGGAAAGTGCAAAAAGGGAAATTAAAATCAAAATATCCCTCATTAACAGATTCGGATTTACATTTCGAACAAGGTAAGAAAGAAGATATGTTGAAAAGAGTTCAAACAAAATTAGGCATTACCAAAGGTGAATTATCTAAAGTTATTGGATTATAACAGCTGCTTAAATTAGTACTCTTATCTTGAGAAGTTGTCTAAAATGAAATCAAGTCCAATAATGGAGATTTATGATAAATTCTTGTATTGCCTTTTTAGAATTACATTATGTAAGAATAAATAGGATTTTAGATGACTTCTTTTTTACAAATACATTAATTAAAAACAAAAATTATGAAAAAATTATTTTTACCCGTCCTGTTTTTTTCTGTTGTTGCTCTATCTAGTGCTCAGGAAAGTAATAGTTTCGGAATCAAAGGAGGGGTGAATTTCTCTAACCTTTATACAGAAGATGTAGATGACCGAAATATACTATTTGGTTTTAATGCGGGGCTTGTAGCAGTATTACCTTTTTCTGATTTTCTTGCTGTCCAACCAGAGATACTTTTCTCGGGAAAAGGAGCCGAATTAAAATATAATAATGCATTTGTTGAAGGAAAAGCAAAATTCAGGCTGAATTATATTGAGGTTCCTATATTATTGAGAGTGAACTTGACCAATAACTTCAGTATTCAGGCAGGTCCTTATATAGCTTATCTGATAGATGCAAACATTAAGAATGAAACAAACAACGAGCTTTTCGACGCTGAAGTAGAACTGGATACTGATGATTTCAAAAAAATTGAATTTGGATTATCAGGCGGAGCTGAATTTGAGTTTTCCCCTATAAGTATTGGAGTTCGTTACAACCATGGTTTATCAAATATAGGAAAGGAAAGAACCATTGACGGCAATACTTATACTTTTCCTGATGCAAAAAACAGTGTTTTAAGCGTGTATGCGGTATTAAGATTCTAATGTAAAACCCAGAAAGTATGTCAAGTATATTATATGTTGTAGTCTTAATAGTTTTATTCACACTATGGGTATAGTATATTTTATTCTTGATTTTGGGTCAGTTTCTCACCTATTACTTATAATTACTCTTTTAATATTTTTATTCAGAAATATTAAATAAAACAAAATTTAAAAACAATTAAATAGAAAAAAAATGAAAACAAATAAAACAATAATAGGAATTGTAAGTGGTTTAGCTATTGGGGCTATATTAGGAACATTGTTTGCTCCAGATAAAGGGTGCAATACAAGAAGAAAAATGGCCAAAAAAGGTAACGACTTAAAAAACGGTATTAAAGATGGTGTAAACAGCCTTGTTTCTTCTTTAGAAAATAAGTATGAAAAATTGGCTTCAAAAGGTGAGAATATTATTGATGAGAGCAAATCAAAATTCGGAAACATTAAAAATGAAGTAGAATAAAGATAACACACAAAAATTTAAAACAAATCATTATGAAAAATTTAAAACCAATTTTTGTATTGGCTGTAATGGCTGTTACAATTACCTCTTGTAAAAATACAGAGAGGGAAAGAATAGAAACGTCAGTGGATATTTATGCTGCTTATATTGATTCTGTCAGTAATGTTGCCTTAGCAGACGCTTCATTAAGATGGGACGAAATAGAAGATGCTGTGGAAGACAGAAAAAATGAAGCAGAAATTCAGCTGCAAAACGTCGATGATAAGACCAAGTATGAAAAGCAAATAGAAAGTTCGTCTAAAAAGTATGAAATTCTTAAACAGGATGTACTTGCTGAAAAACAAAAAGCAGATGCAACACGTGCCAAACAATCATTAAGAAATTCACTTTTTAAAGACACAAATATAGGGAACGACTTAAACTTTAATTGGGTAAACAAAGATAATATTCTAAATGTATATGACCATTTTGTAACAACTGTTACTAACTACAAAGATTCCTATTCACAAGAAGAATGGGATGAAATTAAACTATTATATGAAGCTTTGGATAGCAGAAAAAACACTGTTGAAAAAGAAGGGCTTACAAATGCTGACAACATTAAAATTGCTGCCTTAAAAGTCCAGTTTGCTCCAGTGTACAAAATCAACAAATTTCAGGCAAAATCGGAAGAAAACAAAAAATAAATATTGAAAAATAACAGGTTTAAAAATGAATAAAGACATCTTAATAAAGATGTCTTTATTTTTTTGAATGAGACGCATTTGTGAGATTATCCTAATATCTTTCCATCGTTATCTTTATCCTTTCGTTTGGCTACTTTATCTGCTTTTTTTTCTTTTTGGGATTTAGCTGGAGCTGTCTTATCGGATTTCCTTTTTAAATTTTTTTCTTTTGACATACTACTTATATTTTAAAGGGTTACTATCTGGTAAAGATGAATTTTTAACACGGAAAAAACTTTATGTTATTTAAGGGAATATTTACATAATTCACATTTTTTATATAAGATATTTTCGTTTATTTCTATACTTCACATAATAGACAAGAAGAAAATGTTACATTCTTTTAATGTTACTAAAAAGCCCATTCCTTTCGGTTTGGGCTTTCATTTGGTTTAACTCAAAGGTCACCACAACAAGAGTTAAACTATTTTTTGGAGTGCTTCTTTAAGATACATCTTAGGAGTAATGACATTGTAAAACTTACAATCGCTCCGATGGAAGCCAAAAGAATCGTTTTTATAACATCTTCCGAATGAAGATTCGGATCAATACTCAAAAATGTACCTCCCAATGTACCAAAAGTAAGTGAATTACTCTGCATTTTGTTGAGGCTCGGAAGCTTTACTTTCCTTACTTTTGGCATCATCTACCGTAATCTGGCTCACTGCCGAGAGTACACCTCCTGCAACAGTCAAATAACCTCCTATGGTTACAATGGTAACAGGTAAACTTACGGGAGCAGTGATTAACACACTTCCGACAGTAGCCAATACCAAACCGACATTTCGAAGCACTTTAAACAATTTCGGAGTGGGAGCCTGAGCTCTATCAATTATATTCATAATGTTTGAATTTTTAAGATTGAACAATTAAATACACTTTTTCCTTTTGTTCCAGTCTGGGATATACCAAAGCTTTGAGTTTCTCAAAAGCCTTTCGGGACATCAACCCCAACCCGGAACCGGAAATTTTCGTTACAGGAGCAATACAACCGTTTAATTCTTTCAGAGCACTATTGGCAGGATGAAACAAAATATGAATTCTGTCTTTCACATCTATAATTTCAATATGCCAATTGAATTTTTGGCTGAATCGCTTTCTCAATTTATACTTCCCTTCGGGAATACAGGAAACTCTCTTTTCATTATTCTTCCAGGGCAACTCAATCGTATAACAAATGAATTTGCCTTCACATTCGAGTTTCCCGTTAGTTCCCTCGGGAAAATACGTTCGGGTTAAATGTAGTTCCATTATACACCTCCGTCAACTTTCACAATCGACAATGGGTTAAATGCTCCGTTTTTCAGTGGATACATTTCTCCATTGATTTCCTGATAGAATTCAACCCCCAAAGTCAAAAACAGCGGATGGGTGGAGTTCGCTGTTACCGCATTTACCTGATTGATGACAGCTGTCGCTGTCGTATTCCAGGGTAAAATTGCTGTTTCAGAAGTTGCTACAACATAAGTTTCTCCCTCAAAATCTATTTCAGCTGCACCTGAAATAATTTTAAAGTGAGTAGTTCCCCCCGGAGATGCAATCATATTTGCAGGAATGAACGAAGCTAAATTTATCTCCAATTCCCCTGCCACACGGTCAATAGCTGTGGTATAAGGAGCATACAAAGTTGTTCCTAACTTTCCACGAATATTGAACTCAAAGCCAAATAATAATTCTGCTTCTCCGTCAATCACATTTCGTTGACCTCTCTCACTTACCTGGTCAGCCTGAATGACTTTTACCATTCGCTGGGTAAGTCTTCCAACCATTCTGCTGTCCGCAGAATTCAACAATAACGGACGTAAAGCCGTTCTTAAAAGCCTTCCGGCTTTTCCCGCTCTCCCGAATTCGGCTCCGTTCTCCCGTGTTCTCTGAAAAGCAGGGTCGCTCGCAATTCTGCTCGCTTCGATTCCTCCTTTCTCACGGGCTAAATAACCGTCCTGAGATTTGTAAAAGGTAATATCCCCGATAGTCCCTTTTAATTTGATTATGCCTTTCTGTCTTGCCATAATACTAAAATTTAGATTAATAAATCAGTGAACAATTCTCTCAATCATCATCCTGTTGCAACATATTCCTGATTGATTTCAATACAAATTTTAGAATTAAATGAATAACCGCAATTAAGTACTTGTTCCAGATGACATACACAGGTATAAATGGCAATTATGTACATAAATGACATCTGATTTCTTTTACAACTACAGTGATTAAACTATATGTAAATACATATAAAATCAAATTATTTTACACTACTATATGTTTTTACATATAATTTAGTATATTTGTCCAAATTCGTTGTAAAAGCATATAATTATGATGACACTGGCAGATTTTGTAAAAGAGAAAAGAAACGAAGTAAACCTGACACAGGAGGCTTTTGCCGAACGTGCCGGAGTAGCACTTACGGTGATCCGAAAAATAGAACAGGGTAAAGAAAACCTCAATCTGGAAAAGGTAAACCAGGTGCTCAAAATGTTCGGACATACCCTGGCTCCGGTAAATGCGAGGGAATTATCCAAAACCAACAAATAATAAGGGATGAGAAAAGCAGCCATATACTATAAAGACCTCCTTGCAGGAATACTCACGGAAACTAACGAGGGTGAATATGTTTTTCAATACGAAGAAAAGTATGTTAAAGAACACCCGAAACAGTTTCTCACGTTTATGATGCCCGTAAGTCCGAAACCTTATACTGATAAGCGGTTATTTCCTTTTTTTGAAGGATTGATTCCCGAAGGTTGGTTATTGGATATTGCTTCCAAAAATTGGAAGATCAATCAAAATGACCGTATGGGCTTGCTTTTGGCTTGTTGCCAAAACTGTATCGGAGCCGTAAGTGTTCAACCAATACCACAGGAAAATGAATAATAAAAAGTGTTTATATTGTTACAAAGCATTGGACGAAAATACATCCGGTGATTTTCACGAACAATGCAGCCTGGATTTCTTTGGAACCAAACAGCAGCCTTTGTTTGAACATTCATTAAAACAAATGGCAGAACTGGCAAAAAATGTAGTGGAAAGAAGTGTAGCCGTTCCGGGAGTGCAGCCTAAACTTTCCTTATCATTAGTAAATGATGCTATTCAGGACGGAAACAAAGGACGTTTGACAGTTGTTGGTGCTTTGGGAGGAAATTATATTTTCAAACCACCATCCGACCACTTTCCGGAAATGCCGGAAAACGAACACGTAACGATGCGTATTGCTGAAGCCTTCGAGATAAACGTTGTAAAGTCAAGTTTGATCCGATTACAATCGGGAGAACTATCCTATATTACAAAACGCATAGACCGGACAGATACCGGAGAAAAGATCCATATGCTTGATATGTTCCAGATCACTGAGGCTTTTGACAAATACAAAAGCTCTATGGAAAAAGTAGGCAAAGCCCTGAATGAGTATTCCGACAATACCTTGCTGGATAAAGTGTATTTTCTGGAATTAGCCATTTTCAGTTTTCTGACCGGGAACAACGATATGCATCTGAAAAACTTCTCTATGATAAATACAGGAGATAAATGGATATTAGCCCCGGCTTATGATCTCCTGAATGTAGCCATAGTAAATCCTGACGATACCGAAGAACTGGCTTTGACTCTGGAAGGAAAAAAGAAAAAACTTAAATGGGAACATTTCGAACGATTAGGCAAAATGTTAGAATTAAACGATAAACAAATCGGGAGTATTGCCAAACGCTTCCAAAAAAACAAGCCTATTGCCACCAAATGGATTGATAATTCGTTCTTATCGGAAGAATACAAAGAAAAATATAAGAATCTTTTAGAAGAAAGGTATGCAATACTGTTTCAGTAAATGACTATCGATCAACAGTTATTTTTTATATTTTTACAAAGAATAATTATTTGATTAGGCTCTAGTAGTAGTAGTGAAAGCCTAATCAAAAGTATGGATAGAGTATGAAAACCGGAATGAAAAGAATATGTATCTACCCAAAAGACATTCAACGCATCACAGGAAAAAGCTATAGGCAAAGCATAAGATTATTGCATAAAATCAGAAATGATCTTAATAAGCTCGAAAATGAGTTTGTATCAGTAGAAGAGTTTTGCCAATATACAAGCTTAAAGATGGAACAGGTGGAGCCTTTTATCGTAGGGTAGGTAGTCTTAAAAACAAGTTACAATCTTGTTTAGCCTGAATTATAACCTTTATCCACCTGTCCAATAACCTATATGAAATTTATACTTACTGATAGCTGTTTATTTTATCACGATTTTATAAACTCATAGTTTAGTTTTAGGCAGTTATATAAACTTTTGGTAGTAAAAACCTAATCAAAATCCGGTACATTTTTTAGCCCAATTTGTTGGAAATCACTTGAAAAATCAGTACTTTTATACTATCAATTAAAATTAATGTTCTTTGCCACTTTTTACAAGTGACCTATTTAATGACCTATCAAAAAATTACAGTAAAAAGGCTTATAAATACTGGCATAGAAAGAGAAATACAAATCCCTCTTTCTCCGCCAGCTGAGAAGCAAATTGAAATAAAACCCTTAAAATCGTATGATTTTAAGGGTTTTTTCTTTTATCACATAATCAAATTATTCATTCATACGTGAACCTAAAGGGATAAAATCGGTTACCCTAAACAATCCAAAATTTGGGTAACCGATTTTTATTTCAGACGAGTATTCACAAGGCTTTACAGCCAGTTCAACAACCAGTTTAAAAACTGTACATCTTGTGGATTAGTCATATTGAAGCTAAATTTAATAACAACTAAAAAGGTCACCACAATGAAAACAAAAGTATCAATTCTATTTTATGCTAAGAAAGCAAAAGCAGCTGCAAATGGTTTAGTTCCAATCTACACACGAATTACTATCAATGGAAAACGTATTGAGTTAAGTACCAATCGTTTTGTAGAAATATCCAGATGGTCTACAGAAGCAGGAAAAATAAAAGGTAGTTCAGAAGAAGCCCGTTCAATTAATAATCATCTTGATTTACTGAAAAGTCAAATAAGAGATGCTGAAATGCAATTAATCCATAAAAAAGTACCTATAACTACTGAAACAATCAAAAGTAAACTATTAGGAGTTGATGAAAGAGCAAGAATGCTAGTCCCTATCTTTCAAGACCACAACAACAAGATAAAAGAACTAATTGGTAAAGAATATGCACCAGGAACATTAGAACGCTATACGACTTCGCTCAAACATACTATCGAATTTATGCAATGGAAATACAATATTTCAGATATTGATATAACCAAGATAGATCACGCATTTATTACTGATTATGAATTCTGGTTGAGAAGCGTTCGGAATTGTGCAAATAACACAGCTGTCAAATACATTAAAAACTTCAATAAAATAATAAAGATTTGTTTGGCTAATGACTGGCTGGATAGAAACCCGTTTGCAAATTATAAATCAAAAGTTAAGGAGGTGGAACGTGTATTTTTAACGGAGGATGAAATTCAGGCTTTAATGAATAAAGAGTTTAAAACAGAAAGATTGGCTTTAGTCCGTGATATCTTTCTTTTTAGCTGTTTTACGGGATTAGCTTATATAGATGTCAAAAACTTAACAAAGTCTCACATAAGCATTGGCATTGATGGAGAAAAATGGATATTTACCCACAGACAAAAAACGGAATCAGCATCTAAAATTCCTATTCTTCCGATAACGCAGATGATTATTGACAAATACAAAAATCATCCTGAATGTATTAACAAGGATAAACTACTTCCTATTTTAACTAATCAAAAAATGAACGCTTATCTGAAAGAAATAGCAGATATATGTGAGATTGAGAAAGACTTAACCTTTCACATTGCTAGACATACTTTTGCTACAACCGTGACGCTTACTAATGGAGTTCCTATTGAAAGTGTCAGTAAAATGCTTGGACATAAAAATTTGAGAACTACACAACATTATGCAAAAGTATTGGATAGAAAAGTAAGCGAGGATATGGAAGTTTTGAGAAATAAATTTAAAATAGATGATTTACTGCAACCTAAAAAAGCATTGTAATACCTATATATAAAACAAATGAGTACCTTTGTTAACTATGAAGCAAGTTATTTTTTTTATCCTTTTCTTTATTGTTGCCAGCTGTTCTGAAAAATCAGAAAAGCTACCCTATTTAGGTAATTCGACCGTAGTAAATAATGTTGAAACACAACATACCATACAGGATTTTTCCTTTTTAAATCAGGATAGTTTAGTAGTTACCAACGACACATTTAAAAATAAAATTTATATAGCCGATTTCATTTTTTTAAGATGTCCTACGATTTGTCCGGTTATGAATATGGAACTAAAAAGAGTTTACGATACTTTTAAGGACAACGAAAATGTATTATTTGTTTCACATACTGTTGACCCGGAAAATGATACTATTCCGGTACTGAAAGCTTATTCTGAAAATTTGGAAGTGAACCCTAAAAAATGGCATTTTTTATGGGGAGAGCAGAAAGACATTTTTGATATTGCCAAAAACAGTTATTTTACTCAAGCTTACGAGGATTTGGATGCTCCGGGAGGTTATGCCCATAGCGGAGGATTTATTTTAGTAGATAAAAATCGTCATATACGAGGTGTTTATGATGGAACCAATAGTGTTGATGTTGACAGATTAATAAAAGAAATTGTAATTTTGCTGAATGAAGAATCAAATTAGATGAAAAAAAGTATATTGTTTATATTACTTTTATCCTTTCTATACCAAAGCACATCAAGCATTTGGATTATTACTTCATTCTATATAAATCAAGATTATATTGCTAAAAACATCTGTATCAACAGATTTGATGCTATCCCTGTATGTAACGGAAAATGTTTTTTAGAAAAAGAGCTTTCTGCTGATGCAGAAAAAGAACAGCAAATACCAAATATTAAAAATAAAGAAGTTCAACCTTTATTTCTCCAAGTCGTAAATTATAAACCTGTTACTACAGATATTCAGATTTTTACTCAGATAGATTATCCTGAATACACTTCCAATTTTATACTCTCAGAATTAGTTTTTTCTGTTTTTCAACCACCTGAGATTGTTTAATTCTTTATTGAACAAGTTGATTAAAAACAAAAACTAATACAAAATTATGCAAACAGACCGCTTGCCGGTTTGCGATATTGGTTTGTTTGATGATACAACGGATTTCTGGATTGATTCCATTGATAACCTTTTGGGGAAATATCCTTTTTTAGAGCATCCTCACGAAAGTACTTTTTATACTTTTCTAATTGTAGAAAAAGGAAGAGGTGAAATTATTATCGATAATAATAAAATCCGTATTGATGATGCCCAGGTATTTATCATTAAACCAAATTGCATTACCGAACTATATTTAAACAGAGAAGCTATTGGAAAAATAATATGCTTTACAGAAGACTTCTTTTCATTAAGGTACAACAATAATGTACTCAATCAATTTTCCTTTTTTAACAGGGAATCTAAAATTGTAATAAGGGTTTCAAACGATAATTTATCTTATCTGAAATCTTTAATATCATATATGCATAATGAGTTTACCAACAAGAAAAAAGCTTCTAAAAAAGCTCTTCGCTCCTTTCTGAATATTTTACTTATCGAGATAGAACGTTTCTATAATCCATTGAGGAATATGGAATCTAATAATCCGACAAAAGAAAAAGTTCAGAAATTTCAGAAGCTTATAGAGAAGAATTTCAAAACAATGAAGCTTCCATCCGATTATGCAAAAATATTGAATGTGAGTACAAATTATCTGAACAAGATTTGTAAAAAAACTTTAGGAGCAACTTCAGGTGATTTAATCAGAAGACACATAGTACTTGAAGCACAAAGACTGTTACACTATACAAATTATTCTATTAATGAGATTGCAAACGAATTAGGGTTTGAGCACACTTCTTATTTTGTTACCTTCTTCAGGAAAACGACAAATCAGACTCCGGAACAATTCAGAAAGAAACGAACAGAAGAATAAAATAATAAATAACTGAATTGAAAATAGAAATTACGAGACTTTAAAAATTAAATACAAGTCCTTTTTTAGTAAAGAAGCAGTATTGTTTAGTTAAACAATCTGCTTTTTTATTTTTCGGTTAATCCTTATCTATAAAGGAAATTTGCCAAAACAAAAACAGATACGATTATGGATTTTCCTATGTTTCATCTTGATTGGCTAAACAATCGGATGCTTATTGCAGGAATTGCAACACTTCACGTAATTATAAACCACGGTTTGGCAGTCGGTTTTATTCCATTAGTAACCTGGTTGGAACAAAAAGGGCTTAAACGAAGTGGAACAGATCAAATTACAGATTTAGAATGGGATGAAAAAGTGTATAAAATGATGAAAGTAGCTTTTATCATTACAACAACTATTGGAGCAATGACAGGAGTCGGAATATGGTTTTCAGCTTCTTTAATCAGTCCTTCATCAATCGGTTCGTTAATACGTGTGTTTTATTGGGCTTGGTTTACTGAATGGATTGTATTTGTTACCGAAGTTATTCTGATAATGATTTATTTTCTTACTTGGAAAAACAGCAATAAATCACTCAGAGCAAAAATCCGTCACATACGTTTCGGTTGGTTTTTAAGTTTAGCTTCTTGGATTACAATGACAATCATTGTGGCTATTCTTGGTTTTATGATGGATCCTGGGAATTGGAACAGTAATCCGAATCTTATTAACGGCTTTACCAATCCGCTTTACATTCCTCAATTGGCTTTCCGAACACCTATGGCAATGTTGATGGCAGGTGTATTCGGATTATTATTAGCCACAATATTCACAAAATACGGAACACAAATCAGGAAAGATGCTGTAAAATCTATTTCAAAATGGATTATCCTGTGGGCTCCATTTACACTTTTCGGAGCAGTCTGGTATTACAAAGCGATTCCTGAAGGAATGACTGCAAATATGAGTACGGCTGTAGGAACTATGGACTTCGCACAATACTACGGTTTACTTAAATATTTCATCATAGGAGGAGTTAGTTTATCGGTTGTAATAGCCGTTATTGGTTTATTTAAGGCAAAAATAATACGTCCGTATATGGTTGTGTTGCCTGTCGTGTTTGCTTTTGCTTTTTTAGGCTTTTTTGAAAGAGTCCGTGAATTTGTCCGAAAGCCTTATGTCATTGGTCAGTATATGTATTCAAACCTTTTATTGGAAGAAGATATGGTCGTTTATCAGCAAGACGGAATCTTGAAGCACGCTACTTATACTTCGGTTAATGAAGTTACGGAAGATAATAAACTTGAAGCAGGAAAGAGCGTATTTACGCTGGCTTGTAGCAGATGCCATACAGGACAAGGTGTAAATAGTGTTGTGGATGTATTTGAAAGAATGTATAACAACGGACAGCCTTTAGATGTGGAAATGATGACAGCTTATATTCCGAATATGCATTTCGGACGAAATTATATGCCTCCTTTTCCCGGAAATGAAGCAGAAGCAGAAGCTTTGGCAATTTACATAAGACATCTTCAGGATTCAGGAGAGTCGATAGAAGGAGTTCAAACCGAAGGTGTAATGATCAATTCAGACTATACGGTTAAGGCAGTAATTAACAAACAAAATAAAACAAACGATAATGAAGACGATAAATAGTTTATTAATTAGCTTTCAAACAAACATAACTGTTCCCGTTCCAAAAGATATTCCTTTACCATTACCATTACCCGAATGGCTTTTGATTATCATTTTGGTGATTTCTTTTTTGGCACATTTGGTTTTTGTCAACCTGATGCTTGGAGGAACATTACTCACACTTTGGTCTCAAATAAAAGGATTAAAAGACAAGAAATATGATTTACTGGCAAAAGAAATTGCAAGCACTATTACTGTAAACAAAAGTATTGCTGTTGTGCTTGGAGTAGCTCCGCTTTTAAGTATAAATGTTCTTTATACTGTTTATTTCTATTCCGCAAATGCTTTGACAGGATTGGTTTGGATAGCTGTGATTCCATTGGTTACCATTGCTTTTTTACTTACCTACCTGCACAAATATACCTGGAAAGTATTTGAGAATAATAAGGCGGTACATATCTCTATTTTAGGCTTGGCAACAGTCATATTGCTGTTCATTCCTTTTATTTTTCTGACAAACATCAACCTGATGATGTTTCCCGAAAAATGGGCTGTAGTAAAAGGCTTTTTTAATGCGATGATGCTTCCTAATGTTTTCCCGAGATATTTTCATTTTCTTTTTGCTTCATTGGCAGTTACAGGTTTGTTTTTATTTTGGTATATGAGTCGTAAGAATTATGAATTCGAAAATTTACTTCCCGGATTCACAAGGTATGATATTCAGAAAAAAGGATATTCTTTGGCTCTTATTGCTTCAATCTGCCAAATGCTTATCGGACCAATAGTATTGCTTACACTTCCCACCAAAGGAATGGGTTGGAATTTAATTCTTGTAATCTTTACAGGTGTTGCAATGGCACTTCCTGCAATGTGGATGATGTGGAAAGGATTACAGGCTTCCAGAGAAAATATCGGAAAGAACTTCTATAAGATAGTTGTACTGATGACCATTACTGTTGTTTTTATGGGTTCGGGAAGACAGATTTACAGAGCCAATGCGTTGGAACCACACCAAAAACTGGTTAAATTAAGAACCGAAGAATTTGAACAAACCCGAAAAATTGCCATTGAAAACAGTAAAAACCAAAAGTCAGGCGAGAATAACGCAGATCTGTCATTAGCTGAAAAAGGTAAAAAAGTATTCAACCAATATTGTGCGGCTTGTCATAAACCAAAAGATAGATTAGTGGGACCACCTGTTACAGAAATGGTTGCCATTTATAAAGATGATGTGGAAGCTATGAAAAAATGGATTAAAAACCCCGGGAAAAAACGTGCAGATATGACTCAGATGCCAGGATTTCCACAAATACCAGATGAGCAACTAAATGAACTAACAGAATATATATTAACCATTAGCAATTAAGATTATGAGTACATTTTTAGTGATTTTATCAGTTGTATTGTTTTTTTGGATTATTAAATTACTCGTTGACCTGAACAGTATATCACTGCGTTTATCTAAATCCAAAGAATTAAATAATACTAAGAATCCTTTGGATGAAGAATATGAATTCATAAGAGGATTACATTAAAATAAAACCGTCTCGGTAACTACTTTTGTCGTAAAAAGTAGCTGTTGTATTCCCATAAATTACACGAGTCGGTTTGGTAGGAAGGCTCCATACATTTTGATATGGAGCATTTCTTGGTTACAAAAAGTCACAAACAATTTGGGCAGACTCCCGATACAGTAAAATTAACGTTGTGAACCTTGTATTTTTTAGGCAATTTAAAGGAAGGAGCAACCTCTTCAATACAAGTTACTGTATGGCATTGTTCACAGCTAAAATGAATATGGTTATGATGATGTTCAACAGAAGAACAATTGTGGCAGGCGGCATATTTGACCACGCCGTCAATAGTTACAATTTTGTGTACCAAATCTTCGTTTATTAATCGGTCTAATACCCGATAAATTGTAACTCTATCACAAAATCCATCTAATATTTCGTGAATTTCCGAATGGGACAATGCGGTTTTTGAATCAGTTATTACACTAATTATCTTGGTTTTAGATATTGTATTACGACTTTTTTTCATCTTGATAGAATTATTTTAATGCAACTTCGTTGCGATTACAAATATAATACATATTTTTGCAACAGAATTGCATTAGTAAATATTATGAAATCAAAAAATTATGACCTTATAGGAATGTCTGCTGCCTTTTTGTGTATGATATATTGCGTTATATTTCCGTTACTTATTTTTATTCCAATCGGGATTTCGCATAATCCTTATATAGATCTTGCTTTTTTACTATTAGGAATATGGAGTGTTTATAAAACTACAAAAAACAATCACTCGATATTATTAAAATACGTGTTATGGGGTTCGGTTGCTCTTATTTCTTTTTCCGTAATGGTTCACATTCTTTTCCATTGGCACAGCCCAACTATGTATATGGGTGCTGCAGGTCTTATTATCGGACATTTTATCAACTTTAGAAATCACAAACACTAATGAAAAACAACAAACTTCCCGTAACCGTTTTAAGCGGATTTCTCGGAGCAGGAAAAACTACCTTGCTCAACCACGTTTTGCATAACAAAGACGGACTGAAAGTAGCTGTTATTGTCAATGATATGAGCGAAGTAAACGTGGATGTAAGATTGGTAGAAAACCAAAATACCCTTTCACGAACGGAAGAAAAATTAGTGGAAATGAGTAATGGTTGTATCTGTTGCACCCTACGTGAAGATTTAATGCTTGAAGTTGAAAAGTTAGCCAAAGAAAAACGTTTTGATTACCTGCTGATTGAAAGTACAGGTATTAGTGAACCTATACCTGTTGCACAAACATTCTCATACATCGATGAAGAAAACGGCATAGACCTTTCCCGTTTCAGTTATATAGATACAATGGTAACTGTGGTTGATTGCTATAATTTCTTCAAGGATTTCGGAACAAATGAGCTTCTGCAAGACCGTAATCTGACCGATATGGAGGGGGATTACCGCACTATTGTAAATCTATTGACCGACCAAATCGAATTCGCCAATGTGATTATCCTGAACAAAACCGATTTGGTAGATACAGATACTATTGGACTGTTAAATGCTACTATTCATAAACTGAATCCGGTTGCGAAAATCATTATTTCCGAATTCGGAAAAGTCAAACCATCTGAAATTTTGAATACCAAACTTTTTGACTTTGAGGAAGCTCAAAATTCGGCTGGCTGGCAAAAAGAATTAGAAGCAGAAACCCACAGACCCGAAACCGAAGAATACGGAATCAGCTCATTTGTATTCCGTAACCAGAAACCATTCCATCCTGAACGTTTCTGGAATTATTTGAATGCGGACTATCCAACCGGAATAATACGTGCAAAAGGCTTGTTTTGGTTAGCATCACGACCTAATGAAGCTCTTAACTTTTCACAGGCAGGCGGTTCATCACGATTGGAACGGGCAGGTGTTTGGTGGTGCAGTATGCCGTTTAGCGAACGTATGCGGTATGCTTCTTTTATTCACAATAAGGATTTAATCGAAGACCGTTGGAGTAAACAATGGGGCGACCGTATGAATGAGCTTGTTTTCATCGGGCAGGACATTGACAAGAAAAAGATGATTGCTAACCTTGAAAAATGTTTGTTGCAGGACAACGAGCAATATTTGTTTGACAAAAATATAAAGTTCAACGACCCTTTTCCATAAGATATATAAATAATGAGTAATAAAATATCACGTAGAACAATCATAAAACAGGGTGGGTTAGTACTCACCGCTTTGGCAATACCTTTTCCATTAACAGCATTTACAAAATTCAATACTATGACAGACAAAAATCAATTCGATGTAATTATTATAGGTGGCAGTTATTCCGGACTTTCCGCAGCAATGGCTTTAGGTCGTTCGGTAAAAAACGTTTTGATTATCGACAGTGGTAAACCTTGTAACCGCTACACACCACATTCGCACAATTTTATCACACACGATGGGGCTGTTCCTTCTGAAATTGCAACCAAAGCTAAAGAACAAGTGTTAAATTATAACACAGTAAAATTCTTTAACGGACTTGCTGTTGCAGGAAAAAAAACAAATAATGGCTTTGAAATCCAAACAAAATCTGGTGATAAATTCTCAGCGAAAAAACTTGTATTTGCCACAGGGGTGAAAGATATTTTTCCAAACATAAAAGGTTTTGAAGATTGTTGGGGAAAATCGGTTATTCATTGTCCGTATTGCCACGGTTATGAGTTTAAAGGAGAGAAAACCGCCATAATTGCAAACGGTGACAGAGCTTTTCACGTAGCTTCTTTAGTTAATAATCTAACCAACGAAATCACTATTATAACTACAGGTAAAGCGGAGTTTAAGGAAGAACAATATGCCAAACTGAAAAATCATAAAATTAATATCATTGAAAAAGAAGTAAAAGAAATTAAACACCAAAATGGAACTATTTCAACTTTAATATTTGAAGATGGTTCAGAAGAAAACTTTAATGTAGCTTATGCGGCAATTCCGTTTGAGCAACATTGTAAAATTTCCCTGGATTTAGGTTGTGAAACAACAGAAATGGGACACCTAAAAGTAGATATATTTCAAAAAACAACCATTCCTGGCATCTATGCTTGTGGAGATAATTCCAGCCCGATGCGTTCGGTCGCGAATGCCGTAGCTACAGGAAATCTTGTGGGAGCAATGGTAAACAATGAATTGACTATGGAAGGTTTTTAAACTTTTTTGCTTAGAATATGTTGACTCCCCATAATTCCCTCTATATATTTTTGAGTATCGACAAAACCTGCATTCAGATAAGTATGATATGCATTGTTATTCCTGGCGTTTACAGATAATACTATTTCATTTATTTCAGGATATTTTTGTTTCAATAAATCTGTAATTAACAATACCGCTTTCTTACCTAATCCTTTCCCCTGATAAGTTGGATTTAAAGAAAAAGACCGAAGCAAAATAGCAAATTTGTTATCCGTAAGTTTAGTTTTTGCAACTCCTGTATCAAGAATAAAAAAACCAATGGGTTCCTCATTATGGATTATAGTTATAACCGATTTTTGAGAATCCGAAAAGACCCCATCTTTTTTACATTGATCAATAGATGAAGTAAATTCAACCTGTTCGGGAAGTAATTTATAATTTAACGGCTCATAGTACTTCTCATTGTATGAAACTAATTGTAACATAAAAGATTTTTTTTACTCAAAGTTACTATTTGCTCAGTAATTAGCTTGTTTTTTCCGTAAAAACATAACTTCTGTTAAATGCTATTTACTTAATCAATCCATTTAATTACACATTCAATCCAAAATTTGGCTATTGATAAAAAACGAGTGAATTTTGCACCGTGAAAAAAGATTTTGATATAAAAGATTGCTTTTTGATATGATTAAAATCATATATTAGTTATAAGTGTATCAATTACCTTTGTCCCAAATTAAACTACTTTAGTGAAAAAGTTTATAGTCATATTAGCACTGTTTATGCTTTTTAAGCCTGTTATTCCGGTTGTGGAATATGTGGTGTTTTATGACTATATTAAAAATGAGCTTTGTGAAAACAAAGACAAACCCAAACTTGAATGTAACGGAAAATGTCATTTGAAAAAAGAATTGGCAAAAGCTTCCGATTCAACTGAAAAAGGAAACGATAAAAAACATTTTTCTGTAGAGACAAGTATTGTTTTCTATCAGGAAATAGAAGAGAATTTTGGGTTCAAACCGTTCTTCTACCTACACAAATCAAAAGTAACTTCAAATTATAATTTGTCTTACTCTCATTTAGAGACAAATTCTGTATTCAGACCTCCAATCGTTTAATTTTAAAATAGTGTTGTTATTAGATATTGATTTCTTCAATATCTAAAACTGATTATGGTAAATATTCAGCAAAGAACACTAATCATCTATTTTATCAACAGTTGCATTACAATGTAAGAACGCTTTATGAATCAAATAGCGTCGTAGTCTCATATAGCACCTGTTGATACGCAATAGTTTTTAATTAAACATTCATCACCAATGAAATTTTTTAATCTTTTTGTAATTGCGACTTTGCTTGCAGTTACAACCTCGTGTACCCTTGATAAAACGGACTTTGAAGCCGAAATCAACCGTGACGTTACCGAATATTTTGAATTTAAAGAAGTTACTTCATTCAATAACGGTACTTACAAAATCAGTATTGAAGCCTTAAACGGAACTTTTTATAAAGGATATAATGAAATTCGTTTAACAATTTTAAATACTCAAACCAATCAGGCTCTCAATAATTCGGGGGTTACTTTTTTACCGATACTTACCGATCCCGATAACATTAAAACTTCGTGTCCGCACAGGTATCATTTGGTTTATAATGCTGAAGAACAGTTTTATTCGGGATATGTAGTATTTACAAGCATAAGTAACCCGATGGAAAACTGGGACTTGTATATCAGTTTTACCGATAATAATCAAACCCATACGGTTAATCAGTTGGTTACTGTCCAAAATCAAACCAATATGAATTTGAATATGACTTCGTTCACGGGTAATGACGGAGAGCGGTATTTTATTGCACTTGTTGCTCCTCAAAAACCAAAGGTTGCCGAAAACGAACTGGTTGCTGGAATTTACAAATACAACCAACCCTCTGAATCGGCAGGAACTTTTCCCGATCCATCACAATTTTCCTATTCTGAAGTACAAAATTACACCTTGCTTTTAGATCCGAGAATGCCCGAACCGTCTATGGGAAATCACTCTTCTCCTAACAATGTTGATTTAACCCAACACACAGATGGATTATACTACGGAGTGGTTAATTATACAATGACCGGAAACTGGACATTGAATTTTATGATGTTAAATCAAAACGGAGCACTCATCAAAGGAACGGAAGTACCAACCGATTTCACACCCGGAATCGAAGGAGCAAAAAGTGAACTTCATATTAATATCTTATTCTGATGCTATGAGATATATTACAATTATAGTTTGCTTTTTGGGAATATTTGCCAATGCTCAAAACATTGAAAATGATACATTGACAACAGAATTAGAAGAAATTAAAATAGATGCGGTTGTCAAAAAGAAAATCGAAACCGAAATGAAAATGGCGGTTACAGTTGATGAGTTTTTGGCTTCTTCTGACCAGATAAGTTTCATTAAACGTGGCGCTTATGCTTGGGAACCCTTGCTGAATAATATGAGTAGCGAACGTTCTACCATTACCATTGACGGAATGCACGTTTTCGGAGCTTGTACCGATAAAATGGATCCAATTACTTCGTATGTGGAAAGCAATAATCTTTCTACAATCGACATCAAATCAGGTCAGGAAGGCGGTATGCACGGTTCAACAGTTGCAGGAAGTATTGATTTGAAACGGAAAAACACTTCGTTTAGTGAAAAACAAGAATGGAAAGGTGCTTACCAATCAGGATTTGAGTTTAACAACAAGCAGTTTTTCAACCTCGGAAATGTCTCTTTTTCGAGTAATAAGTTTGTAGCAGATGGAAGTATTTCGTATAGAAAAGCAGAGAATTATTCTGATGGAAATAACAATGAAGTCAATCATTCTCAATTCAAAAAATTCAACAGTTCATTAGGATTAGCTTACAAAACAAGTGAGTTGTCTTCTTTGCGAGTTGATGCTATTTTTGACCAAGCGAACGATGTGGGTTATCCTGCACTTCCAATGGATTTATGGCTTTCAAGAGCTTTGATAACTTCGGTTTCCTACAAGCAATTGTTTGAAGAAGGATTGGTAAGGGTTTGGGATTCAAAAATTTATTTCAATGCCATTGAACATTATATGGACGATACCACCCGCCCTGAAAATCTGGTTCATATGGATATGCCTGGATGGAGTACCACTTACGGATTGGTTTCTAAAATCAACCTAAAGAAAGGCAATTATTCTTCTGAAGTACAACTGAATGCGTATGATAATTTGTCAATTGCAGAAATGCGAATGTATCCGCAGGACAGAAGCGAAAGAACAATGTTTGCCTACAGTTGGCCTTGGGTTACTACCCAATATGCAGGACTTTCGGTAAATAATTCTTTAGAGGTTACAGAAAAGAGTCAGGTAAATTTCGGAGGCTCTTTAGGGTTGAATTACAATCATTCTAAATATGTAGATTTCAACTGGATTTTTCATCCGGGAGCATCACAGGAAAAAACAAGATTTTTGCCAAGTCTATATGCAGGTTACAATGTAGATGTCAAACAATTTAATTTTTCTTTCGGAGGTGGATACGGACATCGTGCACCATCTGTTTCAGAAGGTTACGGATATTATATCTACAACAGTTTTGACCGTTACGATTACATCGGAAATCCAGATTTGAAAAACGAAA
>JBEBWA010000024.1:0-28756 GCA_040392465.1 Flavobacterium suncheonense
AAAAAAAAACATAAAATTGTAATAATTTATAGCTTTTGTTATATTTGAAGTTGTTACTTAATAAATACATTAAAAAATTATTATGACAACCACTTTACACCTTACAAAGAGAATGTTTTGTTTTAAACATTTAGTTATCTTTTTTATTTTTCTGCCTTTGAGCTTTTTTGCTCAAGATAAGTATTCTGAAATTTATGATAGCGGTGCCTTTATACAGGCAGGAAGACAATTTCATCAATCAGGGGACTATCAAAAAGCCATTGAACAATATGAAAAAATTTATCAAACAGATTCTGATTATCTAGTTGCTCAATATGAAAAGGCACTTTCTTTAACAGCTTGGGAAAAAACAGAAGAAGCACAACAGCTATTAGAAAAACTATATTTAGAAAACCTCATGCCCGAAAACCCAGAGCTATTTATTCTGTATGGTACTTTGTTGAGTGATAAAGAAGAATATGAGGCTTCGGAAAAGGTGTTTAAAGAAGCAGAGGCTTTTATTCCAAACTCTACAGGACTACTATATAATATGGCTATTATGTATATTAGAAATGAAGAGAATCAAAAAGCAATTGATTACCTTAAAACAGTGGTTACTAATAATCCTAATCACGCCTCATCACATTATGTCTTAGGAATTTTAGCCTATGATAACGGAAGAGTAGCAGAAGGCTCTTTAGCAATGTTAGGGTATTTAGTAAATTTCCCTACAGGAAGATTTGCATATGAAGCTCTTATGAAACTAAATACCAATATGGGGCAATATTTTTTAAATAAAACAGATGTAGTTTTCTCAAGAGAAGGAGATGATTTTTCTGAATTAGAGTTAATCTTAAGAAATCAATTGCCTTTAAATTCAAAATACAAATTAAAAGTTGCAATTGACGAGGTAGCAACTCGTCAGATTCAAGCTATTTTGGAATATTCCTCTACCCACGCCATAAAAAATGGTTTTTTTGAAAATACCTATATTCCATTTTTACAAGATATCGTAAATAAAAAATATACTGAACAGTTTATTTATTACACTTTAATCTCAGCAGAAGAAAATTTGGGAAAAAAACTTCTTACTCATAAAAAGAAAATTATAGATTTTAATGATAATTATATCTCGAAGTATTTAAGACCTATTTATACTAAAAGAAAAATGGAACACTTCGGGAGTATTCAGGAAGTGTCTATTTATTTTGAGGATGAATATCCTTCTTATATAGGAAGTGATGTTAACGGAGTTTTTGAAGGGAAGTTTAAACAATTAAACAAACTAGGACACCTCATTGGGGAACTGAATTATAAGGCAGGAAAACTCGATGGATTACAAACTTATTATTATTCTACAGGAGGTAAATACGAAGAAGTATATTATGTAAACGGGACTAGAGATGGAGAATATAAGGAGTATTATAAAAATGGAAACTTAAAGACGGAAGCTAGTTTTAAAAATGACAAAGTAGACGGAGACATAGTTTCATATTATCCTAACGGAGGCAAAAAATGCGAACGAAAAACTAAAGAAGGAGTATTAGTAGGAGTTTCAGTATGTTATTATCCTAACGGTACTAAACAGAGTGAATACGATTACATAAACGATAAACTAAGCGGAAAAGCTATAGATTATAATGAATTGGGAGATGTAATCAGCATTTATAATTATACGGATGGATTATTAGATGGTGAAGTAATAACCTATTATGATAATGAAAAGATAAACTCCAAATCAAAATATGCAAAGGGGAGTATTGTGGATGATTATAAAGAGTTTTACGAAAATGGACAACTTAAAAAAGAGATTATCCTCAACGGGACAAAAGTAAGTAAGATTACAGAATATTATCCTAATGGAAAATTACAGGGAGAAACATTATATGATGATAAAGAGCAACTAGATAAATATGTGTACTATGATGAAAATGGTAATAAATATTTTGAAGAAAGATATAAAAATGGAAAAATAAGAGCAGGTTATCAGTATATTGAAAATAATCCTGAACCTATCGAAATAGCAATTTCTAAAAAACAATATGAAATTAAAGATCTGAATTCTACTATACGCATGGCAGGAAGTTATGCAAAAGGAATGATGAATGGCGAATGGAATTATTTTTATACCAATGGAACTATAAAAACAAAACAAGTTTTTGAAGATGATGTATTAAAAGGATTGAGATATGACTATGATAAGAGAGGTAAAGTTAGTGGGATATATCACCAAGAAATTGGTGAAGTTTCGGGACTTTACGAAGGATTTTCAAACGAAGCACCTTATGTGAAAATGTACTTTAACAAAGGGGAACAAAATGGTCCGTATCAGTATTTTTATAAGAATGGACAAATTTCTTATGAAGGATACTCAATAGGCGGAAAATCATATTTGAAGCAGTTTTCTTATTCTCAAGGAGGTACCTTACAAAAAGAAGCAGAATATATTGATGACTATTTAATTAAACTCAAAAACTTTAACCAAGACGGTACTTTACATTCTGAGCTTGATTATAATAATAAAAATGGAAAGATTACTTATCCAGAAAATTCAGGATTAGTAAAAGTTGAAGTGGAACTTAAAAATGGAGTTAGAAACGGAAATCTAATTGTAAAAGATAAATTAGATAAAGGGATTCTGGTTGCTAGTTATTTAAATGATGTGCTACACGGAAAATACATCAGATATTATCCGAACGAAAAAATATCCATAGAAGGGAATTATTATAATGGGAAGAATACAGGATTATTTAAGTATTATGATTTAACAGGAAAATTAAGATTGACTACAGATTATATCAGAGGAAAAGAGTTTGGAAAAATCACGAGATTTTACCAAAGTGGAGAAGTGCTCTATGAATATTCCGTGCTTAATGACCAAAAATATGGAGAACAAATTTTTTACAATCTTGAAGGAAAGGTAGTGGCACTTATCGGATATGATATGGATATACCTAAATATTATAAGGTATTAACCATGGATGGGAGTTTAGGAGAGCCGCAAAAAGTAAATATTAAATCCGATGTTGAGATTCTGTCAAAGTATTCGGACGGAAAACCTGCTTTTAGATTAGTACTAAAAAAAGGACATTTTGATAAGAGTATGGAAATATATGGAACTAACGGTCAACCTAATTTTATTTCAGAATATACAGATGGTAGAATAGATGGTAAAAGAACAGAATACTACAGGAATGGTAAAATTTATAAAGCCGAAAATTTTAGCCTAGGAGGCTTCGAAGGTATTCAAGAATATTTCTCAGAAGATGGTAAAACCATCATTTTAGCAGAATATAGCATGGATGAACTTCATGGTAGTTTTAAGGCTTTTAATAACGGGGAATTAATAATGCATAAAATATATAATTCGGATGAGCTGGTTGAAATTAAAAAATAGATATTTATTTCTAACACTATTTATAAGTGGAACTTCAATTGGTTTTACACAAGAATTAGAAAAATGGCAAAACAAGTATGAAGGACATAATGAACTAATACTCAAAGAGTCTCAAACATATAATTTTACGATTAATAAAAATAAACTTCATATATTACAGAATAGCTATTATGAGTCGGTTATTTTTTCGGAAATGGGTATTCATAATAATACTGAATTTCTACATTATTCCGATTTAGTCCCCCTAAAGAGTCATGAAGCTTTTACTGTGATTAATGATAAAGGGAAAGAAAAAAAAATAGCGATTAAACAGTATACGGACAAAAAAGCTCAACAAAGAAATATCTTTTATAGTGATTTAAAAGAAAGAAAAATTGTCTTTCCAAATCTTGAAGTAGGAGCTAAAAAGATATACTCTTATCAATCAGAATTTTTAGATCCGTTTTTGCTACATAGATTTAGTTTTGTTAGTGATTTACCCGTAGAGAATAGTTCTTTTGAGATTATAGCCGACAAAGGAATAGAAATAGGATACAAGATATTTAATGACTCCCAAAACAAGATTCTCTTTTCAAAGAAGGAGCATAAAGGAAAAGTAATTTATATATGGGAAATGAAAGATATTCTTCCTCTAAAGTATGAATCAAACAACCCAGGATATTTATATATTGCTCCTCATATTGTTTTCTATGTTCAAAGTTATGTAATAGGAAAGGAGAAAGTGGAGCTTTTAGGAGATACAAATCAATTGTATAAATACTACCTAAATTTTGTTAGAAATTTAAACCAAACCGAAGATTCTAATCTAAAAGTAATTACTGAAGAACTCACTGGAGGAATGTCTTCTGACAGAGAGAAAATCAAAGCTATTTTTTATTGGGTAAAAGATAATATCAAATATGTTGCTTTTGAAAATGGATATGAAGGATTTATTCCAAGAGAAGCATCGTTAGTTAATCAAAGACGCTATGGTGATTGTAAGGATATGGCTAGTATTATTACTGAAATGGCTAAATATGCCAATGTGCCAAATGTAAATTTATGCTGGATAGGAACCCGTAAAATACCGTATTCATATGCAGAAGTATCTACGCCAGCTGTAGATGATCATATGATTGCAAGTGTTGAAATTGATGGTGAAATGATTTTTTTAGACGCAACCGATAGTGAAACTATATTTGGATTGCCAAGTAGTTTTATTCAAGGAAAAGAAGCGCTCGTTCGAAATGGAGAGTCCTATAAAATTGTACCCGTTCCAATTGTGGAAGCCGCTAAAAATAGTGTTTCCGAAAAAATTATTGCTAAACTCAATGGTTCTAAAATAGAGGGTTCTGGTCAGTTTGTAATGAAAGGACTAGCAAGAACAAATTTTTTACTTACTATTGGAGATGCAGCTAATAAGACTAGGTTTGATATTATAAAGAGTTTAGTTCAAAAAGGGAATAATAAGTTTAATTTGAAAGAGTACAAAGAATATAATATTTCAGAGAGAGATTTACCCTATAAGGTTGATTTTAATTTTGAATTAGACAGTTATGTAGTAGCCGTAGGAGATGAGATTTATATTAATTTATTTTTAGACAAACCTCTAGAAAAACTAACTATCGAGAAAGATAGAAAATCAATGTATGAGTTTGATTTCTTATTTACACAATCTTTAGAAATTAATTTTGAAATTCCTGAAAATAAAAAAATAAATAGTGTACCCGAAAATGTAATCAGAGATAATGACTTACTCAAATACAGCTTAGAATATGAAGTTAAAGATCAACAAATGGTGCTGAAATTTCAAATAGAAACTAAAAAAATCCTTTTAAAGGATACAGATTTTGAGCTTTGGAACAAAACTATCAAAGATTTAAAATCATTATATAGCGAAATGATAATACTAAAAAATAAATAATCAACTTATGAAAAACATCTTATTTTTTTTAACTAGCCTATTTTTAATTCTGTTTGTAGTTAGTGGCTATAGTCAAGACTTTGAATTTCAATATTATGATTTCAGTGATAAGAATTTAACCGTTCCTCAGCAATACGAAAAAGAAACCGAAGTTATTTTAGAACAAAATACCAAAATAGAATTTGGATCCAATAACAATTCATCTTATCAATATTATTTGTTTCACGAAAAAATATACATTAACTCTGATAATGCTGTTCAAAGAAATAATAGAGTTTATATTCCTTCGCGCTTAGATGAATCGTTAGTAATGAATAAGGTTCGAATTATCAAGAAAAATGGAGAGATAATTAATTTTGATTCTAAAGATATTAAAGAAGAAATTGATGAAGAAAGAGGACTAAAATATAATTATTATGCTATAAATGGGCTTGACAAAGGCGCGATTCTTGAAAAGATATTTATATTAAAAGAAAATCCGCAGTTAAGAGGAGTTACCATAAAAATGCAAAGCGAATATCCGATAGTAAACACATCGTTTGAATTGATATATCCTCAATACTTAGGATTTAAATACAAATCTTATAATGGACTTCCGGAAGCTCAACTTAACGAAGAGGCTTATGATGGAAAATATTCACTTTTAATAGCAGATTCAAATGTTAATGGACTTTCTGATGAAGAAAGATATTCAAATAGAAATAAGCATATTAAAAAATTTCGATATAAACTAAATTCTAATTCTTATAACGGAACAAACAATTTGTTTAGTTACAGTGATTTTGCACGCAATGTATATGAGAATTTGCATCCAGAAATAGATAAAAAAAATCAAAAATTAATTGATGATTTTATCAAAAATATTGTCAAGTCTTCAAATCAAGAAGAACAAATTTGGAATATTGAAAATAAGGTTAAAACAACAATAGTTCATAATAAATATTTTAACTCTAATAAAGATTTAGCTGATGTGCTAAAGAATAAACAAGCAAACGATGTAGAATTATTACGCTTGTATATTGCTATATTCGAAAAGCTGAATGTTCCGTTCGAAGTGGTCTTGACATCTAAAAGATATGCTAAACACTTTGATAAAGACTTTGAAACAACCGAAAATCTTGAAGATGTTTTATTGTACTTCCCTAAAGTAAACAAGTATTTAGAACCGACTTCTATAGAATATAGATTTCCTTTTTTTAACTTTAATTATGGAGAAAACCTCGGGCTTTTTATTCAAGAGAAAGAGTTTGGAGGGGTAAAAATGGGAATAGGCACAGTTAAAAAAATTGACATAGTCAACGGAGAAGTAACACATGATTACATGAATATTACTATTGACTTTTCAGAGGATATTGAAAACCCTTCTATTCATACCAATATTAGTTTTGGAGGTTATTCAGCCTTAAATTTACAATCAATAAAAGATTTTACGACAGATGAACAATATCGAGAAATATTAAAGGAAATTGCCAAAAATTATACCCTTGAAACTGAATACAAAACTTTGGAGATTAAAAACGATGGTTTAGAATCAATCGGAAAAAATCCTTTTATCTTAGATATAACTTTTGAAGGAAAAGATTATACTCAAAAAGCAGGGAATAATATTCTGTTTAAAGTAGGTGAGACAATCGGAAAGCAAATTGAATTGTATCAAGAAGATCAAAGACAACTACCAGTAGAAATTCATTATCCTCATAATTATACAAGAACTATTAAAATTATTTTACCAAAAGGTTATGTAGCGAAGAACCTAGATAGTTTCAATATGGATTATCAGACTGTAATAAACGGAAAAACCGAAGCGGCATTTATAAGTTCATATAAAGAAAAATCAAACGAAATAGTTATTACTAATTCAGAATATTATAGTGTGATTCATTACCCATTAGAAGTATTTGAATCGTATAGACAAGTTATAAATGCAGCAGCAGATTTTAATAAAATCACTTTAGTAATTAGTAAAGAATAATAAGATTTTAAAAATGACAAGCTCAAAGTTGATCCAACCTCGAGCTTGTCAAATTTAAGAAGACCATCTTACTTTCTCTTCATTCTATAATAAACTCCACCACCAATAAGTAAAATCATAATCAGAGAGCTGGTAAGAGCAATTAAACTTCCTGTTTTGATGACTTGTGGCTCAAAACGGAATTCAATAGTATGATTTCCTCTTGGGATTTGTAGTGCGCGTAGGGTATAATTTACTTCAAAGATGTCTGTTTCATTTCCGTCTATAGTTGCTATCCAACCTTTGGGATAATAGATTTCTGAAAATACCGCTACTCCCTCATTTTGATTTTGAGATTGATATTTTAAATAGTTGGGTTTGTATTCTACTAATTCGATAGAAGATAAACTATCGGTTGGAAAGAGGATGTTGGTGACTTCTTTTGCTTTTATAGGAAAATCTTTTGAGTTTAAAATAGCCGTATTTTTATTCAAACTCTCCAAAGCTTTCATCTGTTGGTCGGCCGAACTAACAACTTGTACTTGATTTACAAACCAAGCGTTACCATAAGCCTTGTCATTGAGCATAGGAACTGTATTGCCTTGTTCGTCTGTATCTAAAATATACTTTACGTTGAGCATATTCAGTATTTCTTGATTTCCTTGAGTAATCTGATAATCATATAATTCCTGAATTTTCTTGGGTTTTACAGCACTATATCCTCCAACAGAATGATGAAAATAGGATGTTCTTGCGCTGCTCATTGTACCTTGAAATTCAAAAACCCTGAAATGCGAAGTGTCTTCTAATATAGCCTTGTCAGCTGGAGTTGGAGCAAACGGCTCTTGCATCCTGTAACTTTCTACAAAACTGTCCTCATTTACATAGTTTTTATTGACCAAAAACAAATCACCCACCATTAAAATTCCGACAAGTACGATAGCTATATTTGTTTTGAGTTTATCTTTGTGCAATAAAAACAGTACTACACCTGAGAAAGCGACAAGCAGAATACTGCGGATTAAATCAGCAGAATACATATGAGCTCTGTCTGATTGTAATGCTTCTATAAATCCATATCCAAAAGAATTGTCACGAACCATAGAATTAAGGTAGTCGATTAAGTATTCATCATTAGGAGAACTAAAATTGAACATGCTTTTTCCGAAAAGAAGCGCTATAAGAAGTCCTAAAGTTATGATTCCAGCTTTTTTGAGCGAATCCCATTGCTCTTCTTTATTTGCTTTCAGAAAAGAAGACAATCCTAAAACCGCCAAAACCGGAATACACAATTCCAAAATCACCTGAATCGAAGAAACCGCTCTGAACTTGTTATACATCGGTACATTATTGATGAAAAAGTCAGTCAATAACGGGAAATTCTTTCCCCACGAAAGCAAAAGTGATAAAATTGCTCCAGCTATAAATACATATTTTATTTTTCGTTTTTCAACGAATAAAGCCAAAACAAAAAAGAAGAAAACCACCGCTCCAATATAAGCTGGAGCAGCAACTATAGGTTGATCACCCCAATAAGTTCGCCCAAAATTTTCTCTCAACTGACTTATATATTCATTGGGAATTCCTTGACGAACTAAATATTGGTGAACTTCAGATTTATCGTCTAATTTCTCTGAATTTCCCCCTCCAAAAAGTCGTGGGGCTATAAGATTCAAGCTTTCTGCCTTTCCGTAGCTATATTCAGTAATATATTCATAAGACATAGCATTATTGGATGTCTTAGGGTTTCCATCAGGATTAAAAGTTAGCTCACTGTCACTTCTAGTGCTCACTTTGGCATATTCTGAAGTAGCCATCAAATTAGTTGCATTAGCTCCAATTGCTAAAATTCCTGCTACTAGAAATATTCCCATTATTTTTACGTAGTCTTTATAAGCTTTTGCTTTAATGAATTTATAAGTATAATAAATTCCAATAATCAGCAATAGAAATAGAAGATAGTAGGTCATCTGGAAGTGATTGGCCTGAACTTCTAAGGCTATAGCCAGCATAGTTAATAATCCTCCTACAATATATTTTCGTTGAAAAACAAGTAAAACTCCTGCCAACACTAAAGGCATATAAGCAATTGCATGAGCTTTAGCATTGTGTCCTACTCCGAGTATAATGATTAAATAGGTCGAAAGACCAAAGGCTGACGCTCCGATAAAAGCTTTGAGGGGTCTGATTCGCAAAGCTAAAAGGAGAACATAAAATCCTATGAAATACAAAAACAGGTAATCAGCAGGACGAGGCAAAAAACGTAAAACTGAATCTAAACTCTTTACGTAATTGTGCGGATATTTTGCTCCCAGCTGATAAGTAGGCATCCCTCCGAAAGCGGAATTTGTCCAATAAGGCTCTGTATCTTCTGCTTTACGGAAATCACTTTGCTCTTTTGCCATCCCGATATATTGTACAATATCAGATTGATAGATTTCTTTGCCTTGTAAAACAGGATAAAAGTAGATAAGAGCAACAATGACAAAGCCTAGAAGAGCTAGAATATGAGGGACGAATTTTTTTAATTTTTCCATAAGAAGTATTTATAGTTTACAAATGTAACGAAATTTATAACTTTGGTACTAATCTAATAAAAAACGAAAACTATGATTTTAACCACAACACCAACTATTGAAGGAAGCCCGATTAAAGAATATAAAGGGATTGTAACAGGCGAAACTATTATCGGAGCCAATGCCATTAAGGATTTTATGGCAGGGTTAACCGATTTTTTCGGAGGACGTTCATCTACTTACGAAAAAGTATTGATAGAGGCTAAAGATACAGCTCTGGCAGAAATGCAACAAAGAGCTCGAGCTATGGGAGCTAACGCTATTGTCGGAATTGATTTAGACTACGAAACTCTAGGTAGTAATGGTGGAATGTTGATGGTAACAGCAAGCGGTACAGCTGTGGTAATTTAACTTTTTAGTAGTGATTATTGTTTTTATTTGTAAAGTTATAGAGAAACTTTTTATTATTTCTGTTCTAAGGTTTATCTTTGCTCTTTAATAGAAAACAACAATGCAACAACTAACACAATTAAATGCCATTTCTCCTATTGACGGGAGATATAGAAACAAAACACAAGATTTAGCCCCTTATTTTTCGGAAGAAGCACTTATTCGATACCGAGTGCTGGTCGAAATAGAATACTTTATTGCCCTATGTGAACTCCCTTTAGAACAGCTTAAAGGAGTAGACAAGGGCTTGTTTGAAGCACTTCGTGAGATTTATAGAAATTTCTCTACTGAAGATGCTCTTGCCGTCAAAGAAATCGAAAAAACTACTAATCACGATGTTAAGGCAGTTGAATATTTTATTAAAAGTGCTTTTGACCAATTAGGGCTTTCTCAATATAAAGAGTTTATCCATTTTGGGTTAACTTCTCAAGATATCAACAACACGGCTATTCCGCTTTCTACACAAGAGGCTTTTCAGGATGTATATCTAAAACTATTAGTAAAACTTGTAGCCAAGCTAAAAGAATTAAGTATAGAGTGGGCCGACATCCCGATGTTAGCTCGTACGCACGGACAGCCAGCTTCTCCAACCCGTTTAGGAAAAGAAATTGGTGTTTTTGTAGAGAGGTTAGAAGAACAAATGCGTTTGCTTTTCAATGTTCCATTTGCCGCTAAATTTGGAGGAGCAACAGGTAATTATAATGCACATACAGTGGCTTATCCTGGAGTGGATTGGAGAGCATTTGGACAAAAATTTGTAGAAGAAACACTGGGATTACATCATTCATTCCCAACTACACAAATAGAACATTACGACCATTTTGCCGCATTTTTTGATGCGTTAAAAAGGATCAATACTATAATTATTGATTTAGACAGAGATATTTGGACGTATATTTCAATGGAGTATTTTAAGCAAAAAATCAAAGCGGGAGAGATTGGAAGCTCTGCTATGCCTCATAAAGTAAACCCCATTGATTTTGAAAATTCAGAAGGTAATTTAGGAATAGCCAATGCTATTTTTGAGCATTTATCAGCTAAACTTCCGCTTTCTAGACTTCAAAGAGATTTAACAGACAGTACTGTTCTACGAAATGTAGGTGTTCCGTTCGGACATACACTTATCGGTTTTGAAGCAACTTTAAAAGGATTGGATAAATTGCTTTTGAACGCAAGTAAATTTGATGAAGATTTGGAAAAAAACTGGGCAGTGGTAGCAGAGGCTCTACAAACTATTTTACGCAGAGAAAACTATCCAAATCCTTACGAAGCGCTGAAAGAATTAACGAGAACCAATACGACTATAGATAAGAATGCAATTCATAACTTTATCGGAACTCTGAATGTTTCTGATTTAGTCAAAGAAGAATTATTAAAAATTACGCCTCAAAATTATTTAGGAATATAGTTTGTATTCTATAAATATAAATACAATTAAAAATGAAAATAGCTATCGGAAATGACCATGCTGGTACATTGTACAAAAAAGCAATTGTAAAGCATTTAGAAGAAAAGGGATACGAAATCATCAATCATGGAACCGATGCTTTGGATAGCGTAGATTATCCTGATTTTGTACATCCTGTAGCGCTTGATGTAGAATCGAAAAAAGTAGAGGTCGGAATCGTAATTTGTGGAAGCGGGAATGGAGTGGCTATCACGGCAAATAAACATCAAGGTATTCGTTGTTCGCTTTGTTGGACCAAAGAAATTGCAGAACTAGCCAGACAGCACAACAATGCAAACATAGTGAGTATTCCTGCGAGATATACGGCTTTAGAGCAAGCAATTGCTATAGTTGATAGTTTTTTGAGTACAAATTTTGAAGGAGGAAGACATCAAAATAGAGTGGACAAAATTGCTTGTAAATAATAAAATGTGTTTTTTGAGTTAAGGGTTAGAATCAAAGATTTTACGATATGAATTTCAAAATATTTTTATTGTTTTTATCCATTTTTGGGATGAATATTTCTTTAGCACAAGAAGAAAAAATTAATCAGCTGGATGCAAAAGGAAATCGACATGGAGTATGGAAAGGGGTTCATGAAAAATCTCAAAGACCTCGTTACGAAGGAACTTTTGTAAACGGAAAAGAAACAGGAGTTTTTAAGTATTTTGATGATACTAAGGCAGGGACTGTTATTGCTACTCGTGATTTTTCGAAAGGAGATGGAAGTTGTTATGTGGTAATGTACAACCAGAAAGGGAATAAAGTGAGTGAAGGTTTATTAAACAAAGACAAACAAAATCACGGAGTTTGGAAGTATTACCATCAAAACTCTCCTCAATCGATGTCGGTGGAGACTTTTAATAACGGAAAACTCCACGGGAGAGTAGTTGTTTATTACAAAAATGGTAAAATAGCTTCAGAAACTCATTATGAGGATGGAGTTAAAGAGGGAATTTTTAAAAAATATTCCGAAGATGGGATTGTACTAGAAGAAATTCCGTATAAGAATAACCAATTCAATGGATGGGTGATTTATCGCGATATTAACGGGCAAATTATTGCTCAAGGAATGTACGAAAAAGGTTTGAAAAAAGGAATTTGGAAGTTCTATGAAAACGGGAAATTAATCAGAGAGGTTGATTCGGAATCAAAAGAATTCATATATAGAGGATAAATGAAAGTACTTGTCATACAACAAAAAATGATTGGAGATGTACTTGCCAGTACGGTTGTATGTCAAGCTATAAAATTAAAATATCCCAATTCAGAAGTACATTATATGGTACATGCTGGAACCACTCCTGTATTAGAAAATAATCCGTTTATAGACAGGATTATTACTTTTCATCCAAAAGAAACAAGAGGATTATTTAAACTGATTTCGTTTGGGAGAAGTTTAAAATCTGAAAAATATGATGCGATTATTGATGTATACGGAAAGTGGGAGAGTGTGATTCCTACTTATTTTTCGGGATCGAAAATCCGAATCGGACAGCATAAATATTACACTTCATTTTTATATACACAAACGGTTAAATTTTCAGACGTAGAAGGAGCATCAATTTTTAATAGATTAGAATTAGCTCAAGCCCTAATAGGAGAAATGGTTAGTATTGAATTTCCAAAGTTATATTTAACACCAGATGAAATTCAAAAAGCCAAACAGCAACTTCACAGCCAAATAGACAATTCTAAAAAAACGATTATGATCGGAGTATTAGGGAGTTCTTTGGACAAGAGTCTACCTTTCGAAGAAATGGCCAAAATGCTTGATTTTATTGCTTTAAAAGATGATGTGCAATTGCTTTTTAACTTTATGCCCCATCAGGAGTCTCAAGCAAAAGAAATCTACGAATTATGCCAACCTGCAACTCAAGACAAAATAATTTTTGATTTTTACACTAGAGGATTAAGAGAATTTTTAGCTGTATTATCTCAATGTGATGCCCTTATCGGAAATGAAGGAGGAGCGGTTAATATGGCAAAAGCTCTTGATATCCCAACTTTTGCTGTTTTTTCTCCTTGGATAAAAAAGGAAATATGGAGTAAACCATCTGATCAAAAAAAACATATGATGGTACATTTAATAGATTTTTATCCGAGTATTTATAAAGACAAACATCCAAAGAAATTTAAAAATGAATCTTTGGAACTATATAAAAAAATTAAATTTGAGTTGTTTAAAGGTGATGTTCTTCATTTTTTAAGCAACCTTTAACTCCTTAAATCATCTTCTTTATTATAAACTTTACGCTGTGTTGAAGAATATTTACCTCACTTTACTTATTAAACGATTATTGGTGGTGTTTTTGATTTACCAATTATGTCGATGTTTGTTTATATGGTTTAATTACGAGGCTATCGAAAAAATAGATATGAACTCCTTTTTAGGAGGGTTGATTTTCGATATGTCTGCTATTAGTTATGTGAATTTGATTTTTGTATTAGCTCACCTTTTACCAGGAAACCTAAAATATAAGAGGGGATATCAAAAAGTTCTAAAGCTTTTGTTTTTTGTAGTTAATATGATCTTTATAACTACAAATCTAGTCGATTTAGAATATTATAAATTTACGGGTAAACGCAGTACTTACGGACTTATAACTGCTACAGGAATGGAAAACGAAATAGCTGGGTTGTTGATTTCTTTTATTGTTGAGTTTTGGTATATTCCGTTTATAATTGTTTTTTTAGGAGTTTTAGTATGGAGAGCTTTAGGGGATGTAAAGGTTGAATTAGTAGAGAGATATACTCCAAAAAAGTATTTGAAAGATTCTTTTGTCTTAGTCTTTTTTTTAGGGTTGGCTATTCTAGCTGGGAGAGGCGGATTTGGAAAAAAACCTTTGCGGATAGTTGATGCCATTTTATATAACAATCAAGCTCCTGAAGTAGTCTTGAATACTCCTTTTAGTATTTTGAAGACCATTGGAAAGAATGAGAATTTGTCCGTTCCACAATTTTATTCAGACGAGGAGCTCCACTCAATTTATAACCCTGTGATTACTACTAATCCTGAGTCTGAAAAAACAGATAAAAATGTAGTTCTTATCATTTTAGAAAGTTTTGGAGATGAGAATGTCCAATCGGGTCAGACACCTTTTTTAGACTCTCTTATTACCGAATCTTTATATTTTAAAAATGGTTTTGCAAACGGTAGGTTATCAATTGATGCCGTTCCGTCCATACTTTCTAGTATTCCGAGTTTAATGGAAAATTCACTGATTACTTCTAGCTATTCTTTAAATAATGTGTATGGACTACCTAAAATACTAAAAGAAAATGGTTACTATACTTCGTTTTTTCATGGAGCATTTAATGGAAGTCAGAATTTTGATCAATATTGTAAAGTAGCGGGATTTGATGATTATTTTGGTAAAAATGAATATATAGGTCCTGAAGCATTTGATGGGAGATGGGGAATTTTTGATGAAGAATTCTTACAGTTTTTTGCTCAAAAAATGGAGACTTTTAAACAGCCTTTTTTCAGCACTATTTTTACGATATCTTCTCATAATCCCTATATAATCCCCGAAAAATATAAAGGAAAATTTCCGAAAGGAACTACTAAAGTTATGGAAACCATAGCTTATACAGATTATGCTTTAAAACAATTTTTTGATTCTATTAAGACAGAAGAATGGTATGAGAATACTCTGTTTGTGATTACAGCAGATCACGGTTATCCAGATACTAACTCAGAAATATATAGAACAAGTGTTGGAAGGTTTGAAATACCTATTTTATTTTTTGATCCTTCTGACCCGACCCTTAAAGGGGTTTCGGAAAAGAATCTTCAGCAAACGGATATTATGCCTAGTATTGTTGATTATTTGAACATAAAAGCAAAGATGATTTCGTATGGAAAATCATTTACATCAGATGACGATTTTGTAGTTTATTTCCTAAATAATATCTATCATTATATAAACGGGGACTACTATTTAAGGTTTGACGGAACTAACCCAATTGGGTTGTATGAGTTTAAAAAAGATAGATTGTTGAAAAAAAATCTGTTAGATATTAAGACAGAACAAAGAGAAGAAATGACTAAATTTATAAAAGCATATATTCAGTCATTTAATTATAGAGTATCAAATAATAAGCTTATTGAAAAATAAGAGTTAGAGTTAAAGTCAGAATTAACAAGTATTTTTAGATAAAAATAGGATAAAATAATTTCTTTATTCTATTTTTGCCAGAAATCAAAAATAGCCCAAACACTTACAGATTAAATGCAGATTTCGAAAGAAAATAAGATTAGTGGTTTAATAATTACTTACAACGAAGAGCAAAATATAGAAGACCTTATTCAGAACCTTGATTTTGTAGATGAGCTTATTGTAGTTGATTCGTTCAGTACAGATAAAACATTAGAAATTCTTTCGAAATACCCTCATGTAAAAATAGTTCAAAATCAATTTGAGAATTATACCAAGCAACGCAATTTTACGCTCACTTTTGCTACCAATCCATGGATTTTGTTCTTGGATGCTGACGAGCGAATCACTCCTGAGTTAAAAGAGGAAATCCTTCAGACCACACAGAATCCGAAAGCCAAAGACGCTTATTATGTATATCGCAAGTTTATGTTCAATAATGGACCACTTCGATTTAGTGGATGGCAAACAGATAAGAACTTCCGTCTTTTTAGAAAAGAAAAGGCTCATTATAAAGAAGATTTATTGGTTCACGAAACCCTGGTTGTAGAAGGAACTATCGGTATTCTAAAAAATAAGCTTATTCATTATTCCTATATAAGCTACGAAGATTATAAAGGGAAAATGATTTCTTACGGAAAACTTAAAGCAAAAGAACTTTATAACAAAGGGAAGAAGCCGAATGTTTTTCATTATTATCTAAAACCCATATATAAGTTTTTGTATGCCTATCTGATACGTCTCGGAATTTTGGATGGTCAAAAAGGAATTATTATTTGCTACCTTAATGCGTTGAGTGTATATATACGCTATCAAGAGCTAAAAAGGCTTAATGCAGAAAATAGAGATTAGTTTATAAACAAGAAAATCTCACTTCTAGCTAAATCAATTCGTCAAGAGTTTCCAAAATAATTCTACAACCCTCTTTAATTTCGCTTTCCGAAATAGTAAGTGGAGGTGTGATTCTTACTGCCTTTTTTTCGAATAACAACCAAAACAGTATAAGTCCCTTATCTTTACAACGCAAGATTACTTGGTTGGTTATCTCTTCGGTTTCTGTCATTAAAGCTAACATCAATCCCTTACCTCTAATTTCTTTGATTAATGGATGTACTAATAATTCTCTAAAGAGCTTCTCTTTTTCAAGCGTTTTGGGCATTAAGTCGCTTTCTAAAACTTCTTTAAGCGTTGCTAGGCTGGCAGCTGCAATTACGGGATTCCCTCCAAAAGTAGTAATATGCCCTAATCGTGGATTATCAGATAAGCAATCCATCATTTCTTGAGAAGCTACAAACCCCCCACAAGGCATTCCGCTTGCCATTCCTTTTCCGATAGTAATAATATCAGGAACCACCCCGTAATTTTCAAAACCAAATAATTTCCCGGTTCTTCCAAACCCTGGCTGGATTTCGTCAATAATCATAAGTGCTCCTACTTCTGTACACCGTTGACGTAATTTTTTAAAATAATCATTTGTAGGCTGAATAAATCCTGCTCCACCCTGAATACTTTCGACTATTACTCCAGCTGTTTTTTGAGTGATTTGTTTAAGTTGTAGTTCATCGTTAAAATCAATGAACTTTACATCGGGAATCAATGGTAAAAAAGGAGCTTTACGTTCTTTATAATTCATTACACTCATCGAGCCCATTGTGTTTCCGTGATAGGCATTATTCATCGAAATAATCTCACTTCTTCCTGTAACTCTACGAGCCAATTTTATAGAACCTTCGGTAGCTTCAGTTCCAGAATTTACCAAATAAGTTTTTTTGAGCGGACTGGGTAATTTTTCAGCCAATAATTTACAAAATTCAACAGCAGGGCTTTGAGAGTACTCTCCATAAACCATTACGTGCATATAGCTTTCGGTTTGTTTTTGGATAGCCTCTACTACTCTTGGATGACAATGTCCTAATGTGCAAGCCGAAACTCCAGCTACAAAATCAAGGTGTTTTCCTCCGCTAGTATCATAAATATATGATCCTTTAGCGTGAGAAACTTCGATTCCTAACGGAAATTTTGAGGTTTGAGCTTGATATTTTAGAAAGTCGTTCATTTTAGAATTTTAAATTATAGATTAAAAGTACTGAAAATTATCTTTTGTATTGAAGGTGTTTTAAAGTCTTTCCGACCAAAGCTTTTTCTCCTACCTGTATAAAACCTAACTTTAGATAGAGTTTCTCTGCTTTCGGATTATCGCTATCCACTAATAATCCGAGTGTCTGTTTTTGTTTAACTACATAGTGGTCAATCAAAAAATCAAAAATTTTTGAACCAATTCCCTTTCCTTGTTGGTGAGGGCTTACTCCAACACAATCGATATAAATCTCTCCTTTTTCGGTTTCATCTTCTGGGTTAAAATCTTTTCCGAAATGTTGTTGGATATAATTGGCAACAGGTTTGCGCAATTGGTGTAATTTTCCTCCGTCATACAAGCAAGCTGTTCCGATGATTTCATCTCCATCCTCAATAACCCAACAATTTTCGTATGAATATTGATTCTCTTTTTGAGAAACCATAGCGTATAAAAACTGGGTTGCTTTTTCGTTTGATTTTTCTCCAATAAACTCATAGGTAATGTCCTGCATCGCTAATAATAGATAGGGGACAATAGATTTGGAATCTTTTGGGGTTGCTTTTCGGATTTGCATTAGTGAATTATACATTCTGTTACGAACGGATATATTACTTTAAATAAAATACAAAGGTAATACTACTTTGATAAAAATCCCATTTTGAAGACTCAAAATGGGGCTTGTATTTAATAATCTAAACCTTTATTTTTTCTTTAAAATACTTTCTGCCAAGAGTTTTTTTGCTCTCAAAATCTTAATTTTTACATTGCTCAAAGGTTCGTTGAGTTGTTCTGAAATTTCTTGGTATGAAAGTTCTTGAAAATAGCGTAGTTGAATAATTTCCTGGTAGTGTGGCTTTAGGCTTTTGATGTGTTTTAAGAGTTTATTCAGGTTTTGCTCTTGGATAATTTCGTCTTCAATAGTAGGAGAGGTGTCGGGCATATTATATGCTTTTTGACTTTCCTGTTCATTTTCAAAATCCACAAATAGTGATGTTTTTTTCTTGCGCAACATATCGATGTGCACGTTTTTGGCAATCGAAATTAACCATGTATTAAAACCGTATTCTGGATTATACATATGTATTTTGTCAAATGCCTTAGAAAAGGTTTCGATGGTTATATCTTCTGCATCGGTTTCATTTTCGGTACGTCTGAGCATAAAACCATACACTTCATTCCAATAAAAATCCAATAAAAATGTAAAAGCAACCTGATTTTGAAGTTTTGCTTGTTTGATATTTTCTTGAATTATTTCTGAGGTTACTTCCAATGTACAGGCTTTGAAAAGATATTGCTTAAAAACACATTTAGTTGTGTGAATATAAGAATAATTTCGATAATCGGATAAAAATATATGGTATCTTTTTCTTTTAGTTTAGAAGAAGAAAAGCCTAAAACAAGCCATGTTGCCAAGTATCGAAGTCCGATAAGCGAGACCATAAAAATCCAGTTGTATCCAACAGCTAACAGAAAGATGGATAAAATAATAAACCAGAATTGCGAAACATAAAACAATCCTAATTGGAATTTATCAAAAGATTTATAATATTCTGCTGTTGAGACATGTCTTCTTTTTTGTCTGAACCATTCCGAAAAAGTTTTTTTCGGCTCAGAATAAGTAAAGCTACTTTGTTTGAAGCAAACAGTAGTGTTTATAGATGTTGAAGCTTCGTTTATAAACAAATCATCATCTCCAGAGCGCACCTTTATATGATTGATAAAACCATTTGTTTTAAAGAACTCTTCTCGTTTATAAGCCAAATTACGACCTACACCCATATATGGTTTTCCTGCTTTTGCCCACGAAAAATACTGAATCGCAGTAAACATAGTTTCGAAGCGGATTAATTTGTTCAGGAACGAACCATTAATTTTTTCGTATGCTCCATATCCTAAAACAATAGTTTTAGTTTGTGTAAAATGCGAAGACATTGTCGTAATCCAATTCTTTGATACAGGATAACAATCTGCATCGGTAAACAAGAGGTATTCGTAGCGAGCGGCTTTAATTCCTAAGGTTAGGGCATACTTTTTATTTCCCCAAAAAGCTTCGTTATTAATAACATTTACAACTTTTATGGTCGGATATTGCTTTTGATAGGCTTCAAAAAGTTCAAGAGTATTGTCGCTTGAAGCATCGTTAATTAGTACAATTTCAAAATCAGGATAATCTTGATCCAATAAAAGAGGAACTAGTTTTTTTATATTTTCCTCCTCGTTTTTGGCACATATAATAACAGAAATAGGAATTTTTTTCGGAGTGGTTTGCTGTTTTTTAGCAAAGGCAAAACGTGAAAAAATTCCTAAATAATATATAAGCTGAATTGCTACTATTCCTATAAAAATATAGAAAACAATGTCTAAAACCATTTTTTTAATTACGAATTATGAATTAGAAATTACGAATATTGTATTGATAAGGGTTCTAATTCGTAATTTCTAATTTGTAATTATTTTTTTAGCTTCTTCTTGGGCGTCTTGATCCTGAATCAGAGTTTCCTCCTCTTGTAGATGAAGATCGTCTTGACGAACTAGCACCTCTAGAAGAATCCCCTCCTCTTGAAGAGTTTCTATCTGAACTTCTGTTAGAAGAACCTCTTTCTGAGCTCCCTTTTCTTTCAGGTCTATCTGATGAAGAAAATCTAGATCTTCCGCTTGCACCTCTATCGTCTCTTCTTCCGAATCCTCCTCCAGAGTTATCTTTTCTTCCTCTTCCGTTGTGGTCACGTCTGTTACCACTTTTTCCTGAACCTCTATCATTTTGCGAAATTTCAACATTGATTTTTCGGCCGTTTAACGAAAATCCATTTAGGGTTTCCATTACCAATTCCTGATGTTCTGGTTCGGTATTAAAAAATGAGAATCCTTCTTTTACATCCACCTTAAACAAATCATCTTTTCCTAAATTCAGGGTTTCTTTTAAGAAGTCTTTTAAATTCATCCAATCGAAATTATCTCTGGCCCCAATATTTATAAAATAGCGAACCGCACTTCCGTCTTGAGAATAACTTCCTTCTGCTTTTCCTGATTTTTCAGAAGAGATGTCTTTGCGTTTTTTATAGTAATTGATGAATCGGTTAAATTCGACCGAAACCATACGTTTTACAAGTTCTTCTTTGGATAAATCTTCTAAAACTTCGTTTATAGACGGAAGATATGCATTTATTTCTTCGCTAACTTCTACGTTTTTGATTTTATTAGCCAAATGGAAAAGCTGGATAGCACAGATTTCAGTTCCGCTCGGAATGGTTTTTTCTTCGAATTTTTGTTGAATAATTCTTTCGATAGTATTAATCTTGCGAAGTTCACTTTTCGTAATAATTACAATTGAAGTTCCTAGTTTTCCTGCACGTCCTGTACGTCCACTTCTGTGATTATAAGTTTCTATCTCGTCAGGTAATTGATAGTTAATTACGTGAGTGATATTATCTACATCAATTCCGCGAGCTGCCACATCGGTTGCTATAAGCATCTGAATTTGTTTAGCTCTAAACGATTTCATTACTGTATCGCGTTGAGCTTGTGATAAGTCTCCGTGAAGTGCAGCTGCATTGTATCCGTCTTCAATAAGTTTTTCGGCTACTGCTTGAGTATCGCGTTTGGTTCTACAGAATACAACCGAAAAAATATCTGGATTAGCATCCGATAATCTCTTTAATGCTTCATATCTATCACGAGCATTTACGACATAAAACTCATGAGATACTGTCGAAGAACCTGAGTTTTTAGTACCCACAGTTATTTCGAGAGGTTTTCTCATAAATTCTCTTGCAATACGAGCTACCTCATTGGGCATGGTTGCAGAGAACAACCATGTGCTTTTATCATCAGGTGAAGTTGATAATATGGATACAATATCATCATAAAACCCCATATTAAGCATTTCATCTGCTTCATCAAGTACACAAAAGTCAATTTTTGAAATATCAACATAACCACGATTGATCATATCTTGCATACGACCTGGAGTGGCTACTATAATTTGTGCTCCACGCTTAACGTCTTTAGCTTGTTCGGTAATGCTTGCGCCTCCGTAAACAGCTACTACATTTACGTTTTTCTCGTACTTAGAATAATGTTTAATTTCGTTAGTGATTTGTAAACACAATTCTCTTGTCGGAGAAAGTATCAAAGCTTGCGTAGTTTTGCTATTTGTGTCTATTTTTTGGATAAGCGGAAAACCAAAAGCCGCTGTTTTTCCCGTTCCTGTTTGGGCAAGAGCAACAATATCCGTGTCTTTTTCTAAAAGGATTGGAATTGCTTTTTCTTGCACTTCTGAAGGTTCTGTAAAACCTAAATCCCCAATGGCCTGTAGTAAGGACTCCTTTAGTCCTAATTCTTGAAATTTATTCATATAATTTTTAAAATAGGTGCAAAGGTAGTCTTTTTTTGATTTACGATTACAGATTAACTCGTTAAGATTAACAAAATTTAATTTGTACAGTAACTCAATCAATACAATAATTAGCTGTTCATAGTCAGTCATTTAGATAGTTTTTCAACTGCTCTAGCCCTGTGGCTAATTTTGTTTTTTTCTTCTGAAGGTAGTTCAGCAAAGGTTTTGTCCAAATTTTCTGGAACAAAAATAGGGTCATAACCAAACCCATTTGTCCCTTTTTTTTCGGTGGTAATCATACCTTTTATAATTCCCGTAAAAAGATGTTGTTCGTTGTTTAAATTTAACACAATCACGGTTTTAAATTGCGCTTTTCGATTTTCGGAATGTTTGAGCTGCTCTAATAATTTATTAATATTATCGGAATCACTTTTCTGCTCGCCTGCAAATCTAGCAGAATAAACCCCAGGTGCTCCGTCTAAAGCCTCAACTTCTAGACCTGAATCGTCAGCAAAACAAGCTAAACCATAGTTTTGAGTGACATAATTTGCTTTTAGAATAGCATTGCCTTCAATAGTATCTGCTGTTTCGGGTATATCCTCTGTGCAACCAATATCTTCAAGACTTACAATTTCAAATTTTTTAGGAAGAAGTTGTTTGAGTTCTTGAATTTTGTGTTTGTTGTTCGAAGCAAAAACAAGTTTCATTTTTTATAGTAATAAATCAACGGTTGTTACTCATAAATTCTTCTGCTTTTTTAACCATAGAACTTACTCCACAGAAAAACGGAACTCTTTGATGAAGCTCAGTAGGTTGGATTTCCATAATGCGGTTAAATCCGTCTGAGGCTTTTCCGCCTGCTTGTTCTGCAATAAAAGCCAACGGGTTGCACTCATATAATAAACGCAGTTTGCCTTTAGGAGATTTTGAGGTTTGAGGATAGATATAAATACCTCCTTTTAGCATGTTTCTATGAAAATCAGCTACTAAACTTCCGATATATCTTGAAGTATAAGGACGATTTTCTTCTTCTGCTTGACAATATTTTAAATAGTCTTTTACTCCTTGCGGAAACTGAAGATAATTCCCTTCGTTTATAGAATACATTTTTTCCTCTTCTGGAAATTTCATGTTTGGGTGCGAAAGATAAAAAGTTCCGATTGGAGGGTTGAGTGTAAATCCGTTTACTCCATGCCCTGTAGTATAAACAAGCATAGTTGAGGTTCCATAAATTACATATCCCGCAGCTACTTGCGCTGTTCCAGGTTGTAAGAAATCCTCAATAGTAACTGGAGTTCCTGATGGAGTAACCCTTCTGTAAACCGAAAAGATTGTTCCGACAGAAACATTTACGTCTATATTTGACGAACCGTCTAGAGGATCCATCAATAATACATATTTATTATCGTTACTTTGGTTTTTTCCGTGTATAGAAATAAAATCATCATTCTCTTCAGAGGCAATCCCGCAAACGATTTCGCGATTAATAATAGTCTGAATAAATACTTCGTTGGCATAGACATCCAGTTTTTGTTGCGCTTCACCTTGTATGTTTTCTGTACCAACAGCACCGATTATATCTACTAATCCAGCTTTGTTTACTTCGTGATTTACGACTTTGGCTGCCAAACGGATGGCATTGATGATTCGAGATAACTCTCCTGATGAATATTTGAACTCTTCTTGTTTTTCAATAATAAACTCTCCTAGAGTCCTGTTTCTGTCTTGCATTATTTGTATCGTTTTGTAGTTGTGCTGCAAATATCCGAAAAATTATGATTTATAACGATACAAGTTTTACATTTGCAATTCTAAAAAATATTTTACATGAAAATCCTAAAATTTGGTGGTGCTTCTGTTAAAGATGCAGAAGGAATTCAGAACGTGTGTAATGTCTTGAAAACTATAAAAGCGAATGAGGTACTCATTGTGGTTTCTGCAATGGGTAAAACGACAAACGCTCTTGAGATTGTTGTCAAAAATTATTTTAATAAGTCTGATGAGTTACAAAGTTCTATCCAAACAATAAAGGATTATCATGTTACTATTATTTCAAAATTATTCGAATCGTCACATACGGTCTTTAATGATGTTGAAAAATATTTTTTTGATATAAACCAATTTTTAGAACAGAATAAATCACCTAATTATAATTTTGTTTATGATCAGGTTGTTAGTTTTGGTGAAATGATTTCGTCTAGAATTCTCTATCATTATCTAAAAGAGTATTGTTTGGATTTAGACTGGCTCGATTCTCGTAATTTTATTAAGACAGACAATAACTATAGAGACGGAAACGTAAATTGGGAACAAACCGAAAAATTGATTTCAGAAGGTTTAAATCAAAACCATAATTATATAACCCAAGGTTTTTTGGGTTCTGACGAAAATAACTTTACAACTACCTTAGGTAGAGAAGGATCCGATTATACAGCAGCTATATTTGCATATTGTGTTGATGCAGATAGTGTTACAATTTGGAAAGATGTAGCAGGAGTACTCAATGCTGATCCAAGATATTTTGAAGAGACAACTTTGTTGGAACAAATATCGTATCGAGAGGCGATAGAATTGGCTTTTTACGGAGCTTCTGTTATTCATCCTAAAACATTACAACCATTACAGCAAAAAGAAATTCCGTTTTTTGTAAAGTCATTTTTAAATCCACTTGAAAAAGGAACTGCTATAAGTAAAGGAGTAGATTTAGAGCCGAAACTACCTTGCTTTATTGTAAAGCAACCCCAGCATTTGATTTCTCTTTCTTCTAGAGATTTTTCTTTTATAATGGAAGAGAATATCAGCTATATTTTTTTGATTTTACATAAGTATAAAGTAAAAGTTCACCTCATACAGAATTCCGCTATTAGTTTTTCTGTATGTATTGAAGATAAATTTTTAAATTTAGAAAAATTAGTAAACGAACTTTCAGATAGATTTAAGGTGGTTTATCACCAGAATGTTTCGTTGTATACCATAAGACATTTTGACGAAAAGTCTATCGAATCTGTTGCAAAAGGAAAAAAACTCCTGATAAAGCAGACTGCGACAGAAACTGTTCAGATGGTAGTGGTTTAAGTTTGCTAAAAGATTAATTTGTAATATTTATAAAATGCAATTTCTAGTATATATTATTGTATATCCATTATTATGGATAGTTTCACGACTTCCGTTTAGACTACTCTATATGTTTTCGGATTTAATTTTTTTCTTTCTTTTTTATATTGTTCGATATAGAAGAAAAACAGTTCAAAATAATCTAAAACTAACTTTAGCTAATTTGTCGGATGCTGAAAGAGCCAGAATTGAAAAAGAGTTTTATCACCATATGTGTGATATGTTCTTAGAGATGATAAAAACTCTGGGTATTACGGAGAGACAAATGAAGCAGCGTTTTGTTTTTACTAATATAGAAGTTGTACATGAGTTTGAAAAGAAAGGTAAGAGCATTGTATTAATGTGTGCTCATTATGCTAGCTGGGAGTGGATGATTATAATGGGTAAGTACATTAATATCAAAGGATTAGGAATATATAAGAAAATAAAAAACCCCTATTTTGATAAATTAGTTAGAGATATCCGCTCAAAATTTGATGCTACTTTAATTGATACTAAATCAACTATTAAAACTGTTACCAGTAATCAGCAAAAAGGAATTCAAGGGATTTATGGTTTTATTAGTGACCAAACTCCAAGACCTCAAAAAACACATTATTGGGGGGATTTTATGGGGAAAACTGTTCCTGTTCATACAGGAGGAGAGATGCTAGCCAAGAAATTAGATATGAATGTTATTTATCTTAAGGTTGAAAAAATAAAAAGAGGACATTATCAAGCTACCTTTATTCCACTTGCCGAAGAAGTTCAAAATATACCGGATTACGAAATAACTCGAGCTTTTTTGAAAGAAGTTGAAAAACAGATTTACGCTAAGCCGGAGTATTACTTTTGGACTCATAAAAGATGGAAATTTATGAAGGAAAATAAATAAGAAGAATCTAAAATTAAAACACATAGTTATGTATAAAAACATTTTGACTCAAAGAGAAAACGGAATTGAAGTTATTACAATTAATCGTCCAGACAAACTAAATGCTTTAAATAAAGAAACTATTCAAGAACTACACAATTCATTTAAAGAAGCAGAAAACTCATCGGACGTAAGAGTTATTATCTTAACAGGAAGTGGAGAAAAAGCATTTGTAGCAGGTGCAGATATCTCTGAGTTTGCTCATTTTTCTGAAAAGCAAGGAGCAGAACTCGCTCAAAAAGGCCAAGAAATTTTATTTGATTTTGTTCAAAACATGAAAACTCCCGTTATTGCTTGTATAAATGGGTTTGCCCTTGGAGGGGGATTAGAGCTAGCTATGTCTGCTCATATCAGAATTGCAAGCGATACAGCTAAGATGGGACTTCCTGAAGTTTCGTTAGGAGTAATTCCTGGTTATGGAGGAACTCAACGGCTTGCTCAACTAATAGGAAAGGGAAGAGCATTAGAGCTTGTGATGACAGCCTCTATGATTGACGCTCAATCAGCTTTGTCTTACGGACTGGTTAATCACGTTACTTCTCTTTCAGAAATTCTGGATTTTGCTAAATCTATTGCCTCAAAGATTATAAAAAATTCTCCAGTTGCTATCGGAAAAGCTATTCAGGCCGTAAATGCCAATTTTCAGGAAGGTACAAATGGATTTGAAGTTGAGATTAAATTGTTTGGAGAATGTTTTGCCACCGCAGATTTTAAAGAAGGAACTACTGCTTTTTTAGAAAAACGTAAAGCGGTTTTTACGGGAAAATAATTGTCCTATATATTAATGTGTATAATTTTGACCTCATTCAGTTTTATAGGGAGCCTTAAAACTGAATGAGGTCTTTTTAGAAATAATTATTTTCTTTTGTAAATTATTGTATTTTTGGCTCCTTAAATATTATCTGATGGAACAATTAGAAAAGCTCTTAAAGGAAAATGATTATACCAAGTCTAACTTTAAACTGTCCAAAACCCAACATCTCTTAATTACAGCAAAAATAAATGGAGCTATAGGTAGTTTTATTCTTGATACAGGAGCATCTAATAGTTGTGTAGATTTTGAATACGAAGAATATTTTAAACTTACCACTAAAGAATCAAAAACAAAAGTGGCAGGAGCAGGTGCTGTAGGAATGCCGTCTAAAATATCAGAATACAATATCCTTAAAATAGGAAGATGGGAAGCTTATCAGATTCCAGTTGTATTATTTGATCTTACCCACGTTAATCAAGCCTTATCCTATGCAAAAATTAAACCGATTCACGGAATTATAGGAGCTGACGTGCTTTTGGAAGGAAAAGCAATTATAGATTATGAAAATTTTAATCTATTTCTAAAAAAACAAGATATTTCTAAAAGAAATTTACTTTTATTTTAAATTACGACGCAACCATTTGTTTTTTTTTGCATCATAGTTATATGAACTAAAATCTAAATAGCTATGAAACAGACTTATCTTTATATTTGGCTATTGTTAGTGATGCCTTTTTTACTGACAAATTGCAGTAGCGATGACAATTCTACAGATAATAATCCTCCTGTAGATTTAATAACACCTCCAACTCCTCAAGCGTTTAATGAATTAAGACAAACCGCTCTTGCAGACCTAGTACAAGAATTTGTTATTCCAATTGATGATTCTGGGTTTGTCAGCTTTACTTCTGAAAAAGGGGTGGAAGTAGTTGTAACGGTTAGTTTTTGGTGTGGAGCAGAATTGGAAGGAAATGTTCAAGTAGAATTTATTGAACTTTTTGATAAGGCAAGTCTTCTTACTACTAATATCGCTACTATGGGAAGAAATACTAATGGGGGATTAGAGATGTTAGTAACAGGAGGTGCTTTTTATATTGATGTAACTCAAAATGGTGAATCAATTACTACTACTTGTGGAGTTACTATGAGTGTGCCTACTTCTCTTACACAGGGCGCAGACTATGATATGATTCTTTGGCATGGTGATTTTGACGAAAACGGAAATCTAGTTTGGGAAGAAGCGGAAGGCGAAGCAGGGCAAGAAGGACAAATAAGTATAAGTGATGATATATATTCATTCTGGACTTCTCAATTCGGCTGGACCAATATAGATCGTTTTTATAGTGATCCTAGACCTAAGACTACAATTCTTGTGGATGTGCCTAATGGTTATAATAATTCTAATTCTGCAGTATACCTTTCTTATAATGGAGAGCTAGGTCTGGCTAGATTAGATACATATGATGAAGAGACGGGACACTTTAGTGAACATTACGGATTAATTCCAGTAGGGTTAGAATGCAATGTGATTTTTATATCTGAATACGAAGGTGAATGGGTTTATGCCATTAAGCCTGTTACTATTGTAGAAGATGATATTATCGAAATACCAATGGCGGATCTTAATACAGCGACTCAATCACAACTCATGAGTTTGATTGATGCATTACCTTAATAATTTTTATTGTTTATTTTTTGGTTTGAAAATCCCGGGATTAGTTTCTTGGGATTTTTATTTTATAGTGTTTTGTAGTTACTA
>JBEBWA010000025.1:0-28281 GCA_040392465.1 Flavobacterium suncheonense
ATCATAATCATCATCACAAACCTCTAATGCAGAAACAACTTTGGTGATTTTAGGTTTAGGATGAACTATCAAATCTACATAAGTAAATACTCTACAAGCACCTCCTGATGAATTAACTGCTATATAAATGGTTTGATTTCCTGCCGCTATATTAAAGTATGCTTCTGGATTTGGAATTATATTGGCATTAAAAAGCAAATCATCTTCGGTTTCATGAAAGGTTATAGTAACATTCGAAGCTCCTCCTGTAATTTCATCAATCAATGAGTTCAAATCAAAAAGGGCATATCCATCATTATTATCGTCACATACCTCATAATTAAGAGGTTGAAAAACATTTGGATACACGCTTACTATCAAGTCAAATTGAGTAGTAATATAACACCCTTGTTGATTTTCGACCCGAACATAAATAGTTTGAGGATTAGAAGTATTCGTATAGTTTGTAGAGTTGGGTATCGAATTTATTTCATTTTGAGCGTCTGCTAAAGTTTCGTAATATGAAAAACTATAAGGTTGTCCTGCTGACATCTCAAAATTTTTAGAATTGAGGTTAAAAACAGCTGTGTCAGAGTCTTCAGAACACACTTCATAAACACTAGGTTGATTGATTTGCGGTAAATCAATTACCACTAAATTGAGAGTCGTAACAGAAAAACAACCATTTGTATTCTCTGCTCTCACCCACACTGTCTCACCCTGTGAAGTATAATCAGCAATATTATTTAAGCCTCCATCTCCTGATAATGCTCCTGCTAACGAATTATGAAATGATATTTGAATTTCAGGCTGTCCGTTTCTAATTTCATCAGCTTTAGAAGGTAAATTGAATACTTCGGAATCGTTCCCGTCATAATCACAAATCTGATAATCGGATGGGGTGATTATTTCAGGATTTTGATATACATTCAGCTCAAATGAAGTAGTACTATAACAATTCGGATAGAATTGAGCTCTGACGTAAATCATTTGAGGATTAGATATATTGGTATAATTTGATGGGTTTGGAATAGCACTTATATTATTATCTGCATTTTGCTGTGAGGTATAGTAGGTAATTGTAGCGTCTTGACCTTGTAAGATTTCATCTTGCTTGGAGGTCAAATTAAAAACAGTGCTCTGACCTGTTCCATTAATACAAATATTATAATCTGAAGCATTATTAAGTTCTGGTCTTTCATTAACCGTAAGTTCTATATCATAAATCACATAGCACAGAGTAGTAGGATCTTCAATTCTAACATAGACTGTGCTTGAAGGTCCTATATAGTTTGTAAAATCCACAAAAGCACTCTCATCATTTTGAGCATTCAATAAAGATGAATAAAAGCTGATATTATAATTTGGATTTACAGCAACCACAGAATTCATTAGATTAAAAGTCGCAGTATTTAAATCACTACATGCTTCTTGATCTATAATTTGCGTTTCATCTAAAGCATCTAATAGTGTTACGTTCAACAAAAAAATATTGTTATTTTCGTTTACTTCTTGTTGTATCCCGGCATCATCCACGACAGCAATTAATTCGAAGTTATTCGGAATTGTATCTGGGATGGTAAAAGAAATGGATAGTGATTGACTACTTCCTATGGCTAAAGCTTGTGTTGTTTGACTTGTTCCCACCAAAACTCCGTCTGCATAAAAAGCAATCGGAATACCTGCAGGAAGCACATCAGTTCCTTCGGCTGTATTAGAAACAGTAAAGTTAACATCTAAATCCCTATTTCCGCACGAGTTTTCACCTTGTACAGTTGGATTTACAGTTATACTTGCATCAGGTAATTCACTACTCAATACCACTACAATGTTATTTACAAAAACCACATCTTGATTAGAGGTAAGCTTTACGTCAAGCGTAGTATCTCCTGGAGTTACATAAGCACTTATATCGTAATAATCCAAATCCATATTATACAGATTAGTAGCCCCGGTAAAACTATTTGTCCCGTTAAAAACATTATCCGAAGGATTCAAAGGAGGATTACTCAAGAGGTTTTCATTAACACTTAGTGTCTCGTTGTTAGGGCTAGCGGCATCGCCTTCCCAAGCTAGAAAACCTATTTTACCTCCCTGAGCATCAATCACATTGATTCCTTGCAACTGAATTTCGAGAGTATTATTGGGCGCGAGACCCACCATTTCAAAACCATCATATATATTCACAAGGTTATTTATAAAAGCAGGATCTTCATATATAATAACAATACTCCAACCCCCAAAATTCTGACCTGAAACACAATACTGTTGAATAACGGTATTTAAATCCATGTCTGAAAAAGTATATATACCATTTCCTGTATTTTGAACAATACTAGTTACGTCAGCAAATCCTCCAAAAAAGAGATGATTAAAGTTGTTAAAGAACATACTATTTGAAAAAGTACGTTCAGCAATAACATTTGTTCCATTAAGTTGAACATAAAAATCGCCTGAACCTGAACCAGCCCAATACAAATAAGCTGCAACTACTGTTTGGTCAGCACTAAGATTAAGAGTCGCTGAAGATTCGGTTAATATAACACAAGGTCCACCTAAATTATTTTCCATTAAATTCAAAGTGTTCCCAATAGCTATATAATCATATTTACCAAACAATTGCTCATATAATTGAACCTGCTGGGCATTTGAATTAAAACATAAGACAAAAAGTGCTATACGCACAAAAAATATAAATTTATTCTTCATTTAAGTGTATTAAAAAATCATATGTAGTTTAACTTCTAAACGGAAAATTAACGAATTCATTGTTCCAATATTTTAGAAAAATCGGGTTTAAAATAATTTGGTCCTTTCATTACCTTTCCGTCTTCACGATAAATGGGTTTTCCATCTTCTCCCAATTTACTCATATTACTTTTTTGAATTTCATCAAAAACCTCTTCAATCTTATATTGCAAACCATGTTCGAGTATTGTTCCACACAAAATATATAACATATCTCCAAGAGCGTCTGCGACCTCTATTAAGTCATTGTTTTGAACTGCTTCTAGATATTCTTCGTTTTCTTCTTTCATTAAATTAAAGCGGAGTTCATTTTTAGTTGCTCCCAAATCTGCTGTGGGGCTCTGACTAACTCCTAGTCCGTATGTTGTATGGAATAATTCTACTGCTTTAAGTTGTTTTTTCATAATAAAAAATTAAAAATAAAAGGAGGCAAATATAACTTATTCCTAATTTATTCCTAAATCTAATCGTATTATTGTTCGGTAAATCAGTATATTTGAGTATGAAAATCCTCATAGTAGAAGACGATCCTGCATTGTGTGAAACCTTGCGACAATTTCTTAAAAGCGAAAAATATATCGTTGAAACGGCTCATGATTATCCCTCTGGACTAGAAAAAGTCGGAACGTATGACTATGACTGTATTCTTCTAGATATAATGTTACCAAACGGAAGCGGGATTGATATTCTTAAAGAAATTAAAAAACTAGGCAAGAAAGACGCAGTGATTATTTTATCTGCAAAAGGTTCTGTAGAAGACAAAGTATTAGGTTTAAATTTAGGTGCTGATGATTATCTAGCCAAACCATTTAATTTAATGGAACTTCACGCCCGCATAAAATCAGCTATAAGACGGAATAATCACGAAGGAGAAAAAAGTATCTGTTTTAAGAACGTAAAAATTTTCCCAGAAGAAAGAAGAGTTCTCATTAACGAAAGCGAACTTACTCTAAACAGAAAAGAATTCGATTTGTTATATTATTTTATGATTCGCCCTGAAAAAACTCTTCAAAAAACCTCCTTGGCCGAATCAGTCTGGGGAGATAATATCGATCAAGCAGACAGTCTGGATTTTATTTATTCACAAATAAAAAACTTGCGTAAAAAGCTTAAAGACAATAAGGCAGATATTGACTTTCAGGCAGTTTACGGCATTGGATACAAACTAATATGAGTGTTTCTTTAAAAAATTATACCCTAAAATATTTAGCTACCATTCTATTAGTCATTATAGCAATTTGGGCAGGTATTTTTTACGCTATTATTTTAGAAGAGGTTTATGACAATACAGATGACGGACTAAAAAACCTTAAAATACAAATCATTCGAGAGGCATACAACAACCCAGAAATGTTGAATGTAAACAAATTTGATTTTAATCAATTTAAGATAACTCCAGTTGATGTAGTAGAATATAAAGAAGGAAATTTCTTCAGAAATGAAGAGTACTATATGGAATATGATCAAGATATGGAGCCCTATCGGGTTTTAGAAACTTTTTTTATAGATAAAAACAAAAACCATCATAAACTTGAAATCAGAACCTCAACAGTAGAAGAGGATGAATTTCGAGAAAACTTATTTATTGCTCTTGTTTTCTTGTACATTTTTTTGGTGGGAAGCATTATTTTAATAAATCATATTGTCCTAAAAAAAGTGTGGAACCCTTTTTATAAAACCTTAAACAATTTAGGAAAATACGAATTTGGAAAAGTCCGAAATTTCGCAACAAAACCTACCAACATTACCGAATTTCAACTACTGAACAGCAAGATTGACACCATGATTGCTAAAAACGAACAAACCTTTTTTCAACAAAAACAATTTATAGAAAATGCCTCACATGAGCTTCAAACACCATTGGCTATTGCAATTAACAAATTAGATTTACTACTGGAAGACGAAAGTCTCTCAGAGAAAAACATGTTAGAATTAAGCCAAACTAAAGAAGGATTAATGCGACTAGTAAAACTCAACAAATCTCTTTTAATACTTTCTCAAATAGAAAACAATCAGTTTGTGGATAGACAAAAAATAGATATGAATAAGGTTGTCAAAAATATAGTAGATGATTTTTCGGATATGCTTGAATTTAAAAATATATCGCTAGAGATTTTTGAAGAAGAGAGTTTTATTACTAAAATAAACCCGGATTTAGCGTATATTTTTATCTCAAATATTTTCCGAAATGCCATTAAATACAGCCCTCGAAAAGGAAAAATAATTATAGAATTATCTAAAAACATAATACAATTCAAAAACTCTTCCACCGCCAACACTCCTTTAGACAAACAACTTATTTTCAATCGTTTTTACAAAAGAACTCAAGATAATTCCTCTACTGGTTTAGGTCTTTCAATAGTAAAAACCATTATTAATCAGCATTCTGAATTAAATATTGATTATTCTTTTGAAGATAATTTTCATGTTTTTTCTGTAAAGTCCTGAAATTCCTAATTCTTTCCTAAATCATTTCTGTACTTTGTCTTATAAATTTTAAAATAAATCAAGTATGAAAAATTCAGCAATCAAATTTTTAACGGCTTTTTTCCTTCTAATCGGAATTAGCTCGAATGCACAGGAATCCATAATCTCAAAAAACGAATTGCCAAAAGTGGCACAAAAATTCATTTCTGATAATTTTTCGAAAAATACTCTTGAATATGTAAAAATGGACAAAGAGACTTTTTCGACCGATTATAAAGTGAAATTTTCGGACGGAGCTGAAATTGAATTCGATTCAAAAGGAGAATGGACAGAAGTAGACGGTAACAAAACACCTATTCCGACAGAATTTATTCAAAAAAGTATTCGCAACTATGTAAAAGATAAGTTTCCGAATACTCAAATTGTTAAAATCGAAAAAGGTCGTTTCGGGAAACAAGAGGTAAAACTCTCTAACGGATTAGAACTTGAATTTAATTCTAATGGAGAATTTAAGAGAATTGATGACTAATAATCCATAAATTAAACACAATGAAAAATCTATTCTTATCAACCATTACAGTTATAGCTCTGGCCTTTACTGGATTTTCTTGCTCTTCGGACGACAATAATTCCTCTGGAAAAGCGATTGAATATTCTGAGTTACCAACAGAAGCTAAAAACTTTATAGAAACCTATTTTTCGGATTCCGAAATTGCAAGAGTAGAAAAAGACATCAATTCAGTTGACGAATATTATGAAGTAAAATTTGTAGGAGGTGCAGAAATTGACTTTGATGAATCAGGGGTTTGGATGAATGTTGAAGGCAATAATCAACCCATTCCTACAGGTTTTATAAACAACTCAATTGTAGAATATGTCACTACAAATTATAGTACAACCCCTATAGAAAGTATTGAGAAAAAATCTTACGGATTTGATGTTGATTTAATAAACAACACAGAATTGCGGTTTGATTCGGAAGGGACATTTTTAGGGTTAGGAAATTGATTCTTATTTTAAACATAAAAACCTCATTGTTTTAATTTCAATGAGGTTTTTTTTATTATCTATTCCATTTCTTTTTTAGAAATTAAAACTTTTTATTTTTGAGAAAGGTATTTTCTTTCTACCCAGAAAGTTCCAAACGGAATTATAGAAGCAAACAGAATCAGAAAAAAGTCTTTCCCGCTCCATTTCATTGGCCCTTTCAACATAATTGCTAAAAGGATATATCCAATAAATAAAATCCCGTGAGACATACCAATCGGAAATAGCAAAGTTTGATATAAATCGATATTATTAGGCTTAATAAAAAGCATGTTGGCAAGAATTGCCAAGTAAGAAGTTCCTTCCAAAAAAGCAACTAATTTAAAAAGTTTGAGCATAATGCAGTATTAAGATTAGTATTTATTTTTATCACTCTGACATTAGGAAGAATCCTTAATCACAAGATTCTTTACGCACCACAAAGGCAATATTATTTTTTTAATTCCAAAGCGGGTAATAGTTTAGACGAAACTTCTCCGAATCCGATTCTTAAATCATCTTTCTTACAAAAGCCTCTCATAATTACGGTATCGTTATCGGCAATAAATTTTCTTTCAGTTCCGTCTTTTAAGGCAATCGGATTTTTTCCTCCCCACGTAAGCTCTAACATTGAACCATAACTATCAGGCGTTGGCCCCGAGATAGTTCCCGACCCCATCATATCTCCTGCATTTACTTGACATCCATTGATGGTGTGATGAGCTAATTGCTGACTCATTGTCCAATACATATACTTGAAATTTGATTTAGAAACAGACGTTTCTTCTCCATTTTCAGGTTTAATCAAAACTTCCAAGTTAATATCAAAAGCATGATTCCCTGTTTGCTGTAAATAAGGAAATGGTTTAGGGTCGTCTTGTTTTGGGCTTTCACAACGGAACGGTTCTAAAGCGTCCAAGGTCACAATCCAAGGCGAAATTGATGAAGCAAAATTTTTAGCCAAAAATGGACCTAGCGGAACATATTCCCATTTTTGTATATCTCTTGCGCTCCAATCATTAAACAACACCATCCCAAAGATATGATTTTCTGCTTCTTCTACTGGAATGTATTCTCCCATTTTGTTAGCATCAGCAGTAATAAAAGCAGTTTCTAACTCAAAATCAACTAGTTTGGAAGGACCAAAAACGGGTTGAGTTTCTCCATTCGGTAGTGTTTGCCCAAGGGGTCTTCTAACGGGAATCCCTGAGGGAACAATAGTTGAACTTCTTCCGTGATAACCCACTGGAATATGAAGCCAGTTTGGCAATAAAGCATTATTGGGATCGCGGAACATCATTCCTACATTAGTGGCATGTTCTCTGCTAGAATAAAAATCAGTATAATCACCTATATGTACAGGCAGTTGCATTTCAACCTCGTTAATCGAAAAAATGATTTGAGATTTGTCTTTGTCATTATCTTTCAGCCTTGAATTATTCAAATCAAAAATTTCTACAATACGGTTTCGAACTTCTCTCCAAGTTTTTCGCCCAGACGAAATAAAAGAGTTCAAAGTATCTTGAAGAAAAACATCATCTGTCAGTTCGATTCCTTCAAAGTATCCCAATTGATACAAAGCGTTCAAATCAATAACAGAATCTCCAATTCGAGTTCCTATAGTTACAATATCATCCTTGGTTAAAAAAACTCCGAATGGAATATTTTGAATTGGAAAGTCACTATTTTTGTCTACTTCTATCCAAGATTTTCTGTTTGGATCGTTGGCTGTTATAGGCATATTTTTTAATTTAAAATTTAAGGTTTACAATTAAAATTGGGAGAAAGGTTTTGTTAAAAATAATAGGCTCAAATATATTGTTTATTGCTAATTTCTCAAAGTAATTTCGTAATTTTGAAGTCATTTTAACGAAAATTTACATCATGCAAAGAGATCAAGAAATTTTTGATTTGATTCTGGAAGAACAGGATCGTCAGACAGAAGGATTAGAGCTAATTGCTTCTGAAAATTATGTAAGCGAGCAAGTATTAGAAGCAGCAGGATCTATACTCACTAATAAATATGCAGAAGGCTACCCAGGAAAGAGATATTATGGAGGATGCGAAGTAGTTGATGTTATTGAGCAAATCGCTATAGATAGAGCCAAAGTCCTTTTCGGAGCAGAATATGTAAACGTACAACCACATTCGGGTTCTCAGGCTAATACAGCTGTATTTGCAGCTTGCCTAAAACCAAGAGATAAAATACTTGGTTTTGACTTATCTCACGGAGGACATCTTACTCACGGATCCCCAGTGAACTTTTCAGGAAAATTATACAATCCTGTTTTTTATGGGGTAGATAAAGAAACTGGTCGTTTAGATTACGATAAAATCCAAGAGATTGCAGAAAGAGAAAAGCCTCAACTTATCATTGCAGGAGCTTCTGCTTATTCTCGTGATATGGATTTTAAACGATTTAGAGAAATTGCAGATAGCGTTGGAGCCATACTTTTCGGAGATATTTCTCACCCAGCCGGGCTTATTGCTAAAGGACTTTTAAATGACCCTATTCCGCATTGTCATATTGTGACCACTACCACTCACAAAACCTTGAGAGGACCACGAGGAGGGATCATTATGATGGGCAAAGATTTCGAAAATCCATTCGGATTAAAAACTCCAAAAGGAGAAATCAGAATGATGTCATCGGTATTAGACGGTTCTGTTTTCCCTGGAAATCAAGGTGGTCCATTAATGCATATCATCGGAGCAAAAGCTGTTGCCTTTGGCGAAGCTTTATCTGATGAATATTTTAGATATATTATGCAGGTTCAGAAAAATGCAAAAGCTATGGCAGAGGCATTTATCGAAAAAGATTATCACATCATTTCAGGAGGGACTGATAATCACATGATGCTTATCGATCTTCGCAATAAAGGAATTTCTGGAAAAGATGCTGAAAAGGCACTCGGAAAAGCTGAAATCACCGTAAACAAAAATATGGTTCCATTTGACGATAAATCTCCGTTTGTAACTTCAGGAATCCGTATCGGAACGCCTGCTATCACAACTAGAGGTCTTGTTGAGGCAGATATGAAAATTATTGTAGAACTAATTGACGAAGTTATTACTAATCACGATAATGACGAAAAATTAGAAAAAATAGCAGACAAAGTAGTAGATATGATGAGCGAAAGACCCATTTTCGTTTACTAATATTTATTCCTCTAAACAAAAAACCTCTCCAAGTGAGAGGTTTTTTATACCTATAATGTTTTTAAGAGCGACTATTTTTCCACAATTGGATTTGATACTCGCTTTAATTTACCCTCTTTCAAAAAATAAATGGTATCTTAATAAAAATTACAATTCTGCTTTTGCTTGTTCCCAGCCAATAATTGCTGCCTTCCGTACGGGATTCCACATATAACCACCCATTATCCCTGTAGATTGAATTACGCGATGACAAGGAATAAGATAAGCAATCGGATTGTTACCGATAGCTGTTCCTACGGCTCTAGAAGCATTCGGATTTCCTATCTCGCATGCCAATTCTCCATAGGTAGAAAGTTTTCCAAACGGAATTTTAAGTAAGCTTTCCCACACCTTTAATTGAAAATCAGTTCCTTTAAGATGTAATTTTATTTGTGGTAGATTTGTCCAATCGCTATTAAAGATCAACAAAGCATTTTGTTGTAATACAGTGGATTTATGCTGAAATTCAGCTTTAGGGAATTTTATTTTTAAATTCTGAAATGCTTTCATGGGGTCTTGCTCAAAAGCTATATAACAAATACCTTTTGGAGTAGAAGCAATAATCACATCACCGAACGGGCTTTCTGTAAAATCATAATCGATTATAAGGTTCTCTCCTCCATTTTTATATTCGGCGGGAGTCATTCCTTCTATATTCACAAATAAATCGTGTAATCGACTAGTACTTGAAAGCCCTATTTCGAAAGTAGTATCAAATAATGTTTTTTGAGTATCTTTTTTTAGAATGTTCTTTGCGTGTTCAACCGTTATATATTGTAAAAACTTCTTTGGACTTACTCCTGCCCAATCCGTAAACAATCGTTGAAAATGAAACGGGCTCAAGTTTAACTTTTCTGCTATTTCGTCTAAATTAGGATGAGATTTAAAATTGGCCTGAATATATTCGATTGCTTGTGCAATTCGCACATAATTAATGTTTTGTCCATTCTCCATAGCACAAAAATAGAAAGTAGTTAGAACAATAAAAATCCGTTTCTTGCTTTAAAAATACAAAAAGCATAAAAGCCATATAAGTAAGAGACTTATATGGCTTTTACGGTACAAATAAAACAATAAATTAGTCTTCTTTTCTTACAGTATGATTGATATCATTTCGGTGATTGATAATATCAAAATTAGTATCTACAAAGTAGGCACTTCCAAATCCGTTTACATAAGCTCCTTTTATAGGGACTATTTCAATCATTATAAAGTCATCCATCCCGACTAAAATATCAAGAATCTTTCCGTGGTTTTGGGTCAATCCTTCAACCGCTTTATTCCAGACATCTGTTCCTCTTTCAATTTGATTAGTCGTAGCATCAATAGTCAATCGCTCACGAGCATAAATTTGTTTTGTTTCAGACTCATCTTCAATAAACATTACTGACACTTTTTTAACGTCTCTCAAATTCTTAGTGTGACGAGCCATAAAAGAAACTAAAACGTATAGTTTATTGTCGATCATTACATGTGGAACATAGCTTGAGTTTGGGTTTCCTTCAGAATCAATAGTGGCTAATATAACTGATTTACATCTTGCAATAAGCTCTTTTACTTTTGGTTCTAATGGTTTGCTTTTTCTTTGTGCTTGTTCTACTTTATCTTGAGTATTCATATTTAATAATTTAAAGATTCTTAAAGTTGCCTCAAAGATAATTCTTATTTAGAATATTTAAAAATAATTAACCTAAAGATATTGAGTTTTAAAAGAAGAATTAAAAACGCTATAAACTATATCGCTTAGCTATATATCAACATTAGAGATTCTTTATTAAATGAATCATTTATAACTCTTAATACTTTCTATAAACTGGTCAAAAAGATATTCAGAATCATGAGGACCTGGACTTGCTTCTGGGTGGTATTGTACAGAAAAAACAGGTTTATTTTTCATCCGCATTCCTGCTACGGTTCCGTCATTTATATGCAGGTGTGTAATTTCAAATTCCGAATGACTCTCCAGGGTTTCCTTATTTACTGCAAAACCGTGATTTTGTGAGGTTATTTCACCTTTCCCTGTAATTACATTCATCACAGGATGGTTAATTCCTCTATGTCCATTAAACATTTTATAGGTAGGAATTCCATTTGCTAAGGCAATAGTTTGATGTCCAAGGCAGATTCCGAAAAGTGGTTTCCCTTCATTTATAATTTGTCTCGCAACTTCTTGCGCATTTTCCAAAGGTTCAGGATCTCCAGGACCATTTGACAAGAAATATCCATCAGGATTAAAGGTTTTCATTTCTTCAAAAGTCGAATCAAACGGAAAAACTTTAATATAACAATCTCTTTTTGCCAGGTTTCTTAAAATATTCTTTTTGATTCCCAAGTCTAAAGCAGAGATTTTATATTTTGCATTTTCATCTCCAAAATAGTAAGGCTCTTTTGTCGATACTTTAGAAGCCAATTCTAGTCCTTCCATATCAGGAGCTTCTGCAAGTTGTTTTTTCAATGCTTCTAGGTCGTCTGTTTCGGTTGAGATAATTGCATTCATAGCACCATTATCACGAATATAACCTACCAGAGCTCTTGTATCTACATCTGATATTGCAACGATATTATATTTTTTTAAATAATCAAGTAACGAAGAATCTGCACTAGGTCTTGAAAAATCAAAACTAAAATTCTTAACTACTAGCCCTGCGATCTTAACTGAGTCTGATTCTACTTCTTCTGGATTTACTCCGTAATTTCCGATATGGGGAGTCGAAGCCACCATTATCTGTCCAAAGTAAGACGGATCTGTAAAAATTTCCTGATAACCTGTCATACCAGTATTAAAGCAAATTTCTCCGATTGTTGTTCCATCTGTTATGGCTTTTCCGTAGAAAATTGTTCCATCTGCAAGTAATAAAACGGCTTTTTTGCGTGTTGTGTACTTCATTTGTTGTGTTGTAAAGTTGTGCAAAAATACATCAAAAAAAAAGTTTTCACAATTAAAAATGATCTGATTGTCATTTAATGATGTGATGTGATAAAAGAAATTGTTTTTATATAAAAAAAAGGACAAACAGTTGCTGTTTGTCCTTTTATAATTTGAAAGAATAATAAATTATTCTTTAGTTTCTGTATCTTCTGCTGGAGTCTCCTCAACTGTTGGAGTTGTTTCTTCAACCTGTGCAGTAGTTTCAGCTTTTTTAGCATTTCTACTTCTACGAGTTGTTTTCTTAACTTCTTTTTTACCTCCATTGTAAAGTTCGTTGAAATCAACTAACTCAATCATTGCCATATCAGCGTTATCCCCTAGACGGTTTCCTAGTTTGATGATACGTGTGTATCCTCCTGGACGGTCACCTACTTTTGGAGCAACTTCTCTAAACAACTCTGTTACCGCATACTTATCTTTTAAGTAAGAAAAAACAATACGCCTGTTATGAGTTGAGTCTTCTTTCGATTTAGTTACCAATGGTTCAACATATACTTTAAGAGCTTTAGCTTTAGCAACAGTAGTATTAATACGTTTGTGCTCTATAAGAGAACATGCCATATTAGACAACATAGCATCTCTGTGCCCTTTTTTTCTTGATAAGTGATTTACTTTTTTTCCGTGTCTCATTGCTTTCTACAATTTTAAGTCTGTATAGCAGACCTTATTCTTTATCTAATTTATATTTTGATAAATCCATTCCGAAATGCAGGTTTTTAGAGGCTACTAACTCTTCTAATTCAGTTAAAGACTTTTTACCAAAATTACGGAATTTCATTAAATCACTCTTGTTATAAGAAACTAAATCTCCAAGAGTTTCAACTTCTGCAGCTTTAAGGCAGTTAAGAGCTCTAACAGAAAGATCTAAGTCTACCAATTTAGCTTTAAGAAGTTGCCTCATATGTAAAGACTCTTCGTCATAAGACTCTGTTTGAGCAATTTCGTCTGACTCAAGTGTAATTCTTTCGTCAGAGAACAACATAAAGTGGTGAATAAGTACTTTTGCTGCCTCTGTAAGAGCATCTTGAGGAGTTATAGAACCATCAGTTTTGATTTCAAAAACTAATTTTTCGTAGTCCGTTTTTTGTTCAACACGATAGTTTTCGATTGTATATTTTACGTTCTTTACAGGCGTATAAATAGAATCGATAAAAATAGTTCCTATAGAAGCTGTAGATTTTTTATTTTCTTCAGCAGGAACATATCCTCTTCCTTTTTCGATGGTGAATTCGATGTTCAACTTAACTTTACTGTCTAAGTTACAAATAATTTGTTCTGGGTTCAACACTTGGAATCCAGAAATAAATTTTTGTAAATCTCCTGCAGTAATTTTATCTTTTCCTGAAATAGAAACAGAAACAGTTTCGTTGTCAATATCCTCTATCTGACGTTTGAAACGAACTTGTTTGAAATTCAAAACAATTTCGGTAACGTCTTCTACAACACCTGAAATAGTCGAGAACTCGTGTTCAACTCCCTCGATACGAATCGAAGTAATTGCGTATCCTTCAAGGGCAGAAAGTAAAACTCTGCGAAGTGCGTTACCTACTGTTAATCCGTAACCTGGCTCCAAGGGTCTGAATTCAAACTTTCCTTCGAAATCGGTAGAATCAATAAGTATAACTTTATCAGGTTTTTGAAAATTAAATAGTGCCATAATTTAGACTTATGTCAATTTATTATTTGTTGTATAACTCAACGATTAACTGTTCTTTGATGTTTTCAGGAATCTGAAGTCTTTGAGGAACAGCTACGAAGGTTCCTTCTTTAGTATCGTTATTCCAAGTAATCCACTCATATACGTGAGATGAATTAGCCAAAGAATTTACAATTGCTTCTAATGATTTAGATTTTTCACGAACTGCAACTTTATCACCTGCTTTAAGCTGATATGAAGGGATATTTACAACCTCTCCGTTAACAGTAACGTGTCTGTGTGAAACTATTTGACGGGCAGCTCTACGAGTTGGAGCAATTCCCATTCTGTATACCACGTTATCTAAACGAGATTCACATAATTGTAGTAAAATTTCACCTGTAATACCTGAAGCACTACTTGCTTTTTCGAACATTTTTCTGAATTGACGCTCTAAGATACCATAAGTATATTTAGCTTTTTGTTTTTCAGAAAGCTGAATTGCGTATTCAGATCTTTTAGCTCTTTTTTTAGCTAATCCGTGTTGTCCCGGAGGGTAATTTCTTTTTTCAAGAGCTTTATCAGCTCCAAAAATAGCTTCTCCAAATTTACGAGCTATTTTCGATTTTGGACCAGTATATCTTGCCATTCTAAAAATTGATTATGAAACAGAACTATGAATTCAGGTCTAATCCTTCGATAGTTTTTATCTGTTTCGTGTTATACTTAAATTAAACTCTTCTTCTTTTTGGAGGACGACATCCGTTGTGTGGCATTGGAGTTACATCGATAATTTCAGTAACTTCAATTCCTCCATTATGTAGCGAACGTATAGCTGATTCTCTACCGTTACCTGGACCTTTTACGTAAACTTTTACTTTTTTAAGTCCTGCTTCGATAGCTACTTTGCTCGCGTCTTCAGATGCTAATTGAGCAGCATAAGGTGTGTTCTTTTTAGAACCTCTGAATCCCATTTTACCTGCTGATGACCAAGAAATAACTTCACCTTTTTTGTTTGTTAACGAAATGATGATGTTGTTAAAAGTAGCATTGATATGAGCCTCACCTGTAGACTCAACAACAACTTTACGTTTTTTCGCACTAGTTTTTGCCATAGCTATTTATTATTTAGTTGCTTTCTTTTTGTTAGCAACAGTTTTCTTTTTACCTTTTCTTGTTCTAGAATTGTTTTTCGTTCTTTGTCCACGAAGCGGAAGACCATTTCTGTGACGGATTCCTCTTTGACATCCGATATCCATCAGACGTTTGATGCTCAATTGAACTTCTGAACGTAGCTCTCCTTCGATTTTAAAGTTTGAAACAGCTTCACGAATGGCTCCGATCTCATCATCGTTCCAGTCAGAAACTTTTTTGTCTTGACTTACTTGAGCTTTTTCTAAAATCTCGATAGCTCTACTTTTTCCGATTCCGAAAATATAAGTTAAAGCTATAATTCCTCTTTTGTTTTTAGGTATATCTACCCCTGCTATTCTTGCCATAATTATCCTTGTCTTTGTTTAAATCTAGGATTTTTTTTGTTAATAACATATAAGCGTCCTTTTCTGCGTACAATAATACACTCGGCACTTCTTTTCTTTACTGATGCTCTTACTTTCATTTTTTAAGCCTTTTAATATCTATAAGTAATTCTTGCTTTTGACAAGTCATATGGACTCATCTCTAATTTAACTTTATCTCCGGGTAATAATTTGATATAATGCATGCGCATTTTTCCCGAAATATGAGCAATTACAACGTGTCCGTTTTCTAACTCAACTCTAAACATTGCATTAGACAATGCCTCGATAATTGTCCCGTCTTGTTCTATTGCAGACTGCTTTGCCATATTATGCTATTGATTTTCTGTTTTTACCAGTTCTCATCAAACCGTCATATTGTTTATTCAACAAATAGGCGTTAACCTGTTGAATAGTATCAATGGCAACTCCAACCATAATCAGCATCGAAGTTCCTCCATAAAACATTGCCCATCCTTGTTGAACATCCATAAGACTCACAACAATAGCTGGTAAAACAGCTATCATTACTAAAGCTAATGAACCAGGAAGAGTAATTAGCGACATAATTCTATCTAAATAATCAGCTGTTTCAGTACCTGGTTTTATTCCAGGAATAAAACCACCACTACGCTTTAGATCATCTGCCATTTTATTGGTAGGAATCGTAATCGCAGTATAAAAATAGGTGAAAAGCACAATTAATAATCCGAATACAAAGTTATACCAAAATCCGAATATATCATTAAATGTTGCACTTAATCCTTGAGCTGTTTCTGAAGTAGTTGCTAAACCTGCCAACGCAGCTGGAACAAACATAATTGCTTGAGCAAAAATAATAGGCATTACTCCCGAAGCATTAACTTTCAGGGGAATCCATTGTCTGTTACCTTCTTCAAAACCTCCTCCAGTTGTTCTTCTAGCATATTGAACTGGTACCTTTCTGACAGCCTGAACTAAATATACACAAGCTGCAATAACCAACAACCAAACAATAACTTCGATAAGGATTAACATGATTCCTCCATTAGTTCCTGTTGTTCTGTAAGCAATTTCTTGGATAAACATTTGTGGCATAGTAGCCAAAATACCTACCATAATCAAAAGCGAAATACCGTTACCGATTCCTTTATCTGTAATTTTTTCTCCTAACCACATTGCGAAAATCGTTCCGGTAGATAGAATAATTACTGATGAGAAAATAAACGCAAATGAAGAAGGTGACATTAAGAATGCATCAGGAACTTGTCTTGACAAGTTATAGATATATCCAGGTCCTTGAATCAAAGTGATACCTATTGTTAGCCAACGGGTGATTTGATTCATTTTCTTTCTTCCGCTTTCTCCGTCTTTTTGGAGTTTTTGCAAATAAGGAACCGCAATTCCCATAAGCTGAACCACAATAGAAGCAGAGATATATGGCATGATTCCTAATGCAAATACAGAAGCTTGTGAAAACGCACCTCCTGTAAATACATTGATAAGCCAACCTATCCCTCCTTCAGTTTGATCTTGAAGACCTTGTAATTTATTAATATCGATACCCGGAAGTGGAACATGAGCTCCAAAACGATAAACCAATAACAATCCTAAAGTTAAGAGAATTTTATTTTTAAGCTCCTCTATTTTCCAGATACTAACGATAGTTTCAATAAATTTTTTCATCTTTCAAGAACAATTATTATAATTCTACTGCTTCTCCTCCGGCTGCCTCGATAGCTGCTTTTGCAGTTGCAGTAAATTTGTGAGCAGATACTTTTAATTTAGCTTTTAATTCACCTCTACCTAAAATTTTTACTAAATCATTTTTAGTAGCTAATCTGTTTTCCAACAAAGTAGTAAAATCTACTGTATCTGTTGCTAAACCGTTATCCACTAAACTTTGGAGAGTGTCTAAATTAATTCCTTGGTATTCTACTCTGTTGATATTTTTAAAACCAAATTTAGGTACTCTTCTTTGAAGTGGCATCTGTCCTCCTTCAAATCCGATCTTTTTAGAATAACCTGAACGAGATTTAGCTCCTTTGTGTCCTCTTGTCGAAGTTCCACCTTTTCCAGAACCTTCTCCTCGTCCTACCCTTTTATTTTGGTTATGTACTGAACCTTCTGCAGGTTGTAAGTTACTTAAATTCATAAGTGAAATGTTATTATTTAGTTTCTTCAACAGAAACCAAGTGTTTAACTTTATTTACCATTCCAAGGATAACAGGATTAGAATCGTGCTCAACAACCTGACCTATTTTGCGAAGTCCTAATGATTCTAAAACCAATTTTTGAGTTTTAGGACATTTGATTTGACTTCTTACTTGTTTTACTTTAATCTTTGCCATAGTTCCTTTGAATTAACTTTTAAATACTTTCTCTAAAGAAATTCCTCTTTGTTTAGCAACCATAACAGCACTTCTCATTTGCAATAAAGCATCAAAAGTAGCTTTAACTACGTTATGGGGATTAGAAGATCCTTGAGATTTTGATAATACATCGTGAATTCCTACAGACTCTAATACTGCACGTACAGATCCCCCAGCAATTACTCCGGTTCCTTCAGAAGCTGGCATCAAAAACACTCTTGCTCCTCCGTATTTTCCTAATTGTTCGTGAGGAACAGTTTTACTGTGTAAAGGAATACGCACTAGATTTTTCTTTGCATCTTCCACCGCTTTTGCGATAGCCTCAGAAACATCTTTAGATTTTCCTAAACCATGACCTACTACTCCGTTTTCGTCTCCTACAACTACAACAGCAGAGAAACCAAATGCTCTACCTCCTTTTGTAACTTTAGTAACACGATTCACACTTACCAGACGATCTTTAAGCTCAAGACCACTTGGCTTTACTAGTTCTACATTTTTATAATTATGATACATAGTCTATTAAAATTTTAGTCCTGCAGCTCTAGCTCCGTCTGCTAATGATTTTACACGTCCGTGATACAAGTATCCTCCTCTATCGAAAGTTACTTTTTCAATACCTGCTTTAGTTGCTTTCTCTGCAATAGCTTTCCCTACTTGTTCCGCTACTTCAATAGCTGTTCCTTTTGCATTTACTCCTTTATCTCTCGATGAAGCTGCTGCTAAAGTTACACCTTTTGTATCGTCAATAATTTGAGCATAAATCTCTTTATTACTTCTGAATACAGATAATCTTGGCATTGCTGCAGTACCTGTAACCGTCTTTCTGATTCTTAGCTTAATACGCTGTCTTCTCTCAACTTTTGTTAGTGACATAATTCTTTATTTTTAAGCTGATTTACCTGCTTTTCTTCTTAATACTTCTCCTACAAACTTAACACCTTTTCCTTTGTATGGTTCAGGTTTACGGAAGCTTCTAATTTTAGCAGCCACGTGTCCTAAAAGTTGTTTATCATGCGAAGATAATTTAATAATTGGATTTTTTCCTTTTTCGGATACCGTCTCTACTTTTACTTCAGGAGCAATTTCTAAAACGATATTATGAGAAAATCCTAAAGCTAAATCTAATTTCTGTCCTTGATTAGAAGCTCTATATCCAACTCCTACCAATTCTAGTTCTTTAGTAAATCCTTCAGACACTCCTATAATCATATTGTTTACAAGAGAACGAAATAATCCGTGTTTTGCTCTATCATCTTTAAAATCAGATGAACGCTCTACAATAACTTGCCCTTCTTCAACTTTAACAGTTACATCAGAGTATTCTTGTTTTAGCTCACCTAACTTTCCTTTAACTGTAATAGCTCCATCTTTAACATCAACTGTTACTCCTGATGGAATCGTTACTGGGTTTTTACCTATTCTTGACATCTTTTTAAAAGTCTTTTTTAGTATACGTAACAAATTACCTCTCCACCTACATTCAATTGTTTCGCTTTTTTACCAGTCATAAGACCTTTAGAAGTCGAAACAATAGCAATTCCTAATCCGTTAAGGATTCTTGGAAGGTCAGTAGAGCCAGCATATTTACGTAGTCCTGGTTTACTAATTCTTTGAATATCTCTAATCACTGACTCTTTAGTATCTTTATCATACTTAAGAGCGATTTTGATAGTTCCTTGAACATTGTTATCTTCAAACTTATAGCTTAAGATATATCCTTGCTCAAATAAAATTTTTGTGATTTCTTTTTTAAGTTTAGAAGCAGGAATCTCTACCACTTTGTGGTTTGCTTGAGCTGCATTTCTAATTCTTGTCAAGAAATCTGCAATTGGATCTGTGTACATATAGTTAAATTTGCGGTTTTAGTATTCAGTAAGCACCACACCTACCGAACTTGAAACCAATTAATATTCTAAAATTATTGCTTACCAACTAGCTTTTTTAACTCCTGGTATCAATCCTTGGTTAGCCATTTCTCTGAAAGTTACACGAGAAATTCCAAACTGACGCATATATCCTCTTGGTCTTCCTGTTAACTTACAACGATTGTGAAGGCGAACTGGTGACGCATTTTTAGGAAGTTTTTGAAGACCTTCATAATCTCCTGCTTCTAATAATGCTTTTCTTTTAGCAGCATATTTAGCAACTAATTTTTCTCTCTTCACCTCACGGGCTTTCATTGATTCTTTAGCCATGTCTTAATTCTTTTTAAAAGGTAAACCTAGTTCAGTTAACAATAATTTTGCTTCTTTATCTGTAGATGCATTTGTAACAAAAGTGATATCCATACCAGATATTTTATTCACTTTGTCGATATTTATTTCAGGGAAAATAATTTGTTCAGTTACTCCTAAAGTATAGTTTCCTCTACCATCGAATCCTGTAGCTTTAATTCCTTGAAAATCTCTAACACGTGGAAGAGAAGCCGTAATCAATCTATCTAGAAATTCATACATACGCTCACCTCTTAATGTTACTTTTGCACCAATTGGCATTCCTTTTCTAAGTTTAAACGAAGCTACGTCTTTTTTAGAAATAGTTGCAATAGCCTTTTGTCCTGATATTTTTGTAAGCTCTTCAACAGCATAATCAATAAGTTTCTTATCTGATACAGCTGCTCCTACACCACGAGAAATAATTATTTTCTCAAGTTTTGGTACTTGCATTACATTTTTATATCCGAACTCCTCTTTTAAAGCAGAGATAACTCTGTCTTTATATTCCTGTTTTAATCTTGGTATATAAGTCATGACTATAATACTTGATTAGATTTTTTTGAAAATCTTACTTTTTTATCACCTTCTGTTCTATATCCTACTTTAGTAGCTTCTTTAGTTTTTGGATCCACCAAAGAAATATTAGAGATATGGATAGGTGCTTCTTTTTTTACAATACCACCTTGAGGATTTTGAGCACTAGGCTTAGTATGTTTAGAAATCATGTTAACACCTTCTACAATAGCTGTGTTTTTGTCAGCAAAAATTCTTACAATTTTTCCTTCTTCTCCTTTATGATTTCCAGCAATAACCTTTACTAGATCCCCTGATTTTACTTTTAACTTTGTCATCATTATAAGAATTAAAGCACTTCAGGTGCTAATGATACAATTTTCATGAATTGTTTTTCACGAAGTTCTCTGGCTACAGGTCCGAATACACGTGTACCTCTCATCTCTCCTGCTGCATTCAAAAGAACACAAGCATTGTCATCGAATCTGATATATGATCCGTCCGCTCTACGTACTTCTTTTTTGGTACGAACAACAACTGCAGTTGATACAGCTCCTTTTTTAACGTTTCCGTTTGGTGTTGCATCTTTAATAGAAACTACAATTTTATCTCCGATAGAGGCATAACGACGTTTCGTTCCTCCAAGCACACGGATAGTCAAAACTTCTTTTGCTCCCGTGTTGTCTGCTACTTTTAATCTTGATTCTTGTTGTACCATAATTATTTAGCTCTTTCAATGATTTCAACTAGTCTCCAACATTTAGATTTACTCAATGGACGAGTTTCCATAATTCTTACAGTATCTCCAATGTTACAGTCGTTCGTTTCATCGTGTGCAACATATTTCTTTGTTTTCAACACGAATTTACCATACATAGGGTGTTTCATTTTTTTAGTTTCAGCAACTACAATAGATTTCTCCATTTTGTTACTTGTAACAACCCCTATTCTTTCTTTTCTTAAATTTCTTTTTTCCATCTTTAGGTAGATTACAATTATTGTATCTCTCTTTTGGTAATTTCAGTAGCTACTCTAGCAATTGATCTTCTCACCGTTCTGATTTGTAACGGGTTTTGGATTGGTGAAACCACATGCGCTGATTTTAAATCGGCATATGATTTTTTTAGCTGAGCAAGCTGTTCTTGTAATTCAGCTACCGATAGATTCTTAATTTCTGATTGTTTCATAATGTAATAGGATTATGCTTCGAAATCTCTAGCAATAACAAATTTAGTTTTAACCGGAAGTTTTTGAGCGGCCAATCTTAAAGCTTCTTTAGCCACAGATAGAGGCACTCCTCCAACTTCAAACATTATTCTTCCTGGTTTCACAACTGCTACCCAGTATTCAACAGCTCCTTTTCCTTTACCCATACGTACCTCTAAAGGCTTTTTCGTGATAGGCTTATCTGGAAAAATTTTAATCCACAACTGTCCTTCTCTTTTCATATAACGAGTTGCTGCAATACGAGCCGCCTCGATTTGACGAGAAGTAATAAAAACTGAATCCAATGCTTTAATACCAAACATTCCGTTAGAAAGTTCATGCCCTCTTTGAGAGATTCCTTTCATTTTACCTTTCTGTACCTTGCGGTATTTTACTCTTCTAGGTTGTAACATTTTTCCGTTTTTAAATGATTATTACTTTCTCTTACGAACATTTGGTTTACCCGCTTTTGCTTGACCTCCTTGCCCTTGTGGTTTTCCAGACTGTTTTTTGTCCATTCCTACAAGTGGAGAAAGATCGCGTTTACCGTAAACTTCACCTTTCATAATCCATACTTTGATACCCATTCTACCGTAAGCGGTATGAGCTTCAGCCAAAGCATAGTCGATGTCTGCTCTGAAAGTAGAAAGAGGAATTCTTCCTTCTTTGAAATGTTCTGAACGCGCCATTTCTGCTCCGTTCAAACGTCCTGAAATCATAACTTTAATTCCTTCAGCATTCATACGCATTGCAGCCGCAATAGCCATTTTAATAGCTCTTCTGTATGAAATTCTGCTCTCAATTTGACGAGCAATGCTATTTGCAACTAAATAAGCATCAAGCTCTGGACGTTTAATTTCAAAGATGTTGATTTGAACTTCCTTGTCAGTAATCTTCTTAAGTTCTTCTTTCAACTTGTCTACCTCTTGACCTCCTTTACCAATGATGATACCAGGACGAGCCGTAGTGATAGTAACGGTTACAAGTTTAAGAGTTCTTTCGATGATTATTTTTGATACACTAGCTTTTGATAAACGAGCATGGATATACTTTCTGATTTTTGCATCCTCAGCAAGTTTATCTCCATAGTCATTTCCACCGTACCAGTTTGAGTCCCATCCTCTGATGATCCCAAGGCGATTTCCGATTGGATTAGTCTTTTGTCCCATACTGTTTATTAATTGCTTTGTGTGTTATTGTTTGATCCTAACACGATAGTTACGTGATTAGAACGTTTTCTGATTCTGTGCGCGCGACCTTGTGGTGCAGGACGTAAACGTTTCAACATCATACCACCGTCTACACGGATTTCTTTTACAAATAATGCCGCTTCTTCAATGTTAGCATCTGCATTCTTAGCCTGCCAGTTAGCAATTGCAGACAACAACAGTTTCTCTAATCTTCCTGAAGCCTCTTTTGTATTAAATTTTAATATATTAAGAGCATTCTCAACTTTTTGACCTCTGACTAAATCTGCCACTAAACGCATTTTGCGAGGTGAAGTTGGGCAATTGTTTAGCTTAGCAAAAGCAACTTGCTTGTTAGCTTCTTTAATTTGCTCGGCTCTTTCTCTTTTACGAACTCCCATAGCTTCTTATTATTTTTTACCTTTATTTTTTGCACCAGCGTGTCCACGGAATGAACGAGTTGGTGAAAATTCTCCTAACTTATGTCCTACCATGTTTTCTGTTACGTAAACAGGTACAAATTGACGACCATTGTGTACTGCAATTGTTTGACCAACAAAATCCGGAGTAATCATAGATGCTCTTGACCATGTTTTAACAACTGCTTTGTTTCCATTCTCTGCGTTCTCCAAAACTTTTTTCTCAAGTTTAAAGTGAACAAAAGGTCCTTTTTTTAATGAACGTGCCATACTTACTTAATTATTTCTTTCTACGTTCTACAATATATTTATTACTTGCTTTAACACTAGAACGTGTTCTGTAACCCTTAGCTGGTAAACCTTTTCTAGAACGTGGGTGACCTCCTGAAGAGCGTCCTTCACCACCTCCCATTGGGTGATCTACTGGGTTCATTGCTACTGGTCTAGTACGTGGTCTTCTACCTAACCAACGAGATCTACCTGCTTTACCTGAAACGATTAACTGGTGATCAGAGTTAGATACCGCACCAATTGTAGCCATACATGTTAATAAGATTAAACGAATCTCACCTGATGGCATTTTAATTGTTGCATATTTTCCATCGCGAGCAACTAATTGTGCAAAAGTTCCTGCAGAACGTGCGATAACAGCACCTTGTCCCGGACGTAACTCGATACAAGAAATAATTGTACCAAGAGGAATGTTTGCTAAAGGCATTGCATTACCAACTTCTGGAGCTGCTTCTGGTCCTGAAACTACTTTCTGACCTACTTGCAATCCTGCTGGCGCTATGATGTATGTTTTTGCACCATCCGCATAAGCTAATAAAGAGATAAAAGCTGAACGGTTTGGATCGTACTCGATTGTTTTAACTGTTGCTGGAACTCCAGTTTTAGTTCTTTTGAAATCAATGATACGATATTGTTGTTTATGACCACCACCGATATAACGCATGGTCATTTTTCCTTGACTATTTCTACCTCCTGAGTTTTTTTTCGGTGCTAGCAAGCTACGCTCCGGCTTATCAGTTGTAATAGCGTCAAAACCATTAACAACTCTAAAACGCTGACCCGGGGTAATAGGTTTTAATTTTCTAACTGACATTTTAGTCTTTACTTAAATATTAGATATTAGTATATAAATCTATAGTTTCTCCTTCTTTCACCTGAACAAAAGCTTTTTTGTAAGCTGTTGTTTTAGCAGTGATAAGTCCATTCTTTGTATATTTTGTAGAACGATTAGCTCTGCTAATACTTGTATTTACAGATACTACAGAAACTCCATAAGTTTGCTCAACAGCTTTCTTAATTTGAATTTTGTTAGCTTTCTTCTCAACTACAAATCCGAAACGATTTTGCAACTCTCCTTCTCGGGTTGCTTTTTCCGTAAGTATAGGTTTAATTATTATGCTCATCACCTTACTATTTACTTAAATTATCTTCAATTCCCGCTAATGAACCTTCTAAAAGAACTAAAGTATTTGTGTTTAAAATCACGTAAGTACTTAATTCATTGTTAGTTACAACATTAGATGCTTTCAAATTACGAGACGACAAATATACATTTTTATTTGATTCTCCCAACACAAATAGCGATTTTTTATTCTCTAACCCTAAAGCTTTCAATACATTAATGAAATTTTTAGTGTTTGGAGTATCAAATTCGAAATTCTCTAAAACTACAACACTACCTTCTTTAGCCTTCGCACTCAAAGCTGACTTACGAGCCAAACGCTTAAGGTTTTTGTTCAATTTAAAAGAATAACTTCTTGGTCTTGGCCCAAAAATAGTTCCTCCTCCAACAAAAAGAGGATTCTTCACACTTCCTGCACGAGCCGTACCAGTTCCTTTTTGTTTTTTAATTTTACGAGTAGAACCTGCCACCTCATTTCTCTCTTTCGATTTATGAGTCCCTTGTCTTTGGTTAGCCAAATATTGCTTAACATCCAAGTAAACAGCGTGATTGTTTGGCTCTATACCGAAAATTGAATCCGAAAGATTAACTGTTCTTCCAGTTTCTTTACCACTGATATTTAAAACTTTTACTTCCATTGCTTCTTACTTCTGAATGATTACGTAAGAATCTTTATGTCCAGGAATAGCTCCTTTAACAACTAGTAAATTCTTATCTTCAACAACTTTTAAAATTACAAGGTTTTGAACAGTTACGTTTTTACCTCCTGTTCTACCCGCCATACGCATTCCTTTGAAAACTCTTGATGGATATGATGATGCTCCAACAGAACCTGGCGCTCTTAAACGGTTATGTTGACCGTGAGTAGATTGTCCTACCCCACCAAATCCGTGTCTTTTTACAACACCTTGAAAACCTTTTCCTTTAGAAATACCTTGCACATCTACATATTCTCCTTCTTCAAAAAGAGAAACAGTGATTACATCACCTAATTTGTAGTCTCCTTCAAACTCCTTAATCTCAACGACTTTCTTTTTAGCCTCAACTCCAGCTTTTTTGAAGTGTCCTACTTCTGCTTTTGTAGCGTGCTTTTCTTTTTTGTCATCGAAACCAAGTTGTAACGCTTCATACCCGTCAACCTCATTGGTTCTGACTTGGGTAACAACACACGGCCCTGCTTCAATAACGGTACAAGGAATGTTTTTCCCGTTCTCGTCAAAGATGCTGGTCATACCGATTTTTCTTCCAATTAACCCAGACATATTAAATAATTATTAAAAAATTTATAAAATTTTGCTTTAAAAAAGGTTGCAAAAATAAGCATTAAGTTTAAAAAACAAAAACTTAATGCTTATTTTTTACAATCTACTATTTATTATCAGACTTTTATCTCTACTTCTACTCCTGATGGAAGCTCTAATTTCATTAAAGCATCAATAGTTTTTGAAGAAGAAGAATAAATATCTAACAATCTTTTATATGAGCTAACCTCAAACTGCTCTCTTGCTTTTTTGTTCACGTGTGGAGAACGCAAAACAGTAAAGATCTTTTTGTGAGTTGGCAAAGGAATTGGTCCTGTTACCACAGCTCCTGTACTTTTTACAGTTTTTACGATTTTTTCTGCCGATTTATCAACCAACATATGATCGTATGATTTCAATTTTATTCTGATTTTTTGACTCATCTCTTTAAAAATTAAGCGTTACCTCTTGCTTTTTTGATTACTTCTTCTGAAATATTAGAAGGCGTTTCTGCATAGTGAGAGAATTCCATAGTAGAGGTAGCTCTACCTGAAGACAATGTTCTCAATGTTGTTACATATCCAAACATTTCAGAAAGTGGCACATTAGCTTTAATAGTTTTTGCACCCGCTCTATCTCCCATATCATTTACTTGACCTCTACGTCTATTCAAATCTCCTACAATATCACCCATATTTTCTTCTGGTGTTATTACTTCGATTTTCATAATAGGCTCAAGGATTACAGCACCTGCAGCTTTTGCAGCTTCTTTATACCCCATTTTAGCAGCCAACTCAAACGATAGTGAGTCTGAATCGACAGCGTGATACGAACCATCTGTCAAGGTAACTTTCATTGAATCCATTTCGAAACCAGCCAAAGGACCTTGTTTCATAGCTTCTTTAAATCCTTTTTCTACAGAAGGAATATATTCTTTTGGTACGTTACCTCCTTTAACCTCGTTAACAAACTGCAATCCCATAGGAACTTTTCCGTCAACTTCGTCAGCAGGACCAATTGAGAATACGATATCAGCAAATTTACCACGACCTCCAGATTGTTTTTTATAAACCTCTCTATGATTAGCCGTACGAGTAATAGCCTCTTTATATTCTACTTGTGGTTCACCTTGATTAACTTCAACTTTAAATTCACGTCTCATACGGTCAACGATGATATCCAAGTGAAGCTCACCCATTCCAGAAATAATAGTTTGTCCTGAAGCCTGGTCTGTTCTTACTGTAAAAGTAGGATCCTCTTCTGCTAATTTAGCAAGAGCTGTTCCCATTTTATCAGCATCAGCTTTAGTTTTAGGTTCAACCGCAATACCAATTACTGGATCTGGGAATACCATTGATTCTAATACAATTGGGTGTTTTTCTTCACACAATGTATCTCCTGTTTTGATATCCTTAAACCCTACAGCAGCTCCAATATCTCCTGCTTCAATATATTCAATAGGATTTTGTTTGTTAGCATGCATTTGATAGATACGAGAGATACGCTCTTTATTCCCTGAACGCGTGTTCAACACATAAGAACCTGCATCTAATCTACCAGAATAAGCTCTAAAGAAAGCCAAACGCCCAACAAATGGATCGGTAGCAATTTTAAACGCTAATGCCGCAAAAGGATCATTAACTGATGGTTTACGAGCAATAGGTTGATCTGTATCTGGATTTGTACCTTCGATAGCTTCTTTATCAGTTGGCGCAGGTAAGTAACGACAAACCGCATCAATCATAAACTGAACTCCTTTATTTTTAAAAGAAGAACCACACATCATCGGAATGATGCTCATATCTAGAGTAGCAGCACGAAGCGCAGCGTTGATTTCTTCTTCAGTGATCGACTCTTCATCTTCCATATACTTTTCAAGAAGATTTTCATCATACCCTGCAATCTCTTCGATAAGTTGACCTCTGAATTGCTTTACTTCATCTACCATATCAGCGGGAATATCAACAATATCAAAAGTAGAACCATGATTTTCGTCATGCCATACAATAGCACGATTTTTAATCAAATCTACTACTCCTTTAAAATCCGCCTCTTCTCCTATCGGAAGAACGATAGGCACTGCATTAGAACCTAGCATTTCTTTTACTTGGTTACAAACATTAAGGAAGTTAGCTCCTTGTCTGTCCATTTTATTTACAAATCCCATACGAGGAACTTTGTAATTATCAGCTAATCTCCAGTTAGTTTCTGACTGTGGCTCAACACCATCAACAGCACTAAACAAGAAAACTAATCCGTCAAGTACACGAA
>JBEBWA010000026.1:0-21598 GCA_040392465.1 Flavobacterium suncheonense
GGCTCAACACCATCAACAGCACTAAACAAGAAAACTAATCCGTCAAGTACACGAAGCGAACGGTTTACCTCTACAGTAAAGTCAACGTGTCCTGGAGTATCAATAATATTGAAGTGATATTTTTGAGTTTCAGGAGTGGGTTTTCCGTTTTCCATAGGAAAGTTCCATTCAACTGTTACAGCAGCAGAAGTAATCGTAATACCTCTTTCTGCTTCTTGCTCCATCCAGTCAGTCGTAGAAGCTCCTTCATGGGTTTCACCTATCTTATGATTCTTACCTGTATAGAAAAGAATACGTTCAGTAGTGGTAGTTTTTCCAGCATCAATGTGAGCCGCAATACCAATATTTCTTGTATATTTTAAGTCTCTTGCCATTTCTATATACTATTAAAATCTAAAGTGAGAGAATGCTTTATTAGCCTCTGCCATTTTGTGAGTATCCATTCTCTTTTTAACAGCAGCTCCTTCTTCTTTAGCAGCAGCCAAAATTTCTGAAGCCAATCTAGCAGACATTGATTTTTCATTTCTCTTACGAGCATAAAGAATCATCCACTTCATTGCCATAGATATTTTTCTATCTGGTCTAATCTGCATCGGAATCTGGAACGTAGCTCCTCCTACTCTACGAGAACGTACTTCTACGTGAGGCATTACATTTGCAAGAGCATCTTTCCAAATTTCTAAAGAAGTTTTCTCTGCATCTTGTTTTTTAGTCTCTACAATATCAAGAGCATCATAGAATACTTTAAACGCAACTGATTTTTTACCATCCCACATCAGGTTGTTTACAAAACGTGTAACCAACTGATCGTTAAATCTTGGATCTGGTAAAAGCGGTCTTTTTTTCGCTTGTCTTTTTCTCATGTCTTTTGTTTAAAAGATTTTTAAATTACTTTTTCTTACCTTTTGCTGGTGCAGCTGCAGCTTGTCCTGGTTTTGGACGTTTTGCTCCATACTTACTTCTGCGTTGCGTTCTTCCTGCAACACCTGCAGTATCCAAAGCTCCACGAACGATGTGATAACGTACACCTGGTAAGTCTTTTACTCTTCCTCCCCTTACTAATACTATCGAGTGCTCTTGAAGATTATGTCCTTCACCTGGGATGTAAGCATTCACCTCGTTACCATTTGTCAAACGAACCCTTGCAACTTTACGCATTGCTGAATTCGGTTTCTTAGGTGTCGTGGTGTAAACACGAGTACAAACCCCTCTACGTTGAGGACAAGAATCTAAGGCAATCGATTTACTCTTCTTAGTCGATTGGGTTCTTCCGATTCTTACTAATTGTTGAATTGTTGGCATAATTGTTTAAATAATAAATTCTTATGTTATTAATTTCCCGCTTTTTACGGGGTTGCAAATGTATAATTTTTTTATTTCAGAACAAATACTTTTTTTATTAATTTCTAAAAATCAATTTTTTAGACTGGTTTATGATATACAAAAGACCCTTCTTTTCACTTAATAACTAAGGATTTTTTTTACAATTCTCAGAGGTATCATTTTTTTTTAATCACAGAGTAAAAAAGTTTGCACGGATTTATTGTAGTTTTTTTCCTATCAGAAATTTAGGAGTAATATATAATTACTCTAACCCTTCTATTTCTTTGTGAGTCAAGGGTCACTTCTCATCTTTTAAATTTTTTCTTTTAAAATCTCTAAATCCAAGCCTCCGTAATTTCCTGAGCTCATCAATAACAAAACTCCGTTTTTGAGGTTTAATTTATAAAGATAATCTTCGAATTCTTTTGGATTAGTATAAATAATCAAATCAGTTCTGTTAAACGAATTTGCGATTTGTTCTTCTGTAACCTCATCCAAACGCTTGATTTTAACTGCTTCTGGAGAATAAAAAACCACTGCAACATCTGCACTATCCAAGGCCGACTCATATTCCTTTAAAAATTCTGCATTTAGACTACTATAGGTGTGTAACTCCAAGCAAGCTATCAAAGTACGATTCGGGTATTGTTCTTTAACTGCTTCGGTGGTTGCCTTTACTTTACTTGGAGAATGGGCGAAATCTTTAAAAATTACTCTGTCGGAGTTTTCCGAAATTTTTTCTAATCGTTTGGACGCTCCTTTAAATGAAGCTATAGCTTCGTAAAAATCAGCCTCATCAACTCCCATGTTTTGACAAATCCATTTTGCTCCATTTAAATTATTCAAATTGTGCTTTCCGAAAACCTCAATAGGCATAGAACCTTCTGGGGTCTCTAAAAAAGTTATTCCGTCTTCAACCAAATATTCAGGAGTTCTGTAGGCAATCTTACGAATTGGGTTAGCTGTGTTTTCGGCTAAAGCTTTTAAATCCTTATCTTCTTCATTAAAAACTAAAATCCCTCCATTTGTAATTTGATTGATAAAGATTTCAAACTGCTCCAAATAATTTTGATATGTCGGAAAAACATTTATATGATCCCATGCAATTCCCGAAAGCAAAGCAATATTAGGTTTGTATAAATGAAATTTTGGACGTCTGTCAATCGGAGAAGATAAATATTCATCTCCTTCCAAAACAATAAAATCATTTTCTTGGGTCAGATGAACCATAGTATCAAACCCTTCCAGCTGAGCCCCTACCATATAATCAACCTCAATATTGTGATATTTCATCACGTGCAAAATCATTGAAGTTATTGTGGTTTTTCCGTGAGAACCTCCGATGACCACTCGGGTTTTGTTTTTAGATTGTTCGTATAGAAATTCGGGATAAGAATAAATTTTAATCCCTAATTCTTTGGCTTTTTGAAGTTCAGGATTGTCTTCTTTGGCATGCATCCCCAAAATAACCGCATCAATATCTGATGTTATTTTCTCCGAGAACCATCCCATTTCTTGAGGTAATAAACCTTTGCTTCCTAACCTTGATTTGGAAGGCTCAAAAATAGCATCATCACTTCCTGTAACTCGATAACCCTTATGGTGCATTGCCAATGCCAAATTATGCATTGCACTTCCGCCGATTGCTATAAAATGTATATTCATAATATTTATAGATTTTTTTTTTACAAAAACCCAAAGGTACTATTTAGAACATACTCTCAGATATGAATTCTTAAAAATATTTTCCTGACAAAAAACTCACGGCATAAAAAAACACCTTATACAAGCTTTATCTAATCTGTATAAGGTGTCATTTAAAAATCCTTTAGGATTTAACAAAACTCTTCATAAGCATCCTTAAGGTTTTCAGCAATAAGTTCTGCTGGACGGCCTTCGATATGATGACGTTCTAGCATGTGTACTAATTCACCGTTTTTGAAAAGCGCCATACTTGGAGATGATGGAGGAAAAGGAAACATCTGCTCTCTCGCTGCATCAACAGCCTCTCTATCAACTCCAGCAAATACCGTAATCAAATGATCTGGCTTTTTAGCATTGTCTAAACTCATTCTAGCTCCTGGACGTGCATTACGTGCAGCACAACCACAAACTGAATTCACCACCACCAAAGTAGTTCCTTCTTTAGCTAAAGCATTTTTTACTTCTTCTGCAGTATATAATTCCTCAAAACCTGCAGATACTAACTCCGCTTTCATTGGTTTCACTAATTCTTCTGGATACATAATTTTATTTTTTGATTTAATATTATACAAAGATACTAAAATTCCGTAAGAGACTCTTTATAAAATGTTAAGCTAAACACCTACCAAATTCAATATTTGCGAAACTTCTTTTACCGAACTGAAATTTTCATGTTTGATTTCAAAATCTATTCGCTCATGTGCCCAAGTAGTTCTAAACGGAATATGCGTAGCAAAACCTCCGATATTTAAAACTGGAAGCACATCTGATTTAAGCGAATTCCCGATCATATAAAACTCTTCGGGTTGAACCTCCAATCGTTTTAAAAGCTTTCTGTAATCTTCATCTGCTTTCTCAGAAAGTACTTCAATATGATGGAAAAAAGGCCCTAAACCCGAGTCGTGTAGCTTTCTATGCTGGTCAAGTAAATCACCTTTGGTTACTACAATCAGTTTGTACTTTCCATGAAGTTGTTTTAGCGTATCCTCAATTCCGTCAATCAACACGACAGGTTTCGAAAGCAATTCTTTTCCGTATTGTAGGATTTTTTCGATGATTTCAATCGGAAGGTTCTTTCCTGAAATCTCTATAGCTGTTTCGATAAGCGAAAGAATATAAGGCTTTATACCATATCCATACAGTGGCAAATTACTTATCTGAATTCGAAAAACTTCTTGCGAAATGCTTTGGTGTGAAAGGAAATCTTCCATCAACACACAAAACTTCTTTTCAATTTCCTCGAAATAAGGTTCGTTTTCCCACAGGGTGTCGTCTGCATCAAAAGCGATGACTTTTATATTTTGTTGTTTAAGGTTCAAATTTCTAACTTTTATAATTAACTAATCAAAGCTCCGTTATCAACGCCATCTTTATCCGGATTCAAGAAAACGAGTTTCCCGTCTTTGTCGTTGGTCATCAAAATCATTCCTTGACTCTCTACACCACGAAGTTTTCTCGGAGCAAGATTAGCCAGAATCGTCACTCTTTTTCCAACCACTTCTTCTGGAGTGAAGTGCTCTGCAATTCCTGAAACCACAGTTCTGACATCGATTCCTGTATCAACTTTCAATACTAGCAATTTATCGGCTTTTGGCATTTTTTCGGCTTCGAGAATGGTTCCTACTCTCAAATCCATTTTGGTGAAATCATCAAAAGTAGTTTCTTCTTTTTGAGGCGTAATTTGAACAGCTTGAGCTGTGTTTTCTTTTTTAGTGGTTTCCAATTTGTCTAATTGTTTTTGAATTTGTTCGTCTTCGATTTTATCGAATAATAATTCGGCTTGACCGATAGTGTGTCCGGCTTCAATCAAGTTCGAACTTTCAGAGATATTTTTCCAAGTAATTTCTCCTTGATGTTGATTTAAAATTCTGTTTAATTTTTGTGAAGTAAACGGCAAGAACGGTTCGCATAAACTACTCAAAGCAGCCGCAATTTGCAAGGCTACATACATTTGCGTTTTCACTCGTTCCGGGTTTTCTTTGATGAGTTTCCAAGGTTCTTCGTCTGCCAAATATTTATTTCCGAGACGAGCGACATTCATCATTTCGTTCAATGCTTCTCTGAAACGATATCTTTCGATAGAGCTTTCTAAAACTTCAGGATAAGCTTTTAACTCGGTCAAGGTTTGCTCATCTACTTCGGTAAATTCGTTTGGTGATGGAACCATTCCGTCATAATATTTATGCGTAAGCACCACCACACGGTTGATGAAGTTTCCGAATACAGCAACCAGTTCGTTGTTATTTCGAGCTTGGAAATCTTTCCACGTAAAGTCGTTGTCTTTGGTTTCAGGAGCATTCGCTGTCAACACATAACGCAAAACATCTTGTTTGTTCGGGAAATCTTCCAAATATTCGTGCAACCAAACCGCCCAATTTTTAGAAGTTGAAAGTTTGTTTCCTTCCAAGTTCAAAAACTCATTAGCTGGCACGTTATCCGGTAAAATGTAACTTCCTTCTGCTTTTAGCATCGCAGGGAAAATCACACAGTGAAAAACGATATTGTCTTTTCCGATAAAATGCACCAATTTAGTATCTTGATCTTTCCAATATGGAGTCCAGTCTTTACCTTCTCTTTCAGCCCATTCTTTGGTGGACGAAATATATCCAATCGGAGCATCAAACCAAACGTACAACACTTTTCCGTCTGCTCCTTCAACTGGAACGGGAATTCCCCAATCCAAATCACGGGTTACCGCTCTTGGTTTGAGTCCGTCATCCAACCACGATTTTACTTGTCCGTAAACGTTGGGTTTCCAATCGTTTTTATGTCCGTCCAAAATCCATTCTCTCATAAAAGCATCGTACTCATTAAGTGGCAAGAACCAATGTTTGGTCGATTTCAACATCGGAACTGTTCCTGTAATGGTTGATTTGGGGTTGATTAAATCGGTTGCATTCAACGAGGTTCCACATTTTTCGCATTGATCGCCATAAGCTTCCGGATTTTGACATTTCGGACAAGTTCCCGTTACGAAACGATCTGCCAAAAACTGTTCGGCTTTGGCATCATAAAGTTGTTCCGTAGTTTCTTCGATGAATTTTCCGTCTTCATATAATTTCTTAAAAAATTCCGAAGCGGTTTTATGGTGAATTTCTCTGGATGTACGGGAATAATTGTCAAACGAAATTCCGAAATCCTCAAACGATTTACGGATGATTCCGTCGTATTTATCAATGACTTGTTGCGGAGTGATTCCTTCTTTTTTGGCTTTCATCGAAATTGCCACTCCGTGTTCGTCGCTTCCACAAATGAAAGCCACATCACGATTTTGAAGACGTAAGTATCTTGAATAAATATCCCCAGGTACATAAACTCCAGCCAAATGACCAATGTGAATCGGACCATTCGTATAAGGAAGTGCAGCCGTAACCGTATATCTTTTTGGATTTTGCATTTTTGAAATTTTAAGCTACAAAAGTACGGATTTTTTCGCTTTTATTTTGGGAAACCCTTCCACAAAATTCATTTTCTATGCTTTTGCTCTTTTTTTTAAATTTTCATTAAATTGCAGAGAATTTAATCGCAAATCTCACATATATGAAAAAGATATTTTTAATCTCAATCTTGTCAATGGCTTTGATAAATTGCAGTAGTGATGATAGTAACAACGAAAGTTTTACCCCTCAAAATATTGATTTTGAAACCATAGGACAAGGACAAATCATAACAATCATCAATACGGAAGAAGAACAAAATAATATTGTAATTACAAATGAATCTGATTGGAATCAATTGGTAGAAGAATTATTTTTCAGAATGGAAGAATTTCCTGATTTAGGAGCAGAAGAACTTCCTACTGAAATAGATTTTAACACATTCCAAGTCATAGTTTCAGTCGATGAAGTAAGACCTAGTTTGAGTAATTGGTTAGAAATTACAAATATTATAGAAAATGAGGAAAATATTACAGTAACCATATTAAAAGAATGGGATGATTTTGGTTTTCAGGCTCTTTGCCAACCTTATCACATCGTAAAAATTCCGAAATCAGATAAGCCTGTGGTTTTTGAGTAAAAAAAGTATTGTTTAAATAGAACTCCTGCAAAAGCAGGAGTTTTTTTGTTGCTTATACATATATTTTTGTTTCACAAAATGAATTTAAAAATAAATAATATTTAGTTTTGTTTTAATTATATTTATTTTTAGGTTTGTAATGTTCAAATTTAATGAGAAAATTATGAATACCAAACTCCCTGTATCGTGTCCGAGTTGTTCCGAAAAATTATCCGTTTCGGAATTGACTTGTTCCAATTGTACGACAAAGGTTTCCGGAAGTTTTCCGCTTCCTGTTTTGTTGAGTTTATCAGATGAAGAACAGAATTTTATTTTGGAATTTTTCCTGTCAAGCGGAAGTCTGAAAGAAATGGCTCAAAAATTAGGAAACAGCTATCCTACCGTTCGCAATAAATTGGATGATATGATTGAAAAAATTAAAACCTCCCAAAATAAATAACTATGAATTGGAAAGTTCTTTTTAATCCGTTTGAAAAATATTCCGAGAAAACCTTATTGATTTTCGGAATTTCAGCAACACTTTTAGGGTCGTTAGTAGGTTATCTGATGAGGGCTCGTTTTGACGGAATTATTGACATGCATCTTGTTCAGGGGGCTCGTTTTCAGAATATACTGCTCGATAATCTCATTAATACGCTAGTGTTATTCATTTTGTTCTTTGCTTTCGGAAAAATAATAAATCCGAAAACCAGAGCTATTGACATGCTCAATGTAAGTATGATATGTAGAATTCCGATGTATTTGGTCGCTTTAGGAAATATCGGAGGATATTTAGAAAGAGCAACCCAAAATATAATAGAGGGAATTGATTTGAAAAATATGCAAAATATACCACAATTTGAATTGTTGGATTTACTTGTAATTTTAATTTTCTCCATATTATCCATCGGATTTCTGATTTGGATGATTGTACTTTTTTGGAAAGGTTTTAAAACAGCAACCAATACGAAAAGAACAAGAGATATAATCCTCTTTATAATCTTGTTTATTGTAGCTGAAGTTTTATCAAAATATTTAATCGGAACTTTTAATTTTTAAAAATGAAACAAAAACCTCTTTTCCAAGAAACACAACGATTCACTCAATGGTGGATTTGGCTTATTCATATTCTGATTTTAATTATCTTTTTTACGGGAATTTATATCCAAATCATAAAAGGAGAACCTTTTGGAGATAAACCGATGAGTGATTTGGGGCTTGTTATATCAAGTGGGTTTATGTTGTTTTTAGTCTTGTTGTTTTTAAGTTTAAACCTCAAGACTCAAATCACTTCTACTAAAATTTATTTTAAATTCTTTCCGTTTCACCTCAAATATAGAGCGTATTTGATTTCGGATATTCAGGAAATGAAAGTAGTAAAATATAGCCCTATCAGTGAGTACGGAGGCTGGGGAATCCGAGGATTTGGAAATAATAAAGCTTTTAATGTAAAAGGAAATATGGGATTGAGAATTCTTTTTAAGGATGGTACAAAACGACTTATCGGAACGCAAAAATCCGAAGAATTACAAAAAGTGATTAAAGAATTAGGATTTTAGATTGATGATTGATGATTTTTGATTTCAGAATTAAAAGATATACCTACAACCTCATAACTACATAACCTTATAACCTAAAAACCCATGAAAAAATTATTGACCCTTTTAGTACTATTTTCTATCGGAGCAACGGCTCAAGAAAAAACCTTCAAAACCGAAGAAGTTTCGGTGAATGAATTTTTAGACGGAACCTTATACACTCCGAAAACTTCCAAAAAAACAAATTTAGTCATCTTAATCGCAGGTTCTGGGCCTACAGACAGAAACGGAAATTCCATGATGCTTCAAGGAGAAAACAATTCGCTTAAATATTTAGCCGAAGGATTGGCCGCAAACGGAATTTCGGTTTATAGTTATGACAAGCGTTTTTTCGGATTGTTTAAAGCTGGAAAAGCGGAAGAAGGAATGGCAATGTTATTTGATGACTTTGTAGATGATGCTGTCGAGGTAGCTGATTTTTTCAGAAAGAGTAAAAAATATAAAAACATAATTTTTGCAGGACATTCCGAAGGGTCTTTAATCGGAATTCTAGGTGCTCAAAAAACAAAAATAGACGGAGTGATTTCGCTTTCAGGAACAGGAAATTCCTTGGATGTTATCCTAGAAACTCAAATCGGAGCACAAGCACCTTTTTTGCTTGAAGAAACCAAATCCATTTTAGAAGAATTAAAAAAAGGAAATACCATAGAAGTTAAAAACCCGATGTTACAAAGTATTTTTTCAGAGCAGCTACAGCCTTTTGTAATCTCTTCGTTAAAGTACAATCCACAACACGAAATCAAAAAGCTTTCAGTTCCGGTGATGATCGTAAACGGAACGTCAGATTTACAAATCGGACTCTCTGAAACCGAACTTCTGCAAAAAGCAAAACCCGAGGCAAAATACCTCATTATCCAAAACATGAATCACGTCTTAAAAGAAGTGAAAAATGTAAGCGAAAACCAACAATCTTACAGTAATCCTGATTTCCCAGTTGTTCCAGAGCTAATCAATCAAATCGCCTCTTTTGTAAAAAGCATTAAATAATTACGGTTTAGATTTGTATCTTTGACTTTTAGAAAAAACTTCAAAAATGAAACGAATTATTGCAGTCTTAAGTCTGATGTTTTTTGTGTTAGGCTGTAAAGAAAAAGAAAATACAAGCGTGGAAAGTCAATTAGAAAACGAATCAAACACAGAGTTTAAGCAAAGTGCATTATCACAAAATTTAGTCACTCTTGAGAGCAATATAATTACTTTCGGAGAGGTACTTCAAGCTTACAAAGGAAAAATTGTGGTAATTGACGTATGGGCTTCATGGTGTCCGGATTGTATTAAAGGTATGCCTAAAGTTCATCAATTGCAGAATGATTTCCCCGATGTAGCTTACTTGTTTTTATCCTACGACAAGACAGAGCAAGCATGGAAAAACGGAATAGAAAAACTAAATGTAGTAGGAGAAAACTTCTTAATTCAATCGGATTGGAAAACAGGAGAATTCAGAAAAGCTATTGATTTGGACTGGATTCCAAGATACATCTTGGTTGACCAAAACGGGAAAATTGCACATTACAGAGCTATAGAAGCGGATGATCCGGAACTAATTGCTAAAATTAAAGAACTTACTCAATGAGAAAAAACATCGTTGCTGGAAACTGGAAAATGAACAATGATATTCAGCAAACCTATAGTTTGTTAGAAGATATTATCCGCAAAAAACCAATTACAAATACAGAAATTATTGTTGCCCCAAGCTTTGTGAACCTTTCTTTAGCGGTTCAAAAGCTCCAAGGGACAGGCATAAAAGTTGCTGCTCAAAATGCACATCAAAACGAAAACGGAGCCTTTACAGGAGAAGTTTCAATTGCGATGTTAAAATCCATCGGGGTAGAAACTGTAATTTTAGGACATTCCGAAAGACGAGCCTATTTCGCTGAAACCAATTCGCTTTTGGCCGAAAAAATAAATACTGCCTTGAAGCATAACTTCACGGTTATCTATTGTTTTGGTGAAGAATTAAAAGAACGCAAAGCACATAAACATTTTGATGTAGTCGAAAAGCAAATCAAAGAAGCTCTATTTCATCTAAAAACAGAACAATGGAGCAATATTATTTTGGCTTATGAACCTGTATGGGCGATAGGAACAGGAGAAACAGCATCACCTGACCAAGCGCAAGAAATGCACGCTTTTGTAAGACAAACTATTGCATCAGAATACGGAAGCACTTTGGCAAACCAGGTTTCTATATTATATGGAGGAAGTGTAAAGCCTGATAATGCAAAAGAAATTTTCGAAAATCCAGATGTGGATGGAGGGCTTATCGGTGGAGCTTCGCTCAAAGCAGAAGACTTTTTGAAAATTGTAGAAGCTTTTTAATTTTTTATTTCTACTATCAAAAATCATTAATCCTCAATCTATAAAACATTAATGACTTTCAGTCAAAAACTAATTCCTTGGTATTTACAGCATAAACGGGAGCTCCCTTGGAGAACGACAAGAGATCCATACAAAATCTGGCTTTCTGAAGTTATTCTACAGCAAACTAGAGTAGCACAGGGCTTGCCCTATTACGAAAGTTTTGTAAAGAACTTCCCTACTATTTTTGACTTAGCCAAAGCTGATGAACAACAAGTTTTAAAAATATGGCAAGGACTTGGTTATTATTCCAGAGCTAGAAATTTGCATCATACTGCTCAATACGTATCAGAACAACTAAACGGAGAATTCCCAAAGACCTACAATGAGCTTATTAAACTAAAAGGGATTGGAAGTTATACAGCCGCGGCTATTGCTTCCTTTTCGAACCAAGAAGCTGTAGCTGTTGTAGACGGCAATGTATTTCGGGTTCTATCTAGATATTTTGGCATTGAAACCGATATTTCGTCTTCACAAGCCAAAAAAGAATTCCAACAATTGGCCAATGAAGTCTTGGACCCAAATCAACCTGCACTTTTCAATCAATCGATAATGGAATTTGGAGCACTACAATGTACTCCAAAAAATCCGAATTGCGAGATTTGTATCTTTAATACCAGTTGCTTCGCTTTACAAAAAAACAAAGTAGAGCAACTGCCCGTAAAATTAAAGAAGACTAAAGTTAGACAGCGTTTTTTAAATTACTTGGTGTTAGTGGACGAAAATCAAAACACTATTATTAACAAAAGAACTCAAAATGGCATCTGGAAAAACCTATATGAATTCCCTTTACTAGAAGTAGACACAAAGACAGATTTGGAAGTAATTAGTCAAAAAATAACCGATTTATATACTGATAAATATCCCCTACACAATATTAGTATTTTTAATACAAAAGAAATTATACACAAATTATCACATCAGGAGCTTCATATTTTGTTTTGGAGAATTGAAGTGAAAAATAGAATAAAAAATGGAGTTTTATTATCCGATATTTCGGAGTATCCATTTCCGATAGTGATTTATAACTTTATCACTAATGTGTTGAATGTTTCTTAGCTTACAACAAAATAACATTTAACCGTAACCCTTTGCCTCTTTGGTAGTTTGTGAGAAAACTATTGCGCGTATTAGTAAAAACATTACCTTTGGGTGAACAAAACCACTGACTTATGAGCAACGGAACATTAAACAAAGTAATGCTTATTGGGCATTTAGGAGATGAAGTAAAAATGCATTATTTCGATGGAGGTAATTGTATCGGGAGGTTTCCTTTAGCTACCAACGAGATTTACATTAACAAACAAACTGGAGAAAAAATAAATTCTACCGAATGGCACAATATAGTAGTACGAAACAAAGCTGCTGAATTATGTGAAAAATACTTATCAAAAGGAGATAAAATATATGTTGAAGGACGTATAAAATCTCGTCAGTGGCAAACAGAAGATGGAGTTACCAAAAACGCTATCGAAATTCAGGCTACCGAATTTCAATTTTTAAACACTAAAAAAAATACGGACGGAAGCAATTCAAGTATTTCAGAATAATTTTTTAAACCTAACAATGAAAAAACTTCTTTGTCTATTATCTTTTACTTTCCTTATTTGGAGTTGCACCGAAGATACCATTCCGAAACCCGATGGGTACTTGCGATTGGAATATCCAATTGCTAAATACGAATCACTAGAGGTTGAATGTCCTTTTACCTTCGGAAAAAACGTTTATACTCGAATAAAGTTCAAAAACGGCTGCGATTTTAATATTGAATATCCCGAGATGAGAGCCACTATATTTATGAGTTATAAACAAATTAACAATGACCTCGATTCTTTGTTGAGTGATGCGCAACGATTTACTTATCGTCACACCAAAAGAGCTGAAGCTATTTATGAACAACCTTATGTAAATCCAGAAGATAAAATCTACGGAATGTTTTATGATGTTGGTGGCGATGCCGCATCGGCTACGCAGTTTTACTTAACTGATAGTCTAAAGAACTTTATTACTGGATCAGTTTATTTTAATGTAAAACCAAATGCAGACTCTCTATTACCAGCCTCTTACTACATAAAAAACGATGTGAGATTACTGATAGAGTCCTTTCAATGGATTGATGGTTATTAACAAGTTGCGAACATTTTTGTTGATAAGTGTTAATAAACTAATTTAACAGATTACTTTTTTTTATAATTTTGTCTTGTACTAATTTTAAACATTATTAATTATGAAAAAATTAATTTTATCAGCTGTTGCTGTATTTGCGTTATCTTTTGCTAACGCGCAAGAGGGAGAGCCAACTTTTGGTTTTTCTGAAGGAAACATCATTATTGAAGGAAACATTGGTTTTGGTTCAACAAACGACAAAAACACTGAAACAAAAACTAATAGTTTCAATTTCAGTCCTAAAGCTGGTTATTTTATTTCTGATGATTTAGCTATTGGAATTAAATTAGACTACCGTTCTGACAAAGAAGAAATGGCAGGTAACGAAACTGATAAAAATTCAGAGTTCGGAATAGGAGCTTTTGGTCGCTATTACTTTTTAGACCTAGGAGCAAGATTTAAGACTTATGCTGAACTGGGTCTTGAATTTAACTCTGGTAAAACTGGAGTTGGAGAGTTCAAATATTCTGGAGTTGGAGTTGGAGCAGGAGTAGGTATTAACTATTTCGTTACTGAAAACTTCGCTATCAATTTTGCACTAACAGATATTTTATCTTACCAATCTAACAAGTATAAAGATGGTGAAGCTGTAACTGAATTTAACGGAAACATCAACGTGTTTGATAATTTCTTCACAACTGCACAGTTCGGTTTGACTTTCAAATTCTAATTTGTAAATACAATATTAAAAAGAGCCTCCTAGGAGGCTCTTTTTTTTTATGGCTATAATTTTTTAGCTCTCTTATTTAATATAACACCCAATTACTCTATGAAAATTAAAGCTAATACTAAGCTAATTTGTGAAATTTTGGGTAATATTAAGCGAAATAAACTTATTGTCAAGCACAGAATCCGTTACATAATAAACTCTAGTATTTATCCTTCTTTTTATTGTTTACAATTCCTTAATTACAATAAGTAAAACCCACAAAAAAGGTCGGAAATATATCTTCCGACCTTTTTTAATTATCTCTGTAAAATCTCAAATTATTTTTTAGACATTTGAGAAGCCATAATAAGTGCATTGTAAGCATTTACGATTCCTCCTGACTTAGAAAATTCAGCGAAGGATTTCGAAACTAATTTACCTGTTTGTCCGTCAGTAATAACCACATCATGAGTTGGCTTAACTGATGAATCCATTAAGATTTGTTTTACTTGACTTGCAGTCAAATTTGGATAATACGAACGAATAAGCGCTGCAACTCCCGCCACATTTGGAGAGGCCATAGAAGTTCCTTGTAAATATTCGTATGAATTATTTGGGGTTGTTGCGTAAATCTTAACTCCTGGAGCAAATACATCAACGTTGTTTTTGCCGTAATTAGTGAAGTTGGCTAATAGCCTGTTGTCATAACTATGATTTAAAGCTCCAACAATCACAACATTATTAGAATATTCTGCATCTTCTCCGTACGAATCATTCGGAAATTTATCAACTGCATCCAAATCATAAGCATCATTTCCTGCTGCAATCACAATAAGTACATCTTTATCTGCAGCATACTTCATAGCATCGATTACCCATTGTCTGTGAGGAGAATAATATTTTCCGAAGCTTCCGTTGATAACCTTTGCTCCATTATCAACTGCATAACGAATAGCAAGCGCTATATCTTTGTCATATTCATCCCCATCAGGAACTGCTCTTAAAGCCATAATCTGAACATTATTAGCTACTCCATCACCTCCTAATGAGTTGTGACGAACTTGCGCTACTATTCCTGCTACGTGAGTTCCGTGTTTTGCTTCATCTTTATCCAGGCCTATAACATTATTGTTCCCGTATTTAGTATCATTGATATCATCAGGATTGTCACCAACAACTTTTCTTCCGTCAAAATCTTTATTAAAATGATATTTCAATTGAGCGTTAGAGTAGTTTGTCCAACTCTCCATTCTATTTTTGAACTCGTCAAGTGTTTCTGAAGTTAAAACTCTTTCCATTCTCTCTTTAGCAGCCATTACATTCTCGTCTTCCGAATTAATAGCCTTAACTTCTTCTAGTGTAAAATCTTCTTTATTAAGCTCTGTTTGGACAACTGTTAACATTTCTTGAAAGAAATCCACTCTTTGTTTAAAAGATTTAGCTTCTACTATTTTATCTTCATATTCTTTTTCTGCTCTGTTATAGTCATCAGAACCATCATTAGATTTTTTCAATAATCTAATAAATTCATAGTTTTCGTGAATAGCATCCCCTAAAAAGTTCCACCCGTATATATCGTCTATATATCCATTTTTGTCATCATCTTTTCCATTTCCTTTAACTTCTTTAGGATTTGTCCAAATTACAGATGCCAAATCAGGATGCTCAATATCTATCCCGGAATCAATTATCCCTACAATAACCGTTTTCCCTTTAACTCCTTTGATTAGTTCTTCATAAGCTCTATCAACGCTCATTCCTGGAATACTGTCTTTAACTAGGTCTAAATGACTCCATCTTTGTAAAGCATTCTCTTCAATTTTAGATTTTTTCTTAACAGCTCCCTCTATAGAAATAGGTGTAGCTTCATTAAGACTTAAGACACTCCCTGTAGTACCGCACCCTGCAAGGGCCAATGCCATTACAGAAGATATAAACAATGGTTTAGTAAATTTCATTTGTTGTTTTATTAAAAGTTTAATGCAAATATGTCTATAATTTTTCAGATTTGTTACAAAAAGTAAAATTTTTAGAAAACTTTAAAACAGTTCATCACATCTTAAATTATCTTTCAACCTCACTCCTTTTTCAGTATGCTCGACTGTTATTATTTGATTGTGAGCATCGTGTTCTAAAAATAAATAAAAGTTTTCATCTGCTGCTCTGTTCAGAAACTTCTCTTTTTCGCTTAGTGTTAAAAGAGGACGTGTATCATAACCCATAACATAAGGCAACGGTAAATGACCTGCTGTAGGCAATAAATCAGCCATAAAGGCAATGGTTTTACCTTGATAATTAATCAGTGGAATCATTTGCTTTTCGGTATGACCATCAGCAAAGAAAACCCCAAAACCCAGTTCTGTACTGTCCTGAAAATCCATTCCTTTTCTTTGAATAAACTCAAGTTGCCCTGCCTCTTGAAGAGGCATTATATTTTCGGGCAAAAACGATGCTTTTTCTCTTGCATTAGGCTGTACAGCCCATTCCCAATGGTTTTGATTGGTCCAATATTTTGCATTTTTAAAAGCAGGAGTATACCCTGTTCTGTCTTTATTCCAATCTACACTTCCCCCACAATGGTCAAAATGCAAATGGGTCATAAATACATCCGTAATATCTTCTTTTGAAAATCCAGCTTTTTGAAGTGAGCTCTCTAAAGAAAAGTCCCCAAACTGATAGTAGTATCCAAAGAATTTTTCAGATTGTTTGTTCCCCATTCCCGTGTCAATCAAAATCAATCGATTCCCGTCTTCGATTAACAGACAACGCGTCGCTAAATCAATCATATTGTTATTGTCTGCAGGATTAGTTCTGTTCCATATACTTTTCGGAACAACACCAAACATCGCTCCCCCATCCAATTTAAAATTTCCGCTTTCTATCGAATATAGTTTCATTTGCTTTTAGGTATTGAAATAGTACGTAAGAATTATTTTTTGTCTGATTTTTTTTCGCCTGCAAATTTCTTTAGAGTAAAAGCGTCCAAAACAACCATAAAAAACCCAAAAAAAGCCGTCTGACCCAATGATATTGACAAACAACTCCACTCTTTGATATCTTCATAACACATATTTGGGAGTTTAAAGAAATATCCCACTATAAAAAATAAAGCAGAATAAATCAAAAAGCCCATGATTAGTTTTATAACTCGCTCCTTATTCATGACATCAGATACTTTTTAATTAAAAATAATATCCCAATAAAAGAAAGAAAACCGACTAATACCCAGATTCTTCCTTTATAAAAAGTGTCGTGCATCTTTCTGTCTTTTAGGTAAGAATAAATCATTATTCCAACAAAAACCACCAAAAAACATATGGCAAAAATTAATTGATTTTTAGAAAACATTTTCTCCTTTTTGAATTATCCGTAAAAATACAATTTAACGATGAATTAAAGGCACTTAACAACAAACTATTTCTTCTTTGCAGTGAGCCCCAAAGGTATAAGAACCTCTCCTTTTTCGAAACTATTTAGATAAATTGTAAGCGGCTTTGTGTTTCCTTCCCAAGTAATGATATATATATCTAATATTCCTCCTCCAAGTTCACTTTTATCTGTCGGAAAAGGACAACAGCTTCCTTCTTGTGTATAAGTTACTTTTTCTCCATTAGGACCTAAAAGAGCATTCAGGAATTTTTCTTTATTAGCTTCTCTTTGATCCAATAATCCAAAACCTACATTAATGGGGTAATCAGGGTGAAAAGCATATTTTTTGTTTTCAGTAAAATAAACCAATTTATAGGTGTTTTCGTCCAGCATTTCAGGTTCAATAGCAGTATCACTAATGTTCTTAATAGTGAGTTTTGTACTTACACACGACACCATTAGCAATAAAAAACCAATTATATAAAAACACTTTCTAGCCATATTACTACCTATTTTTATTCATTAGTAAAAATACAATTTATTTATATTTGTCAAACCAGATTTTCTACATTTGTCCTACTTATATATTAAAAGTTATTATGAAAAAACTATTATTGACATTCTTTATAATTTTTTCTACTTATATATTGTCTGCTCAAAAAGTTTACAAAACTCCGTCTGGTCAAAAATACCATACCGCAGTTTGTAAATTCGTAAAAAATGTTTCAGAAGAATTAAGTATTAGTCAAGCTCAAAAAAAAGGTCTTACTGCTTGCAAAGTATGTAATCCTAATAGTAGTGAAATTTCTAAATTTACCAACGAAAGCGGTTTAGGAATAAAATCCAACGAAGCAAAAGGCGTAGCCCCACAAACAACACAATGCAAAGGAAAAACTCAAAAAGGGAACCGCTGTAAGAGAATGACTAAGAATAAAAATGGGTATTGTTTTCAGCACGAATCATAAAAAAAGGAGAATTTAAAATTCTCCTTTTTATTTTTATCGGGTTAACCAACCACTTTTATTAGCAGTAATAATTGCATAGGGAGTAATCCAAAAAAGTGTAAATGTATAAAGAATACTATATGGGTAAGCCCATACGGATTCTAAAATACTCTTCTGCCGCTTGGTATAGAAAAAAACCTGAATACTTGAAAATACAAAAATACTGAACAGCGTTGAACTGATAAACAATATTGGATGTGTCACAAAAAAGTACAAAACTAATAACATTACTGGATAAGCCATTATCACTTTAAGCCACTGATTTAAAAGTAAAACTCTTGAACCCATTTTAGAGCCTTTTCTAAAATTAGTAAAGGCAAATTTAGTCATCATTATGTTTTCACGAACATTACTCCGCTCCCATCTAATAAACATCTTGTAAAGACTTTTATATTTTTCTGGAGTATTTGTAAGTACATATGCATTTCTTTGAAACACCACATGAAATCCTTGTTTCAAAATCATATTCGTCATAGCTCTATCTTCGCCTATATCAGAAGACTTACCCATAAAAGTCTGGTTTATCCACTCTGGAAGACAATTTAATACCGCTTCTCTCCTATAAGCCGCTAACGCTCCAGGAGTACACAGAACAGAACCTAAAACACTTTGAGCAGAACGAATAAATTCAAAACTAAATACAAAGCTTACATTTAACATTCTTGGAATTACAGCATTTTTGTTGTTAAGCACTCTCACATTTCCTGCAACTGCTCCACATTTTGGGTTTACAACAAAAGGACTTACTAAATTACGCAAAGTGTTAATCTTTACTATAGAATCACTGTCTACGGTTACAAAAACTTCTCCTTTAGCTAATTCAAACCCCAAATAAAGAGCATGTCTTTTTCCTCTGTTTTCTGGCTGTTGATAAATCGAAAGTCTTTCTTTTAACTCATTTTTAGCCTTTAACATCCAATCCCAAGTGTCATCTTTACTTCCGTCATCAATCGAAATAATCTGAAGTTTTTCTTTGGGATAATTACTAGATGCCAAACTCGATAATGTTTTATAAACTAATTCCCCTTCATTAAAGGCAGGAACTATGACCGTAAGGGTTGGCAACTCATTATCAGAAACCGATTTTACAGAGCGATATCTTAAATATAAATACACTATATATAACAAAAAACATACTTTAACAGCCAATAAAACTAAGGTGATTGTTAAGATAACAGGCCCCCAAGCTGTATTCATCCTATCAATATGAACCTCATAAAAATCTGGTTGTAACTGATAGACTAAAAACACAGCTCCAAACATCAATAAAAATGTGGTTAAGAGCACCATTAAATCAGACCGTTTAAGCATAAGCTCATCAATGCGTTTGGTCAGCTTATCTCTCAATACTTTTAGTTTTCCGCCCCTATAAAAGGGAGTTTCTAGACTAATTTCAACGTTTTTTTCATTTAATTTTTTCATAATTTAAGGCTTCTATCTTTGTTGAGTTGCTTTACACCTATTAAAATCAATTTCAAACAGTGTGTTAAACATTTCGGGAAAGGTATTTTCAACTATTATGCCACTAGAATTAAGCTATTAAACTGGGAATTTTTGTGTGGATTATACGGCTATGTAATGTAGAATTCTACAGTAATTGGGGAATACAAATATGATTTGTTATGAGACGAAAGACTTTTATCTGAATAATATTCAAAAAAATAAGGGAGAATTGACCTCTCCCTTACTATATTTCCTTTTTTACTTTTTTTAATTTACAATATCAACCGAGTTGGCTTTACCTATACCTATAACACGGTCATAGCGGTCAGTAGTTCCTTTGTAATAAACCAAAACATAATAATCGTTTTCGGTTTGATAAAAATTTCCGTCTATAGCATCTTTCTGATTAATTTTACCTTTTTTATTAGCCAGCACATAATGATAATTTGTAAAACCTTGTTTTATAAGTAGTGCCTTACTATAAATCCCTTCTTTGGAATCATAATCCATTTTATATTCATCAGTGAGCGCATAATTATTAAACATTCCGCTTATATAAACATCATCTTTTCCAAAGTAATTCGGAGCTCTCAAAGTAAAAAACACCCAAGTATAATCAGCCTCCATATTAGGATTGTTTCTCATTACCACAGACGGAACAAAATTGCCGTTTACATCCGGAAAATAGGTATAAGGTTCTGTTGCTCTTTCGTTGTTTGGATAGAGATAGGTCATATAAATCTCGCCTGAAGTTATTTTATAAACCGTATTATTTGCTGCGCGTACATCTTTAGTCTCTATATACAGATATTCATTAGAAGCATAGAAGCTCGTTTCTTGATCATATTTATAAATTAAATCGTTCCCAATATTATACTGGGGTTTTATATTTCTAATGGAGGTATTCCAAACACCGTTTTGAAGCAAAGCTACCCGTACATTCTGATTAGGGTTTTGTAACATTTGATTTCCAGGCTTTATCGAAAAATCTAAATTATGCATATAATTTATATTCTCCATATTTCGAGAGCGCTTAATCTGTAAAGGAACTCCAACAGAATTCTCATACAGCACAAAACGCCTTGACAAAACAAGCTCGCTCTGACTATCATATATTTTAAGAATATAATTACCAGATAATTTTATCTGTTGAGTCTGAAAATTAGGAATCGAAAGAACATAATGAGAGTAGCCTTGAAGTGTATTTTGAGAATTCTCATAATTCTGTATTCTTACATTATCGAATCCTTGTATATATTCTGCTTTGGAAAGCGAAGAAGGTACCCAATTATAATCACAATGAATAATAGTGTAACTATAATCTTGCTCAGAAGCGTATAAGTCATCAAATCTAAACTGAAAACTTTCGCCCATTCTAAAAAAGGGAACTACATTTTGACCATTTTGTACAAAAGAAGCCGTTTTGATGTTATAGGGTGGAGCAATCTCTTCTTCAACTTGTGAAAAACAGCTCAATAACCCCCATACAAAGAAAATAAAAACTTTATAAAATTTTTTCATTGGATTTTTTTAGAAGTGTAAATGTAAAAATCTTTCGTTAAAAAACAGAAATTTAGTAGCCTTTAGTCAAAAAGCATACCTAAATTTATTTATTTTTCACTGTTAATTCAAACCCACAATAAACACTGTAATCCAAATAAAATTAAACTTTAATTTTTAAACAAAAGAATTATCTTTGCACCCATGCAACACAACGTACTTATTTTAGATTTCGGGTCACAATACACACAGCTTATTGCCCGCAGAGTCAGAGAATTAAATATTTTCTGTGAGATTTTTCCTTATAACAACCCTCCGAAAGATTTATCGTCTTACAAGGCAGTAATACTGTCGGGTAGTCCGTTTTCTGTAAGAGCCGAAGATGCCCCGCATCCTGATTTGTCTGAAATCAGAGGAAAAAAACCGCTTTTAGCAGTTTGCTACGGAGCACAATATTTAGCTCATTTTTCAGGTGGAGAAGTAGCTCC
>JBEBWA010000027.1:0-18454 GCA_040392465.1 Flavobacterium suncheonense
AGGTTTCCCAACGGATTTACAGTCCGTCCTCGTTGGCCGCTTGAGTATCTTCCCTTACACTCTGCAAACACTTTGTCTGCTAAATTTATCTCAAATGAACTTCAAAATAAAAGTCCGCTATTTCTAACGGACTGCAAATGTATAAAAAATATTTTTCAAACAAAACTTTTTCTATATTTTTTTTTCAGACCCTTGATTTTTCTTTGTGTTTTACAAGCAATCTTTCTATAGCTTCACAACAATTATCTACCGCTTCTTCAAACGACTTAGCTTGTTTAGTCACAGCTAAATCATTACCAGGAACATTAACTCTAATTTCTACAATTTTATTTTCTTTTTCGCTGGTATTTTCTACTTTTAAGTAGACATCTGCATCTACTACCCTATCATAATACTTCTCAAGCTTATCTAATTTTACTTGAATAAAATCGACTAATTTTCTATCTACTGAAAAACCTACTGCATTCAAATTTACTTTCATAATCCAATTTTTTAAAATTATACTTTCACTTTTTATTTCTCGGATGTGCATTTGCATACACTTTTTTAAGTTCCGAAAGACTGCTATTCACATAAATTTGAGTCGACGCTAAACTAGAATGACCCAAAAGCTCTTTAACTGAATTCAAATCTGCCCCGTTATTAAGTAAGTGTGTCGCGAAAGAATGTCTCAATACATGAGGGCTCTTTTTTACCTTCTCCGATACGACACTAAAATAATCATTTATTATTCGATATACAAGCGTCTCATACAATTTAACGCCTTTCTGGGTTAAAAAAAAGGAGTCCTTATCCTTAATATATTCTAAATCAATTCGAAAAGAAAGATATTGCCGAATAAGCTCATCCATACTATTTAACAACGGTAAAATCCGTTCTTTGTTTCTCTTTCCTAAAACTTTAATCGTCCTAGCAGACAAATCCACACTATCCATTTTAAGATTTATCAACTCTGCTCTACGCATCCCTGTAGAATAAAACATTTCTACAATGAGCTTATCTCGAATACCAATAAAATTATTAGAAAACTCTATTTTTGATATATCCTGAAGTTCTTTTTCAGAAAAAGGAATTTGAATCTTTTTGGGCGTTTTTAAAGACTGATGCTTCGAAAGAGGAGAAGCTTCTATTTCTTTTACTTTCAATAAGAATTTATAAAAAGCCTTTAAAGAGGCTATTTTTCTATTGATACTTCTGTTAGAAATTTGATTATCAGAAAGAAAGACTATCCAATTTCGGATTTGTCCATACTGAACATGTTCTAGAACATCATCATCAAATTCATTTTTAAGAAAGGTTTTAAAACTATCAATATCCTGAAGATAAGCATCAACAGTTAGAGCGGAATAATTCTTTTCTCGCGACAAGTACTCCCGAAAAGCATATACATTTTTGCCCATAAAAAAACCATTGGAATCAAAGTTACAAAACTTTACATTCCAATGGTTATATTTTTTTCAAAAAGTCAATAATTTAGTTTTCTAAATTATCTCTCAAACGCTGAACGTATTGTGCTTTTTGAATTCCTGCTCTTTTAGTTATAGACGGTTTGGTAAAAGCCTGACGTGCTCTCAACTGACGAACAACTCCGGTTTTATCAAATTTTCTTTTGTAGCGTTTTAACGCTCTATCTATATTTTCTCCGTCTTTAATTGGTATAATCAACATAGTATAACACCTCCTCTCATTTAGCGTGCAAATATATAATATATTTTTTATTCTACAAATCCTTTTTTTGTCTTTAATATTTTTGGTGGTTCATTTTAAAAAAAATACTTTTGCTCACTTTAACAAATTTTTAATAAAAAAATTAAGACTCAAATGAACTCACAAAGTTTACTGCAGCTTGCAGAAGAATTCGGAAGTCCGCTTTATGTTTATGATGCGGAAAAAATTGAATCCCAGTACAATCGCTTGACCAAAGCTTTTTCGAAGGTTGAAAAACTGAAGATTAATTATGCAGTCAAGGCACTTTCGAATATCTCTGTACTAAAGCTGTTCAAGGACTTGGGTTCAGGTTTAGATACCGTTTCTATTCAGGAAGTACAACTAGGGCTTTTAGCAGGATTTGATTCAAAGGATATTATTTTTACTCCTAATGGAGTTTCTCTGGAGGAAATCGAAATGGTTGCCGAAATGGGAGTACAAATTAACATTGACAATCTATCAATATTAGAGCAATTCGGAACTAAACATTCAAAAATACCAGTTTGTATCCGCATCAATCCGCATGTAATGGCTGGAGGGAACTCTAATATATCGGTGGGGCACATTGACAGTAAATTTGGTATATCAATCCACCAGCTTCCTCATATTTTACGAATTGTAGGAAACACTGGTATGCATATTAACGGAATTCATATGCATACAGGTTCGGATATCTTGGACATTGATGTTTTTCTTTATGCAGCAGAAATTCTGTTTAATACAGCTAAACACTTCAAAGAATTAGACTTTATTGATTTCGGAAGCGGATTCAAAGTGCCTTACAAAAAAGATGATATCGAAACCAATGTAGAGGAGCTCGGTAAAAAACTTTCTAAGCGCTTTAATGATTTTGCTAAAGACTATGGTCGCCCTCTAGTGCTTGCTTTTGAGCCAGGAAAATTTTTGGTTAGTGAAGCAGGGTACTTTTTGGCAAAAGTAAATGTGGTAAAACAAACTACTTCAACTGTTTTTGCCGGAATTGATTCAGGGTTTAACCACCTAATCCGCCCTATGCTATACGGTTCGTATCATCATATCACCAATATTTCAAATCCAAAAGGAAAAGAAAGATTCTATTCGGTTGTAGGATATATTTGCGAAACAGACACTTTCGGAAATAACCGAATGATTTCTGAAATTTCAGAAGGAGATATTCTTTGTTTTAAGAATGCTGGAGCTTATTGTTTTTCTATGTCATCGAATTACAACTCTAGATATAAACCCGCTGAAGTACTTTGGAAAAATGGAAAAGGACAACTAATCAGAAAAAGAGAAACTTTTGAAGACTTAACAAGAAATCTAGTTTTTTAGTTATTTTTCCCGAAGTGTATTTTAATTAAAATACACTTCGGAATTATTTACATACTTTTTAGTTCATCCAAATAAGTTCGGTCATTTGACAACCTCGGAATTTTGTTTTGTCCTCCAAGTTTATCTTTCTTTTTGAGCCAATCATAAAACAATCTCTCTCTTGCTATATTCAGAACCGGAGGATTAAGAGTCATGTTATTGGTGCGTTTGGCTTCGTAATCAGAATTTAACTCCTTAAGGGTATTATCAAGCACCGTATGGAAAAGCTCAATATCTTTAGGATTCTCCTTAAACTCTATTATCCATTCATGTGCTCCTTTTTCTTTTCCTGCCATAAAGATAGGAGCTACTGTATAATCCAAAACCTCTGTATTGGTTATTTTACATGCTTGTGCAATAGCCCTATCCGTATTTTCGATCATTAACTCTTCTCCAAACACATTAATATGATGTTTGGTTCTTCCTGTTATTTTAATTCGATACGGATTAAGAGATGTAAAGCGAACTGTATCTCCTATAAGATAACGGAAAAGCCCAGAATTTGTAGAGATAACAACCGCGTAGTTCTTCCCTATCTCTACATCCGACAAACGGATTGCCTTTTGTTTTGAGGTTCCAAAAGATTCCATTGGAATAAACTCATAGAAAATACCGTAATCGAGCATTAAAAGCATCTCATCCGAGTTGTTTAAATCCTGTAAGGCAAAAAAACCTTCTGAAGCATTATAGATTTCGTAATAATTGAAATCTGAGCTTGGCAAGAGCTTTTTGTATTGTTCTCTATAAGGGTCAAAACTTACACCTCCATGAAAATAAACCTCTAGATTCTCCCAAATTTCAAAAAGATTTTCTTTGCCTGTAGTTTCTAAGGCTCTGTTCAAAAGAACTAACATCCAAGAAGGAACTCCCGCAAAACTCGTTACATTTTCATTACGAGTTTCTTTTATGATGGCATCTAGTTTTATTTCCCAATCTGCCAATTGAGATACCTTATTGCTTGGAGTGCTACTAAATTCGGCCCAAATAGGTAAGTTCTCGATTAAGATAGCAGATAAATCTCCAAAATATGTATTATTATCAGCATATAATTGTTTGCTTCCACCAAGACGCAAACTCTTTCCTGTGAATAGTTGTGAATTCTCGTTGTTATTCAAATAAAGACAAAGCATGTCTTTTCCAGCCTTAAAATGGCAATCTTCAAGAGATTCTTTACTTACAGGGATAAATTTACTTTTAGCATCAGTTGTTCCACTTGATTTGGCAAACCACTTTATGGGTGTATTCCAAAAAACGTTACTCTCTCCTTGCCTAGCGCGTTCGATATAGGGTTGTATGTCTTCGTAGGTAACTATGGGAAGTCTTTCCGAAAAAGTATCATACGATTTTATACTCATAAAATCGTATTGTTTCCCGAATACAGTACCTTCTGCATTTCGTAATAAACTGAACAATAGTTCCTCTTGAACTTCGTTCGGATACTTCATGAACAACTCTATTTGGTGAATTCTCTTTTTAAGAATCCACGAGGCAAATGAATTGATGATAGAAAGAGGCATTTTTATTATCTTTACAAGCCGTAAAAATAATTAAAAATCTTATGTTTTTTGACTTTCTCCTTACAAAAATGCAAACAGAGCTTACAAACCCTGTTCAATATTACCTTCTCTCTGAGGATAATTTTTTAAATATCAATCAATTATTAGACAAAAAAGTAACTATAGAGCATATTGGATATCAGTGTTTGAACTGTAGATTAGAAAAAAAGATTTTTAGGCAAGGTTTCTGTTACGATTGTTTTTATAAATCTCCCCTTGCTGGAGACTGGATAATGAAACCTGAATTAAGCACTGCTCATCTTGGGATTGAAGATAGAGATTTGGAATATGAAAAACAGGTTCAGTTACAACCTCACGTAGTATATTTTTCTTTATCTAGTGAATTAAAAGTGGGAGTAACTCGCAAAACTCAAGTCCCTTACAGATGGATTGATCAAGGTGCTGTACAAGCTCTGCCTATTGTAGAAGTCCCAAACCGATATTTAGCAGGAATTACCGAAGTATCTCTTAAAAATCATTTTTCGGATAAAACCAATTTTAGGAAAATGCTTCAAAACGAGATTCCCGAAGTAGATTTAATGGAGGAGAGAAATAAAATTAAAGAATTCTTACCTTCAGAAATTTTACCGTTCTATGAGACTAATAATAGTGAAATCACAAAAATAAACTATCCCGTTTTACAATACCCCACAAAAGTTAGTTCTTTAAATCTGGAAGTAAACCCAATTTATCAAGGAAAATTAACCGGAATAAAAGGTCAATATCTAATCTTTGAAGATCAAACAGTTTTTAATGTAAGAACTTATGAAGGCTATAAAGTGAACATAAGCGTAATTTGATTGGACATCAAAAACATACACATATTTTCTGTAACCACACAAGTTATTTCTGACTATACACCCTTCATTTTCTTTAAATTAGATGGGTACGGAAAATAACTGTAGCAAATTTTTTCTCCATCGTTAAAAACCTCACATTGCTGCTTGGCTTTACCGTTTCCAAAATCCCTTTGTGCATTTTGATAGGCCTTTGTTATTAAGGCATACGTATTGCTTCCGATACTATTTTTAAGTAATTTATGAGCTTCAACTACAGTGTTCCCATAAAGTTTTCTAAAGCCATTTACAGAAAACTCTTCTATACTCCCATAATGAACAATAAGCTTCAGTGAGAGATGTTTTATTTCAGGATAAATACGGGTCAAATCCTTCACCCTTTTATTAAATGCAACCAACATTTTTTCGTATTGATCTAAAATGGTGGGAATTGGATACGTTTTCCCATATTGATAAAAAAGGATAGCGTCTCCTTCTATTTCTGAGATTCTCAAAGACAGATAATTAGACTGAATAATGGTCTGTAATAAGTCTGAAATGACACGCACCCCGAATTTCTCATTGGTTTCTCTAACGAATCGAGAATACCCACTTATATCTGGAATAAATACTATTCCTTTTTTATTTTTTTTCATAAGTAAATCCATAAATAACAGAAAATAAGCTCCCTAGAACAATCCTAAACTGCTCTAAATCAATAAAAATAAGTACAAGTAATCTGACCTAGTGTATTGAAGATAATTGAGTTGGAGAAACTCCATATTTCTTTTTAAAAACAAAAGAAAAATGAGACAAGTCTTCAAATCCTACTTCTAAATAAACATCTATTGGTTTCCTTTTGTTGCCTATCAGCTGATAATAAGCCAACTCTAATCTCTTATCGGTCAACCATTTTTGCGGAGTAGTATTAAAGTATTTTTTAAAATCCCTATTAAAGGTTGATAAACTTCTCCCTGTTAAATATCCTAGCTTTTCTAAAGGCATATTAAACATAAAATTTCGTTCCATAAAATTGACTAAATCAATTTTACCAGGCTCCTTAAAATTAGCCAATACATCATCTATCTCTTTGTCAATAGCTCTTAAAATACTAATGGCCTCTTTAATCTTAAGCAATGCTATATCCTTGGGGAGTTCTTTCATATCAAAATACGGAATTAACGAAGCCAGGCAACTTTCTAACAAAGGATGATTTCTGTATGAGCGAATTCTTTGAGAGGTAGTATTTTGTTTTGGCTCCACTTCCAGTTTCGAATAAAATTCTCTTAATCTTTCGGTAGACAAGTGCATTACAACTGTTTTATGAGGTTGTCCATCTTTAGGGTAATTAATAATTGTAGCCAGCTGATTTCTAGGAATTAAAAAAATATCTCCTCTTTGGAAGAAATACGTATTATCGGCTTGTACAATTTTGGTTTCTCCCGAAATAAACCATATCAGCATATGATGTTCAAACATGATATCGGACTTAAAAAACTTGTCTTCATAGCACGAAAGCTTTATATCGTCGGTTATATATTTTGCTTTATATTCCATGTCTTATTAATTTTTGGATCTAGTGTTAGTTTGTAAATGTTTGTCGGAATTGTAAAGGTGACGAATCTGTTTTTGTTTTAAAAAGTTTACTAAATGATTGCGGATGTTCAAAACCTAGTTCGTAGGCAATTTCGCTAACCGATAAATTAGTCGTTGATAATTTTTCTTTTGCTTTTTCAATGAGTTTTTCATGAATATGCTGTTGTGTAGTTTGCCCCGTTAATGTTTTGAGCAAACTACTTAAATAGTTAGGCGAAACATTTAATAAGGTTGCAATATATTGTGCTGTAGGCAAGCCTTTTTCTATCGAAGTATTGTTGTTGTAATAGTTATTCAAAATACTTTCTAATTTTTCTAGTAACTGATGACTGTTCTTCTTACGGGTGATAAATTGCCTCTGATAGAATCGTTCACAATAATTCAGTAGAAGTTCGATTTGAGCAATTATTATATTCTGACTAAAATTATCAATATTAGAAAGATATTCCCTTTGGATGTTTTTAAATATATCCGTAATAATAGCTTCTTCTTTTTCGGAAAGAAATAACGCTTCGTTTACAGCATATCCAAAAAAATCATACTGTTTAATTTTTTTTGCTAACGGAGTATTCCACAGAAAATCAGGATGTATAAGCAACAGAAAGCCAGTTGGTTTTACTTTGGGTTTATCTATTGTAATTTGAATGACTTGCCCAGGAGCCACAAAAGATAATAATCCTTCATCAAAATCATACTTTTCTTGCCCATAACGAAATTTACATTGAATGTTTCGCTTTAATCCGATAGAATAAAATTGTTGCACCCATGTAATTTCTCCTTCCTCGGTTTGGTAATCCACCAAACCATAGTCAATCAAACTCACCAAAGGATGCTCTGGTCTGGGTTGACTGCTAATTTTGTGAAACTCATTAATTGAGTTAAATATGTATCTTTTAGTTGACATAGCTTTTTCAAAGTTATAAAAAAGAGATAGAACATCTACTATCCTATCTCTTTCGAAATAAAATTAATAATCCGTCGATTTACTCAATACTTCGTTAGCCATCAATTGATTCTCTAACACTTCAATTTTATCTTTTGTCATAGCAAAAGCATCACTTCCCATCACGAAATGAAGCGGAGGATTTTCGTTTTCAGCTAATCCGATAAATACACTAGCTGCTTTTTCGGGACTTCCTGGCTGGTTTCCTCTCATTTCGGTTTCGTGCCATCTTTCTGAACTTCGGGCAGCTGTATATTCTTCAATCGGATTTTGAGGAAAACGAATAGAACCTTGATCTAAAAAGTTAGTACGGAAATAACCCGGATAAACTATAGTTGCTTTTATTCCAAACTCTTGCCCTTCTGCCGATAAAGATTCAGTAAAGCCCACCATCGCAAATTTTGTAGCACAATAGACTCCGAAGCTCGGAAAAGTGCCTACTATCCCTGCAACAGAAGCTACGTTTATAAAATGTCCTGTATGTTTACTGCGGAAATGAGGCATAACATTTCTGATTATATTTAATGCTCCAAACACATTAACCTCAAAATTTTCACGCGTTTCTCGATCTGTCAATTCCTCCAAAGTACCAATCTGTCCATAACCAGCATTGTTTACTACTACATCAATACTACCAAAAACTTCTAATACTCGAGCAATGGCATTTCTTACGTTTGTTTCATCTGTAATCTGCACTTCTAAAGGAAGAAAATTCGCAGATATTCCTACTTCTTTTACTAAACTCTCGACTGTTCTGGAAGTAGCGGCTACTTTGTAGCCTTCATTCAATAGTTTTTTAACTAAAGATAAACCTAATCCTTTTGAGGCTCCTGTTATGAGCCATACTTTTTTTGTGTCCATTTTTTTGTTTTTAATTAATTAATTAATGAATTATTGATACCGCAAAATTGAACAGATTATGGAGTTTGAATTTAGCCAAATCAATGATTATTGTATCCAAAACTATCTTTGATTGATTAGACTAAGATAATATCGGACCCCTACTACAAGAGTATATCACCCTAATCCTTTACTTAAAGGAGGTTTCTCTTTGTATTAAAACCCATTAAAAACTCTTTTGAAATTAACCGCAATTAATCAACATTAAAGTTTATTCCAGTCAGTTTTTCGCTCAATTTCCACAAACGCTTTGCATTATCCTTATCCAAAGAATAAGTTTTAACTCCGTTAGACATGGATGAATCAGATGCTAATTCGGCAATATTTACATCTTCACAATAAACTCCTCCCAGAATATTGAGCAAAGGGCTAGTAGCGCACCAAATAGTTGTTGCAGCACCTTGGGAGATGGTTTTTAATGAAGCTACTACTTCGGGCAATAAACTTCCTTTTTCGTCACAGAATCCCATTTTTATAAACAGTTCTAATGATGCTTCTCTAGCTAATTCTGTTCCTCCAATAGAACCTGGGTGTAATGAATAGGCTCTTACATTAAAGGCTTTTGCTCTATTATCTAACTCTAACGCAAATAAATTACTTGCCGTTTTAGATTGACCATATCCTTCTAACGTTTCATATTCTCGATTTTCGAAGTTCGGATCTTCAAAATTGAAAGGGGCAAATTGATGTCCATGAGAAGAAACATTAATAACTCTTGCTCCTTTAGCTTTTTTAAGAGACGTCCATAATTTTGCTGTCAGCTGAAATTGTGCGAGATAATTAGTGGCTAATTGCGACTCTATTCCTCTATTATTTCTACGTAGTGGCACCCACATAATTCCCGCATTATTTATAAGCAAATGAAGAGGGCGATCAGAGGCTAAAAACTTTTTGGCAAAGGCATCAATGGAGTCAGGATTTATTAAATCCATTACTTCGAGTTCTACATTATTAATACCTTGAAGGTTTTTTTTAGCTTTTTCAATATCTCTTGCTGGCACAATAACTGTTGCTCCTGCAGAGGCTAGTGTTTTTACTGTCTCTAAGCCAATACCTGTGTTGCCCCCGGTTACAATGGCAATTTTTCCGGTAAGATTAAACCCTTTAATTACTTCTTCTGAAGTTGATTTTGCATCGAAACCTGAATAAATTGGTTTTTGTAAGGCTCCTTGATAATTGTTTTGTTCCATTTTAAAATACTTTTATTGTTATGGGACAAAATTAGAGGGATTAAAAGTCATTAACTTTGTTTAAAACGTCATATTACTTTGTTTAAAATGTCATAAAAAAACCTGTAAAATAATTTTACAGGTTTTAGATTGTTACAAAATATCTATTTCTTTTATTCGGTTCCATTCAGGATATTAAAAGTCCTAATCTTATTGTATAATGTTTTTCTATTGATATTTAATCTTTTTGCGGATTTGGTTTTATTAAAATTTTCTTCTTCAAGTATTTTCATAATTTCGACATACTCGGCATGTACACTTTTATACCTTAAATCTTCTGTAGGCAAAACTGTAGGCGGATTATATTTCTCTTCAAAATTACTTTTGTTCTTATAACTTGAAAGTTTAACTAAAAAATCTTTGGACATACAAGAACTTGTTATTTTATTTGTTGCCATTAGGCATCCTCTTCTAATAACGTTTTTTAATTCTCGTATATTTCCGTTCCAATCATAATTATAAAACTTTTCGAGTAAAGAAGCCTGGACTCCACTTATATTTTTATTTAAATCCTGATTAGCTTCTTCTATAAAGAAGTTTATAAATAACTCTAAATCTTCTAAACGGTTTCTTAAAGGCGGAATTGAAATTTCAAATTCATTAAGTCGATAAAATAGGTCTTCTCTAAAAGTTCCTTTTTTGACTGCCTCGGACAACTTTTCGTTCGAAGCTACTATAATTCTGACATTGACATCAACTTCGGTATTACTTCCAATCTTTTTAATTTTATTTTCTTCAATTGCTCTTAAAAGCAGGACTTGTACAGAATAATCTAAGTTTCCGATTTCATCCAAAAATAAGGTACCATTGTTAGCCTCTTCGAAAGCACCAATCTTATCTTCGAAAGCACCACTAAAACTCCCTTTTTTGTGGCCAAACAATTCGCTAGCTGCCAATTCTTTACTCAAACAACCACAATCTACAGCCACAAAGGGTTTATCTTTAAAGATACCGTTACATAATCTCCTAGCGACAGATTCTTTTCCTGAACCTGTTTCTCCGTATACAATAACTTTAAAGTTAGTATCTTTTACTTGATCGATTTGACTGTATAAATTTTGTGCTGCCTGACTTTTTGCTTCCAAATACTTAGGCTTGTCATAATCTCTAGTTTGTGAATAAGAATTAGGGCTTGGAAGTTTATTTACTGTTTCTTGAATATTTTCGATAATACGCTCTAACATATAAGGTTTTGAATAACAATATTCAGCTCCTAATTTGGTGAGTGAAATAGCTTGCTCCACCCCGAGTTGGTCAATAAGAAAAAAGATAGGAAGATAAGGATTTATCTTTTGAAGGGCTTGTAAAATTTTTTTCGGGCAAGATTCATAAGATAAAGGAATACTGACCACTACTGCGTCAAAAATTTCCTTTTTCATAATTTCTTTCCCTTGATCTAATGTTGCTCTGGTGACAATGTCTACTGTATAGTTTTTGGCCGTTGATTTAAAAACTTTACATAAAAGTGTATCATTGCTTAATAATAATATCTTATTCATAGGTGTCCTATCATTGCTTTCGCAGGTTAAACAATTATACGAGGTTAATTTTGATTATAACATCAAAATTAAATGTGTTGAGAGTAAGAGCGTATTTACAAATATACGCAACATTTAGTGTAACAACACTACTTCTGGTGATTAATCTGACATTAGTGGCTTTATGCTACAATCTCACCTCCGTTAGGATGTAAGACTTGTCCAGTCATATAAGTGTTTTCTTCTAAAATTAAAAACAAGTACGAAGGAGCGACCTCATAGGGCTGACCTTGCCTTCCTAACAAAGTATCTTGCCCGAATTCTTCTACTTTATCTTTGTCAAAAGAAGCAGGAATTAAAGGAGTCCAAATTGGACCTGGTGCTACCGCATTTACACGTATTCCTTTTTGAGCTAATTGTAGAGCTAAAGAACGTGTAAACCCGATTATGGCAGCTTTAGTCGCTGCATAATCCACCAAATGTTCACTTCCACGAAAGGCAGTGATTGAAGAAGTATTTATAATAGAACCTCCTTTTTTTATATATTTCAAGGCGGCTTGTGTTAGATAAAACATTCCGAAAACATTAACAGAGAACGTTTGGAGTAATTGTTCGTCTGAAATATCGTTTATGTCTTCTTGAGGATATTGGACGCTTGCATTATTGATAAGAATATCAATTCTGCCAAATCTATTCATTGTATATTCTACAACTGCCATACAAAAGGACTTATCTTGAATATCGCCTTTTATGGCTTCAGCTTCGGCTCCTATGACATGAATTTGATCAACAGTATATTGAGCGTCCTGATCTTCATCATAATAGATAATTATAGAATTGATTCCATGTTGTGCATACAAAAAAGCAACTGACTGACCTATACCGCTGTCTCCACCACTTATAATGGCTACTTTACCCTTGAGATTTTCGCCTAAAAATAGGTTACGCTGCTCATAAGCAATAGGTTCTTCATCCATTCTTGAAGTTTCTGCCGGTTGTTGTTTTATTTTACTGTTTTTTGAATAGTTTTTCATGACACAGAATGTTTAAATTTTGTAAGTTATCATATAAATGAACGATACATTGGGTGGCAAAATATATTTGATTTTGTTCCATAGAACCTAAATCTCTTTCAATTTTGCACGAGTGAATTATCTTGTTGTTTAAGGCAATAGCAATGTAGCAATGTGGATTTAAAATTTTATCGTCTAAATTTTTATGTGCAAATCCAGTTATACCAATTCCTATTTGAGTATTAAAGTATAAATTAGTGCCTTTAGCAAGTAATTCTGTCACTAATGGTGACACTCCTTGGGTAGCAGAAGTGAGAAAGTGACTTATACCAAATTGTTTAAACTTCTGAAAATTATTATATAAAGTAATACCTCCTTGAAAATATGAAGTGGTATGTTCTCCATGACTAAATAAATATTGAAGATAACCCGAAGTTACACTTTCTGCCACAGAGAGAGTTAATTTCTCTGATTGACAATATTTACCTATTTCATTAATGATATGTAAAACACTTTTCTCCATTTAATTTTCAAGGAAGTATTTAGAATTATTAAATACTATAAAGACTTTCTGTCATCATCTTCTCGAGGTCTTTTTGTATCTTCATTTCTTCGACCGTCATTATCTCGTTCAGTCGTTTTGAGAGTATCTCGTTCTCTGTCCTCTTCACCTCCCTTTCTTTTAGTATTGTCTTCTTGATGAGTAGGGTGCGTAGGATTGGTTGGATGGTTGGTTCCTGGGTTTCTGTCATTCTTTTCCATAGCTCTTATATTAAAAGGTTTATAATAATTTGATTACTTATTTATAAGGCAAGTTTTAAACCAAACTTTACAAATAACTCACTAAGCATTGATTATCAAACAAATACAATGCAAAGAGATTTGTTTTAATGGTTATAGAGTGTAGAATAAGTTGAGATGATGGGTAAAAAAAGCCCCATGTATAATAACTATTTAAAATAAAAAAACATCTCTTACGAGATGTTTTCTGTTTCAGATAAAAATAAGTTGTCTATTTTTTACTCTCTGCATTTTCTTCATTTTTTGCTTCGAATCTATTGATTTTATACATCGGGGCAAATTTTATTTTTAAAGCTGCTATTTTGCGATTGTCTTCTGCAGTTAGCCCTTCGTTTTCTACAGTATTTTTTCTACTATCTAGTGCCTCGTACAACATCTTGATTTCGTCCCATTCTTCTCTTGTATAATTATCTTTGTTGTCGCTTACGGTATTTACAAAATGATCATAGGTTGCTAAAATATTATCTTTGTTGACCCAATCAAAATTTCGATTATCACCAATAGTTGTATTTCTAAATAATGAATTTCTTAAATTTTGAGTTGCATTAGATGCTTCTATTCTTTCTCTTTCACTAATGATATTTTTTCTGAAATCATCATATCTTTCGTTTGTAGAATATACTTTCTGTTGATATTGATCTTTTAATTTATCATCGTTTCTGATAGACTGTAACTGATTTTCGGCCTCATTCTTCCGCTGTGTTGCCGTAGCTTCTATTTCGTCCCATCGGTCAGAAAGATCTTCCATCCCAACATTACTAATAGAGTCTACATAAGCTTCGTATGCATCTACTGATGCATATTGCTGTTCTCTCTCGGTATTTTTACACGATGTAACTGTAGCAGTCAATATGACTAATACAATAATTAATTTTAGATTTTTCATAATTATTTGATTTTAGATTATTACTATTTAATGATGGGTTTATTGTTCCCCAACATTTTATCCTCAACCGCATTTTCGATTTTAGAGCCACGCTTTTCGTAATCGTTTTCAATAGAAGATGCCAAATTATCCATTCCGTTTTGTAGATTATTTTTCAAACTGTTTCCTTTTTGGATAATTTTCTTTCTAGTATTGGACCCTTTATCGGGAGCAAACAACATTCCAATTATAGTTCCTATAACAATACTACCTGCTATTCCGATTGCTAAATGTGAATTTTTCATATTCGTACTTTATTAAAATTTATTAATAATTTTTCTCTCTTCTTACCATTCTGAGTAAAAGGGTTGCTACCGCAATGACAAGTAATAAATGTACAATAGCTCCTAAACTAAAAACAAAATATCCTAAAAGCCATACTGCGATCATTACTAATGTAATTATGTATAAAAAGTTTGACATATCTTATTGTTTTAAAGATTAAACTTAGACTTAAACTCCGTTAATGATAACTTGAAATTACTCAACATTATAAAAATGACTGCCTTAAATATTATTTACTGTTATGTCAACAAATAGGCAAATTATATACTTTAGGCAGTCAGAGGGTTTGAGCCATTTAATAAATCTTAATTTAACTACTCTTACTAAATAGAAAAGAGTACAGGCCATTATTAAATTAAGCTTAAAAAATGTTTATATAGATTCCTGCGGGAAAAAATTAAAGGTTGTGTTAATTAACTCACGGCTAAAAATATGGGATTCGCTTTGTGGGTTAATTTTTTTTAGAACTACCCGATGTTGTGTTTTTATTTTTTTTATCATCATCATCAGAATCTTTATCGCTCTTCTTATCATCGTTGTCATCATCATCTTCTTCGGATGCTTCGAGATTTATAAAGGATTCTGCTATTTCCGACAACAACAAATCTGTCTCCTCTTCTTCTAACAATGTCTTTTCGAGCAAGTTAGCAATAGGCTTCATATTGAACGTAAGAGCTATTTGTAATAATCCCCCATAACTTGCTATTTCATAATGCTCTATTTTTTGAGCACAAATAATTATTACGGCATCCCGAGTCATAGAATTTTCGGGAGTCTCTGAAACAGTTTCTTCTGCTTCTTTTATAAGACCCGCCATGGCTTCACATTTTTTAGCTTCGGGCTTCATATTCAGTCCATGAAACACTTTTTCGAGTCTAAGTATATGTTTTTGGGTTTGGCGCTCATGATCTTCAATAGCATCTGACAATTCTTCTGTATAAGCCAATGACTTATTCTTCTTTAAAAGTGTTTCAATTGCTTTTTCTGCCCAATACAAATCTTTTATTCCTTCGATAAAGAATTGAAAAAGAGGCTTGTATTTATTCTTTAATATCTTTTGTGATAAAGTTGATGTTGCGTTCATAATACTATAATTTTAGTTATTTAATAATAAAGCTGCTTACTATAAAGTAACTACTCAAAGTCAAATCTTATTAAAAATAAGCAGTAAGCAGCTTTTTGTTTTAACGATTATTGCTACCAAAACCTTGTCTAGCTCTTCCCGAAGCTTTTCCTCCCATGCGAGCTATTCTTGTACGTTCTGATTTAGACATAGCTGCAAATCCTCTTTTAGAAGAATTAGAGTTGTTGGAGCTTCCACCTCTTCCTGAATTAGAAGAACTCCCACCTCTTCCTGAACTCGATGAGTTTCCACCTCTTCCTGAATTAGAAGAACTTCCACCTCTTCCTGAATTAGAAGAACTTCCACCTCTCCCTGAACTAGAAGAACTTCCTCCTCTGCCTGAACTAGAAGAACTTCCTCCTCTGCCTGAATTAGATGAACTTCCGCTTCTTCCTGAATTGGATGAATTTCTACCTCTTCCTGAATTAGAAGAACTTCCACCTCTTCCTGAACTAGATGAGCTTCCGCTTCTTCCTGAATTGGATGAACCTCCGCTTCTTCCTGAACTAGATGAATTTCTACCTCTTCCTGAATTGGATGAACCTCCGTTTCTTCCTGAACTAGATGAACTTCTGCCTCTTCCTGAACTAGATGAACCTCTTCCTCCTCTGCCTCTACTTTGATTATCATCATAATCGTCATCATCAAAATAATCATCGTCATCATCAAAGTAATCATCGTCATCATCAAAATCATCGTCATCATCAAAGTCATCATCGAAGTCATCATCATCAAAATCGTCGTCATCATCGAAGTCACTATAATGAAAATCATCATCTTCATCATAAAAATCCTCGTTATAGCCTCCTCTACCTTGATTCGATCCTTCTTCATAACCTGCCTGATAACCTTCCTCGTAAGCCGAGTTATAATCATCCTCGTCATATTGATTATCGTTATCATTGGTGTAACGGTTGTTACTTCCGCGTCCACTTCTGTTTGATTGGGAATTTCTATTTCCCGAATTCCTGTTGCTGTTTGAGCTTGTTGTTCTTCGTCTCATAATACTATATATTTAATGTTTATTGAATTAAAAGAAAAAGTATGCCAAACGCATAAACAACTATAAAACAGAACTTTAAACTGCAAACAGCCAGGATTGATGTGAAATTTAATTCACATAGTGAGGTCAAAAAAGCACAGCACTAAATCCCAACAATTCAGCCGTTAAAACATAAAAGAGCCGTTCCTAAATAGAAACGGCTCCCCCTAAAAAACAAATAACGCACCTAACTCTTAAATTGATCTCTCAACATCTTAATTTTATCATGTGATTGTAATTGTTTCTGCTGTTGATTGAGGACTACAGAAAGTGATTGAGTGTCCAAGTAACCCGATTCTATAGCTGTTTCATAAGCTTGTTTTGCCGCATCCTCTCCTCCTTCGCAACTCTCTAAAATTCCTTTTGCATCATCTCCCCCAAAAGTAGCTTTTACATCCATCCAAGCACGGTAAATCTTTCCACTGACTGTTGTTCCTTCTTCAAATTCTCCGCCCAATCTGCTAACTTGATTGATTAGTATTTCATTATTAGAGTGGCTTTCCATAGCCAGTTCGTTAAAGAGAGATAATAACATCATATTATTATCTTTAAAATTTTCTGAGGCTTTTCGATAACCTTCAATTCTGTCATTATTTATCTTTATAAGATCGTTCAATACCATTATTTGATTTTCATTTTCCATAATAAAATTGTTTTAGTTAAAAAATATTTTAAACCAGTTCCTAGTAGAATAGTAAACCAGCATTGTCTCTTTTACAAAGCAAATGCCACTACTATAATCTATTGATTTTTAGCCATTATCTACCTAAAACCCAATTTGGATTGAGTAATATTATACACAAAATGAGAAACAAGTAAGACTATATACAGCAAATAAAGTGTGCTTTTTTTAGAACCATCAAGAGTGGTATAGCAGATAATTTATTGGAATAATTCTTGGCTTAACTCTATTTATAATATTAAATCAATCGTATGATAGATATATCCAAAATATTTTTTGAAGGAGCTAATTTATCGTTTGCTATTGAAATTATCGGACGAACACTCTTTATGTTTCTACTAATTTTAGTTGTTTTAAGATTGTCTGGACGTAGAGGAGTAAGACAATTGACTTTATTTGAAGTAGCTATTATTCTTGGCTTGGGGTCCGCTGCAGGAGATCCTATGTTTCAAGAAAATATTCCGATTATATATTCTGTAATAGTTCTTTTTGCTGTTATTTTATTATACAAGATTATTACTTATATAGCTTCTCGCTCCAAAATCGTTACCCGAATTATGGAAGGAAAAGAAATGATTATTGTTAAGGATGGGATGTTTAGTATCAAAGAAAGTCGGGAATCTAGTTTTTCTCAACGAGAGTTTTTTGCCGAATTACGGAATCATTCGATAGAACATTTAGGTCAAATTCGATTTGCTTTGTTAGAAGTAGATGGAACAATCAGTATTATACGCTATGACAAAGAATATGTTCAATACGGATTGCCTTTGTTCCCAAACGATTACAAAAAGATTAACTCTTTAGAAGTAACAGGGCCCTATGCTTGTATGTTTTGCGGAAATGTAGAAAAAATGTTAGAGCACATAAATTCTATTTGTCCTCGATGCCAAAGAAAGGAATGGGCAATCGCAATCAATACAAAATATAATTAGTTTGACTTTTAAAATAGTTCATAAGAACAAGGTCTGAAAGGTAAAAAGCCTGTAAATCATATGATTTACAGGCTTTTGATTTGAAATAAATAATTCTTTGTGGAGTCGGAGAGAAT
>JBEBWA010000028.1:0-16573 GCA_040392465.1 Flavobacterium suncheonense
GATTTGAGTTTGGTTTCGTCATTTTCACGTTTAATAGCTTCGATTTCAATCTCGAGCTGCATTATTTTTCTATCCAATACATCTAATTCTTCTGGTTTCGAGTTGATTTCCATTCGAAGTCTTGAAGCGGCTTCATCCATCAAGTCAATTGCCTTATCGGGCAAAAAACGGTTGGTAATATATCTTTGCGAAAGCTCCACAGCCGAAATAATCGCTTCGTCTTTAATTCGTACTTGGTGATGCGTTTCATATTTTTCTTTGATACCACGCAAAATCGAAATAGCACTTTCGGTATCGGGTTCATCCACCATTACTTTTTGGAAACGACGTTCAAGCGCTTTGTCTTTTTCGAAATATTTTTGGTATTCGTCTAAAGTTGTCGCTCCGATAGCACGAAGTTCTCCACGAGCAAGGGCAGGTTTCAAAATATTTGCTGCATCCATAGCACCCTCACCACCTCCGGCTCCGACAAGGGTGTGAATTTCGTCAATAAAAAGTACGATGTCTCCATCAGCCGAAGTGACTTCTTTTACTACAGATTTCAGACGTTCTTCGAATTCTCCTTTGTATTTTGCTCCCGCAATAAGCGCTCCCATATCGAGCGAAAAAACGATTTTATCTTTCAGGTTTTCAGGAACATCTCCTTGAATGATCCGGTGAGCCAATCCCTCTGCAATTGCGGTTTTACCAACCCCTGGTTCTCCAACAAGCATCGGATTATTTTTTGTACGTCGAGATAAAATTTGTAACACTCTACGGATTTCTTCATCACGTCCAATTACGGGATCGAGTTTCCCGTCATTGGCTAATTGATTTAGATTTTTAGCGTATTTATTGAGTGCATTATAGGTCTCCTCCTGAGTTTGTGAAGTTACTCTTTCTCCTTTTCGGATTTCGGAAATAGCACTTTGAAGTCCTTTTTCGGTTACGCCTTGGTCTTTTAAAATTTGGGCTACTTTTGATTTTGATTTAAAAATTGCCAAGACTAAATGTTCTACCGAAACGTATTCATCATTCATTTTTTTAGCAATATTCATAGCTTCGGTAAGAGTAGAACCTGCTTCTCTAGAAAGCATCAAATCTGAACCCTGCGATTTAGCAAAGTTTTCGATAGTGCTCTGTAGTACTTGTTCAAACAACTGAATATTTACTCCTGTTTTTTTGAGCAAGAAAGGGGCTACATTTTGGTCTACTTCTAAAATAGCCTTAAAAATGTGTTCGTTTTCAATCTGAGGATTTTGAAAGCCTTGAGCAAGCTGCTGTGCTTTCTGAATGGCCTCTTGGGATTTGATTGTAAAATTATTTAAATTCATATCTTTTGGTTATTTCTCTCTTTATTATTAGTTGATTTTTGACTATCTTTAAACAAGTTTTATTCCGATGTATAAAAAACGACAATTTGACTTAACTATCTAATATTTAACTTTTTAAAATGACAAAATGTCTTTATTTTAATACGTATGAGTTTCTTGAAACGACTTTTTAGCAGTGATGACTTATCTCATAAAAAAAATTTTGATTGGATTTCTGTTGTAGATTTACAACAACTAGAAGATATTGTTACACATTCTTATGAAAAAATAGTGTTGATTTTCAAACATAGTACTCGTTGTAGTATTAGCAGGTTTGCCCTTCAAGACTTTAAAAGAGAATTTAATTATTCTAAAGAAAAAATAGAATGTTATTATCTTGATTTAATTTCTTTCAGAGATATCTCTAACGAAATTGCGCGAAAATTTGAGGTTGAACATCAATCTCCTCAAATAATAATTTTGAAAAACGGAAAAGCAATTTATTCTGCTTCGCACGAAAGTATTAATACAGGGATTTTAGAACGGTTTATTTGATGAACTTATTTGAATTTATTACTTTTGAGCAAATTTAAGTCTATGTTAAAAATAGGAGTTCTTGGAGCAGGACATCTCGGAAAAATACACTTGCGATTACTCAATCAATCTTCAAAATATGAATTAGTAGGATTTTATGATCCTAATGCTCAGAATGCCCAAAAAGTATCTGAGGAGTTTGGTTATAAAAAATTTGATACTATCGAAGAGCTAATCGAAAATGTGGATGTTGTAGACATTGTAACACCTACACTTTCTCATTACGATTGCGCGGTAATGACCATCAAAAAAGGAAAACACGTCTTTTTAGAAAAACCTATTTCAAATACAGTTGCAGAGGCAGAACACATTATTAGTTTAGCTAAAGATTACAACGTAAAAGGACAAGTAGGGCACGTAGAACGATTCAACCCTGCTTTTATCTCAATTAAAGACAAAATTAATAATCCAATGTTTATCGAAACTCACCGATTGGCTGAGTTTAATCCGAGAGGTACTGATGTACCCGTAGTATTGGATTTGATGATTCATGATATTGATGCGATTTTAAGTGTAGTAAAATCTAAAGTAAAAGAAGTTCACGCAAGTGGGGTTTCGGTAATTAGTGATTCTCCTGATATTGCCAATGCTCGAATCGAGTTCGAAAATGGATGCGTGGCTAATATTACCTCCAGCCGCATTTCGATGAAAAACATGCGTAAAGCGCGGTTCTTTCAAAAAGATGCTTATATCTCAGTTGATTATCTAGACAAAATTTGTGAAGTAGTAAAGATGAAAGATGCTCCTGAAGTTCCGGGAGATTTTGATATGATTTTGCAAAATGCAGAAGGCGTTCGTAAACAGATTTATTTTGACAATCCAGAAGTAAACCCAAACAATGCTATTTTGGATGAATTAGAAACCTTTGCCGATGCTATCAATAACGATACAACTCCAATTGTAACTTTAGAAGACGGAACAGAGGCATTAAGAATTGCCTATAGAATAATTGATTGTTTCAACAAATAATATAACTTAATATAAAAATGAAAAACATAGCAGTAATTGGAGCAGGAACAATGGGTAATGGAATTGCTCACACCTTTGCTCAATCAGGATTTACCGTAAAACTAATTGACATTTCAGAAGCTTCTCTGGAAAGGGGAATGAAAACAATAGCTACCAATCTTGACAGAATGGTGACTAAAGGAACCATCACCGAAGAAGATAAACATAAAACTATCGGAAACATCATCACTTATACGGATATGAAAGATGGAGTTGTGGGAGTAGATTTAGTGGTTGAGGCTGCTACTGAAAATATAAATCTAAAACTAAAAATATTCGAACAATTAGAAGAGCTAACAGATAGCAACGTAATTCTAGCTACCAATACCTCTTCAATTTCGATTACTCAAATTGCGGCTGTTACCAAAAGAGCTGATAAAGTAATTGGGATGCACTTTATGAATCCAGTGCCTATTATGAAGTTGGTGGAAATTATCAAAGGATATTCGACTTCAAAAGAAACGTTCGATACGATTTATAACTTGAGTAAAACTCTTGGGAAAACTCCGACCGAAGTAAACGATTATCCTGGATTCGTAGCAAACAGAATCTTGATGCCAATGATTAACGAAGCGATTGAAACACTTTATAACGGAGTTGCAGGCGTTGAGGAAATCGACACGGTGATGAAACTCGGAATGGCTCACCCGATGGGACCACTTCAACTAGCCGATTTTATTGGATTGGATGTATGTCTATCTATCCTTAACGTAATGTATGACGGATTTAAAAATCCAAAATACGCACCAAATCCGTTACTTGTAAATATGGTAATGGCTGGAAAGCTAGGAGTGAAATCATCAGAAGGATTCTATGACTATTCCGAAAGTAAAAAAGCCGAAAAGGTTTCTAAGCAATTTTTGAAGTAATATACCTTATAAAAAGTCGAAAGATAATCTTTCGACTTTTTTGATTATAACCACCTTGACCAAACCCACTCAACATAACGAATCATTTACAACCTTAAAACCTTTATCTAAAAAGATAAGCAGGTATATTTCATATTATTACTTTCACACTTCGGAAAATGAAAATTATAATAAAAGCTTTGTTTTTTACCCGAATTATAAACACGCTCTTACTGTTTACAGACATTCTGAAGTTTTGCTTAGTAGTACTTCCTCAAAAGTGCAATCTTCTGAAAATGCTATTATCAAACCGCTTTATACTATCAATAAAGACAAAAATTTAAAAGTTAGTATAAAAGGCTCTTTTGATAAATTAGGAATTGTATTCAATCCGTTAGGAATCAATTTTTTTATCGACAAGCCTTTGAATGAAATTTTTGATAAAAATTTTGATTTTTTTCCGTATTTCGGAGAACAATTTCAAGAAGTTTTAAAGAAAGTATTTTCAGAAAAAGAGCAGCTTAATAAAGTAGCTTTGTTGGATAATTTTCTTGAAGAAAATTTTGTTGAATTCGATGAGCCTATCCTTAAAAAATCTGTAAAAGAAATCCTTTCAAGCAACGGAGCTATCAAGGTTTCGGAACTTTCAGAACAGTTAGCTGTAAACCGTAAAACTTTACTTCGGTTATTTAAAAAACACACTAATATGTCGGTTGAGGAGTACCGAAAGATGGTAATGTTCCGACAAGCACTCAATTATTTTCACGAAAGTAATGAAAAAAGCAACCTTACTGATGTAGCTTTGTTTAGCATGTATTATGACCAAGCTCATTTTATAAAACACTTTAAATCAATAACTAAAGAAACTCCAACCTCTTTACTTTCTCGCATTTCGCATTTAGGAGAAGAAGATACCTATTGGTACTTTGAAAAATAACTGTCTCAATTTTACAATTTTCATTTTTTGTACGCTCCTACTTTTGTACCTATAATTTAAATTAGTCGGTATGATTAAAGTTATTTTTTGGTTAATTTCACAAATCTTAAATGAACTGTCTCAATTTTACAATTGAAGAGCTTTTATGATTTCTAATTTTGTATGAGAATTTAAAAAAACAACATTTATGAAAAAAGCAAACTTATTCTTTAGCCTTGGAATCTCTATCCTCTTTGTATTTATAGGTTATTATTTATATTTTGAAAAAGAAAGCGATTTAAACCTGTTGCTCTTAAAGATAGTTGGTGGTTTATGTATGGTGTTTTTCGGAATTATAGCGCTAATAAACTTAAAAAAAATAATCTCAAAATAAATCAATATGGTAAAGACCAGTTTTAAACAAAAGTTTATACAGGCATTCTTCTTTGGGTGTACGTATGCAATGTTAATGGGAATTTTTGAAAAATCCTCAACAGGAGAATTCAACACTATTAAATTTCTTATTTACGGAATGGTGTTTGGAATTTTAATGGGTTTTGTATTGCCTTTGGTTACCCATTATTTTTCTAAAAGATCGATGGATAAAATCATTTTAGAGACCCATAGCGATGAACAGATTAAACTAGAAAGTTATGCCAATCACAATGGGGGCTTAGGGAAAATTGTATTGACCAATCAAAGATTGCTGTTTAAAGAAAAAGGAACTTCCGAACACAACTTTATTGAAATTCATATAAACCAGATCATTGAAGTAGATAAGAAAAAATCTCTGGGTTTTATAAATAATATTTTCGTTGTAAAAACAGCGTCTAAAAATTATGATTTTATAGTATATGAAAACGAAAGAGATGCTTGGGTACTATCAACAAACAATTTAAGAAATTAAATCAGCTCATTTAAATAATTATGAAAAAATCCAATTTCTATTATTTCAAAAAGACCTTTCCTTTAGTTTTTACAATCGTATTTGTGTTTTTTTTAGTACGAGGTTTATTTGAGATAGACTACTCCTCTAAGAGTTTGTATTTATTACTATTAAAATCTCTACTTACAGCCATTATAACTGGGGTTTTATTGGGAGTAATCAATATGCTTTGGTTTAAAAGAGAGAATTTTTTTGTGGCGAATAAAAAACATATTGACAAACAATAAGAATATAAATGATAAATTTGTAAAGTCGTAAAATCAATAGTGGTTTTGCGACTTTCAATTTTTAATTATTAATATTTTTTGACGGAATATGTTAGGTAAATTATATATGATTCCCGTAATGATGGGGGAAGAAAGTAATCCGAAAGATGTACTTCCTGAATCGGTTGTTAAGACCATCGAAATGATAGATTACTATATCGTAGAAAACGAGAAAACAGCCCGAAGATTTATAAAAAAAATTTATCCCGAAAAAAAACAACCTGAACTTAAAATCAGTTTACTAAATAAACACACCGATATCTCAGAATATTCTCAAATGCTTCAACCTTGCTTAAACGGAATTAACGTAGGATTAATGAGTGAAGCTGGTTGCCCAGGCATTGCCGATCCTGGAGCTGTGATTGCTAAACTAGCTCACGAAAGAGGAATTCAGGTGGTTCCGATGGTGGGTCCTTCTTCAATACTTATGGGAATGATGGCTTCTGGTTTTAACGGCCAAAGCTTTGCTTTTAACGGCTATCTTCCAATTGATAAATCAGAAAAAAAGAACGCTTTAAAAAGTTTTGAAAGAATTTCGTTTGACAAAAATCAATCTCAGATATTTATAGAAACTCCTTACCGAAACAATAAGCTTCTAGAAGATTTACTTCAGACTCTTCAAAACGATACTTATTTGTGTATTGCAGCTGATATTACTCTAGAAACAGAATATATAAAAACAAAAAAAGTGGCGGAATGGAAAAAAACAAAAGTCGATTTACACAATCGACCTTGTATTTTTATTATTCATAAGTTTTAGTAAAGACTATTATTTTCGTTTAAAAATTAAATTTACTAAAAATAAAATCACTATTGCTCCTAAAGCCGCAGTAAGTATTGCTCCTACCCAGCCAGTTCCTAAAGAAATATCCAAAGTTCCTAAAAGCCAATAACCAACAAAACCTCCAAGAATACCAATAATGATATTTCCGATAAGGCCTAATCCGCTACCTTTATAGATTAACCCTCCTAGCCAACCTGCAATAGCTCCAACAACAAGTGTTACCAAAATACTTTCCATAACAATTTAAGTTTTTAATTAAACAAACAATGCCAAACAAACAAAAATATTAACAAATATATTGAAAATATTTTACAGAGATATGTTTTAGTCAAAAATACACTCTATTTCAAAGTTCAACAAACAACATATTGGATTCACTAAAAAAATGCTTATTTTTGCAGTTAGTATTTTTTTAAACAAAATATTCGATATGAGAACGATACAATTCAGAGAAGCTATTTGTGAAGCCATGAGCGAAGAAATGCGTAAAGATGAAAGCATTTATTTAATGGGAGAAGAAGTAGCTGAATATAATGGAGCTTATAAAGCATCAAAAGGTATGCTTGATGAGTTTGGACCTAAAAGAGTGATTGACACACCTATCGCAGAACTTGGTTTTGCCGGAATTGCAGTAGGTTCTGCCATGAATGGAAACCGCCCAATTGTAGAGTTCATGACCTTTAACTTTTCGCTTGTTGGAATTGACCAAATCATCAACAACGCAGCAAAAATGCGTCAGATGTCAGGAGGACAATTCAATATTCCAATTGTATTTAGAGGACCAACCGCCTCTGCAGGACAATTAGCAGCAACTCATTCTCAAGCTTTTGAAAACTGGTATGCTAACACTCCTGGACTTAAAGTTATCGTTCCTTCAAATCCGTATGATGCAAAAGGACTTTTAAAATCTGCCATTCGCGACAACGACCCTGTAATCTTTATGGAGTCTGAACAGATGTATGGAGACAAAGGAGAAGTTCCAGAAGAAGAATATACTATTCCGATTGGAGTAGCCGACATTAAAAGAGAAGGAACAGATGTAACTATTGTTTCTTTCGGAAAAATAATAAAAGAAGCTTATAAAGCTGCAGATGAACTAGAAAAAGAAGGGATTTCGTGTGAAATTATCGATTTGAGAACTATTCGTCCAATGGATCACAACGCCATTTTAGAATCAGTTAAAAAAACAAATCGTTTAGTAATCCTTGAAGAAGCTTGGCCTTTTGGAAGCATTTCTTCTGAGATTACCTATATTGTTCAAGAAAGAGCTTTTGATTATCTGGATGCACCAATCCAAAGAATCACAACTGCTGACACACCTGCTCCTTATTCGCCTGTCCTATTAAAAGAATGGTTACCTAATGCAGACGATGTAATCAAAGCGGTTAAAAAAGTCGCTTACGTAAAATAATTGTTTAGAGTTTAAGGTTTAAAGTCAAGCTTTAAGCATTATAACGGAATCACTTGTTAGATGTTTTTTCCTAAATACATAACAAGTGATTTTTAGTATAAAAGAACCTTAAACAACAAGACCTTAAACAAGAGAAATATGAAAAAACCCAATAAACCCAACAAACCCTCTCCGGGAAAGCCAAAACCTACAGGAGAGAAAAAGTTCGGAAAAAATCCGACCTCTAAATTCGTTAAAAAAGATTCTTCTTTTAAAAAGACTAGCGCTCCGAAACCAAAAACAGATTCGGACGAAATTCGCTTAAACAAGTATATTGCTAATTCAGGGATGTGTTCTCGTAGAGAAGCTGATGTTTATATTACTTCGGGGAATGTAAAGGTAAATGGTGAACCCGTAATGGAGCTAGGATATAAAGTAAAAACAACTGACAAAGTAGTATTTGATGGCGTTTTACTAAATCCAGAAAAGAAAGAATATGTTCTTTTAAACAAACCTAAAAACTTTTCGACTTCGGCTAATGCTACCCAAAACAATGTGGCTAATCTAATCAATGGAGCAAGTAGATACAAATTGCTTCCTATCGGAAGAATGGACAGCACTACCACTGGTCTCCTATTGTTTACGAACGATAATGATTTGATTACAAAATTTACGCAAGAAAATCAACGATCATCTAAAATCTACCAAGTAACTTTAGACAAAAATCTAAAATTTGAAGATTTAGAAAAAATTCAAAAGGGACTTACTATTGAGGAAAGAAAAGTTTTTGTAGAAGAAATCAGTTACATCGAAAATCAACCAAAGACCGAGATAGGACTTAAAATTAGAACTTCCAACGTAAAAATTGTCCGCATAATCTTCGAAAAATTAGGTTATGACGTACTAAAAGTTGACAGAGTAACTTTTGCTGGACTTACTAAAAAGAACCTTCCAAGAGGAATGTGGAGACATCTAACTGACCAAGAAGTTATCAATCTAAAGAACCTATAATATAAAAAAATCAGGTATTAAGAGTTTCAAGGTCTTAATACCTGATTTTTGAATACTATCTATATTATTCCAGAACGAATGTAATATTTACGTTAGTATTGATTTCGATTTCTCCAATGGCAAGAGTTTCTTGAGCCATATCTCCTTCCATTTTGGCTTCCATCATTACATTTCTATACATTGGCGGGTTATAAATCGGTTGAGAGTTATCAGAAACAACAATAGCTCTTCCTACCTTTTGACCTAAAGCTCCAGCAAAATCTTCCGCTTTCTTTTTAGCATCAGCAACCGCCTTTTTTCTTGCATCCGATTTAAGAGTTTCCATCTGAGAGGATTGAAATGCCACCCCATTGACGCGATTTACTCCAGCATCAATGAGACCACTCATAATTGCCTCATATTGTGATAAATCTTTGAGATAAATACTAATAGTTTGTGAGGCATAATAATAATTTTTCTTTTTTTGGTAATCGTATTGCGGATACAAAGAGACCCTTTCTGTTTTAATGTTTTTTTGATCTATTTTAGTTGATTTCAAGAACTTTAGAACTCTATCTATCGAGCTATCATTCTCTTTTTTCACTTTCGAAGACTCCTCTCCTTTGGTTTCAACCGCAATTGATATTATCGCTTCGTCCGGAACTACCTTTATTTTTCCTTCGCCAGAAACTGAGATTTGAGGCTGAATTACTTTGTCTTGAGCTTGAATTGCAACAGTAGTCATAACAGTTAGCATTAAGATTATTTTTTTCATAGTATTTATTTTTAGTTAATGAACATCTAATTTTCAAAACGCATGCCAAAATATCTAAAAAATAAAAAATCCTGATGATTTAAAAAATTATCAGGATTTTTGTTATTTCTGTTTTACTATTATTTATCGAGAGCAGCTTGATATTTTTTAGCCACTACCTCCCAGTTAATTATTTGCATAACTGCATCTAAATAATCAGCTCTTTTGTTCTGATAATTTAGATAATAAGCATGTTCCCATACATCAATCCCTAAAATAGGAGTTCCTGAAACTGCCATATTTGGCATAAGAGGGTTATCTTGATTAGTGGTACTTCCTACTTGCAGTTTCCCTTCTTTATTCACTACAAGCCATGACCAACCAGATCCAAATTGTTTTGCACCAGCATCTTTTAACTGAGTTATCAAGTTATCAACTGACCCAAAATCAGCATTAATGCTCTCTAAAAGAACCCCACTTGGTGTTGTTTTTTCAGGAGATAAAATTTCCCAGAATAGATTGTGATTATAATAGCCGCCTGCATTATTTCGCACTGCTTTGTTTTCTAAATCCAATCCAGTAAGAATTTCTTCAATACTCTTATTTTCTAAATCTGTCCCTGCAATAGCTTTATTCAAATTGTTAGCATATCCTACATGGTGTTTAGAATAATGTATCTCCATTGTTCTTCCGTCAATAGCTGGCTCCAACGCATTATAAGCATATGGCAATCCCAACATCTGAAACTTTCCTTCTGCCTTTACATCAGCTGGATTTCCTTGTATTACTTCCTCTTTTACTGGTTCAGTAATTTCTACTTCAACCACTTCTTTTTCTTGACAAGATTGTAAGGCTACAACCATCAAAAAACTTGACAACACAATACTTACTTTTTTCATTTTTTTAATTTTTTATATAGTTCATCAATTAGTTTCACATACTCGAGCTTTGCATCATCCATACTCATCTGCCTGACCTGCATCCAGGCATTCATCTTAAAAGCATTGATAAGCTCGTGTTCGTTAACAGAGGTGGTATTTATCGGTTCTTTAGTTGCCTGTTTGTAATAAGCATACAAACGCAATCGTATATCGTCAGGAAGAGGATATGTGATTTCAGTAGCTTTATGCAAAGCTTCTTCAAACAATTGATTTATATTCTTGTCCATATCCTAGTCGAAATTATTTTTTTGCAATGACAGTAATTCCTCCTACAGCTTTATCGCCTAATTTCACATTGATTTCGGTTCCTATTGGCAGATACAAATCTACTCTAGAACCGAATTTGATAAATCCTGCATCAGTTCCTTGTAGTACTTTGGTTCCTACTTTTGCATAATTTACGATTCTTTTTGCCAAGGCTCCTGCAATTTGTCTGTACATAACTTCTCCAAAAATCTTGTTCTCAACAACTATTGTTGTTCTTTCATTTTCTTCACTTGCTTTTGGATGCCACGCTACCAGATATTTACCAGCATGATATTGGCTATATTTTACTTCTCCCGAAAGGGCATAACGAGTTACATGAACATTTATAGGACTCATAAAAACAGAAACCATTAAACGTTTATCATTAAAATACTCTTTTTCAAAAACCTCCTCAATTACTACAACTTTTCCATCAACAGGAGAAAGAATATGATTATCGTCTCTTTGAATATTTCTTTTTGGATTTCTAAAAAATTGCAACACTAAAATTAAAAATATAAGTGCTATAATCTGAATTGCTTTCTGTAGCCAAAGAATACTAATAAAAGCATCTGCTAAAAAAACAATTGCTACAACAATTACTAATGTAATAAAAATGATTTTGGCTCCTTCTTTATGAAACATAATTTATAATTTGATAAAATAAAAATACAAATGGTGATACAAATATAATACTATCTAAGCGATCTAAAATTCCTCCATGTCCTGGCATAATATTACCGCTATCTTTCACATTAGCCGATCGTTTGAATTTGGATTCCACTAAATCTCCCAAAGTAGCAAAAACGACAACAATAACAGCAATAACAGCCCACTTCCACACACTTCCCTCAACAAAATATTTAGCCATAAAAGTACTAAAAATAATCGTAACGACAGCACCTCCTACAAAGCCTTCAACCGTTTTTTTGGGCGATATACGTTCTAACAATTTACGCTTACCGAATGATTTTCCTATTAGATAAGCAAAAGTATCATTAAACCAAATAAGCACAAAAACGCCTATTATCTTACCAGGAACATAGACAGATTCAAGGGTTGGAATTTTTGTGATTATAACAAAAGACAACACTATATAACCAATAAAAATTAAGTATTTATAAATTTGGTTAGTGATAATGAGGCTTCCTGAATCAAACAATTTTTTAATCAACCAAAGAATAGTGATAATAGAGAAAAGGGTAATAAAAATATCAGGGCGAGTACCTAAATTATTGAAAAAAGCAAAAACACTATAAAGACCAATTGCAATGACGAATCCAATTACGGGATTAAGTTTGACAAGCCTTGAAAATTCAACCGTAGTCAACACTAAAAAAATACCCATCAAAATTTTAAAACTCAATTCAGAATACCAGCAGGCAGTCAATAAAACAATTATATAAACAGTTCCTGATATGGCACGAGTTAAAGTTTCAGACATAAATCAAAGATCTTCTAAAAGAAGTAAATAAAGGTTTTTCGGAACACTTCCATAATGCATAAAACTCTCGTCTTTTACTTTTTCGAAATATTTAAAAGTGGTAATATTTGTAGGGTAGTCCGTTTTATATTTATTTTTAATTCCGCGCAGCCCATCGCTCTTACTCGATACAATCTGACTAGTCGTCGCAAAAACCACAATATTAACTGGTAATTCGTGAGGTTTATTTTGTTTAATTTGTTTAGACGAAAATAAAACTGAACCTTCATCAGCAATTAACTTTTCGCAACCCGCAAGAAGGAAAGAGGGTGATTTTACATCCTTATAAGGCAATCTATTTTCATCAAGCAAAGCATACAAACTCGGCTCCATACACATCACTTCTTTCTCAAACCAATCGTTTTCTTCGAGGATATTCTCAAACTGACCTTTCACTTCTTCCATATCCAAACAATACAAGAACTTGCCTCCATTCTTAACGAATTTAGCCATAAAAAGCTCATCAGCCGGTATGTCATTTTTCTCTTCTAGAAAAGGGCTGTTTTCTTCCCTTCCTTCTTCCTCTTGAGATGAGCTTCTGAATATTTTTTTAAAAATGTTCATTAAGTATTTTTCCTGCCTTTTTAAAGAATAATTCAAAGATAAAAAATAATCAATATACTTCTAAAAATAAGGGATTTTATTTTTTTAATAATTTTGTAAACAACAAAAGAGTTACTGAAAATCAGCAACTCTTTTGTTTAATTATTTTAAAACTATTACTCGTTATTCTCTGAATTTGAGCTTTCAGGCTCTTTCACATCTTCAGACAATTCCGATTTATGACTTTCTTTATCGAAGGTGCGCTTTCCAAAAATTGCTTCTAAATCGTCTTTAAAAATAACTTCTTTTTCGATTAACACATCTGCTAATTGCTCTAGCTTCTCTCTATTCTCTTCAAGAATAGCTATAGCTCTTTGATACTGTCCTTCGATTAAATCAGAAATTTCTTTGTCTATTACTTTTGCTGTTTCATCCGAATAAGGCTTTGTAAACCCATATTCTGACTGTCCTGACGAATCATAGTAAGTTATATTTCCGAGCTTATCATTCAATCCATACACCGTAACCATAGCTCGAGCTTGTTTAGTCACCTTTTCTAAATCAGATAAAGCTCCTGTAGAAATCTTGTCAAACACCACTTTTTCTGCCGCTCGACCTCCCATAGTAGCACACATTTCGTCTAACATCTGTTCGGTTCTCACAATTTGCCGCTCTTCTGGTAGGTACCAAGCAGCCCCCAAACTTTGACCTCTCGGAACGATTGTAACCTTTACTAATGGTGCTGCATGTTCTAACATCCAGCTTACGGTCGCATGACCTGCCTCGTGAATTGCAATAGCGCGTTTTTCTTCTGGAGTAATGATTTTGTTTTTCTTTTCCAATCCTCCCACAATTCTATCCACAGCATCTAAAAAATCCTGTTTATCTACTGCTTTTTTACCTTTTCTAGCTGCAATAAGAGCAGCTTCGTTACAAACATTTGCAATATCTGCTCCTGAAAATCCAGGTGTTTGTTTTGCCAAAAATTCAATATCTAAATCCTCAACCTTTTTAAGAGGTTTTAGATGAACTTCAAAAATCTCTCTTCTTTCTTTAATATCTGGCAAATCAACATAAATCTGTCTATCAAAACGTCCTGCTCTCAAAAGTGCTTTATCTAAAACATCAGCTCTATTGGTAGCCGCTAAAACAATTACGCTTGAGTTGGTTCCGAATCCATCCATCTCTGTAAGCAATTGATTTAACGTGTTTTCTCGTTCATCATTTGATCCAGACATATTGTTTTTACCTCTTGCACGACCTACTGCATCAATTTCATCAATAAAAATAATGGCAGGAGATTTTTCTTTGGCTTGTTTGAATAAGTCTCTTACTCTCGAGGCTCCAACTCCTACAAACATCTCAACAAAATCAGAACCGGAAAGAGAGAAGAAAGGTACTTTTGCCTCTCCTGCAACAGCCTTAGCTAATAGTGTTTTCCCTGTTCCGGGAGGTCCTACAAGCAAAGCTCCTTTCGGGATTTTACCTCCTAGCGAAGTATATTTTTCAGGATTTCTCAAAAAGTCTACAATCTCTTGCACCTCCTCTTTGGCGCCTTCTAATCCTGCCACATTCTGAAAAGTTACTTTTATATCTGTTTTCTCGTCAAAAAGTTTAGCTCTAGATTTTCCTATATTAAAAATTTGACCGCCTCCGCCACCTCCAGCTCCAGACATTCTACGCATCATATAAATCCATATTGCTATAAAAATAACAATAGGCAAGAAACCTATAAAATCAGTCCAAGAACTTGATGTTTTGTACTCATAATCATTTAACAGCCCTTCCGTCTCTGCTTTTTGTAAATGATTCTGGAAAATCTCATCATTCCCTATTTCAAGCTTATAGTGAGGCCCTTTATTTGGTTTTTTCAGCACATCTACTTTAGGAACTTCTTGGTGTGCCGTTTTGGTCATGGCCTCTTCTTTCAAAAAAGCTTCTGCTGTATTTTTGTTATGGATGATTATTTTATCAAAATCACCATTGTCCAAATAATTATTAAATTCGGTAATAGTAATTTTTTGTGGATCACTCATCGAAAAGCCTCCTGACATAAAATTCCAGCCTAAAAACATTAAGATAAGGGCTCCATAAATAATCCATATATTTATTTTGAAACCTGGCCCCTTTCCTTTAGGATTCTGATTTGGCCTCGAATTCTTGTTGTAATTCTCTTTGTTGTCGTTTGACATAGTCTATCTAAAAATTAAAAATCTAATAAAACAAATGATAAATCTATAAAGACTTTTCGATTTTGTAAAAATTAAAATTTATTAGCGATTTGAGTAATTTTGGCATCTCCCCATAAACTCTCAATATCATAATACTCTCGGATGTGTTTTTGGAAAATATGAACTACGATACTTACGTAATCCATCAATACCCACTCTGCATTTTCTTCTCCCTCTACGTGCCAAGGCTTTTCGTGAATTTCTTTAGAAACCACTTTCTGAACAGATCCTGAAATTGCATTTACTTGCGTGTTTGAGCCTCCTGTGCAAATCACAAAATAATCACACGCTGTGTTTTCAATTCCTCTTAAATCCAGAATGCTTACATCCATTCCTTTTACGTCTTCAATTCCTTTTATAATTAGAGTCAGTAATTCATCTGAGCCTGTTGTTTTCTTTTTTGCCATTTATGAAAATTAATAATTTCGCAAAGTTACCATTTTTGTATGTATTTTTGAGGTTGAATTTAGCAAAATAAATTCACTTTCTCACATGAATATAATCAAACTCAATGCCACTCCCTCAACAAACGATTATCTAAAGAAACTGTGTAGTAGCCAACCAACCGAAAACTTCACTATTGTAGTAGCAGAACATCAAACAAAAGGAAAAGGTCAAAGAGGAAACTCATGGTCAACAGAATCTTACAAAAATCTGACATTCAGTACTTTAATAAAAGATTTTAGCCTTTCAGAACATTCTATTTTTGACTTAAATGTTGCTATTAGTACCAGCATAATTGCAGCACTCAAAAACTTAGAAATTCCAAAATTAAATATAAAATGGCCTAACGACATTTTGGCAGAAGGAAAAAAAATATCTGGTATTCTTATCGAAAATATTATTTCGGGACAGCAATCCAATTATTCAATTATCGGGATTGGGCTAAATGTAAATCAAACTGAATTTAAAAACTTACCCAAAGCATCTTCTCTAAAAAACATTACTCAAAGGGAATTCAGCAGAGAAGAAGTAATGCTAAAAATTATAAATCACATACAAGACAACTATAAGCTTATTTCTAATAACAAATCAGATATTCTTTGGGAAGAATATCACCATTATCTTTTCAGAAAAGATGTTCCCTCTGTTTTTGAACTATCAAATAACACAAAGTTTATGGGGATTATTAAAAAGGTTTTACGAAATGGAAAAATTCAAATCCTCCTAGAGGATGACTCTTTAAAAGAATTTGACCTAAAAGAAATCAAACTCATCTATTAAATTATCTCGAAAACACAAATTTCTAAAAGAAGTCTTCTGACTTCGCAACGTCGCACTTCATAAAAATTAAAAAGCCCTCAATTTTGAGGGCTTTTTAATGGTTATCTCTTCATAGAG
>JBEBWA010000029.1:0-16187 GCA_040392465.1 Flavobacterium suncheonense
ACTCACAACTCAAAGAAATGATAACAGCAGTACTCGTAGATGATGATTCTAACTTGAGAGAAGGAATGAAAGCCCTTTTAAGTCGATATGCTCCAGAAATGCAAATTTTGGGAGAGGCAGAAAATGTTTCTGATGCCGTTTCGGTTATAGACGGACTGAATCCTCAGATAGTGTTTTTGGATATACAATTAGCAGACGGAACAGGCTTTGATATACTCGAAAAATTGACTGAAAAGAACGGAAAAATAGAGTCACAAGTAGTTTTTATTACAGCTCATGAACAGTATGCTATTAAAGCTTTCCGTTTTTCTGCTTTAGATTTTCTGTTAAAACCTGTTGATCCAGAGGAATTGGAAAAAGTAATCGAAAAGATTAAAAATGCGATTAAAAAAAGAGACACATTTGATCATATTGATTTGTTATTAGAAAATATCCGGAAAAAAGTGGATAACTTTAAACGGATTGCCCTATCTACTACAGACGGAATTCATTTGTTTGAGATAAGTGATATTATCAGATGCGAATCAACCGATAACTATACCACCTTTCATATTAAAAATAACAGACCGATTTTGATTTCGAAAACGCTTAAAGAATATGAAGAATTATTGACAGAACATGGTTTTGAACGAATTCACCAGTCTCATTTAATTAATCTGGCTTATCTAAAATCATATATCAAAAAAGACGGGGGCTATGTGATTATGTCAGACCATAGTAACCTGCCAGTTTCACAACGAAAAAAGGAAAGATTACAAGAATTGATTAAAAATTTATGAAATTCTAAATGATAATGGACAAATTCTAATTAACTAAGAAAATATAAAAATGCACCTACTACATTCGCAAAAAATATAAATTATGAAAAAAGCACTATTTACTTTGATACTTTTTGTTGGTTTTTTGAACATCGGAAATGCTCAAATCATCAACTTTCCTGATTCTAATTTTAAGACACTTCTGCTAAACGCTTCTACTTCTAATAGTATTGCGACCAATGAAGGCCATTTTCCGATAGCTATTGATACAAACGAAGATGGTGAAATTCAGATTAGCGAAGCTCTACAGGTTTATCAATTATGGATTGTAGAGGCAAATATATCTGATTTGACAGGAATTGAATATTTCACGAACCTGAAAAACCTTAATTGTAGTTATAACCAATTGACAAATTTGGATATACTAAATACAATGCCCAATCTGGTTACTTTAACTTGTAACAATAATCAGTTAACTTCATTAAACACCAGTAGTTTAAATACCTTAACCGAATTAAGATGTAATAATAACGACCTTGCTTCTACAAACTTAATTCTGAATAATAATTTAATTCTTCTGGACTGTAGCAATAATCCGTTGGGAACTCTTGAGGTAAGCACTTTGACAGATTTGGAAATTTTAATATGTAGTTCGAATTTATTATCAAATTTAGATGTAACCAACCTAACTAATTTACACACTCTTAATTGTAGTTCAAACTCACTTACGTCTTTAAGTGTAAACACATTGACAAATCTTAACCGATTGGATTTTAGTGAGAATTCTATTAGTACAATAGACTTAAGCGCATTAGTTAATTTGGAGTATCTTATTTGTTCTCAAAACGGACTTACGGCTCTAAATGTTAGTTCTTCTCCCGGCTTAATTGAACTTATTTGTCATTTCAACGAGATTAGTTCTTTGGATGTATCAGCATTGATTAGTTTAGAAAAATTACAGATTAATAATAACTCTTTAACAGAAATCGATTTAAACACATTAACTAACCTGAAACATCTGTTATGTAGTTTGAACCTTTTTTCAGATTTAGATGTAAGTACTTTGATAAATCTTGAGCATTTGAGTTATGGAAACGAAGGTCTTGCAACTGTAAATCTTGTAAACCAAACTAATTTAGAGTCTCTTGTTGTTCATCATATTGGTGAATTACCAACTAATATTGAAAATCTACAAAACCTGTTGTCCTTAATGATTTTTATGTCAGAAATCGAAGAAATTGATGTTTCAAATTTGTCTTCTTTAAAAGAATTTACTTCTCACACAAATGAGTTCTTGACTTATGTAAATCTTAAAAACGGAAATGATTTTAGTGGGAATGGAATTAGTTTTTCAAACAATCCAAACCTAATGTTTGTATGTGTTAATGATAATGATTTAAACAATGTTTATGATCTTAATAATAATGGAGATTTCTTTGTGAGTTCTTATTGTACGTTTGTTCCAGGTGGGGATTATAATATTATTACGGGTTCTGTACTTTGGAATTGCGATGAAACTGATACAATAGTTTATACTAAAGTTGGCATTTATGACGGATTAGAAGAAGGAGCAGCCTTTACGGATCAAAACGGGCAATATACATTTTTTACCCAAGCAGGCACTTATATAATTATGCCTGATATAGAGAATCCAACTTTCTTTTCTTTAACGCCTCCCATTGATGCAGTTATTTTTGCAGACAACAACAATAACGAAGAAATTGTAGACTTCTGTATTTCTGCTAATGGAATTAACCAAGACCTAGAAGTTATAATTGCTCCGCTTGTTCCAGCTCGTCCAGGGTTTGAAGCCACTTATAAAATTGTATATCGCAACAAAGGGAATCAGGTTCTCTCTCAAGATTATGGAGTGAGTTTCGTTTATAACCAGCATTTAATGACTTATGTGTCGGCTTCAATCACGCCTGATACTCAAGGGCCTGGTGGGATGAACTGGAGCTACGAAAATTTACTTCCGTTTGAGAGCAGAGAAATTGTAGTTACTATGCTAATTAATACTCCTACACATCCAGAATATCCTGTAAATATTGATGATGAGTTGATTTTTACTTCAATAATTTCGCCACAAGGGGGAGACGAAAATGTACAAGATAATATATATATTCTAAATCAAATTGTGGTCGGTTCTTTTGATCCAAATGATATCACTTGTATTGAGGGAGAAGTTGTAGCTCCTGAATATATAGGAGAAGAATTACATTATGTAATCCGTTTTGAAAATACTGGAACCTTTTATGCAGAAAATGTTGTAGTAGCAATGGAAATAGATATTACGAAATATGATATAGACTCTGTTAAACTGCTGAATACCTCTCATAATGCAACTTCACGGATTAAAAACAATAAGTTGGAGGTGTTCTTCAATCAAATAATGCTCGATTCTGGAGGACACGGAAATATTTTGTTGGCAATGAAATCCATAAACACCTTATCAGAAGGGGATTCTGTACAGAGCAAAGCCGATATTTATTTTGATTACAATTATCCGATAATTACTAATGATGCGGTTACAGTTTTTGAAGCCTCAATGAGTGTGGATGACAATCCAAAAGCTATTGAACTGAAATTTTACCCCAATCCAACAACCGATTATTTCAATATTACCTCTAAATCTATGATTCAGTCAGCCGAATTATATGATGTTTCGGGAAGACTTATCAGAACAAACTTGATAAACGATTTTGAAACGCAGCAAAACGTAACTAATCTGACCAATGGAGTTTATATCTTGAAGATCAAAACTCAAGAAGGAGAAGTTACAGGAAAGATAGTGAAGAAATAGTTTGTTTTGTTTGGTTTAACCCGATGACTTCAATTTAAAAGTTGTCGGGTTTATATCAACTTGACGAGATTAAGCAGAAATAAAAAATAAATTAATTAAAAATACGCCTTATGAAAAAAATTATGCACTTTCTCACCCTATGGATAGTTGTTTTATTCTCTCTTGGGGGGAATGCACAGATTTCGGATTATGAAATTTGTGATGACAACAATGATGGATTTGCAACATTTGATTTAACAGTTAAGATTTCTGAAATTTTAGATGGAAATAATCCGAACGATTACGTGATTACATTTCACGAAACTTATGATGATGCTGAATCCAGTATTAATGAGATTATAGAACCTTATATTAATATGATTCCGTATGTTCAAACGATGTATACTCGTATTGAAAATTTGAATGATTCAACTTTTGAGATAGACTCATTTGATTTAATTGTTCATTCTTCTCCCGAAATAGGACAGCCAATAAATCTTTTCAATTCTGGTGGAATATTTGATTTGACAGAAAACAATTCAGCTATTTATAATGGTAATACTGATTTATCTGTTACATTTCATTTAACTTATAATGACGCAGAGACAGGAGCAGCTGCTATTGTAGGCGAAACGAATTATAATGCTATATCTTCACATACTATTTATGTAAGAGCAGAAAGTATAACAACAAACTGTTTTGCTATCACAAGTTTTCATTTGATATTAAGCGATACGGACGATATTGTATATATCCCTGATACAAATTTTAAAACAAAATTATTACAGGCAAGCACCTCTAACAATACTGCAAAAGACATAAATGATAATTCCATAAAAATTGATATAAATAATGATGGAGAGATTCAGGTAAGTGAGGCTCTGTCAGTTTACGCATTAAGCGTTAGCCAAGCTATGGCTGGTCTACCTACTGCTATAGATGACTTAACAGGAATAGAAAGTTTTATAAACCTTACTGTATTGATTTGTAGTTCCAATAACCTAACTGTGTTAGATGTTTCTAATCTTATTAATCTTCAAAGATTATCTTGTGAGTATAATAATTTGACAGAATTAGATATTTCTAACAATCTTAATCTTACTTATTTATATGGTAAGAGTAATCTATTAAATGAATTAGATGTTTCTAATAACCCTAGTCTTATAGATTTAATTTGTGGAATAAACCTTTTAACCGAATTAGATGTTTCTAACAACATAAATCTTATTTATTTAGCCTGTAGTGAAAATAATTTAACCGAATTAGATGTTTCTAACAACATAAATCTTATGTATTTAGCCTGTAGTGAAAATAATTTAACCGAGTTAGATGTTTCCAATAACATAAATCTTGTGAATTTACTATGTCATCAAAATAATTTAACCGAATTAAATCTTTCTAATAATATTGATCTTACTCATTTATTTTGTCATCAAAACAATTTGACAGAGTTAGACTTGTCTAATCACCCTAATCTTCAAATTCTTTTGATGGGGCTGAATCCACAACTTTCCTATATAAATATCAAAAATGGAGGAATTTTAGATTTTGATTGGTTAAATACATGGGTTGGTCTTCCTGATAACATTTATATCTGTGCGGATGAGGAAGAAGTTGGTCTTATTTTACCCTATTTGAATCAATCTGGGACGACAGGGCAGGTAATTTCAACCTATTGTTCCTTTTACCCTGCTGGGGATTATAATACTATTACGGGTACAGTAATCTATGATTATAATAATAATGGTTGTGATAGTAATGATAATTTCACGATTCTATCCAAAGTAACCATCAATGACGGAACGGAAGAAGGTTCCTCCTTTAGTAGTCAAGATGGAGAATATGTGTTTTTTACACAAGACGGGACATTTACTATTACTCCTGACCTAGAAAACCCGAGTTTTTTCAACGTAACCCCTGTAACTGAAACGGTTATTTTTACAGATAACAATAACAACGTCGAAGTGGTAAATTTTTGTATCACACCCAACGGAGTTAATCCTGATGCGGAAGTAGTTCTTGTTCCGCTTGTTCCCGCACGTCCAGGTTTTAATGCTAAATACAAAATTGTTTACCGAAACAAAGGAAGTCAAACTGTTTCTGGAAGTGTTAATCTTGAATTTGACGATACCCGTTTGGATTTTATACAGAGTACTCCTATTGCTGATAGTCAGTCGGTAGGGTTGCTTACGTATGATTTTATAGGTTTGGCTCCTTTTGAAAGTAAAGAAATTTTACTTACCTTAAATGTAAATGGTCCGACTGAAATTCCTTCCGTAAATATTGACGATATTTTACCCTTTATGGCTGAAATTATCATAGACGAAACCGATGTAATTCCTGATGACAACATTTATGAATTTAATCAGGTGGTTGTGGGAGCTTATGATCCGAACGACATCACATGTATTGAGGGAGATATAATAGAACCTGAATATATTGGAGAAGAACTGCATTATGTAATCCGATTTGAAAATACAGGAAACTTTTATGCGGAAAACGTTGTAGTAGCAACGGAAATAGATACATTAAAGTATGATATTAATTCCTTGAGACTTTTGAACACTTCGCATAATGCTTCTGCACGGATTCAAGATGATGTTTTGGAGATATTTTTTAATCAGATAATGCTAGACTCTGGAGGTCACGGGAATATTTTGTTGGCTATGGGAACAAATAATTCTTTATCAGAAGGCGATTCAGTACAGAGCAAAGCAGATATTTATTTTGATTACAATTATCCGATAATTACCAATGATGCGGTTACAGTTTTCCAATCAACCATGAGTATTGAAGATAATCCAAAAGCAATTGAACTGAAGTTTTATCCCAACCCAACAACTGATTATTTCACCATTATATCGGAATCTAAAATTCAATCTATTGAATTGTACGATGTTTCAGGAAGATTGATACGAACGAGTTTAGTCGATGATTTTGAAACGAAGCAAAACGTAACTAACCTGACCAATGGAGTTTATATAGTAAAAATCAAAACTCAAGAAGGAGAAGTTACAGGAAAGATAGTTAAGAAATAGGAGTAGGTAGAAATAAAAAAATCCGTCTTGACTTACAAGACGGATTTTTTTATAATTATTAGTTTCGGATTATTCTTTACTTAAGTTTTTCATTTCTTTTTCGATCATGTCATAGAACTGGTCGATTTTTGGAAGTACCAAAACACGAGTTCTACGGTTTATAGAACGATTTTCAGAAGTGTTGTTGCTCACTAACGGAACATGTTCTGCTCTACCTGCAGCAATAAGTTGAGATGGTTTTACTCCTAATTCTTGTAGAACTCTCACAATAGAGGTAGAACGCTTAACACTTAAATCCCAGTTGTCTAAAAGAACTCCAGAACGGTAAGGAACATTATCAGTGTGTCCTTCAACCATACATTCAAAGTCAGGTTTAGAGTTTACTACTTTTGCTACTTTTGCCAAAACTTCTTTCGCTCTGCTACTTACTTCATAGCTTCCAGATTTGAATAGTAATTTGTCAGCGATTGAAATGAAAACCACTCCTTTTTCTACATTTACTTCAATATCTGGATCGTTGATTCCAACTTCTCTTTTTAATGAAGTTACTAAAGCCAAAGTAACAGAGTCTTTTTGAGTTAAAGCATCCTGAAGACGTGTGATTTTAATATCTTTTTCTCTTATACTCTCTAAGGATTTTTCTAAATTAGCAGCACCTTGAGCAGAAAGATGAGTAATATTTGTAAAATTCTCTTTAAGGTTTGCATTGGTTTCTTTTAGCAAATCTACTTGAGATTGAAGTCCGTTTTTCTCTGCTAAACAAGTATTCAACTTTACAGTAGTAGAATTTAATAAATCTTGAATTTCTTTGTTTTTTCCTTCAAGTTCTGCTATTTTCTTTTTTGAACCACAAGAGGTGAGCGTAAGAGCTCCTGCAACTGCACATAATAAAAAAATCCGTTTCATAAATATATATGTTTTTTGTTGGTACAAAGTTAAAAATTAAAAGTATTAGATTTCTTAACAGCTTGTTATTTTATGTTAGAAAAGTGGGTTTTGTTGCTGATGTAATAATCAAAAACTATGCTATTGGTGTAATAATAATTTCTTTTTTGCCAGAAAGCACGTTTTTTAAGCATCTTATTAAGGTTTGCATACACAGAAAAATGTGCTCTAGCTACTGCCCAAGTGTGTAAAGGCTTTCCTTGTAAAAGGAAATAAACTCCCGCAATTCCGTCTAGACAGAGGCGTATAAAGAAAGTTAGAAACAATCTTTCTTTTGGATGATTTTTGAGTAATGTGAATAATGAATTTCTGAAATTAAGAAAGGTTTTCTGAGGAGAATTTTCTTGTAAGGTCGCTCCTCCAACGTGATAAACTACAGAAGTAGGGATGAATTTAATTTTAAACCCTTCGTTTTGAATTCTCCAACATAGGTCGATTTCTTCTTGATGTGCAAAAAAATCTTCATCAAACCTGCCTACACTCTCGAAAGTTGTTTTACGTATAAATAAACAAGCTCCCGACGCCCAAAAAACCTCATCTACTTCGTTATATTGATTGTTGTCTTTTTCGAGGGTCGAAAAAATTCTTCCTCTACAAAAAGGGAAAGCATATTTGTCTATAAAACCTCCTGCTGCTCCCGCATATTCAAAATATTCTTTATTCTTAAAATCTAATATTTTGGGTTGGAGCGCCACTGTATCGGGCTGGGTTTCGAAAATTTCTAAAACAGGGGAGAGCCAGTTTTTAGTAACTTCAACATCCGAATTCAACAATACTAAATATGGTTCGTTTACCTGTTCGAGAGCCACATTATATCCTTTGGCATAACCAAAATTTTCCGGATTTTTAATAATTTTAATAGACGGATAATTTTTTTCTAAAAACAAAATAGAGTTGTCTAAAGAAGCATTGTCAGCAACATAAATTTGTGCCAAATCGGAATGTGCAATAACCGAAGGCAGAAATTTTTCTAATAAATGTTTTCCGTTCCAATTTAGGATAACAACTGCTATTTTATTCATCATTCAGCAAAATGCAAAGATATAACAAAGCTTTTCAGTTATAAGGTACAACTGTAAAAACAAATAGTTATTTTTTGAGCTATTAAAAAATTAACAAATCCGAACCAAAATATTTATCTTTGGCAAGCAATTTGAAAAACTCTTTTTAAGTTGTATAAAAATAAAAATTATGAAAACAAGACTACTTTACCTTTCATTATTGCTTGTGGTTTATGCCTGTTCAGGAGTAAAACAAGCGAACCAAGCTTTATATTCTGGAGATTACGAAGAGGCTGTGGATATAGCTGTAAATAGACTTCAGAAAAATAAAAATAAAAAATCTGATTTAGAGCAAGTTGCAATTCTAGAGGATGCCTTCACTAAAATGAAAGCTACTTATAAAGACAAAATCAACTTTTTAAAAAAGGATACTAATGTAAATACTCAACAAATTTATAATTTGTATTTGAGTATGGATAGGGTTCAGAATAAAATAAAACCTTTACTCCCGCTTTATAAAGCTAAAGGGGAACAGGCAAATTTTCATTTTGAAGACTTTTCGAATGATATTATCCAAGCAAAACAAGATTATATTACTTCATTATATGAGGATGGAATTGCTTTGATGAAAGGAGATAAAAACGATAACAGAAAAGCTTATAATACTTTTGGGCAATTGCTGAACTTGTATCCGAATTATAAAGATGTAAAAAAACTTCGCGATGATGCGAGGTATTACGGAACTGATTTTGTTTTTGTGATTGTAGAAAACAATACTAATGTGGTAATTCCAAATCGTTTAGCACAAGCATTACTAGATTTTAATACTTACGGCTTAGACGATTTTTGGACGGAGTATCATTCTAATAAACTCTCTAATGTTAAGTATGATTATGAAGTGGTTTTGGAATTTCGCGAAATCTTAGTTTCTCCCGAACGAATTGCCGAAAAAGATATTCCACTAAACAAAGAGATAATTGAAACTACCTATAGAACAGATAGAAATGGGAATTTTGTTTTAGATCAAAATGGGAACAAAGTTAAAGACGAAAAGAAAGTCACTGTAAAAGGTACTTTAAAACAAGTAATTCAAACCAAATCAGTAGCGGTAGGGGGGCAGGTTCATTATGTTGATTTGAATAGAAATCAGCGAATAAATACTTACCCGTTACAATCTGAGTTTATTTTTGAAAATATTTTTGCAACCTTTAGCGGAGATAATAGAGTACTTAACAGTGACGAGCTAGCAATGACTAAGAATAAATTTGTGATGTTCCCGTCTAATGAACAAATGCTTTTTGATGCATCAACTGATATTAAATCGAGATTCGCTTCCATACTCAAAAGATATAAATTTAGATAAATCAAGTTTTATGGATATTAAAAATGCACAAATAGAGGTGGATAACTGGATTAAAAATCATGGAGTTCGCTATTTTAATGAATTGACGAATATGGCTCAACTTACAGAAGAAGTAGGTGAGGTGGCTCGTATTATAGCCCGTAGATATGGTGAGCAGTCTGAAAAAGAAAGTGATAAAAATAAAGATTTAGGCGAAGAGTTAGCCGATGTAGTTTTTGTGGTTTTATGTTTGGCTAATCAGACAGGGGTTGACTTACAAGCGGCCTTTGACAAAAAAATGGATTTAAAAACGAAAAGAGATCACAATAGACATCACAATAACGAAAAACTAAAATAATTTTCTTTCGGTATACAATAATCGTTAAATTTGTTTTAAACTAAAACTAAAATATTATGGGATTTTTTGCAGAATTTAAAGAATTTGCCGTAAAGGGTAATGTTATCGATATGGCTGTAGGGGTTATTATCGGAGGTGCTTTCGGTAAGATTGTTAGTTCACTTATTGAGAACGTGATTACTCCATTATTGTTGAATCCTGCTTTAGAGGCGGCTGGATTAACCAAAGTGGAAGAATTAACAATTTGGGGAGGAGTTCAATATGGTATATTCCTTTCGGCAGTAATAAATTTTATTATTATTGCATTTATTTTGTTTATGATGATTAGAGCAATCAATAAACTGAAAAAGCCAGCTCCTGTAGTAGAAGCAGCTCCTGTTGGTCCGACACAAGAAGAATTGTTGGCGGAAATTAGAGATTTATTAAAAAAATAATTAAATAAAAATCCCGAACAATTCTGTTCGGGATTTTTATTTATCCTTGAAATAAAGCTTTGAGCTCCAAAGCATCACTGGGTTTCATTTTTCCTGCCAAAACCAAGCTCAATTGTTTTCTTCTGAGCGCTGCATCAAATCGCTGCTTTTCTAGATCTGTTTCAGGAACAATTTCAGGAACAGCCACGGGGCGTCCAGTTTCATCTACTGCTACAAAAGTATATATAGCTTCGTTAGCTTTTGTTTTAATACCAGATTCTCTGTCTTCAATCCAAACATCTATAAAAATTTCCATTGATGAAGAAAAAGCACGCGAAACTTTAGCTTCAACCGTTACTACACTTCCTAGAGGAATAGCACGATTAAAAGCTACATTATTTACTGAAGCCGTTACGCATATTCTTCGAGAATGTCTTCGAGCCGTAATACTGGCAGCTCTGTCCATACGAGCTAGTAATTCTCCTCCAAACAAATTGTTTAAAGGATTGGTTTCTCCGGGGAGCACTACATCAGTAAGTACTGTCAGTGATTCGGAAGGTGTTTTGGCTTGCATAAATTAAGTGTTATATAAGTAATCGTCTTCTTTCTCTTGCTAGTAAAGTGTTTTTCATCAACATAGCAATGGTCATCGGTCCGACTCCTCCTGGGACAGGCGTAATATAAGATGCCTTTTTGCTGACGTTCTCGAAATCAACATCACCTTTTATGACATAACCCTTCGGATTGTTTTCGTCAGCAACACGGGTGATTCCGACATCAATAACTACCACATCGTCTTTAACCATTTCTGCTTTCAAATAATTAGGAACACCTAAAGCGGTTATAATAATATCAGCTTGAGAAGTGATTTGAGTTATATTTTTAGTATGGCTGTGCGTAAGCGTTACGGTTGAATTCCCCGGAAAACCTTTACGTCCCATCAAGATGCTCATCGGACGCCCCACAATGTGACTTCTGCCTATAACCACTGTGTGTTTACCTTGTGTTTCTACTCCATATCTGTCTAATAACTCTAAAATTCCGAAAGGAGTAGCAGGAATAAAAGTACTCATGTCCAAGGCCATTTTTCCAAAATTTTCTGGGTGAAAGCCATCCACATCTTTACTTGGATCGATAGCCATAATTACTTTCTGCTCATCAATCTGTTTTGGTAATGGTAGCTGAACAATAAACCCATCGATGTTGTCGTCTTGGTTGAGTTCTTCAATTTTTTTTAAAAGTTCTACTTCTGAAGTAGTGTTTGGCAGGCGAATAAGAGTTGATTCAAAACCCACTTGTTCGCAAGCTTTTACTTTGCTTGCTACGTATGTTAAGCTTGCTCCATCATTTCCTACGATAATAGCCGCCAAATGGGGTACTTTTTCGCCTCTATCTTTGATTTTTTGCACCACCAGAGCAATTTCTCTTTTGATGTCTTCAGATGTTTTTTTACCGTCTAATAGTTGCATGTTGTTGTGTTGTTTGTTTTTATTCTTATCTCATTCCAGGCATTCCTCCCATCATTCGCATTAGATTTTTAGCTCCTCCTCCTTGCATCATTTTCATCATTTTGCTCATTTGGTCAAATTGCTTCATGAGTTGGTTTACTTGCTCCATTTTAGTTCCTGAACCCTTAGCAATTCTGATTTTTCGTTTATGGTCGATAATAGAAGGCTTACTTCTTTCTTTTGGAGTCATGGAGTGTATAATTGCTTCAATATGCTTAAATGCATCATCTTCTATCTCAACGTCTTTCAGGGCTTTTCCAGCTCCAGGAATCATTCCGACAAGGTCTTTCATGTTTCCCATTTTTTTGATTTGTTGAATTTGAGTTAGAAAATCGTCAAAACCAAATTCATTTTTAGCAATTTTCTTTTGGAGTTTTCGAGCTTCTTCTTCATCGTATTGTTCTTGGGCTCTTTCAACAAGGGATACAACATCTCCCATCCCCAGAATTCGGTCAGCCATACGAGAAGGATGAAACACATCTATAGCTTCCATCTTTTCTCCAGTACCAATAAATTTGATAGGTTTATTGACTACTGATTTAATCGAAATAGCAGCTCCACCTCTAGTGTCTCCATCTAATTTGGTAAGGATAACTCCGTCAAAGTTTAACCTGTCATTAAATGCTTTTGCAGTATTTACAGCGTCTTGTCCTGTCATTGAATCGACTACAAATAGAGTTTCATGAGGTTGAACGGCCTTGTGAACATTTGCAATTTCATTCATCATTTGTTCATCAATAGCCAGACGCCCTGCTGTATCGATAATCACTACATTAAATCCATTCGCTTTAGCATATTTAATGGCATTTTGAGCAATTTCAACTGCGTTTTTATTTTCGGGTTCCGAATAAACCTCTACTCCAATTTGTTCTCCTACTACATGTAACTGATTAATTGCGGCAGGACGATAAATGTCACAAGCCACCAAAAGGGGCTTTTTAGATTTTTTAGTTGCTAGAAAATTCGCCAATTTACCAGAAAAGGTAGTTTTACCTGAACCTTGTAAACCAGACATCAAAATTACAGTTGGATTTCCTGATAGGTTAATTCCTGCTGTATCTCCTCCCATGAGTTCAGTTAACTCGTCTTTGACGATTTTAACCATAAGTTGACCTGGTTGAAGAGTTGTAAGTACGTCTTGTCCTAATGCTTTTTCTTTTACTCTATTTGTAAAGTCTTTGGCAATTTTAAAGTTAACATCGGCATCAAGCAATGCTCTTCGAACCTCCTTAAGCGTTTCAGCAACATTTATTTCAGTAATTTTTCCATGTCCTTTTAGAACATGGAAAGCTTTGTCTAATTTGTCTGTTAAATTGTTAAACATAAGCGTTTATGTCTTTTTTTTGTTTAATTGGCAAAGATATGTTTTTTTGATGGTAATGTCAATGTATGAATATATTAACTCTATGCCAGAAACTGGATGATTTTAGGTTTAAGTTTTGAGGGTTTTAAGGCTAAATCATGATTAGTTTATTGTTAAGTGTAAGGTTTGATAAGGAGTGTTGGTTTTTTTCTATGAATTTAACAAAAAATAATAACATTAATTTATTGTGTATATGAAAAAATAATATATTTGTGAGTCTTGTAATGTTGTATGACTTTTTACTATTTATAAGACAAGTATTTATAACATCATTTTAATCAATATTATTAACTAAACTTTAATTTATGAAGAACTTTACTTTTTATGATTCCGCAGGGAATCCAACACGGAAAACAAAGCGATGGCTTGGTCTATTGCTGTTTTGTGGAGTACTCCTATTAGGACAGATAGGTTTTGCCTTCTTGCTTCCTAATTTAAAAGAAACTTCAGAAAACACTTTAGTTTTAACAGAAGCAGAGATACAAACAGAAGAATCTGTAAGTAGTAACAATTATGTTGCTTTGTCAACAAGTGCAGATGATGATCCTTCGCCTTGTTCTCAAATTTCGTTGAGTACCTCAACAATAAACGGATACCTTTTTAATGGAGCGACCAATCAACGTTTAGCAGTCGATTTTGTCGTTTATGAAGGAACTACATTAGAGCTTAGTGCTATTAAAATCAATGTGCTTGATGAAGCTACCTATTTTAATATTATTTTACGTGAAGACAATGAAGGTTTTCCAGGTGAGGCTCTTTATACTTTTAATAATATTGTGCCAGAAAGTTCGGTAGTAACCTATACTGGTGCTACTTATAATTACTATCAACATACATTTGATGTTTCTTCTGAAAATTTATCTTTCTCTTCTTCTGAAGGGAATACAAAATACTGGATGGAAGTATCGTCAGATGCTCTAGCTTGGGAGAACACAACTGTTCAAACAGGTGTAGAAGGAGCTTTTTTAAATGATGGTAGTATAACTTGGACATTAATTAATTCGGCCAATGGTAATGACGATCTTGTTTATGAGCTTCTTGGAGAATGTGGAGGATGTATGCCTCCTTCTAACTTGACAGCAGTATCTTCTTTAACAGATGTAGTCCTTGATTGGACAGGTACAGGAACGTCATTTGATATAGAATGGGGAACCACAGGGTTCACGCCTGGGACGGGAACTATTGTTAATGGAGTTACAAACCCATATACGTTAAGTGACCTTTCAACAGGAGTATATCAATTTTATGTACGCACTAACTGTGGTGCTGAACAAAGTATATACGAAGGCCCAGTATCGTTTGGAGTAGGGTTTTATGGAGGAGGAGAAATACCTACGCTTTATAATACAGCTCCCGCATTGAATTCGGAAGCATGTCTTCCTGAAGCTATTATTACTGTAAATGTTCCTGAAGGTTATCAAATAGCAGGATTAAACGTACAGTATAGTATGACTGCTTGGGGTGGAGCGTGGATGTCTGAACAACGAACACAACTATATTCTCCTACAATCAATTCAGGAGAATCATCTCTGGCAGTAGGTGCAGGAAATACAGCAGGAACTTTTAGCTATAATCGAGATGTGGATTTTGCTAATGGAGCAACTGGTACTGTGGATTTTGTGCTGAAGGCATGGAGAACATGGGGAGGTAGTGGTTGTGGAACTACCTATAATTATGTTGATAATAATAGCTGGATTATTACCCCTGTTTACGAACCTATTCCTCCTTGCCCTTCACCTTTAGGGTTGAATGCAACTAATTTGACATTTACTTCAGCAGATTTATCTTGGATGAGTCCAGGAGAATTATTTGATATCGAATGGGGAGTACAAGGATTTACTCCAGGAAGTGGAACAACTGTTTCGGGTGTGGGGAATCCATATACACTTGAAGGATTAACAGCGGATACTTATTACCAATATTATGTTCGTCAGGATTGTGATGTTGATGGTTATAGTATCTGGGCGGGACCGTATAGCTTCTTTACTGGATATTGTCAAGCTACTACGATGTATGAGTGGGATTATATTTCCTCTTTTAGTACTTCAATGGGTATTACAAATATTTCGAATAACAGTGGAGGGTGGTCTCCAAATGGCTATGGCTATTTTGCAGATATGTCTGCTTCTCATTTTGAAACAGGAGAAGTAAGTTTTACAGTGGCTATCAATAGCTATTTCGGAGTAAATATCTGGATTGACTGGAATAATAACATGCTATTTGAAGAATCTGAAAAAGTGTATGCTTCAGGATTTATGGGTAATGGTCCATTTACAGGAACATTCACTGTCCCTGCTGGTCAGGCGATAGGTGATTACAGAATGAGAGTTAGAGGAAGTAACGATTTTAGTAACCCTCCGGCTTGTGGTATGATATACTACGGAGAAACAGAAGATTATACTTTTACAGTAATCCCTACTCCAACTTGTATGCCTCCTACTCAATTAGGAGCAAACATCAACTCTCTTACTGAAGCTGAACTTTACTGGACAAGTGAAGGTAATTTATTTGAAGTAGAATACGGATTACAAGGATTTACTCCAGGTACTGGTACTATTGAAACAGGAATAACAACTAACACTATTACGCTAACTGGTCTTACAGAAAACACCTATCATGATTACTATATTCGTCGTGATTGTGGAGATGGAGATTTAAGCCCTTGGACAGGACCTTATA
>JBEBWA010000030.1:0-14118 GCA_040392465.1 Flavobacterium suncheonense
AGTTGTTTATCGAACAGGATGGTTGCGATTATTCAAGCGGAATTGCTTATATCACTCCTGATAAGGTAGAATGTGAGGTTGATGGTTGTGGAGGGTTAGTTTTTGAAAATTTTCAATTTCTTGAATATTTTGGACTATATGGACTATCTGTTAATATACGTAACAATTATGGAATACCCGTTACGGTGACTATCAGCAGCCTGAATGGTTATGGAACTTACGAGCCTGCCAGCTTTAACATACCTCCTTCAGGACTTTTTGCTTTTAACGTAAACTCATTTTTTACTCCTCACCCGGGGTCTTACGGTGGAGATGATTTTGTTGTGATAAGCATCGCTGAAATACCTTGTATTAAATTGATTCCTATATCCATTGCTATACCTTCTTCGGCTAAAATGATGGCAGAAGATACTTTTGTAGAGGAATATGCAGATGTTGCCAGTCTTAAGGTAACACCTAATCCGGCTTCGGAACTGGTTGCAGTAAGCTATGACGTAGGTACAGAATACCACAAGGCAGAGAGTATAAGGATATTTACTATGACAGGTACTATGGCAGCAGAAATAGACCTGAAAGCCAACAAAGGTGATTTACCCTTAAATATTTCAAACTTCCCTGCCGGTACGTATATCATTGCATTACAAGCAGACGGAAGAACCGTGTTGCATCAAAAACTAATTAAAAAGTAAATTAAAAAATAACATTTTACAATGCTAAAGCCTTGTGCTTTAGCATTGTTTTTTATATATTTAGCTTTTCAATAACAAAAAACTTGGATTATGACTATAAAACTATACAAAACACAACGTTTCTCACTACTGCTGTCTATTCTCTGTTCTCTGTTCTCTATTTTCTCTTTTTCTCAAAATTACGAGTGGGACTGGGGTAAACGAGGAGGTGGTAGTAATGTTATCTATAATGAGACTTCAGGAGGTCTTAATGATTTCAGAGGCGAGTTAATCTGGGACATCGTAGTAGATGAACAGAACAACTATTATTTTTTAGGAAAGATATCTTCAGGGACGACTACAATGGATGGGAACGAAGTAACTACTTTTGGAAATAACAATTATGGAAATAATATCATTATCACCTCTTTTACCTGCGACGGCACCTACCGATGGAGCAGAGTGATTGGGGGGGGGGATATACCAGCGGTGACCACGCTCATAAATTGGTATTGGATAATAACGGAGGGGTTTATGTAAGTGTTAAGGTGACTAACACCACAGGCAGTAACGGGCAGTCTCCTGTGTATTTTAGCGAAAATGACAGTTTGCCTTACCTGACAGGAGATTGGGATGAAATGCAAGAAGGCTATAAAGAAGGGTTTTTATTAAAATATGATACGAATAATGGTAATTTAATATGGCGTAAGGCGTATCAGGGAGAGGTTAATTATTATAACAATGCCGTACGAATAAACCATTTGCAAATAGACAGTAATAATGTACTTCATACTATTATTGGCCTGATGGAAGGAATCCATTTAGACGGAGCGTTGAACGTAGAATTAGAAGAAGAAGAATGTAAGTATTACCTGGTGAAATTTGATGGTACGACAGGTAATGTGATAGGCACTCCTTTGCTCTTACCCTTGGAAGGTTGGTTGATAGAAAACAATACCTCTTTCCAGTATGACGAAAACATAGACCGTTATTATTTAAGTGGATGGAGATTTGGTAGTAGTAATAGTAGTAGTAATATAATTTCTTTTAATGAAGTAACTTTCGGAGAAGCCAATCCTTCTTCTAATAATTATGCTTATTTACTTTCATTCAATCCTGATAATTTGCAGGATTGGTGGTATAGAGAATTTATAGGAACAGGTAGCCCTGAAATTAATGGTATAGCCATAGATAACAATTCCGATATCTATATAGGGGGTAAATACTTTTTAAGCGGTAGTGCTACCAATACTGTTGCCTTTGGAGATTATACCTTTCCTAATACTGTTTCCGGTAATAGACCTTATATTTTAAAGATGAACGCTCAAGGAGAAGTACAGTGGAGCAAAATGCCAACCGGGTATAATAGTCCTTCAGCTGGAACTGGAATTTATCATGCTTATGATGTGGCTATCAATGGTAATGAGGTAGTCTTGGCTACTCATGGTTGGACTACTATCTGGGATAACTTTTCTATAGACCGCCCAGAAAATCATTTTCACGATCCAACATTAGTGCGTTTTAATAAACAAACGGGAGAGGTTATAGGTTTACATGATATTTATGGTAGTTCAGGGTATCATTATCTAACCGCCGTAACCGCAGATAATGATGGCAACTATGTCGTAGGAGGTGCTATGGGGTCTAGTTTGTTTACCAACAACCCTAATGGTATTTCTACTCTGTATAATATCGGTGTTGGAGGTTATGATTTTTTTATGGCAAGGCTTGCCGCTACACCTTGTGGTACACCTGTAGCTTCAAACCATAGCTTTGAGAAGCAAACCCTTCACCTCTACCCTAACCCAACTAATGGTTTGGTGTATATCGAAGCACAAGACCTTAAAGGTTATGAGGTGTATAACCTGCTCGGGCAAAGGCTTTTGAGTGGTAACAGTGAAGTAATCAATTTGCAGGATTTGAGTAGTGGTACGTATATCGTTAAGGTCAGAACGCAAAGTGGTGAGGTGATGACCAGTAAGGTGATTAAGCAGTAAATCCTCCTTCTTTATAAGAAAGGTTACTAATTCTTAAGTTAAGATAGTTTTTATAGTAATTTTACAAAACATCTTGCATTCTATTATTTACAAATCATCAATTCAAAGGCTTATTGTTAAATAAATAATTGTTATCTAATTAAACCCTATTTGATATGAAAAATCTAACTTTATTTAAAACAACATTAGCTTTAATACTAGTGATGTTACACTTCCCTTTACAGAAGGTTGAAGCTTGTACAAGAGCAATCTACAAAGGACCTAACGGCATGGTTCTAACAGGAAGAACAATGGACTTCACCCTTGAAATACCTGCTAATCAATGGATTTTCCCTAGAGGAATGAAAAGAAGCGGAGAAGTGGGAAAGAACTCTATTGAGTGGACTTCAAAATATGGAAGCTTGGCCGTAAGCGCATGGGATATTTCGGTAGTAGATGGTATGAATGAAAAGGGTCTGGTAGCTAATATGCTTTGGCTGGTTGAATCAGAATATCCTGTTTTTGATAAGAAAGGAACTAAAAAAGGACTTGCTATTTCATTATGGGCTCAATACACACTTGATAATTTTGCTACCGTTGCAGAAGCAGTTAATGAATTAAGAAAGGAATCATTTGCTGTAGTGTCGGATTTCATTCCTGGAACCGATAAATTTACAACAGTACATTTATCTTTATCCGATGCCTCTGGAGATAGTGCCATATTTGAATATATTAGAGGCAAATTAGTTATTCATCACGACCCTTCTTATATTATTATGACCAACGACCCTCCGTATGAACAACAAATGGCAATTGCTAAATATTGGGAAAATATTCCTGGGAAAGTTTATCTTCCAGGTTCTGTCACTGCATCAGATCGGTTTGTAAGAGCCTCTTTTTTTATGAAATCCATTCCGCAAACCCATGACACAAGAGTTGCTTTGGCGGCTGTAGCCAGTGTAATGAGAAATGTATCTGTACCTTATGGATTCGAAATAGAGGGTTACCCAAATTTGTCTACTACCCGTTGGCGTTCTGTAGCAGATCAGAAAAATCTTGTGTATTACTTTGAAACTGCATTGACACCAAATGCCTTTTGGGTGGATTTGAAAAAAATTGATTTCAGCGAAAAAGCGAGTGTCAGAAAGTTAGATTTATCTGACAACAAAACTTATTCTGGAGAGACTTCGGTTGCTTTTATGAATTCCAACCCATTTAAGTTTATTGGATTATAGCTGTGTTATTTATTAGTTTTAGATTATATATTCTTTAGTCACAGATTCATTGCAAAATATGATAACAAGTATCAAGCAATAAAAACACAACATATAATAACAAAAAAATCCCTTAAAACTCTAGTCTTAAGGGATTTTTAATGTATTAGTATGTTATTAAGCTTGTACTTGTTCTGAGCTTTCTTCTTCTACAATCTGATCTGCTCCACTTTTGATCATGGTATCTGCCATAATTGGAGTAGCTATAAATAATGAGGTAAATGTACCTACAATAATACCGATTAGGATAGCAAAGATAAACCCTTGAAGTGATTCTCCTCCGAAAATAAATATCGCTAATAATACTACTGTCAAACTCAACGATACGTTGATGGTTCTACTTAAAGTAGTGTTCAAAGCATGATTTACTGTATCTGTAAAGTTCTCACCTGTATGTTGAGTTCGTCTGTTTTTCAAGAACTCACGAACCCTGTCAAATACAATCACGGTATCATTTATCGAATACCCTACTACTGTAAGAATTGCAGCAATCAAATGTTGATCAAGCTCCATATTAAAAGGCATAATAGTATAAGTAGCAGAGAAAACTCCTAGTACGATAATTACGTTTTGAGCCAATCCTACAACTGCTCCTAATGAAAACTGCCATCTTCTGAAACTGATTAAGATATATAAGAACATTATTATAAGAGCTCCAATAACAGCTTTCATTGCATCATATTTCAAATCGTCCGCAATAGTTGGTCCTACTTTTGAAGTCTGTAAAACACCTAGTTGCTTGTCTTCGTGCGAAGACATAAACTCCTCAAAAGTAAGTGTAGATGGCAAAAACTCTTTTAGATTATCATAAAGCATTTGATTGATTTCGTCATCCACTTCTGTACTTTCTTCCTCAACTTTATATTTAGTTATAATTCTTAACTGATCAGAACTTCCGAATGTTTTAGCCTCTACGCTTCCGAATGCTTCATGTAGCTTATCTTTGATTTCGTTAGCATCTACTGGTTTATCAAACTTAACCTGATAGGTTCTTCCTCCTACAAAATCAACTCCCGGGTTCAATCCTTTGGTTAATAAAAGTCCGATACTTATTACTACAGCTATAAGCGAAACTATATAAGAAATCTTTTTCTTTCCTAAGAAATTAAAGTTAGTTCCAACAAACCATTTTTCAGTAAATGAAGTCGAAAACTTCACTTCTTTTCCTTTATCTAATCTTCCGTAAATAAACAACATCGGAATACAGATAGCCGTAAATAATGAAGTTACTATACCGATTAATAAAGTAGTAGCAAATCCTTGAATTGGACCTGAACCAAAAATAAACAAAATTATAGCCACCAATGCTCCTGTGATATTGGCATCAAAAATAGATGACAAGGCTCCATTCCAGCTAAAAGCATAATCTACTGCCTCACGTGTTGATTTTCCTGCACGAAGTTCCTCTTTTACTCTTTCATTAATAATAATATTGGCATCAATAGCAGTACCCATAGTCAGTACAATACCGGCAATACCTGGAAGCGTAAGCACAGCTCCTAAAGATGCTAACACTCCAAAAATAAAGAGTAAGTTAATAAGTAAAGCAATATTTGCATACATCCCTGTTTTTCCGTAGTAAAAAACCATATAGATAAGTACAAGACCAAATCCAATAAGGAATGACATCATTCCGTTGTCAATTGCTTGTTGCCCTAGTGATGGTCCTACTACAGCAGACTGTACTATATCAGCTGAAGCAGGGAGTTTACCCGCTTTTAATATGTTTGCTAAATCGGTAGTTTCTTCTAATTTAAAGTTTCCTGAAATACTTGAATTTCCTCCTGATATAGCTTCGTTTACGTTTGGAGCAGAATATACCTGATCGTCCAAAACAATTGCAATAGCTCCTTGTTTTGCAGCTACTTCACGAGTTACTTTTTCCCATTCTTTAGCTCCGTTAGAGTTCATTCTCATTGATACAGCAGGTTTTCCGAATTGATCAAAATCCGAACGTGCATCTACTACTGCACTACCTCCAAGAGCTGGTTTGTTATCTCTGTTCCCTTTGATAGCATACAGCTCAACCACTTCCATTTTCTCTGCTTTGCTATCTTTAGAAAATCCTACAATCTGTTTGTTTTCGATGTATTGCATCGAAGGTTTACTCCACAAAAACTTCACATATCTTTGGTCTCCAGAAAGTAAAGATCTGATGTTTGCTTGATTCAAATACTCTTGAATTTGAGGGGCATCTTTTACAGAATAATATCCTAAAACTTGACCTCCTCCAAAAGCAACCATTTTTTCAAGGATTGGTCCTAAATTTTGAGTTTCTTCAGCTGTATTATCTGTTAATAACGATTCGATATCACTTTTCGGTGCTAATGTATCTTGAGTTACTTCCTCTTTTTGAGGTTCAGTTTGTTTTTTAAGCTCTTCGTTAGCAGCCATCAAAAAGTTTCCGATTTCCTCCATTTTATAAACTTCCCAAAACTCTAATTGAGCTGAACTTTGGAGAAGTTTTTTGATACGAATTTCGTCTTTAGCTCCTGGTAATTCAACCAAGATACGTCCTGTATTTCCGATTTTCTGGATATTCGGCTGAGTAACTCCAAATTTATCAATACGTTCTCTTAAGATTTGATAAGCGCTTTCTACTGACTCATCCACCTTTTGTGCTAAGACCTTTTTAACCTCAGTGTCAGCACTATTGATATTGATTTCTTTATCATCGAAGTTTCTGTTAGCAAAAATATCAGGAGATGCCAATCTTACAGTTGTTCCCGCTTCTTTGTTTGCCTGATCAAAAGCTCTAAAAAACGCTTCAAGATAACTTTCTTGTGCTTTTCTTATTTGATCTGTATTAGCTAGCGCCTTTACAAAAACTGGATTTTGAGAATTATTAGCTAATCCTTTAATGATATCTTTAACAGAAATCTGAAGAGTTACGTTAATACCTCCTTCCAAATCAAGTCCTTTGTTGATTTGTCTTTCTTCAACCTCTTCGTAAGTGTGTCCTAAAACAGGATAAACTGGTACTTTTCTGATAGAATCAAGATAATACATTTCTTTTACTCTGTCTCCTTGTCCGAAGGCTACAGCCTCTTTCTTTACTTTGTTAGTTACAAAGGTGAACGAAAGTTGATAAATACATACGATTGCAAACAAAATTGCAAAAAATCTAATGAGTCCCTTGTTCTGCATTATAATTCTGAGTTAAATTTAGATTAGTTGGTTTCGAATTCTTAAATAGCTTCTTTCTTTTATTGAGTACTACTAAAAAAACGGACAAATATATGATTTCAATAAAGATTAACCAATTTATTTTTTAATTAAAATTTATCGAAGAGTTCTTTTAGAGAATATTCAAAGATTATTTTTTTGATATCTTTTTCTCTTTTTCCTATTTCAATTTTTAAATACCTAAAAAGATAAAAATCAAAATACTAAAAAATTTCTACAAAAAGAAAAAACCTTTCAGATTTAGTATTGTTCTGAAAGGCTTTTTATTACTTCATAGTATTATTCTTATAATACGGATGCCAAAGCATCGTTCATGCTACGTACTGCTTCCGCACTTTTAGCAAACAATGCTTTTTCGTTTTCATCAAGATTGATATCAACGATTTTTTCCACTCCATTTTTACCAATAATACAAGGAACACCTAAACAAATATCATTTTGCCCGTATTCTCCTTCAAGCATTACTGAGCAAGGAATCATTTTCTTTTGGTCGTTCAAAATACTGTCTACCAAATAAGCCACAGATGCTCCAGGAGCATACCAAGCTGATGTTCCTAATAATCCCGTAAGGGTTGCTCCTCCTACCATTGTATCAGCAGAAACTTTTGCTAGTTCTTCTTTAGACAAAAATTCTGAAACTGGAACTCCATTATAGCTAGCTAACCTAGTTAACGGAATCATCGTTGTATCTCCGTGACCTCCGATTACCATCCCTTGAATATCGTTTGCAGGTTTATCAAGAGCTAGTGATAAATAAGTTTTGAAACGAGAACTATCAAGAGCTCCTCCCATTCCTATAATTCTATTTTTAGGAAGCCCTGTTGCTTTAAGAGCCAAATAAGTCATGGTATCCATCGGATTTGATACCACTACAATAATCGTATTAGGAGAGTATTTTAAGATGTTTTCTGCTACTCCTTTTACAATTCCCGCATTGATTCCGATAAGCTCCTCACGAGTCATCCCCGGTTTTCTTGGAATTCCAGAAGTGATTACTACTACATCACTTCCTGCTGTTTTAGAATAATCGTTTGTACTTCCAGTTACTTTAGTATTAAATCCTAAAGTAGTTTGAGTTTGAGTAATATCAAGTGCTTTACCTTCTGCAAAACCTTCTTTGATATCTACTAAAACGATCTCACTTGCAATTCTTCTGAATGCAATAGCATCTGCACAGGTAGCTCCTACGTTTCCTGCTCCTACAATTGTTACTTTCATTTATATTAATGTGTTTATGTTGTTTAAAAAAGTTTTGCAAATTTACAAATTATCTCCTAACTATACAGAAGAATTATTTGTAGATTTTATTCAAGAAATAGAGCTACAAAACTTTTATTTTTCTTGTGGTGAGAAGGAGCTTTAGTTAAAGCTCAATGCTATACCCGCTGTCAGCGTATTATATTCTTGGAAAGTATAATCTGCAAATATTTTAAAAAATCCAAGATTAAGACGAGTTCCTATCGTTCCTCTCATACCGCTTACTTTAAAATCTTGGCTTACAGGATCATAAAGAATCTCTTCTACTTTATCTATTGGGCTTCCGACCACATCTACTAAATCATAAGTCAGTATATATTCTCCTTTCATTTTTGCAGAAGTTTCACCTTGATTGTAACCCACTGCTCCATAAAAAGTAATCAGTTTTAAATCTAGCGAAGCAACACCTTGAACCGTCCATGCAGTAGTCTTGAATTCACCTTTACCGTTATTTACTTGCACGTTTTCAAAAGAGGTATCATTTTGAATATCATAGGTAGCTTTCATATTAGTAAATGCAGCCAAAACAGAAATATTAAGAGGCAACTTTTCTATATTAATATATTGTGTTAGGTCATGCTGTAACCCTAGCCCAAATAAATTAAAATCAAAATCGTCCGCTATATTGATATTAGGCACTAATCTCAATTTTACATCGGTATTAGCAAACAGCCCTACTCCTATTTGAGCCATCGGAACTGGCACTGCATTAAAAGGTAAATCTCCTGCAATACCTTTAGGCATATTGAATTCAGCCACTTTTTGCACTCCTCCTTCATGCGGAATACTAACGCGTACCATAGTCTCATACCCCGAGTCACTCATTAATGTAGGTATTTGAGTTTCTCCGTTCGGCAAAGATAAATATTGATATTCATCAGGAACAAAAGTAAAAAACTGATCCGAATCAGGCACATAAGAAACACTTGGGTTTATAGTAATATCAAATCCAAATCTTTTATGGGTTTTAGCTGTCGTATACCATCCAGAGTTCAAATCATACATAAACCCTTTTACGAATGGATTTACATAATTCTTCGCCAATTGTCCAGCATCTTGTGCAGCCAGTGCAATGGCCTCTACACCTGATTGCGCCAAAGCCACTGTTGAAGCAAAGCTAAATAAAGTAAGTAAAACTATTTTTTTCATATTATCTACAATTTATCTACAAAAATAAGCAAACCTCTGAAATATTATAATAAATTAACAAAAAATCCCCGAAGAAACTCCGAGGATTTTTGAATTAAAAGTATTTAATCTTTTAGGCGTCAATTTTAGCATAAACTGCATTTTTTTCGATAAACTCTCTACGAGGCGGAACTTCGTCTCCCATAAGCATAGAAAAAATACGGTCAGCTTCTGCCAAACTATCGATAGTTACCTGTCTTAATGTTCTGTTTTCAGGATTCATGGTAGTCTCCCAAAGTTGTTCAGCGTTCATCTCTCCAAGACCTTTATAACGCTGAACTGCGGTTCCAGATCCCATTTGCTGAATAATTCTATCGCGTTGATCATCGGTCCATGCATACTCGCGCTTAGTTCCTTTTTTAACCATATACAATGGAGGTGTAGCGATATATACATATCCGTTTTCTATAAGCTCTCTCATAAAACGGAAGAAGAACGTCAAAATTAAAGTAGAAATATGACTACCATCCACATCGGCATCACACATAATTACTACTTTATGGTAACGCAATTTTTCTAGGTTCAAGGCTTTACTATCTTCTTCTGTTCCGATGGTAACTCCTAATGCAGTGAAAATATTGCGAATTTCTTCGTTTTCAAACACTTTGTGATGCATTGCTTTTTCGACATTCAGAATTTTACCTCTTAACGGCATAATCGCCTGAAAGTTTCTATCACGTCCTTGTTTAGCTGTTCCCCCTGCCGAATCTCCCTCAACAAGAAATACTTCGCATTTTGCCGGATCGGTTTCTGAACAGTCCGAAAGCTTTCCTGGAAGTCCTCCTCCTCCCATTACAGTTTTTCGCTGAACCATTTCACGAGCTTTTTTGGCTGCGTGTCTAGCCTGGGCAGCAAGGATTACTTTCTGAACAATAATTTTAGCATCATTCGGATTTTCTTCCAGATAATTTTCGAGCATCTCCGAAACAGCTTGAGAAACGGGTGCTACCACCTCTCTGTTTCCTAGTTTAGTTTTGGTTTGCCCTTCAAATTGAGGTTCTGACACCTTAACAGAAATAATAGCTGTTAGCCCTTCGCGAAAATCGTCTCCAGAAATCTCAAACTTTAATTTATCTAAAAGCCCTGATTGATCAGCGTATTTCTTTAAGGTATTAGTAAGCCCACGTCTGAAACCTGACAAATGAGTTCCTCCTTCGTGGGTATTAATATTGTTTACGTAAGAAAAAATGTTTTCAGAATAACTCGAATTATAAATTAGAGCTACTTCGACAGGCACTTCTCCTTTGTCAGTTTCCATACTGATTACGTGAGAAATAATAGGTTCTCTGTTTCCGTCAAGGTATTTAATATATTCTTTAAGACCTTCTTCTGAATAGAACTTTTCTCCTATAAAGTTTCCTTCTTTATCTGTTTCTCTCTTATCGGTAAGAGTAATAGTAATTCCTTTGTTCAAAAAAGCTAACTCTCTCATGCGGTTAGCTAAAGTCTCGTACGAAAATTCGATAGTTTGAGTAAAGATGGTTGAATCTGGATGAAAGGTCACCATAGTACCTCTTTCGGGAGTTTCACCAATTTGTTTTACAGGATATAAGGCTTTACCTCTTGAATATTCTTGCTCGTAGATTTTACCATCTTTAAAAACAGTAGCTTTAAGGTGGTCAGAAAGGGCGTTTACACACGAAACCCCTACTCCATGCAAACCTCCTGATACTTTATAAGAATCTTTATCAAATTTTCCTCCAGCTCCAATTTTGGTCATTACCACCTCTAGAGCCGAAACACCTTCTTTTTTGTGTATATCTACGGGAATACCACGTCCGTTGTCTTTTACAGAAACTGAGTTATCCGTATTGATTATTACGTCAATAGTATCACAATGTCCTGCCATTGCCTCGTCAATCGAGTTGTCAACCACCTCATAAACCAAGTGATGTAGCCCTCTTACACCTACATCTCCGATATACATCGAAGGACGCATCCTTACATGCTCCATTCCTTCAAGAGCCTGAATATTGTCAGCAGAATAATTGTTCTTTTTTACTTCTTCGCTCATAATAATTTTAAATTGTCAATAACAAGCAAATATACGAAATTTAAGCCTATTTAAAAAATCCGAAGCACTCTTATTTAATCATAAGTTATTAACATATTAAACAACAAAAACACATCCAAACACCTTCGCTCCTCATATCTAATCTCATGATTTTATCTCCTTGTAATTTTATTCTTACCCGAGATTTATTCCCGCTTTTGAAACTCATTAAATTTCAATACTTTAATTATTATAGCTCCAAAAAAAGCACTCTTTCTTATTGTATGTAAGTCAGATATAGTATATTTGTCTGAATTAGGAAAAAACCGAATATGGACAAAGAATTGATTAAAGACAAAAAATATACTTATTTCGAAAAAGGCGAAGGGACCCCAATCATTATCCTACACGGACTTATGGGAGGGTTGAGCAATTTTGATGGAGTAGCTAATTTTTTTCCTGAAAAAGGCTATAAAGTTGTCATTCCCGAACTGCCGTTATACACTCAAAATATTCTAAAAACCAACGTAAAAGCATTTGCCAAATACGTCAAAGATTTTATTACTCATAAAGGATACGAAAAAGTTATCTTATTAGGTAATTCTCTTGGTGGCCACATAGCTTTGTATCACACCAAAATGTATCCCGAAAAAATGGCAGGACTTGTCATTACAGGAAGCTCAGGACTTTACGAAAGCGCAATGGGAGAAAGTTACCCAAAACGTGGTGATTATGAATACATCAAGAAAAAAGCAGAAGATGTGTTTTATGACCCTAAGGTAGCCACTAAAGAAATTGTAGATGATGTTTTTGCCACTGTAAACGACCGTATCAAACTCATCAAAACCCTCACCATTGCCAAAAGTGCTATTCGTCATAATATGGCCAAAGACTTACCTAAAATGACTACACCTACCTGTATCATTTGGGGAAAACAAGACAAGGTTACTCCTCCAGATGTAGCAGAGGAATTTCATAAATTGCTCCCCAATTCGGATTTATCATGGATTGACAAATGCGGACATGCAGCAATGATGGAGCATCCAGACGAATTTAATCGTTTGATGTACGAATGGTTACAAAAAAGAGACCTTTAATCCCTACAAGTAGTGTTCAGTCGAAAAATGACAGAACACTTTTTTTAATTTTTTTTTAGAAAATGAAAATCAATACAGCAGAATTTATAATCAGCAACTCCGAAGTTAGCAAATGTCCTAAAGAACCTCTACCAGAGTATGCCTTTATCGGACGTTCGAATGTCGGAAAGTCCTCGCTTATAAATATGCTTACCGGAAATAAAAATTTAGCTAAAACTTCTGCCAGACCCGGAAAGACACAACTTATCAATCACTTCAAAATCAATTCAAATTGGTTTCTAGTAGATTTACCCGGTTATGGGTACGCTAAAGTTTCTAAAAAAACAAAAAACATCTTTCAGCAATTTATAACCGATTACTTCGAAAAGAGAGAACAACTCGTTTGTGCGTTTGTGCTGATTGACATCCGTCATGAAGCCCAAAAAATAGACCTTGAATTTTTGAGGTATTTAGGAGAAAGCGAAGTTCCCTTCTCGATTATTTTTACCAAATCAGATAAAATCGGAAAAACTAAAATTCAACATCACGTATCTGTTTTTCAAAAACAAATGTTAGCTGACGGGTGGGAGTTCTTCCCGGACTATTTCATCACTTCTTCTCTAGAAGAAAAAGGAAAAGAGGAGCTCTTAGGATATATTGACTCTATCAATCAAGAGTGGTTTAAAAGTCAGGATTCTTTTTAAGCAATAATTTTTAAAATCTCATCCGCAACCTCTTCTGGAGTTTTATTATCGATAGCCACCGTATACTTTGCTTGATGGTAATAAAAATTACGGTCAAATAAGTGTTTATTGATATAGTCAACCAGAGCCTCGTCTGACAAATGAGCGATTAAGGGTCTAGTTGATTTAGTAGTTTTCAATCTTTGTATTAGCGTATCAACCGAAGCTTTGAGATAAACAGAAACCACCCCCTCTTTACGCAACAATTCTGAATTATTAGCATAACATGGCGTCCCTCCTCCTAAGGCTAAAACAAAGGATTTTTGAGAGTCCAAAAACGCTCTAAAAACTTGGGATTCAATCTTTCTGAAATAGACCTCACCCTTTTCATTAAATATATCTGATATAGATTTTTGCTGAGAATCTTCTATTAAATCATCCAAATCAAAGCCTTCTATTGCTAATTTTTCAGATAAAACTCGTCCAACAGTGGACTTACCAGAACCCATATACCCTAAAAGAATTATTTTTTTCACACACTAAACCATTATAAATAAACGCTTTAAAGCCTCTATTTTATAAAAATGCGAAATTACAAAAAAAATACTTTGAAAAATAGATAAAAAGCCCTTATATTTGCACCCACTTTCAAGGGAGAGTATGACTCGATAGCTCAGTTGGTAGAGCACAACACTTTTAATGTTGGGGTCCTGGGTTCGAGCCCCAGTCGGGTCACTTTTTTATCTCCTCTTCTGAAAGCATCGACTCGATAGCTCAGTTGGTAGAGCACAACACTTTTAATGTTGGGGTCCTGGGT
>JBEBWA010000031.1:0-12799 GCA_040392465.1 Flavobacterium suncheonense
TCCGTCTGCCAATTGGAGCAGAGGCAAGAACATGGTTAATCCGATACTGTCTAATAAGGCTACTAGAATACTGAGTAAAACCACAACCAGCATCCTCGTGCGAAGGATAGAGTAAAAATAGGCAAAGTTCGAAAAATACTTCTTAACGATCTGTTTAATAGAATTCATTAAATGAAAAATAATATAAGGCTCAAATATACAAATCTTCTGCGTTATGAAAATATAGATTTTAACATTTGTTTTATGAAAAGCTATTTCAAAAAATGTTGTTACTTTGTGTTTATGATACAAGCCAAAAACATACATAAATATTACGGGGATTTACACGTTTTAAAAGGTGTCGATCTATCGGTTCAAAAAGCAGAAGTAGTTTCGATAGTTGGAGCTTCGGGTGCAGGAAAGACGACCCTTTTACAGATTTTAGGAACTCTTGATAGCCCCACTGTACAGCGTGGAACTACTCTAGAAATAAACGGACAAAATATACTAAATCTCAAGGATAAGGAACTGTCAAAATTCAGAAACCTACATTTAGGATTTATTTTTCAGTTTCATCAGTTACTTCCTGAATTTACTGCTTTGGAGAATGTTTGTATTCCAGCTTTTATTGCTCAAAGGAGCAAGTCAGAGGCTGAGACAGAAGCTAAAAAACTCTTAGAATATTTGGGACTTTCGCACCGAATAAACCACAAGCCCAATGAACTTTCGGGAGGGGAACAACAAAGAGTTGCTGTCGCTAGGGCTTTGATTAACAAACCCGCAGTTATTTTTGCTGATGAACCATCCGGAAATCTCGATACCTCTTCGGCTGACAACCTGCACAATTTGTTTTTTAAACTACGTGATGAGTTTCAGCAGACTTTTGTGATTGTAACACACAACCCCCAATTTGCGGATATGGCAGATCGGAAATTGGTAATGCAAGACGGAAATATCTTTAATGGATAGGTTTTCTTTGGCTACAGGTTAGATAAAAGGAGGTTATGAGGTAGTTTACGGTATAACAGTTGTAAGGTTATAGCTCTATTATCTTGTCTCTTTTTAATGATAAGCTCCAAACACTTTGCTAGCCTCATTATAAGCGCTTTCGAAGCTTAATATATTGGTTTCGGTATTGACTTTTTGGGCTGTAAAATACGAAAGCATTTTTTCGGTAGGCATATTACCTGTTAGGTCGTCTTTTGCCATAGGGCAACCTCCAAAACCTTGGATAGCTCCGTCAAAGCGTCTGCAACCTGCTTTGTAGGCACTCTCTACTTTTTCGTGCCATTTGTCGGGAGTAGTATGCAGGTGGGCTCCAAATTCTATTTCTGGGTATTTTGGAATAAGGTTAGAAAAAAGGTATTCGATAACTTCAGGAGTAGAACTTCCGATAGTATCAGAGAGAGAAAGAATTTTGACTCCCATTTCGGATAATTTATCTGTCCATTCACCTACAATTTCGACATTCCACGGATCTCCGTAGGGATTTCCGAACCCCATTGAGAGATAAGCTACTACTTCTTTGTTTGATTTGTAGGCTATTTCGAGAATTTCGTTTAGGCTAACCAGTGATTCAGCGATGGATTTATGGGTATTCCGCATTTGGAAGTTCTCTGAAATCGAAAACGGAAAACCTAAATATCGAATTTCTTTGTGCCTACTTGCCTCTTCTGCCCCTCGCGTATTAGCAATAATAGCCAGTAGTTTACTTTTGGTTTGAGATAAGTCTAGTCCTGCTAAAACCGCTGCTGTATCTTGCATTTGTGGGATAGCTTTAGGAGAAACAAAACTTCCGAAATCAAGAGTGTCAAACCCCACGCGAAGAAGGGATTGGATATATGTAATCTTTGTTTGAGTAGGAATAAATGCCTTGATGCCTTGCATTGCATCTCGTGGGCATTCTATTATTTTTACGGTTTCCATAGCTACAAAAATAACTTTTTTTAGGAATAAACTAAAATATTTTGGTTTTTCAAGAGTATTATAAAAAGACAAAAAGCCGTTTTACAAATTGGAAAACGGCTTTTGAAAAATAATTCACTTTTTATTGCCAGCCTCCTCCAAGCGCTTTATATGCATTCACAGATTCGGTTAACTGTTTCATTTTTATTTCGATAAGTTCAAATTTTGATTCTAAAGCTTCTCTTTGAGTTAAAAGAACTTCCATATAATCAGCTCTAGTAGATTTGAATAAATTATTCGAAATCTCCACAGATTCAACTAGAGCTTCTACTTCAGCTTCTTTGAATTTAAAACTACCATCGAGATTTTTGATTTTAGATAAGCTATTCATGACTTCTATATAGGCATTGAGTACTATTTTTTGATATTCATATACAGCCTGAAGTTGTTTAGAATTAGCATTATAATATTCCGCTTTGATAGCATTTCTGTTAATAAGTGGAGCTATCAAGTCTCCTGTAAGAGAATACATCAGGGCATGTGGTTTTACTAAATACTCTGGATTAAAAGCCTGAAAACCGATTCCAGCGGATATTCCTATTGATGGATAGAACCGTGCTTTAGCCGATTTTACGTCGAGTTTGCTGGCTGCTAGTTCTAATTCAGCTTGTCTGATATCCGTACGATTTTGTAAAATATCTGAAGGGAAACCAGAAGATATGATAGGTGGCACTAGGTTTTGAAAATTTTCAGTATTCCGTTCTATTTTTTGAGAAAATCTCCCAGTTAAGAAATTAATTTGGTTTTCGGTTTCGGTTATTTTTTGCTGAATCTCGAATTCCATTCCTTTAGTTTTCAGAACTTGTGCTTCAAACCGCTTCACGGCCAATTCATTGGTACGAGCTGATTCTTTCAAAAGTTTTACAATTTCTAATACTTCTGACTGAATTTTGATATTCTCCTTAACAATTTCTAATTGACAGTCTAAGGCCAATAATTCATAATAAGAATTAGCTATTTCGGCAATCAGGTTAGTCACCATAAAGTTTTTTCCTTCTACCGAAGCCAAATAACGATTTACGGCTGCTTTTTTGGCATTTCGAAACTTTTTCCAAACATCTATTTCCCACGTTGCATAAGCTCCTATCATATAATCTTGTAGAGGTTCTGGCATTTCTTTTCCGTGGATAATTTCAGTATTGGCTTCCATGGCTCCAATATTGGTATAGCGAGAAACTTTATCTACACCAGCTCCTGCTTTTAGTCCTGCAGAAGGCAAATATTCACCTTTTCGGGCTCTTACTTCGTTTTTAGAAATTTCGATTTCCTGTAAGATAATATTTAGCTCTTGATTGTTCACCAAAGCTGTATCAATAAGTGTTTGTAAATAGGGATCTATGAAGTATTCTTTCCAATTGATCTTTGCGGAATTCAGCGAATCTTTCTGAAAACCAGAATACTCCTTCGGAAGTGTCATTTTTTCGTCTTTTTGGACTAATTGAGGTGTTTTACAGGCAGTGAAGCTCAATATTAATCCAAAGATAGCCGTATATTTTATAATGCTTAGTTTATTCATTTTCAAAAAATTCTTCTGTGAATGGTTTATCAAATTCTTTTTTAATCAACTTTCTTTTGTCTGCAATTCCTCCGAAAATGTAATACAATCCAGGGATAACAATAACTCCGAATAGGGTTCCGAATAGCATTCCTCCTAAAGATGAAGCTCCAATAGTGCGATTTCCGACAGCACCAGCTCCCGTTGCGATAACTAACGGAAATAATCCGGCAATAAAGGCAAAAGAAGTCATCAAAATGGGTCTGAAACGAACTTTAGCAGCTTCGATAGTTGCTTCATATAGCGACGCACCTTGCCTTCGCTTATTGACGGCAAATTCGACTATCAGAACGGCATTCTTACCAAGAAGTCCGACCACCATAATCAAACCTACCTGTGCATAAATATCATTGGCAAGTCCCATTGTTTTTAGCAAGAATAAAGACCCAAAAACTCCTGCAGGAAGTGATAGAATCACAGCAAACGGAATAATAAAACTCTCGTATTGGATAGCTAAAACCATATAAACAAATATCAATACGATAAGAAATACATAGATTGCTTCGTTTCCTCTTCTGGCTTCGTCATACGATAATCCTTCCCAAGCGATGTCATATCCGTGAGGGAGAGTAATTTCTGCCGTTTCTTTAATAGCTGCAATAGCATCAGCTGTGGTATATCCGTTAGCAGGAAGCCCTCGTATAGCTGCTGAATTATACATATTATATCGAGTAATCTCGTTTGGTCCTTGTGTCTTTTTGAGCTTCATGAATGACGAATAAGGCACCATTTCGCCCATATCGTTTTTCACATATAAACTTAAAATATCTGATGGCAATCTTCTAAATTCTGGTGAAGACTGTACATATACTTTGAAAAATTGCCCGAAACGGATAAATCCTTGTTCATAAGTACTTCCGATTAAAATATTCAGGTTTTCCATAGCTTTTCCGATAGAAACACCTTTTTGCATGGCTGCATCGTTATCAATTTCTAACTCATATTGCGGATAATCAGCAGCGAAGAAGGTAAAGATTCCAGTTAGTTCTTTTCGCTTGCTCAAGTCTTCTATAAATTGTTTGTTGACTTTATCGAAGTCGTGATAATCAGTCGTAGCATTTTTATCTAACAAGCGAAGCGAGAATCCTCCAGAAGAACCAAATCCCGGAATGGCAGGTGGTTCAAAAAATTCGATTACAGCTCCTAATCCGTGAGATTTTTCTTCAAGTTCTTCCATGATTTCGTGCACGGAATGCTTTCTGTCTGACCAGTTTTTAAGGTTAATCAAACAGGTTCCAGCATTTGAGCCACGACCTTCGGTCATAATTTCATATCCAGCCAAAGAAGCTACAGATTCCACTCCCTCAACCTCTTCACAGATTTTTTGTAGCTGCCTTGATACTTCATTAGTTTTCTCAAGGGTGGAACCTGGAGGGGTTTGGATAATTGCATAAATAGTTCCTTGGTCTTCACCTGGAATGAATCCGCCTGGGAGCACTTGATTTTGAACATAAATTCCTATACAAAAAGCAATCAGCATTCCCCAAGTAACTGTTTTTCGAGATACGATTTTTCTAAGTAATCCAGTATATTTTCCTGTCACTCGTTCAAAAATAGAGTTAAATCCTTCGATGAATTTATCAGCAATATTCTTCTTTTTATGTTGTTTGGAATGCTTCTTCAACAATATGGCACATAAAACAGGAGTTAATGTCAAAGCCACCACAGCCGAGATAATAATCGAACTTGCCATAGTGATGGAGAACTGACGATAAAACGTTCCGACAGGTCCGCTCATGAATGAAATAGGTAAAAATACCGATACCATAACCATTGTAATGGCTATAATTGCTCCTCCGATTTCTTGCATTACTTCTTTTACAGCTTTATAGGTCGAAATATCCTTTTCTTCCAATTTAGCATGGACGGCCTCGACGACGACAATAGCGTTATCTACTACAATACCTATGGATAATACCAAAGCAAATAGAGTTACCAAGTTGATAGATAAACCGAATATATTGATAAAGAAAAATGCTCCGATGAGTGAAACTGGTACGGCAATAATAGGGATGAGGGTAGAGCGCCAATCTCCTAAGAAAATAAACACCACAAGAGCTACCAAAATAAAAGCATCCCTGAGAGTGTGAATTACCTGGTCTATTGAAGCGTCCAAGAATTGAGAAACGTCATAACTTATTTGGTAATCCACTCCTGGTGGGAAGTCTTTTTGCATGATGGCTAGTTGCTCTTTTACTTTGGCAATTACTTCGTTGGCATTACTTCCGTAATTCTGTTTCAGCATGATAGATGCTGAAGGATTCCCGTCTAGGTTAGAATAAATATCAAAGAATTCACTTCCGAGCTCTACGTTTGCGACATCTTTGAGGTGAATGCTTTGCCCTTCCGAATTGGCTCTTAAGATGATATTTTCGTATTCTTCTGGTTTGTTGTATTGTCCTTTATAAGTAAGTACGTATTCCAGAGATTGAGCTTCAATTCCGGAACTTTGCCCTATACGACCCGGCCGACCAATAATACTTTGTTCTTCTAAGGCTTCCATCACTTCATCTACTGAAATTTTGTAAGCTCGCATACGGTCTGGGTTCAACCAAACTCTCATCGCATATCTCCTGCTTCCTAGAATTTGTGCTTTTGCAATTCCTTCAACACGGTTAATTTCAGGAATCATACTTACGGTAGCATAGTTGTAAAGAAATTTTTCGTCTATACTTTTATTTTTACTGTAAAGATTCACATACATCAACATACTGGGTTGTATAGGCATCACGATAACTCCTTCTTTCTGAATTAGCTCCGGAAGTAAAGGCATAACCTGGTCCACTCTCGTTTTAACCAATACCATAGCATCGTTAGGGTCTGTACCGGGTTCGAATACCACATTAAGCATTGCTTCACCTGCACTGGTAGCGTCTGAAGAAAGATATCGCATTCCTTGTACTCCGTTGATGGCATTTTCTAAGGTAATCAATGAGGATTTCACTAAAACATCTGCACTAGCTCCAGGATAAGCGATAGAAATACTAATGGTAGTAGGGGCAATTTGCGGGAATTGTGATGTAGGGAGTTGCTTTACGGCAAGCATACCTATAAAGACGATCAGAACCGATAATACAATAGCTAGTACAGGTCTGTGTATAATTTTACTAAACATATTTTTAAGTTTGTTTTATTCTGAATATAGTTCCAAGTTTGAGATAACGGTTTTCGGATCAATCAGTTTGATTTCGATTTTGTCATTATCTTTTACTTTTCTTAATCCTTCTAGTAGTATTTTGTCTGATTTTTTGAGTCCTGATTCAACAATGTATAAATGAGGAAGTTCGGCTTGAATTTTTATTTCTTGGGCTTTAACTACATTGTCTTTTGTGATAACATACACATAGCGTTTGTCCAGGACTTCAAAAGTTGCTTTTTGAGGAATAAGCATTGCATTCTCAATAGAAGTAGGGATAACTACACTTCCGGTTTGCCCGTAACGCAATAATCTGTCTGGATTCTCGAAGGTTGCTCTAAACGAGATATTCCCGGTTTCGTTGTCAAAATCTGCCTCGATAGTTTCTACTTTTCCTTGTAGAGGGAACATTTTTCCGTTAGCTAATTTTAGTCCCACATGTTTTAAATTTTCTTTATTAGCCTGATTCATATAATCGAGATATTCAGATTCTGTCACATTAAAATATACCCACATTTTGCTGTTATCTGAAAGTTCTGTGATGAGCTCTCCTTCGTCAATCAAACTACCAACACGTACTTTTAGTCGGTCAATAATTCCGTCAAAAGGAGCTCTGATTTCAGTGAATTCTAAGTGAGTTTTAGCCAGTTCTAATTCTGCTTTGGCTTTGTCCCATTTTGCCTTTTCCATAGCCAGTTCGTTAGGAGCAACTACTTTGTTTTCGGCTAGGGCCTTAGTGTTTTTGTATTCGATTTCAGCAAAATCGGCTTCTGCCTGAGCTTTTGTGACTTCTGCCTGATAGATATTGGGCATAATTTTAAAGAGGAGTTGTCCTTTTTTCACGGCTTGCCCTTCATCTATATAGATATTCTGTAAATAACCTTTTTCGAGGGCACGAACTTCGATATGGTTTATCGAACGAATCTGACACACATAATCTTTATTAACAAGGGTGTCTGTAGTTATAGGATTTGTTACTAAAAAAGTAGTTTTTTCGTGTTTTTCTTTTTTTTCTGATTGACAGCTTGTATTAAATAATATAGCCGCCAACCCTAATACCATAAGGGTTTTCTTCAACATAGTTGATAAATTTTAAGGATTACTTTAATTAAGAAGTATTAAAACAGCAATCCGATTAATTCGGCACAAAAGCGAATAATCTAGATAGTTGCTGTAATATTTTGATAAGAATTGTAAGGGGCTGAACTAGAGAATCAGAGTCGATAGACGCAATAAATAATATAAAGCGAATCTAAAATAGGAATAAAGGAATAAAACTTATTGATAGAAAGTTTTGAGCCTTGAAAGGATGTATGACATGTAGAGAAAAATGTAGAGAAAATAAAATATTCGTCGGAGTCTAATTTTTTAACTGGACAAATAGTTTCTACTAAAACTTCACCCTGAACAAGTTCTGTTTTTTTATTTTGATGTTTTTCTTCTGAGAACTGATTTTGGAAGTTGTCAGTGGTTGATGAAAAGCTAGTGGCTGGTTTTAGTGTATGAACCGTATTGCTAGGCACCAGATTATACCCGAAAACTCCTACAAGAGTAACGAGTAAAAATATATAATATTTATAGCCCCTTATTTTCATAATAGGTTGCAAATGTAAACTAAAGCTGTAATTCTGAAAAGTTTTTTTAGTCTAAATAATACTATTTATTTTTGGAATTCCCTAGAAATCAATGTTAAAGGGGGGGGCTAGACTATAACAATATTAAAATTTTGAGCTAAAGGCTCAAGTTCATCAAATAATTTGTCAAGAAGTATTTTGCCATATTCGCTATAGTATTCTGCAAAGTTATCTTGTCTTTCTTGTAGGGTTTGATTCGGGAAAAGTTCGTTTTGTAATGAAATAATCTGATCTAACTTGTGCGAAAAATACCTCTTATTTGCTTTTAAAAGGCGTTTTTCGAGATTTTCTAACCCTTTGATTTGCTTCCGCTCTTGTGCGCTTACTGCTCCAGCAAAGGATTTATCCGTTTTCTGGATGGCTTTTTTGAGTAGGTCAAACTGTGTTTCTAACTGCTGTTTAAGGGCTGTAAAGTTTATTTCAGTTTCTGAAAACTCATTTGTTTTTCGGTTAATTAGGCTCGGTTGCTTTTCGAACAAATCTGAAAAAGAAAGTTGTAGTTTCTCTCGTTTCTTATTTTGTTTTTCGGTAACTAAAAGCGCTGAATTACGAAGTAAAAGTATAGGGAAGGGCACTTTGACCTCTTCGAAAGAAGATTTTAATTCTAGCCAATAAGCGAGTTCTCCACCTCCTCCAGTATAGCATAAATTAGGCAATATAACTTCTTGATAAAGTGGTCGCATAATCACGTTAGGGCTAAACTTTTCGGGGTTTGATTCTGCTAATGCAAGAATTTCGCTTTCCGAAAAACGCAAATCCGTATTATTGATACTGTAAGAATCTTGTTCTTTTATAATTCGTTCTCGCAGGTTTTTATCCAAATAAAAAAGGTTGATTTCTCTGGGGTTTACCTGAATGGGATACTGAAAATGCTGAATGGTTTCGGATACTTTCTTAAAAGAAGTCTGATTTAAAAGTTCGTTTTTTACGAAAGGCGCGAATAGGCTTTTTAGCTCTTTGCTATTTCCGTCGACAATAACCAATCCGTATTCAGCAAATAACTCGTTGACCAAAAAACGGGTAGCATCTGTTAGGTTAGAGTGTTTTAAGTAGGTATTATTGAAGAGTGTTTTCAGGTAATCTGCATTTTGGGAGATTCCAATTTCGTTCGAAAAAACTTTAAAAACCTCTTCTAGCCCCTGGGTGTTTAATTCTCCTACTGCACCGCCAGCCTCTCTATTCCAAGTGATTTTTTTTCGGTTTAGGTAAAAATGATTGATTTCTTCAAAATCATGATCTTCGGTAGCCATCCAAAAAACAGGGACAAAATTATAGTCAGGGTATTCGTCTTTGAGCTCCTTTGTAAGGTTGATAATCGAAACGATTTTATACAAAAAATAGAGATGACCCGTAAACAGATTTAACTGGTGCCCAGTGGTTATCGTAAAGGTATTGCTCTCTTGGAGTAATTTAATATTCTGGTTAGTAAGGTCAGATGTTTTTAGGTCTTTGTACTGCTCAAAAAGGACTTTGGACAAGAGGGCTCTATTTGCTTTACTAAAACTTTCTTTTTCTTTAATCTGAGGTCCAAAATTTGCCAAAGAAGGGAAACGGTTGTAAAGAGTTTTTGTCTTTTCGGATTGATTTAAATAATCTATAATGATTTCAGAGAAATAACCCGAATTTTGAAAAGTAATACAATCCGAAGACATAATTTTGTTGATTTTGGTATAGGCAAAAATAGTGATAAACTTTATTTAAGCTACAAATTATATAAATTTTCACATATAAACTTTTCTGTCTTAGGTGTTTTTTCAACCTATTTTGACAGTCGGTTTCGATAAAATAGTATAGGCTTAATTTGATGTGAATTTAACCCGTAAAATAAATTTATAAAATTAAAAATGGGTTTAGAAGGTGTGTGTTTATAGTTTTTTGTAGAGAATTGTCAGGTGTTTTTTTGTTTATAAACAGTTGAAAGTTTTTTATTATTTATATAAAGTGTTTTTAGTATATTTGCCTATGAATGTAAATTGTTACAGAAATTGATTCGTATTCACGACAAACATTTCGTTCCTTTCTTATCAGCAAGCCAAATAGATAGCGCAGTAGCCAAAATGGCACAAGAAATTGCTGATGATATTGATGAAGAAGTCCCCATATTTATAGGAGTTCTCAACGGCTCTTTTATGTTTGTTTCAGACCTTATGAAACATTATCACAAGCCTTGCGAACTTTCATTTATCAAACTTTCTTCTTATCAAGGAACCTCTTCTACAGAAAAAGTTAATGAACTTATCGGTCTTGGTGTTGACGTAAAAAACAGAACAGTTGTGGTTCTGGAAGATATAGTCGATACTGGAAATACTCTTGTGGTCCTCAAAAAACTCTTTGAAGACAAAGGGGCAAAAGCCTTTAAGATAGCTACATTATTCTTTAAGCCCGAAGCTTATACAAAAGACATCGCTATAGACTATATCGGAATACAAATCCCTAATAAGTTTATTGTTGGATACGGATTGGATTATGATGAACACGGACGAAATTTGCCAGAGGTTTATCAGTTAACTACAGATAATAAAAACAACTCAATAAATTCAAACACAATGATTAACATAGTTTTATTCGGGAAACCGGGTGCAGGAAAAGGAACGCAAGCAGAATTCTTAAAAGACAAATATAATTTAGTACATATTTCGACAGGAGATGTGTTCAGATATAACCTTAAAAATGATACCGAGCTAGGCAAGCAAGCCAAAGCTTTTATGGATAGAGGAGATTTGGTTCCCGATGAATTGACTATAAAAATGTTACAAGACGAGGTTGAAAAAAATACGCAAGCTACTGGATTTTTGTTTGACGGATTTCCGAGAACAATTGCACAAGCAGAGGCTTTGGATAAGTTTTTAGAATCCAAACAATGGGAAGTGACAGCGACTATAGCTCTTGAGGCTAATGACGAGGTTTTGATTCAACGTTTGTTAGAAAGAGGAAAAACAAGTGGGAGAGCAGATGATCAGGACGAAGATAAAATCAGAAATCGCTATGACGAATACAATCAAAAAACAGCTCCTCTGATTGATTATTACACCAAAAAGAACTTATTCTATTCTGTTAACGGAATCGGAACTATCGAAGAGGTGACACGAAGGTTAAGTACCATAATAGACGATTTTATAGATAAATAACCGTATGGAAATTATAATAATACTATTGCTTATTTTGCTCAACGGAGTTTTTTCGATGTCCGAAATTGCTCTGATTTCTTCACGAAAGAGCAGGTTGGAGAGCGAGGCCAAAAAAGGAGGTTCCAGTGCTAAAACAGCTTTAGACTTAGCAAACTCTCCTAATAAATTTCTTTCAACAGTTCAGATAGGAATTACTCTGATAGGGATTCTAACGGGTATTTATTCAGGTGATGCCATAACATCAGACCTGCAGATTTTTTTAGAAGGGTTTACGGTTTTAGCTCCTTATGCCAAGACATTAGCAGTAATAGTAATTGTAATTTTAGTGACCTTTTTCACTTTAGTATTAGGAGAGTTGGTGCCGAAACGCATCGGGCTTACTTACCCTGAATCCATTGCAAAATTAGTAGCCTTGCCGATGAGGTTCATTTCGATTGTTACTGCTCCTTTTATTTGGTTGCTTACTATTTCGACAGAAGCATTGCTGAAAATGCTACGAATAAAACCAAACGGAGACGGAAGAGTAACCGAAGAAGAAATTAAAGCTATAATAAAAGAAGGGACAGAAGGAGGAGAGGTGCAAGAAATAGAGCAGGATATCGTAGAGAGAGTGTTCCATATCGGAGATCGTAAAGTAAACTCTTTGATGACTCATCGAAAATCAGTAGCTTACCTTTCGCTCGAAGATTCGCTTGAGGAAGTAAAGCAAAAGATATTAGATGAAATCCATTCTATTTATCCCGTTTGTGAGGATAATAATCTGGACGAAGTAGTAGGGGTTGTTTATTTAAAAGACTTGTTTGCTAGTTTTGAAAAGCAAACGGCCTTTAATCTAAGAGATTTGCTCAATGAGCCAGCTTATTTTATAGAGCATACTTCTGCCTACCGCGCTTTAGAGGCTTTTAAAACCTCAAAAATACACTATGCGTTGGTTACTGATGAGTTCGGGATAATTCAAGGAATCATTACCTTAAATGATATCTTAGAGGCGTTAGTAGGTGATGCTTCTGATTTTTATCAGGATGAATTTCAGCTTACTCAACGAGAAGACGGAACTTGGCTCGTGGATGGTCATTATTCTCTACATGATTTTCTAACTCATTTTGAATTGGACGAATTGATTGCAGATTATGACGTAACAACTGTAAGCGGACTTATCATAACCGAGTTAGGACATATTCCGAAACAAGGAGTAAAGCTCTCCTGGAATCGATTTGAATTTGAAATAATTGATATGGATGGGATAAAGATTGATAAAATATTAATCAAAGAAGTTACTCCCGAAGAATAGAAAAATAAATAGGTAGATAATAAAAAAAGACAAACCAGAAGGTTTGTCTTTTTTTATTGTGACCCGACTGGGGCTCGAACCCAGGACCCCAACATTAAAAGTGTTGTGCTC
>JBEBWA010000032.1:0-11548 GCA_040392465.1 Flavobacterium suncheonense
GACTTTACACACGAGAAAAACATGAACAATGTTTCTGCTCACTATAGCCTTGACGAAAAAGGTAACGTAAAGGTTTTCAACAGTGGCTACAATTACAAAAAACAGAAATGGGAAAAAGCCGAAGGGAAAGCCAAATTTAGAGACGAAAAAGATGTGGCTGCCTTAAAAGTGAGTTTTTTTGGACCATTTTACTCCGGATATAACGTAATTGCTCTAGATGATGAGTATCAATATGCTATGGTGGCGGGTAAAAATTTGGACTATTTGTGGATTTTGTCCCGAACCAAAGAACTCCCTGAAGACGTAAAAAATAATTATTTAGAAAAAGCCAAAGAAATTGGTTATGATATCAATCGTTTAATCTGGGTAAGACACGATAGAGATAATAATCCGTATTTGAAAGGGGAGTAGTAGAAAAGTGATTAATTATTTTTTTTGTTCTTATGAAATGTGCTTATTCTCCCGTCTTTCTCTATATGAAAAGTGTAATAATCTCCTTCATAATATATACTATAATCACCATAACGACTATACCTGCTATTAGGGTTTTTAGCAAAGAAATCCTGAATATCATCGTCTGCTTTTTCAATAACTTTTTCAATTACCGTAAAAACATCTTCTTCTTTCCATTGAAAATTATCTTTATGTTCAAACTGGTTGTTGATTTTCATTTCTTCTACATGTCTAGTATAAATGTGTAAATAACTATTAATATCAATGAATATAACTTTAGGTGTATTATGACTAATTCTTTTATCTTTAAAATTTGCTACTTTAGCAAATAATTCCACAGCTTTATCAGGATTTTCTTCATAAAGTTTTTTGACACTACTACCTACATCTTGTAGATGTCTATCCAAAATTTCAAACGCTTTCCGATGTTTTTTATTTAATAAAACACCTAATTTTTTTGTCTCTTCTTTAGTAATTTCTTCACGCATTAATTTAATCGATAATAAATGATATTCAATTTCCTCATGCATTATGTTTTCATCGTTGTAAATTTCAGACATTTCACTGTCTGTTAATTTATTAGGTTCATAATACAATTTACCTGCTAAGTATAAGTACTTTTCATGAGGAGTAATTCCTCTATTCTCAACAACGAACCTTTTAATAAAACCATACATCCAATCATAGTCTCTTCCTTTGTTTTGTATTTCTAATGGAATTTTTAAAGTTTTAATTTGTCGAGTTTGAGTTGAATGGAAAGTATTCTCCTTTAAATTATTGAAATGAAGAATATGAGAAATATCTTTAGAATTTATACCAGTAGATTTCAGAAGTTCTATTTTATTATCGGATAAATTCCCAACGAGATAAGTTGCTTTTATAAAACCTTGCTTTGTGAATTTCATTTTTTTAATTAATTCATCTAATTCTAGACGCTCTTTTTGAGTATAATTAAATACTACTGTGATACTATCTCCATATAATTTATATGATTCTGAATCATGTTTAAATATAACTTTTGCGACTCTATCTTCTTTGCCAACAAATGCATATATTTCTTCTAAGCTATAATTCATATTACTAAAATTTTAAAATAGCAATATACTCAAAATGATAAAACAAAAAAACTCCGAGCATTGCTCGGAGTTTTTTATATTCAAGAAATCGAATTTCTTAGTTTTTGCTTTCTGCTGCAATAAGGTTTAGTGCAGATCCGGCTTTAAACCATTCGATTTGGCTATCGTTATAGGTGTGATTTGCCATAATGATGTCTTTGCTTCCGTCTTTATGAACAAACTCTAATGTAAGTGGTTTGTTTGGAGTAAATTCGGTTAAATCTAGGAAGTTGATGGTGTCATCTTCTTGGATTTTGTCATAATCCGCTTCGTTAGCGAAAGTAAGAGCAAGCATACCTTGTTTTTTCAAGTTTGTTTCGTGAATACGAGCAAATGATTTAACAAGAACTGCTTTTACACCAAGGTGTCTAGGCTCCATCGCAGCATGCTCACGAGAAGAACCTTCTCCGTAGTTGTGATCTCCTACAACAATTGAAGGAATGTCCATTGCTTTATATGCTCTTTGTACTTTCGGAACTTCGTCATAAAAACCATCCAATTGGTTTTTAACTAAATTGGCTTTTCCGTTGAAAGCATTTTCAGCACCAATCAACATATTGTTCGAAATGTTATCTAAGTGACCACGGAAACGCAACCAAGGTCCTGCCATTGAGATGTGGTCAGTCGTACATTTTCCGAAAGCTTTGATAAGCAATTTTGCTCCAGTAATGTTTTGTCCGTTCCAAGGTTCAAATGGCTCCAATAATTGAAGACGTTGCGAAGTTGGGCTAACAATTACCTCAACCTCTCTTCCGTTAGAAGCCGGAGCTTGATATCCCGGATCTTCCACATCAAATCCTCTTGTTGGCAATTCGTCTCCGTATGGTGGAGTAAGTTTTACTTCTTCTCCGTTATCGTTGATAAGTGTATCTGTGATTGGGTTGAAAGTTAAATCTCCAGCGATTGCCAGTGCTGCAACCATCTCAGGCGAAGTTACAAAAGCGTGAGTGTTCGGGTTACCGTCTGCACGTTTTGAGAAGTTACGGTTAAACGAGTGAACAATTGTGTTTTTCTCTTGTTTGTCAGCACCTTCTCTGTCCCATTGTCCGATACAAGGTCCACAAGCATTCGTAAATACTTTAGTTCCCATTTTCTCAAACGCTTTGATGATTCCGTCACGCTCGATAGTATATCTGATTTGCTCAGAACCTGGGTTGATTCCGAATTCAGCTTTAGGAGTAATTTTGTGTTCAACAGCTTGATTTACGATAGAAACCGCTCTTGACATATCTTCGTATGAAGAGTTCGTACAAGAACCGATAAGTCCCCATTCTACTTTTACAGGCCATCCGTTTGCTGCAGCAACTTCTTTCATTTTAGAAACCGGAGTTCCTCTATCTGGAGTGAAAGGTCCGTTGATGTGAGGCTCTAGTTCAGAAAGGTTGATTTCGATTAATTGGTCGAAATATTGTTCTGGATTAGCATAAACTTCAGCATCAGCAGTTAAGTAAGCAGCTATTTTATCAGCAGCATCAACTACATCCTGACGACCTGTAGCCGCTAAATATCTTCTCATTGAATCGTCGTATCCGAAAGTAGAAGTTGTAGCTCCGATTTCAGCACCCATGTTACAGATAGTACCTTTTCCGGTAGCTGACATTGAAGTAGCACCTTCACCGAAGTATTCTACAATAGCTCCTGTTCCTCCTTTTACAGTAAGGATATCAGCCACTTTTAGGATAACGTCTTTTGGAGCTGTCCAACCGTTTAGTTTTCCTGTCAGTTTTACTCCGATAAGTTTAGGGAATTTAAGCTCCCAAGCCATACCAGACATTACGTCTACAGCATCCGCACCTCCAACTCCGATTGCCAGCATTCCAAGACCACCTGCATTTACGGTGTGAGAGTCAGTTCCGATCATCATCCCTCCAGGGAACGCATAATTTTCAAGGATAATTTGGTGGATAATTCCAGATCCTGGTTTCCAGAATCCTATTCCGTATTTGTTTGATACAGATGATAAGAAATCAAAAACTTCTTTTGATTGTGTATTAGCTACAGCTAAATCTTTCTCTGCACCTACTTTTGCTTGAATCAAGTGATCACAGTGAACCGTAGTTGGCACTGCTGCTTGTTCTTTTCCGGCATGCATAAACTGGAGCAATGCCATCTGTGCTGTTGCATCTTGACAAGCTACTCTATCTGGAGCGAAATCAACATAGTCTTTTCCTCTAGAGAACGCCTGAGAAGGAGTTCCTTCCCAAAGGTGAGCATATAAAATCTTTTCAGAAAGCGTAAGCGGACGACCTACTAATTCACGAGCTTTATCCACTCTTGCAGGCATCTTTTCGTACACTTTTTTAATCATTTCGATATCAAAAGCCATAATTAAAATAATTTATGTTTGTTGTTTAAATTTTCAGTGCAAATTTACGCAATCTAATCTAATATTACACTATTTATAGCTAAACTGGGTTTTCGGAGTGATATTTTTATTAAAAAAGTATATTTAGCGGTTGTTTCCGTGTAAAAAACAGTTCTTTGTTTAAAAATTTGAAAAATTGTTAATTTAAAGTCTTTTTTTTGTCAATATCGGAGTTTAGAATGAATATAAACTACTGTATTTTGTCTTAAGAAGCATTTTTTAGTCAGGCTGGGCAGAAGTATAAACCGTTATTACTTAAGTGATAAGGGTGGTTTGAAAAGTTGAATTTCGGATGAAATTCTTGATTAGCCTGCTGTCACAAATTAAAAAAGGATGTATGAATTATTCATACATCCTATCTTACAAAAGAAAAATAAGAATTTATTTTCTCTTTACGTTTACAGCCATTAAGCCTTTTTTTCCGCGTTCGATTTCAAAAACAACTTCGTCATTCTCACGAACGTTTTCTAATAATCCTGTCGTATGAACAAAAATATCTTCGTTCCCGTTTGTTTGCGAAATAAATCCAAAACCTTTAGATTCATTGAAAAATTTTACTGTACCTTCTTGCATTTTGTGTTTGTATTAATTGTTTATATATTACTTGTTAATATCTATAGCTCTATATCCTTTTGGAGTAGATTCTTTTTTATAGCTTACTTTATCGTGTTTATTGATAATTTGATTTAGTTGTCCGTGATGAAAAAATATGTTTTCATTGGTTTTGTCTTCTGTGATAAATCCATAACCTTTTTCGCTAAAATAGGTTACTATACCTGTAAAGACAGTATTTGCATTAACTTCTGAATTGATGTTATTTTCATTTGCTTTTTTCTTCTTTGCCAAATCTTCGTCTCTGTTTTGAAGATGAGGCGGAGTCGATGTAAAATTCCCATTGATGTCCACATAGACAATCATATCATCAAGGCCTTTTCCTTTGTTATTATTGGTTTTTCGATCTTCTCTTCTCGCTGTTTTGTCTTGTTGTTTTTTAGACTTTTTCTTGTTGTTTTCTTTTTTAGAAAAAGAATCTGCCATAGTTTAATTTTTATTAGATGGATAAAATAGTTTTATTGTTGGGTGTGATTACTGGCATACTAAAACCGATTAGTTTTTGTATGTTTTTCAGTTCCTTTTTTTCTTCGCTATCGCAAAAAGAAATAGCAACACCCTTAGCTCCCGCACGTCCTGTTCTTCCGATTCGGTGAACGTAAGTTTCTGGTACGTTCGGAAGCTCATAATTTACTACGTGTGGTAGTTCGTCAATATCAATTCCTCTTGCAGCAATATCAGTCGCTATAAGTACTCTAATGCGACTGTTTTTAAAATCTTCTAATGCCTTTTGTCTGGCATTTTGCGATTTATTACCGTGGATAGCCGCTGCATAGATTCCTGTTTTTACTAATTGCTTTACTAATTTGTCAGCTCCATGTTTAGTTCTTGCAAAAACCAACGAACGGTTAATAGATTTGTCTTCCAGAATTTGGATAAGCAAATCTAATTTTTCTGCTTTCTCGACAAAATATACCGATTGTTTTACGGATTGGGCTGTAGAAGAAACAGGAGTTACGTTGATTTCTTTAGGGTTGTTAAGAATGGATTGGGCAAATTTGCGAATGTCTCGAGGCATAGTAGCCGAAAAAAACAAAGTTTGTCTTTGTGTAGGGATTTTAGTAAGAATCTTTTTTACGTCATTTACAAATCCCATATCAAGCATGCGGTCCGCTTCGTCAAGCACCAATATTTCGATGTCTGAAAGATGGATACAACCTTGCCCGATAAAATCTAAAAGCCTTCCAGGGGTTGCAATCAATATGTCTACACCTTTTTTAATCGCAGTGACTTGCTTTGCTTGAGGAACTCCTCCGAATATTGCCAAATGGTTTAATCTCAAAAATTTTCCGTACGTCTTGAAGTTATCTTCAATTTGAATGGCTAATTCTCTTGTTGGGGTTAATATCAAGGTGCGAATACTTCTTTTTGAGGTAGGTCGTTCTTGTAATAATTGAAGAATTGGTATAGCAAACGAAGCTGTTTTACCAGTTCCGGTTTGGGCGCACCCAATAACATCATTTCCTTTAAGTATATGGGGGATTGTTTGGTATTGTATCTCGGTAGCCTGGGTATATCCAGCCTCGCTTACCGCTTTCATAATAGGCGGTATTATGTTTAAATCTTTAAAATTCATAGTTTTATTTGCCAGAATACTGGCATTTTTAATGTACTCCTTATTGTTAAGGATGTAGGGTTGATAGAGTTGGATGTCTTTAAAAAAGACAACAAGCAATCTATAGGTTGTTTAAAAAAACAACCATCTATTGTAGAAGAGTAGTAAAACAATAAATAGATTAGTTTTCTCTAGGTTTTGCCTGGTTTACAACTATTGAACGAGAGCTCAATAAGTAGTTGTTAAGTTCATTTACAGCGTTTTGGGCTTGCGTTTCATCAGGCATTTCTACAAAAGCAAAACCTCTGGAACGGCCAGAAAATTTATCGGTAACGATTTTAACGGATGTAACTTCTCCGAAAGGAGTGAATAGGTCTTGTAATTGTTCTTCTGTAGTCTGAAAGTTCAGATTGCCAACAAAAATGTTCATAAATATATAATTTAGATTAGAAAATGTGGCAACTGAAAAGCAAAAACTGAGAGAGAAAAAAAATGTTTTAGACTGTTTCAGAAAGGGCAGAGGCAGAAGCCTTTAATAAATTCTTTGCAAAGATAGGTAAAAAATGTATATCCGAGCTTAAAAATATACTTTTTATTGATTTCTAGTAAGTTATATTGCTTTTTGTAGTGAGAGGATGTGGTAAATAAGAAGATGATAAAATGATTTGTAAGGTCATTAAAATAAGAGCTTCCATATTAAATAAGGTGGTATAATTCAGCATTTTTTTTCTAAAAACACACAACTATCATTTCTTTAGATTTTTATAGGATTTTTACTTTTTTATAATTATTGAGGCTTTTTTATGCATCAACTTTAACATACTCAAAAGGGGTTTCTACAGAATAATTCAGGAAATTTACGAAGTGATTTTAGGTCAGTTTTATTCAATATAATATACGAAAGAGAGGTTGATTTGCAAAGGATAGAAGAAAAATTAAGGATATTGGCGGATGCGGCAAAGTATGATGTGAGCTGTAGTTCGAGTGGAAGTAAAAGAAAAAATACAGGAGGTATTGGCGATGCTTCTGCATCGGGTATTTGCCATACCTATACCGAAGATGGTCGATGTGTTTCGTTGCTCAAAATCTTGCTTACCAATCATTGTATCTATGATTGTGCTTTTTGTGTAAGCAGAAAGAGCAATGATGTCAAAAGAGCTGCTTTTACAGTAGAAGAAGTGGTTGAACTCACTATGAATTTTTATCGTAGAAATTATATTGAAGGATTATTTTTGAGTTCTGGTATTTTTAAAAACGCAGATTATACGATGGAGCGACTTATGCGTATTGTAAAAAAGTTGCGTTTAGAAGAAAAGTATAATGGATATATTCACCTAAAAACTATTCCAGGAGCTAGTGAGGAGCTAATCAAAGAAGCGGGTTTGTATGTAGATAGAATGAGTATCAATCTCGAATTGCCTACAGAGGCTGGGCTGAAAATGGTAGCACCCGAAAAAGATCACGAATCGGTCAAAAAACCATTGGCTTTTGTACAAAAACAGATTCAGGAATATAAGTCTGAATCAAAACTCATAAAACATACACCTCACTTTGTGCCTGCAGGACAGAGTACTCAAATGGTGATTGGTGCCACACCCGAAACCGATTTAGAGATTATGAATGTGGCTAAAACATTCTATCAAGATTATAAACTAAAACGAGTATATTATAGTGGGTATATTCCGATAAATACCGAAAATTTGTTGTTGCCGCAAGTGGGCTCTCGACCGCCATTAGTAAGAGAAAACAGATTGTACCAGACCGATTGGTTGTTGCGGTTTTATGATTTTAATCTCGAAGAGATTTTAAACCCAGAACATCAGCAGTTGGATTTAGATATCGACCCCAAGCTTAGTTGGGCTCTTAGAAATCCGCACTATTTTCCGATTGATATCAATAGGGCAGATTATAAGCAAATCATCCGTATTCCTGGAGTAGGAAGGCAATCTGCTATGAAGATTATCCAATCTAGGAAGTTTGGTAGATTACACGAATACCAGATTAAAAAAATGGGAATTGCCTTTAACAGAGCAAAACATTTTATGGTCTGTGCAGATACTCCCATAACTTTGGGCACCCCTACTATGGAACATGTAAAACACGCTATTTTAGAGAGGAGTTCTACTAAATCAATCAAGGCAATCACCCAAGCACAATTGAGTCTTTTTTAAATGAATTATATATTTGACGGAACATATAATGGTTTTTTGAGCTGTGTATTCGAATGTTTTGAATACAAAGACAAGGAGGTTCAACTTCAGGTTGAAGGTGCGGATGCGTCTCAGACAGTCATGTTCAGTTCAAGTAAAACCATTATAACCGATGTGTCAAAGGCGAAAAGAGTCCAGGCAGGATTAGAGAAATATTTAGGGAAATCTATAGCGATGGATTTTTTTAGGGTTTTTTTATCCGAAGATACTAAAGCTTGGGGAGTGGCTTTTGATATTATATGCAAACTATTTTCTGGAAAAGCAAATATTCTTCAAAATTACGGGGATGCTCAGGTCTTGTATTTTGCTCAGACTCTCAAAAAAGTAAGTCGCGAACGGCATAGAATGAAGGCTTTTGTACGCTTTAGTAAAAGTAGTGACGGAATGTTTTTTGCGACTGTTGAGCCAGACTTTAACGTATTACCACTGATTGTGAACTTTTTTAAGAATCGCTATACGGATCAAAAATGGCTTATTTATGACATAAAAAGAAAGTACGGATTGTTGTATGACAAACAAACTGTCCAAGAGGTGAGGCTCTCACCTCAGGAAAAACAGGCTTTAACTACCGATGCCGTAATCACATTAGACCAAACAGGCGAGCACTTTCAAAGTTTATGGAAAAGCTACTACCACAGCACAAATATTGAAGCTAGACGAAATATGAAATTACACTTACAGTATGTCCCCAAAAGATACTGGAAATATTTAGTCGAAAAACAAATGTAAATGAGTCGTTTAAGAGTTAGGAGCTCGATGTTGTACTAGTAGTTAAGCAGGAGAAGGCCATTTTATCAAGTATATAAACTTTAACAAAGAGTATATTTTAAATACCTAACAACTAAGTAGAAATCACGTTACTTTGTCACAGATAATTCACATAACAATTCTGTAAGAGAATTAAAGCAGTTAGTACAACAAGCAAAGCTGATGTGAAAAGAAAAACTGAACTTATATTATTAAAAGAGCTTCAGTGCTCCGATAATAATCAAAAATAGCTTCTGAATTTTGCAAGAGGTGGACAATAAATTTGTTCGCCTCTTGTGATTTTTATGCGTTACCTAAAAAACTTTAACAAAAAGTATATTTTGGATTCCCAACAGATAAGCAGAATCAACGTTACTTTGTCACAGGTAATTCACATAACAATTCTGTAAAGAGAATTAAAGCGGTTAGTATAACAAGGAAAGCTGATGTGAAATGAAAAACTGAATTTATATTATTAAAAGAGCTCTAGTGCTCAGATAATAATCAAAAATAGCTTCTGAATTTTGCAAGAGGTGGACAATAAATTTGTCCGCCTCTTGTGATTTTTATGCGTTACCTAAAAAATTTAACAAAAAGTATATTTTGGATCCCCAACAAATAAACAGAATCAACGTTACTTTGTCACAGATAATTCACATAACAATTCTGTAAGAGAATTAAAGCGGTTAGTACAGTACGGAAAGCGGATGTGAAATAAAAAAAACTGAATTTATATTATTAAAAGAGCTCTAGTGCTCAGATAATAATCAAAAATAGCTTCTGAATTTTGCAAGAGGTGGGCAATAAATTTGTCCGCCTCTTGTGATTTTTATGTGTTACCTGAAAACTTTAACAAAAAGTGTATTTAAGATACCCAAAAAGTAAATAAAATAGATTTTCCTTTGTCTTAGGAAATTCACATTATGATTCTGTAAAGAGAATTAAAACAGTAAATTTTTAAATTAAAAACTGAATACATGTGAAACTAAAAACTAAATTTATATTATTAAAGGAGGGGAGTACTCTGATAATAATCAAAAATAGCTTCTGAATTGGCAAGAGGTAGACAATATATTTGTCTGCCTCTTGTTGTTTTGATTCCGCCTTTTTTTCGGAAATAAGCCAGGAAATCAGGATGTGTTTTTGTAGATAACAGTACATCTCTTTCATAAAATTACAGTAAATAATATAAAGAATTTAAGAGCTGTTTTTTTATTTTCTTACGATAAAAAAACGTACTTTTGAGCCACTTAATTGACTTGGAGTAATAGTTGGAGTTCACTTTTAACCAATGAGATGAATACGACAAAAATCCTCTGAGCACGAACGATTAAAAGCATATATTATAACTGTCTAAAAAAGAGAATAATATATGTTTAAGCTTTAAAATTAATTTTTTACACATTTCTAAAACGACTAACGTAAATTAATGATATGAATATTCTTTTTGTTGACGACCATTCAATAATTATTGAAAGTTATATCATGTTATTGGAGCGAGAGATATCTCCGTTTACTGCATTTAAGGCATTGAATTGCGAGGAGGCTTTTCGCTTTATTACTACTGTTCCTACGTTAGATTTAGCTATACTCGATTATCAACTTCCAGAGTTTGACGGAAAAGGACTGTCTTCTGGGATGGATATAGCTCTATTGCTCAAAAAGCATCATCCACAATGTAAGATATTTATAATTACCGCTTATCAAGAGGCATCCACTATATATACTATTCATAAAAAAGTACAGCCCGATGCGTTGATTACTAAAAATGATGTTTCGCAAGATACTTTTACAGAATTATTTAAAGCTGATAAAAGATACTTGAGTAGCACTGTTCAAAAAGCAGTCAGAAATATTGCAAATCATCATACTCTTGTAAATGACGTCAATAGAGAAATTCTCCTTCATCTCAAACAAGGACTCAAGGTTAATGAACTAGATCAATACCTTTCGTTAAGCACCAGCGGAATTCAAAAGCGCATAACCAAAATGAAACAACTCTTTAATGTTTCAGATACTCAAGGGCTTATAAGAGAAGCTATTAAACAAAAAATTATTTAATTCTATTTTTTGAATCTATTTTAGAGTTAAATTTTCTTCTTCAAATGCTTGATTAAAACGCTTACTAATCAAGTCATCCTGATGTTCAAAAATGTCTAGCTGCTTGAATCTCAATTGGGTTTATTTTAAATTTTAACATAATAGGCATTTTAAAATACCTAATTAGCTAATTTTTATTTGATTTGTTTGTGCTTTCTTTATTAACATAATATTATGTTAATATGGTTTTATTGGTGTTAATATTCTAAAAACCTAATACTCATGAAGACAAATCATCTTTTGAAAATCATCATATCCTTGGTATTTATAAGTGTTAATTTATACTCCCAAGAGTATTTTGATAAGTTTATTTCACTTTCTCATATTAAAAGCACCAACTGCAAATTCCAGTGATATTGACCACCCAATTCCAATTTAAAGTGACCACCTG
>JBEBWA010000033.1:0-10550 GCA_040392465.1 Flavobacterium suncheonense
AAGATGAAACAATATTTAGATTTAGTAAAACACGTTTTAGACAACGGAACTCAAAAAGGAGACCGAACAGGAACAGGCACCAAAAGTGTCTTTGGACATCAGATGCGATTTGATTTGAGCGAAGGATTTCCGTTGGTTACAACCAAAAAACTCCATTTAAAATCTATTATTCACGAGTTGTTATGGTTTTTAAAAGGAGAAACTAATATTGCCTATCTAAAAGAAAATGGAGTTCGTATTTGGGATGAATGGGCTGATGAAGACGGAAATTTAGGTCCGGTTTATGGTCATCAGTGGAGAAATTGGGACAGTAAAGAAATCGACCAGATTTCGGAACTTATCCACACACTCAAAACCAATCCGAATAGTCGAAGAATGCTTATTTCGGCTTGGAACCCATCTGTATTGCCTGACACTTCAAAGTCCTTTTCAGAAAATGTAGCTAACGGAAAAGTAGCCCTGCCACCCTGCCATGCTTTTTTCCAGTTTTATGTAGCAGAAGGCAAACTTTCGTGCCAGTTATACCAACGAAGCGCAGATATTTTCTTGGGAGTTCCGTTTAATATTGCTTCTTATGCTCTGCTCGTGTTGATGATTGCCCAAGTTACGGATTTACAACCAGGCGAATTCATCCATACTTTTGGAGATGCACACATTTATAACAATCATTTTGAACAGTTAGAATTACAGCTTTCGAGAGAGCCTCGCAAACTGCCAAAAATGATCCTGAATCCTGAAGTTAAAAATATATTCGACTTCAAATTTGAGGACTTTACTCTAACGGATTATGACCCACATCCACATATTAAAGGAGTTGTGGCTGTTTAGGGTTTAGAGTACAGACCCTTTCTATATCCTAACCACTAATTACTAATTTAAATGTTCATTCGAATCGTAAAATTGAGTTTTCATCCCGAAAAAGTAGCCGCTTTTTTGGAGAACTTTCATCAGAATAAACACGCTATCCGAAACTTTTCGGGGAACACTTTTTTGGAATTATATCAGGACAAAAGCAATAAATCGGTGTTTTTTACGTATAGCATTTGGGAAAGCGAAGAAGATTTAGAAAATTACAGACATTCTGAACTCTTTAATGAAGTATGGACATTTACCAAAGCGCTTTTCAACGATAAACCCCAAGCTTGGAGTGTAGATAAATTAGAGAGTCTTCCGTAAATTAATTATGCAATTAACGAATCAACGATTAAACATAAATGAAATCAATATTATTTAGAGAAATACAATCTTTTTTCGGTTCGCTTATAGGCTATTTGGTAATAGCTGTTTTTTTGCTTTTGAACGGATTGTTTTTATGGGTTTTTCAAGGAGACTTCAATATTTTGGACAACTCTTTTGCTGATTTAACTCCGTTTTTCACTTTAGCACCTTGGGTTTTAATTTTCCTGATTCCTGCCGTTACTATGCGTAGCTTTTCGGACGAAAGAAAACAAGGAACTATTGAGTTATTGCTTACCAAACCCCTATCGGTTTGGCAAATTGTAAACGGGAAGTTTCTAGGAGCTTTTTTACTTATTATTATCGCATTACTTCCAACCCTTATTTATGTTTTTGTAATCTATGGACTTATAAGTCCACCAACAATAATCGATTCTGGAAGTATTATTGGCTCGTATTTTGGCTTACTGTTTTTGGTTGCAGGTTATACCGCAATTGGAATTTTCACTTCCATTCTAACAGAAAATCAGATTGTAGCTTTTATTTTAGCTGTCTTTATGTGCTTTTTGTTGTATTTTGGAATGGAAGGGCTAGCCTCTCAATTTACACCTTATAGTGATTTTATTGCCTCTCTCGGGATGGATTACCACTTTCGAAGTATCAGTCGAGGGGTATTGGACACTCGCGATATTATCTATTTTTTGAGTGTTGCAGCTTTGTTTTTATCATTGACTGTTTTTAAACTTAAATCTCTGAAAAACTGATGAAAACACCTAAAAAAAATAATCTTAAACCGCTGATTTACTCAGTTTTGGGAATAGTAGCTTTAAACCTACTTGGTATTTTTGTTTACAAGCGCTTTGATATGACCCATGACAAACGCTACACTTTACAAGACACCACCAAAGATTTGCTCAAACAGGTAAACACACCATTAGAGTTTACGATTTTGTTACAGGGAGAAGATTTTCCTGCTGAATTTCGACGTCTGCAACAAGAAACCAAACAACTTCTCAATGAGTTTAAAGGAATAAATCACAATATTCGCTTTGTATTTGAAGACCCTCTTGCAGGAGAAGAGAACATTAGTCAGGCTATGGTTGATCTTGACCAAATGGGGCTTACTCCAACAAATATCCCTATTACAAAACAAGGCAATCAATCTATTGTAAGGATTTTTCCTTGGGCTATAGCCTATGATGAGGCAAACCAAAAATCGGTTCGTGTTCCGCTTCTAGTAAATAATTTAGGTATTTCAGCTTCAGAGAACATTCAGAAATCAGTCGAACAACTCGAATATGCTTTTGCAGATGCCATTGCAAAACTTACTATAAAAGAAAAGAAAAGCATTGCTATTCTCAAAGGAAATGGTCAAATAGACGATAAATATATCGCTGATTTAATCAATGGTCTAAAACCATATTATGAGTTTGGAGAATTTGATTTAAAAGAATTACAAAACGACAACGAACAGGTTATCAAAAACCTCGATCGTTTTGATTTAGCAGTTATAGCCAAACCGACAAAGCCTTTTTCGGATAGAGAAAGATATATTCTTGACCAGTATATCATGAAAGGTAAAAAGACGATGTGGTTGCTGGATCAAGTCCAATTTGATTTGGACAGCTTAAATAATCGTACACAAAGCAATGTAGCCATAGTAGAAGAGGATTTAAATCTCGACGATATGCTCTTCAGATATGGGATTAGAGTAAATTATAATTTAATCCAGGATTATTATTCAGTTCCGATTACGCTCAAAGATGAAAACCAACAGGATTTACCTTTAGACTGGTGGTATTCTTTTATGATTCCTTCACAAGAGAATCATATCATCAACAAAAGCATAAATGCGGTAAAACTCGAATTTGCCAACAGTATTGATACCTTGTCCAACAGCATTAAGAAGACTGTTCTTATAGAGAGCTCTACTATGTCAAGAACTGTTGGAGTGCCTCTAAAAATAGACCTTTTCCAGTTTCAAGGCGAGCCCCCATTTGCAGGGAAACCCAGTATAACTGGAGTTCTATTAGAAGGGAATTTTACTTCCGCATACAAAAATCGTGTAAAACCCTTTAATTATCCCCAACAAAAAGAGGAAAGCGCAAATAATAAAATGATTGTGATTTCGGATGGAGATATTGTAAACTATATGTATGCCAATAAAAAGTTCTTGGTCAACGGATATGATATTTGGACAGAACAAATCTATGGCAATAAAGATTTTTTGATGAATGCGGTTCATTATTTGCTTGACGATTCAGGAATTATTAGCATCAGAGCTAAAGAAGTTAAACTCGCCTTTTTTGACAAAGAGAAAGTAAAGCAGAAATATTATCAATCACAAATTGTTACGGTAGGTCTCCCTTTGGTGCTTTTGATTGTTTTTGGAATTGTATTTAATTATTTAAGAAAAAGGAGATATACCAACAAGTTTTATTAAAATATTTTCCTTTTCAACTGAATTTACGATATATTTGTAGCTTGAACAATTAATAGAATACGAAATGAAATTTATAGTATCGAGTTCTCTTTTATTAAAGCAATTACAGGTTTTGAGTGGTGTTATCAACAGCAATAACACACTTCCTATTTTGGATAATTTTCTGTTTGAACTTGACAATAAAGAGCTTACAGTTACAGCTTCTGATCTTGAAACAACAATGTCTGCTGTATTAGAAATTGACTCGGAAAGCACAGGTAATATTGCTGTTCCAGCTCGTTTACTTTTAGAAACACTCAAAACTTTTGCGGAGCAACCACTTACTTTCACTGTTGAAGACAACAATACTATTGAAATTAGTTCTTCATCGGGAAAATACGCTTTGGCTTATGCAAATGGGGAGGAATTTCCGAAAGCAGTTTCTTTGCAAGACGCTTCTAAAACAATTGTTCCTGCAGAGGTATTAGCAACAGCCGTAAGCAAAACAATTTTCGCTACAGGAAACGACGATTTACGTCCTGTGATGTCAGGTGTTTTCTTTCAGTTTACAACAGAAGGGTTGATATTTGTAGCTACTGATGCTCATAAATTAGTTAAATACTCTCGCACAGATATTAAGGCCGATCAGACAGCTGAATTCATCATGCCTAAAAAACCATTGAATATTCTTAAAAATATTTTGGCTGTTTCTGATGCAGAAGTTGCCATTGAATACAACGAATCAAATGCGGTATTTTCGTTCGAAAACTACATTCTAACCTGTCGTTTGATTGACGGAAAATATCCAAATTACGAAGCGGTGATTCCGAAGGAAAACCCAAACAAACTTTTGATAAACAGAACCTTATTTTTAAATTCTGTTCGAAGAGTTTCGATTTTCTCTAGCAAAACCACACATCAAATTCGTTTAAAAATGGCAGGAACAGAACTGAATATCTCTGCTGAAGATTTAGATTATTCTAACAAGGCAAACGAAAGATTAACTTGTGATTATCAAGGGGATGATTTAGAAATCGGGTTTAACTCTCGTTTTTTATCAGAAATGCTGACCAATCTTACAAGTGATGAAATCTCGCTTGAAATGTCTCTTCCTAACCGCGCAGGAGTACTCACACCTGTTGACGGATTAAGTGATGGAGAAACCGTTACAATGCTTGTAATGCCTGTAATGCTTAACAACTAACAAAGGATAACGATTAATCAATAAAAAAGCTCTCAATTATATTGAGAGCTTTTTTTATAAGTTTATGTCCCGTCCTGAAATAGCGATACACAAAAGAAATCGTTATTCTGTAAAAGTACCTACAAAACTAGCTTGATATTCTTGCCACTTTTCGGTAGTATCAAATTTTTTGTACTCATCAGTTGCAAAAATTTTCAGGAATATTTCGATTTGTTTAGGCTTATAAAATCCTTTCAGGGGTTGAATCAACTTACCTGTTTCGTCAAAAAACAACATCGTAGGATAAGCGCTCACTCCTAATGCAGCTGTTAAATCATGTACTCCATTTCTGCCTGATCTTCCTTCTACATAACGTGGATTTGAATAGACTTTCCCTTGATAAGTTACAGGATCCTTCCCTTCTCCGTTAAACTTTACGGCATAGTAGTTTTCGTTTATATATTTAACCACATCAGCATTTTGAAAAGTTTGTTTGTCAAGCATTTTACAAGGGCCGCACCAATCAGTATAAACGTCCATAAATATTTTTTTAGGTTTCTTCTTCTGAAGTTTTATAGCCTCTTCAAATGTAACCCATTTTATAGTCTCTTGAGCTTGAATAAAGTTCCCTAAACCGAGAAACAATACTAATAAAAATATTTTTTTCATCTCTTTAATTTTTAAACTCTCTAATGATTACAATTCTTATACCAAATTATCTCACTCCGTGCATTAATTTTTTCAATAAAGGATTCAAGACCATTACTAGAATACCTGCAAAAGCAGGAATAGCTGTAAAGAGGAAGAAGAAATAACTCAATGAGTGATTTTCTTTGATTACCTCAACTTGACCTCCTAAAATAGCCGCTAATTTTTGAGCAATTGCTATAGCTACATACCACATTCCAAACATAAAGGCTAGCATTCTGGCAGGAACTAGTTTTGACACATACGAAAGTCCTACAGGAGATATAAACAACTCTCCAATAGTGTGAAATAAATAGGTTAACACTAGAAAAATCATCGAAATTTTTACTCCCTCGCTAATACCCATTGATCCTAATCCTAAGACTAAAAATCCTAAAGCTACAAACAACAATCCGAATCCATATTTAAAGGCTGCTGATGGATTGTGTTTGGAATCCCATAACCTAGAAATGGTCGAAGCTAATGCTATAATAAAGAATGAGTTCAGGATTGAGAACCATGAAACTTTAATTTCTGATACTTCTGCTGAAAATTCTCTGTTAAGCATCCATATAACAGTAGCCCAAATCAATAAAAAGCACACGAATAAAATCACGTTTGACAAGGCGATTCGCTTCCAAGTTTGTCTAGCTAATTTTATTAATACGTAAGAAATAATAATTAAAGGAACTACTGTTAGTAAAGTATTTACAACATTAAACATCAAAAGTCCACTACCTGTAAGTTCTCTATCAATATAATCTCTGGCTACTAAAACAAGCGAAGTTGCTCCTTGCTCAAAACTCATAAAAAAGAATATCAAGAAGAAAGCCAGTAGAATAACCCCAAACATTCGATCTCTAACTACTTTATCGTAACGGTTGATTCTCGAGATAACTAGATAAAGGAACAACACCAAAGCAAAAAGAATCATTATGCTTTGTCCTCTCAAAAATGATGTGTCTAAGAAAGCAAATATATCAATTACGCCATTTTTTGAAAGTGGATCGTTGAAAGCATAAACTAAACCTAAAACTCCAACGATTCCCATCAAAATATAATCTGTAAGGGTAAAAGGATTTCTTTTATCAGGAACAATTTGTTCTGGTTTTGAATCTGTTGTGTTATTTGAATCTTGCTGTTCCGACTTGCTAAGTAATCCTAGATTTCCCATTATAGGGCTAGCCAACCAAAATTGAGCTGTTCCTAACAACATAAAAATCCCAGCTAAACCAAATCCCCAATGCCATCCTAAAGTCTCGGCAATATATCCGCAAAGCATCATTCCGAAGAAAGCTCCTGCATTTACCCCCATATAGAAAATAGTATAAGCTCCGTCTTTCTTTTCAGGCAAATTCTTATACATTTCTCCTAGAATAGCTGGCATATTGGGCTTAAAGAAACCTGTCCCGATTACTAAAAGTGCTAGTCCTAAAAAGAACATTGAAGTATTGTCAAAAGCCATAGAAGCGTGACCTAAAGTCATAATAAGCGCTCCGATAATAACAGACCACCGTGAACCTAAATATTTATCTGCAATTACTCCTCCAAATATTGGAGTAATATACAGTAGCATGGCATAGGTTCCGTATAAAGCACCAGCTTGTTCTGCACTCCATCCCCAACCCGACATTGGGTCTCCAAAGAGTACTTTAGCAGTAAGAAACTGAATCAACAAAACTCTCATTCCGTAGAATGAAAATCGTTCCCACATCTCAGTAAAAAACAAAATGAATAACCCAGAAGGGTGTCCTAATACTTTTGATTTAAAAAATTCTGTGTTTTCAGTATCTACTGTTGCATTCATATCTTTGAATTAAGGATTATTTAGAAAGGCGAAAGATAAACAAAATAAATAAGACAAGGCGTTATGTTCTGGACTTTTTCTCCAATGGTCTAATGATCAATCTGTCATACAACCATAGCGAAACAATAGAGAACAACCCGATTCCTACGATGACCATCCAGATTTTGTTCGGCTCATATTTTTCCCACAGCATATCGGTCATTTCCCAATGTGACATATCTAATTTTTGTTCTGCTAAAGCGAAATATTCGTTTTTAGAAAACGGAAAACGAAGTGCAGAAATATCTATTTGATTTTGCGCAGCATACTCATATACAGAAGTTTTTACTTGAGTCCAGTCAATTTCTTCTGCTTTTAGGCTAAATTGATTTTCGAATTCAGCCAATTTCATATCAAATGTTTTAGCTCCTACCTCAACAAATTGCTCTTTTGAAACGATATGTGGCATTTCAATTGAACGGGTTTCCATTTCTTTCTGTACTAACGAAAGTTTATCCGACCAAGACTGGTACAGTCCTCCAGATATAAAGCTCGTTACAAAATAACTAGCCGCTACAGGTAAGAAATAGGTTCCTTGGTATAATCCTTCTTTTCCTTTTGGAGTAATAAGAGCAATAAATGATGAAACCGTGGGGCTAGACATCATCTCTCCGATAGAGAAAATCATCGTTCCGATAACTACAAACCAAACAGAGCCAAAATAAAAAGACATGGCAATACCTATAGTTGCAATCATCGCTCCTCTTATCACCGCACTAATGTGACGCATTTTGGTAACAAAAAAGGACACCATTACTTGACAAATAATAATCATCAAAGCATCAATATTCGTAAACCATTCTGCTTTCACCTGAGCTCCATCCGTAAGGGTTGTAGCAACACCAGCTGGCATATTTTGGTTAATCCAATCACTGATAACCGCTGAATTTACCCAGTCTTCAATAAAGTTAGGCAAAGTATTAAATAATTGGTTGAACATCGTCCAGAAACCAACCATTAGAAGTAATAAAATTCCTAAGCGAATATCTTTCAAGGCTTCGAAAATTCCTAATAAAGAATCTTTAATAGCTTTTCCGATAGAATCTTTTGGTTTTTCAACTTTAGGTTCTTTATAAAAAAGCAATAGTATCGCCATGTTAATCGTAATTACCACAGCCGCTTGAATAAACATCAATCTCCACCCATATTCTGTACGTAAATAAGAGGACATTGACGGGCCAATAAATCCTCCGACATTAACCATCATATAGAAAATTCCGAAACCAAGGGTTCCTGTAGTTTCATCAGTATTTCGAGCTACAATGGCAGAAGCAACTGGTTTAAAGAAAGCTGCTCCGACAGCAACCAATAAAAACACCAAATAAACACTAGAATAGGTGCTTACCTCACCCAACAAATAATATCCAGCAATAAGTAAAATATAGGCAATAACTAAAGAAATTTTATAACCTATACGATCTGCTATCACTCCAAAAAAGAGCGGTAAAAGATAGAGTATAGCCACGATGTTACCCATAATACTACCTTTTTGAACGTGGTCAAAACCTAGACCTCCCATATCTGTAGAACCTACTAAATAAAGTCCGAACAAAGTATAAATTCCGTACCAAGCCCAACGTTCGAAGAGTTCCATAGCACTGGCAATCCAAAAGTTTTTATTTAACGAACCTATGGTTTGTCTAAGATTCTTTTTATTTTCTGACATTTTAATTGAGTTTTAGGTTAAAACTATAAAAAGCGACTTTTTAAAAAAGTCGCTTTTTTTATACTTATAATTAGATATGATTATTTTACGTCCTGCATTAGTTTTCTAACTAGCGGAGAAATTACAATCAACACTACTCCTGCAATAAGGGCGTAAATTGCCAATTGTTGGTAACCGTCTGTATAGGCAATTAGTTTTTCGTGTTTTGTAGCATTTTCGTCTGCCAGAGTCATTCCCGCTCCTAAAATTCCCGCTACATATTGCCCATAAGCAGAAGCCAAGAACCACATACCCATCATAATCCCCTGAAGTTTTGCTGGTGAGAGTTTAGTCATAATAGAAAGTCCTATTGGAGACAAACAAAGTTCTCCTAGAGTCATGACGAAATAGGCAAACGTAAACACATCGAGCGAAGTCATTCCGTTTTCGTCTGAGAACAAACGGGTAGAATATAGAATATAGAAAGATGCTCCTAAAAACAAGAACCCTAGCCCAAATTTTACTACAGTATTAGGTTCAATTTTCTTTTTAGCCATTGCTATCCAAATCAGTCCGACAAGGGCAGCAAAAATAATTACGAAAAAGGCATTGGCTGAGTTGTTTACTCCATTTGGGTCAAGTTTAAAAGTCCCTAAAAGTTCATTGTTTAAGTTATTGGCTGCAAAAAGGCTCAAAGAACCTCCACTTTGTTCAAAGAAGGCCCAGAACAAGATAGAAAAAACAATAAATATTAAGGCTGCAATGAGTTTTTTAACTTCAGAAGAAGTGTGTTTAGTCATTTCGTATACTAAATATATCAAAGTAGCAGGTCCTATGATATACATAAAATAGTCTGTATATTCGGTTTTAGCAACCATTTTCATAATTAGTGGAATACAAGCCAATCCTCCGATATACACAGCAATTTCGTAAATAGAACGCTTTTTACCGTCTATCTCTTTAAGCGGAGAAAGCCCAATAGGCCCCATACTTCTCTTTGTGAAAACGAAAGTAATCAAACTGATAGTCATCACTACAGCAGCTAATCCAAAAGCTACATTCCAACGAAGACCTTCGGCAATGATACTTCCGAACAATTCTCCTTTTCCGATAGAAATACAAGCATAACCTCCAAGCAAAGCCCCTAAGTTAATACCTGAATAAAACAATGAGAATCCAGCATCTCTACGAGTGTCATTTTTTTTGTATAAAGCTCCTACCATTGTTGAGATATTCGGTTTGAAGAAACCTGTCCCGACAACCGTAAATGAGATTCCTAAAAAGAAGAATTTAACTGGATCAACAGCCAAAATCAAACTTCCTGTAATCATCAAAAGACCTCCCCAGAATAGTGATTTTCTAAATCCAAGAATTTTGTCGGCAAAAAGCCCTCCAATGAAGGTAAAGGCATATACAAAGGCCTGTGTAGCACCATATTGCAATTGAGCATCTTTTTCGCTCAAAAACAACTGATGTACCATAAAGAATGTTAGCATCCCTCTCATTCCGTAGAAACAAAAACGCTCCCACATTTCGGAGAAAAACAAATACCAAAGCTGTTTGGGATATTTCCCTTCAAAATTCTGAATTT
>JBEBWA010000034.1:0-9437 GCA_040392465.1 Flavobacterium suncheonense
AAGGTCCTGTCCAAGGGCTTAAATCTCCATCTCCACAATCACGACGTACATAATAATGATGGTAAGTGTTTTCTGGAAGTCCCGTTAGCGTAACTGTATTAGTTGTTATTCCTGTCTCAACAGTACCAGTACCTGGAGCAAATCCTTGTAATCCATATTCTACTTCAAACAAATTACCTTCACTTGTCCAATAAAGTTCAGCTTCGGTAAGCGAGTTGATGTTTGCTCCTAATTGAGTAGGAGGCATACAAGTAGGGGTAGGAATTACCGTAAATGTATAATCTTCTGTTTCACCATAATTAATAGTCCCACAAGCAGGAGGAGAAGCCCATTGAGCTCTTACTCTAATACGGTAATCTCCTACTGGAGTACCAATCGGCACAGTAATTAATGTAGTATGTGTTTGTTGTTGCGTAGGACTTTGATATACTAATTCATCTGCATCAAACACCATGTTTTTATTCCAATCAATCCAGATGTTAACACTCATGCTCCAGTTTGTTACTACAGTAAATTGTGTCTCTCCTGTCTCGAAATGGTGGGCTGCAAAATCTGTGAAGTTACCATAACCGTTATCAGAAGCCCCGTTAGTAATGTTTGATATATTTACGATAGCTCCTGAAGTTTGTACTGAATTGATATTGTCTCCTAACCATTGAGAAGTCGCTTCACAATAATTAGTGTAGAAAGTATAAGGTCCTGTCCAAGGGCTTAAATCTCCATCTCCACAATCACGACGTACATAATATTGATGGTAAGTGTTGGCTGTAAGACCTGTTAAGGTAACTGTATTAGTTGTTATTCCTGTTTCAACAGTACCAGTACCTGGAGTAAATCCTTGTTCTCCGTATTCAACTTCAAACGAATTACCTTCACTTGTCCAATAAACTTCAGCTGTGTTAAGATCGATAACATTCGCCCCTAATTGAGTAGGAGGCATACAAGTTGGAGTAGGAATTACTGTAAAAGTATAATCTTCTGTTTCTCCGTAGTATATCATACCACAAGCAGAAGGGTTTCCAGAATCATTACTTCCTCTCACTCTCATTCTGTAATCTCCAAGAGGTTGGCCAGCAGGAACGGTGAATGTTCCTGTAAATGGACCTTGAGTTGTAAAGTCTCCAGATGTATATACTTTTTCGTCTTCTTCGAATAGCATGTTATTGTTCCAGTCAACCCAGATATTCACTCCCAGCCAGCTAGGGGTGGTCAATGTAAAGCTAACCTCACCTGTTTCAAAATGTGATACTGCCATATCTGTAAAGTCTCCGTATCCATTTGGTGACCATCCTCCGCTATTGTTCGAGATGTTCGTAATAGCCATGGTGGTGCTAAACGAGGAAATATAATCCCACTCATACATGGTGTTAGACTCACAATAATTAGTATAGAAAGTATAAGGTCCTGTCCAAGGACTTAAATCTCCATCTCCACAATCACGACGTACATAATAATGATGATAGGTATTTTCTGTAAGTCCTGATAGAGTCACCGTATTGGTTGTTATTCCTGTTTCAACAGTACCTGTACCTGGAGTAAATCCTTGCTCTCCGTATTCAATTTCAAACAAATTACCTTCACTTGTCCAATAAAGTTCAGCAGTGTTAAGGTCTACGATGTTGGCTCCTAATTGTGTAGGAGGCATACAAGTAGGAGTTGGGATTACTGTAAAAGTATAGTCTTCTGCTTCTCCATAATTAACAATACCACAAGCAGGAGGGTTCGAGCCAATAGTACTTCCTCTAACCCTCATTCTGTAATCACCTAGAGCCTGTCCTGCAGGGACATTGAATGTTCCTGTAAATGGACCGTTACCCATAAATCCTGAAGCATACACTTTTTCGGATTCTTCAAATACCATATTGTTATTCCAGTCAATCCAGATATTTACTCCAAAATAGCTATTGATAGTCACTGTAAAACTAACTTCTCCTGTTTCAAAATGCGATACAGACATATCTGTAAAGTCTCCGTAACCGCCTGGAGACATTCCCCCGCTGTTGTTTGAGATGTTAGTAATGCCTAGCGATGTGCTAAAAGAGGTAATATAATCCCACTGATTTGTTGAACTAACCACACAATAATTAGTATAAAATGAATAAGGCCCTGCCCAAATACTATACCCGTCAGTACCGCAATTTAAACGAACGTAAAACTGATAAGAGGTGTTTTCAGTAAGAGATGATAAAGTTAAAGAATTGGAAGTAATTCCTGGTACTGTAGTACCACTTCCAAGTGTAAACCCTTCTAGACCCCATTGTACCTCAAAGTTATTACCAGTACTTGACCATTGCAATTCTGCAGAAGTAAGGGATAGAACATCTGCACTTAATCCTGATGGAGTTGGACATAATGGTGGAGGTAGAATTTCCACTGAATAGTCATGAGTTTCTCCATAATTAGCGTCGAGAGAACAAGAGTTTGTAGAAAGTCCATTATAAGTGTCTATAACTCTTAAACGAGTAGAAGATGATAAAGGAGTTGTTAGCGGTATTGTAAAACTACCTGTTGTTAGTCCTGCAGTACTACCAAAAGAAGATGAGAACAATAGTTCGTCTGCGTCTTCAAAATCACCATCCTCATTAAAATCAATATATATTCTTATATATTGTTCAGTTTGATAGGTGTGGGTTACTGAAAACTCATAAGTTTCTCCTTGCATGAAAGTTCCAAATAATCCAGCAGTCCCTGTAAAATCTCCATAACCATCTGTCGAACATCCTGAATCAATATGGTTTATTCCTGAACCATTATTTATTATAAGGGTGTTGATATTGTCTCCTGAATTACATCCATTTGGAGATGTCGGGATACAATAAGTCTGTGCAAACGTTGTTTGCGTACCAAAGAAAATCAGACAAGACATTAAAAACAAATACCGCCAATAGGATTTGTCTTTTGCTTCTGTCCGAAAATCAACTAACGAAAGTAAGTTTCTTTTCATAAAAATTAAAAAAATTAGAAAAATTAGAAATATGATATATATAGATAAAAAAATCGCTTTTTATCTATATGTATCGTGATTATATAAAAAAATAATAGGGGCTAATGTAGTCAAAAACCGAAACTAAAACAAAAAAAAGAGTTAAATTTTTCAAGTATACCATGACTTTAACACCTTATGTTTTAAATAAATTTAAACAAAAACACTTAATAGTACTTATTACACTTTTTTGTAAAGTTTATGTTTTTTAGAAAAACCTATTATATTCCTTAAATATGTCTATTTTTTATAAACGCTTATTATTTTTGTTTTAGAATAGAATAGTGTTTATTTTAGAATATTAGTTTTCGGGAGATGATTCAGCAAATAGTGATAAATGCTGTTTTAGATTAAAAGGCATATACTTTTTGTTTTTTTCTCTCTATTTACATTTGTTTTTTAGTATTTTTAGCCCACACTAATTTTTTGTAAAACATATAAAGTATGAAAAAAATAATCTTCTTTTTTGTCAGTTTATTTACAATTGGAGTTTTTGCTCAAGAATACAAATTTCAGAATGTTATAGAGATATCCAGTACCCCCGTAATTTCACAAGACCGAACAGGAACGTGTTGGAGTTATGCCACTACTTCGTTTTTAGAATCTGAAATTATTCGCTTGACGGGAAAACAAATTGATTTATCAGAGATGTATAATGTAAGGAATACTTACATAGAAAAAGCGGAAAATTATATTATGCGACAAGGAAAGGCTCAGTTTTCGCAGGGAGCCTTGGGGCATGATGTCATTAATAGCATTGCAAAACATGGAATTGTTCCGATTGAAGTTTTTCAAGGGAAGGAAAAATCAGAAGAGAAGCACGATCATACCGAATTGGAAGCTACATTGAACGCAATGGCAGAATCGTTTTCTAAGGCCAAAAAACTGTCTCCGAAATGGAGGCAGGCTATAAGCTCTGTTCTCGATGTTTATATGGGAGAAAACCCCACAGAATTTATTTTTGAAGGCAAAAAATACACTCCTAAAAGTTTTTTGAATTACACAAAAATTAATCCGCAAGATTATGTTTCGCTCACATCATTTACTCATCAGCCATTTTATTCTTGGTTCATTCTGAACATTCCTGATAACTTTTCGAACGGAAGTTTTTATAATGTTCCGATAGACGAACTTGTAGAGAATATCGATAATGCTTTGGCTAAAGGTTTTACTATCGCTCTTGATTGTGATGTTAGCGAGCTAGGATTTTCGGCTAAAGAGGGGGTTGCCGTTATCCCAGTGAATGCAGAGGATAAAGAAAAAATATTTCTTAAAGAGATTAAACCTGAAATGGAAATCACTCAAGAGTTTAGACAACAAGAATTTGAGAATTTCAATACCACTGACGATCACCTAATGCATATTGTAGGCAAAGTAAAAGATCAAAACGGCAATGTTTATTACACCGTCAAAAATTCATGGGGAAGTACTGGCGAAAGAATAGGTAATCAAGGTTATATTTATATGAGTGTACCTTACACTAAGCTAAAAACTATTTCAATAATGATACACAAAGAGGGGCTTCTAGCGAACACCAAGAAAAGTTTAAAAATTTAATTTAAAAATTTTATATTCTCAAGAGGTAAAAAATAAATAGTATTTTTGGACCAATTTTAATCTAATTTATAAAATGAAAAAATCAATTTTATTTCTACTATTGCTTAGCGCAAGCTTTGTGAGTGCTCAATTCGGTATAAAAGGAGGGGCAAATTTTTCTAATATTGACGGAAAAATAGGCGGTATGGAGCTTGATACTAAAATCAGTTACCATCTTGGAGCATTCTATGAAATAAATATAAATAGTAGTTTTTCTTTTCAGCCTGAAGCGATTTTTTCTGTTCAAGGAGCAGATGTAGATTCAAATCATACTCTTGATGAGATTGATTTGAAATACCTCAATATTCCTATGTTGCTAAAAGTTTACCTTGGTTCAAGTTTAAGTATAGAAGCAGGACCGCAATTCAGTTACTTAATAGATAATAACCTAAAAAATGTTGATACAGAAGATTTTGATTTTGCTTTGGCTGGAGGAATCTCTGTTTATTTAACAAATACTCTTTTTATTCAAGGAAGATATATTTACGGATTGAGCGAATTTTCGAAAGACGCAGAAGTAAAAAATAAAAATATTCAGCTTTCTCTCGGGCTTCAGTTCTAATTATTCATTGTTTGCAAAAGCAATAATTTGTTTAATGACTTGTGGATCACCTAAAATTTTACGATGACCAAGGCCGTCTGTAATGAGTAGCTTTCCGTTTTGGAGATGTTTGTATATGTGTTGTGCACAATATACAGGAACATCTTTATCTTGTTTATCGTGAATCACCATAACAGGAGCTGAGGTTGCTTTAGCGGCCTGGAAAACATCAAACTCAGAAATGGTATTTTTTAAACGAGCTTCAAATTTAGCTTTTAGCTTTAATAAGACATTTTGTTTTAGTTGTAGACTTCCTACGAATCCGTCAAAAATATCAAAGACAATATCCCCGCTTCCGATAATAACAGCTTTATCCGTTTTAAAATCTCTTTTAATTGCATTCATTACTGACATACCTCCAAGCGAATGACCTATTGCTAAATCAAACTTGCCATAGATTCTCTGGAGCTCAAATATACTTTCAATAAACATGAGCATATGACTGATTTTCCCTTCGGATTTTCCGTGAGCAGGAGCATCAAAACTTATTATCATATAACCCTCTTTACGCAAGGCATTTGCTAAACTTACAAGCTGTGTACCCCTACCAGACCACCCGTGAACTAAAAGTGCCTTTTTTTGACTTTTTCCATACTCAAAAACCCTTATTTTTTTCTTAATAGCGGGAATGTCAATGTATTTCTGAAAAGCTTCTTTCTCCATTTCTTCTTCTCTTTTTGGAAGCTTGTGGTTGACAGGAGTTACAAATAATTTATAAGCAAAGCTTGTTGCTAAATTAGGAGACAAGGCTTCTAATAGCTTTGCAGTCTTTATTATTTTATTTGGAATGTCTTGTTGTGGTTTTGGCTTATTTGTTTCCATTGTTATTGGGGTAATTATAGAATAAACTCAAAGTGTCGCTTAGGATATGGAGATGAGAAGATTTCTCAAAAACAAATTGAGGAGCTTTTATTCCATTTTCTATTATTAAATTGGACGTAAAGATTCGAACTTCGTCCCATAGATGATCTTTGATAAACGATTCTAATACAGCGGCCCCTCCTTCGATAATGACCGACTGTATTTCATGCTTGTAAAGTATAGTTAAAATCTGTTTCGTTATATCTTTCTGAAAATTAGCAGTTTCAAAAAATATATTTTCTTTGTTTGATACTTTATGTTTTTCTGTAATAAAAATTGTTTTTGAACTAGCGTTATAAACCGAAGAGTCTTCTGAAATTTTCAACTCTCTATCCAATACTATTCGGATTGGGTTGTGTCCAGTCCAGTCTCTTATATCGAGTGTCGGATTATCTTGTAAAACAGTATTAGTCCCGACCAGAATAGCTTGCTCTTCAGAGCGCCATTTATGAACCAATTGCCTCGAAAATTCATTAGAAATCCAAACGGGTCTATTGTAGTTTTTGTGAGTAGGAGCGATAAAACCGTTTTGTGTTTGAGCCCATTTTAAAATAATATAGGGTCGTTTTTCTTGATGAAAGGTAAAAAACCGTTTGTTAAGCTGCTCGCATTCCTCTTCTAAAAATCCGGCCTCAACCTGAATTCCTGCCTCTTTGAGCTTCAAGATTCCGTTTCCACATACCTTGGCAAACGGATCGACTGTCCCGATAACTACTTTTGGAATTTTATGTTTTATAATAAAATCTGCGCAAGGTGGCGTTTTGCCGAAGTGTGAGCAGGGCTCCAGACTCACATAGATAGTACTCTCTTTCAGAAGGTTTTTGTCTTTTACAGAAGTTATAGCAATAACTTCTGCATGTGGTTCTCCCGATTTCTGGTGCCATCCTTCACCAATAATTGTATTATTATGCACAATTACGCTTCCTACCAGCGGATTGGGATAGGTAGCCCCAAGGCCGTTTTGGGCTAATTCTATACAGCGTTTTATGTAAGTTTGATGTGGAGTCACAATAGTGTTCTAATAAAATTCAAAGGTAGAGATAATAAAATCAACTGATGAAATTCCAAATATTTTTCTTTTTGGTGATTTCTAAAAAAGCTTGTCGTAGCTTTTGATGTTCGGGAAGTTGCATTGGAGCATCTTTTCGAAGAATATCAAAAGCAGTTGCTCTGGCTGACGCTAAAATATCCCTGTCTTTTACGATATCCGCTATTTTTAAATTCAGAACTCCACTTTGTTGGGTTCCCATTAAATCTCCTGGTCCGCGAAGTTTTAAATCCACTTCGGCAATTTCGAATCCATCATTCGTGGCTACCATTGTTTCCATTCGTGTTTTACTATCGCTCGAAAGCTTATATGAAGTCATCAAAATACAATAGCTCTGTTCTGCACCACGACCCACACGACCTCTTAACTGATGTAATTGAGAAAGCCCAAAACGTTCAGCACTTTCGATAACCATTACACTAGCATTTGGAACATTAACTCCCACTTCAATAACGGTAGTGGCTACCATAATATTCGTCTTTCCTTCTGCAAAACGCTTCATTTCAAAATCTTTATCTTCAGGCTTCATCTGACCGTGAACGATACTAATGCTGTATTTCGGCAGTGGAAAATCTCTCGAAAGAGCTTCGTAGCCATCCATCAAATCTTTATAATCCATTTTTTCGGATTCTTGAATAAGCGGAAATACAACGTATATCTGTCGACCTTTTTCGATTTCATCTTTCATAAACTTCCATACTTTGAGCCTTGAATTATCAAAGCGATGGGTTGTAATAATTGGCTTTCGCCCTTTTGGAAGTTCATCAATTACTGAAATATCTAAGTCTCCATACAGACTCATCGCTAAAGTTCTCGGAATCGGAGTGGCAGTCATCACTAGAATATGAGGAGGAATATCATTTTTTTTCCATAATTTAGAGCGTTGTTCTACTCCAAATCGGTGTTGTTCGTCAATCACGGCCAATCCTAAATTTCGGAATTGAACTTTATCTTCTAGAAGAGCGTGAGTTCCGATTAAAATCTGCAGGCTTCCGTTTTCTAATTCTTCGTGAATAATTCTTCGCTCTGCTGTTTTAGTAGATCCTGTCAATAATTTTATATTAATTCTAAGTTCTTTAGCAAATCCTTGAATACTCTCGAAGTGTTGGTTAGCCAAAATCTCGGTAGGAGCCATAATACAAGCTTGGAAATCATTATCTAAAGCAAGCAACATAGTCATAAAAGCTACAATAGTTTTCCCTGAGCCCACGTCCCCTTGTAAGAGTCTGTTCATTTGCGCATTACTCCCTAAATCATTTCGGATTTCTTTAATCACGCGTTTTTGAGCATTAGTAAGCTCAAAAGGTAAATGATTCTGAAAAAACGCATTGAAATAATAACCAACTTTTTCGAAGTTATGACCTTTGATCTTATTTTTACGGATAAGGTTTTGGGTAATGAGCTGTAATTGAATAAAAAATAATTCTTCAAATTTCAAACGAAATTGAGCTTTAGCCAACATCTCTGTACTTTGCGGAAAATGCACATTAAAAATAGCTTCGGTCTTTGAGATGAATTTATACTTTTCGACTATGTCAGATGGAAAAACCTCAGTAAAAAATCCTCTGGTTTCTAAAAAAAGTTGCTGCATCGCTTTGTGAATCACCCTAGACGAAACTCCCTTTTTAGTAAGAGTTTCCGTAGATGGGTAGACAGGTTGCATAGTTGCTTTCAGATTTTGTTTATGTTCAGATAGCAATTCCATTTCTGGATGGGGCATAGAAAAGGTGCTTCCAACCAAATTTATTTTGCCAAACACCACATAAGGTTCATTTATTTTAAGATTTTCTTTAATCCATTTGTAACCTTGAAACCAGACAAGTTCCATTTGTTCTGTATCATCTACAAATGTAGCAACAAGTCGTTTACCTCTTTTTTGTTCAACAACTTTCAGATTAATTATTTTTCCGAGAATTTGAACTTCTGTATTAAAAGAAGGTTGTAATTGATTAATTTTATAATATCGAGTTCTATCAATATACCTATTAGGGAATAGTTGTAAAAAATCTTCATACACAAAAATCCCCAATTCTTTTTTAAGTAAATCAGCTCTTTGAGGGCCAATTCCCTTCAAATATTCGATTGGAGTTTTGAGGAGATTCATTTGTTTCAAGCTCACTATTTCAGATTGAATAAAGCAAAAATAAGAATTCTTTTTTGGATGGCTATTTTGGAAGGGGACAATATTTTGAAAGTAATTATTAAGTTTGGTTTTTTACAAAAATTAAGTAGACAGGCAAAAAATATTACTACTACAGAAGATTTGTGTTTCTAATTGTTATTAGACCAATAAAAAAAGAGGCCACCAAATGGTAGCCTCTCTTGTTTTTTGCGTTAGAAAGAATTTT